>NZ_JBFAKK010000002.1:138841-295636 GCF_040655735.1 Phytomonospora sp. NPDC050363
CCGAGGGCGAGGGCGAGGGCGAGGGCGAGGGCGAGGGCGAGGGCGAGGGCGAGGGCGAGGGCGAGGGCGAGGGCGAGGGCGAGGGCGAGGGCGAGGGCGAGGGACATTTGGCGGCGGCTGCCAAACGCTGGTCACGGGCACCTGAGGGGCCGTGCTGTCCCATTAGGCGGTCGCCAGGTCGCCAGGTCGCCAGGTCGCCAGGTCGCCAGGTCGCCAGGTCACCAGGTCACCAGGTCACCAGGTCACCAGGTCACCAGGTCAGCCCCCCACCCCACACCCACCCACACGGCGGCACGGCCGCCCACGCGAGGACCCGCGTGGGCGGCCGCACCTCTTCCAGCCCCACTCAGACGCGCCGCCACAGCGCGGGTGTCGTGGGTGGCTCCCAGCCGACGATCGCGGTGTGCGCGATCTGGCACACGTACGAGCTCCCGCCGTACGTGACCTGGTCACCCACCCTGTACGCGGTTCCGGCTTTCCACGTACCACCGGGCGTGCCCGTCGGTGAGGTAGTCGGTGAGGTCGTCGGGTTGGTGGGCCCGGGCCCTTGGGGCACGTTCAGCACGAAGTCGAACGTGGCCTGCCGCCCGCCCCCGCCGGTGGTGACGTTCATCAGCAGCCGGGGGTCGAACAGCGAGTCGGTGGCGTTGCGGGGCTCGTTCGGGAAGTACAGCTGCGTGGTCAGGATCGGCCGACCGGGCGCCTGCACTTTCACGTGGATGTGCCTGGTGCGCCCCGGGTAGAGGCCGGGCACGATCGTCGTGAGACTGAAGCCTCCCGAGGTGTTGGTGAACTGGTGCCCTCGGAAGCGGTAGGTGGTGTTGTCGTAGTTCCCGGCGTTGTCGGCCTGCCAGAAATCCAGCAGCGCCCCGGCGATGCCCTGACACCCGAGACCGTAGACGGTGCCGGTCACCGTCAGCCTCGTCCCGTTGCCGTCGAGCATGGTGCTTCGCTGCGGCGAGTTCGGTTTGAAGTAGGGCCCCTCCATCTGCGGGGGCGTGGGGTCGTCGCCGTCGTCGCAGAAAGGCGTGGGGTCGAGGGACTGGCCCGACGGCGTCTTCTCGCCGGAGAACGCCGGCGCCGCGGCCATCACCAGGGGCGCGGGCAGTGCCACCATTGCGGCCTTGAGCAGGGTCTTGCGGCTCATCCCGGAGCGGTCGTCCTTTGTGGACTCGACCGCTGGTTCGCCGTTGTCGCCGGTCATCGCTGTCTCCTCGTCGTGCGGGGGATCTCGTCGAGCTAGATCGACGCTATTCGCGCGGCCCCTCACGGGTCGATGGACTCAATGCGGGGAACATGGTGATTTCGGCTCCCGCGCCGGTAGTCGCCCGGGCTCGTCCCGGTCTCGCGCCGGAAGAAGCGGCAGAAGTAGGCCGGGTCGGCGAAGCCGAGTTCGCGGGAGACCTGCCCGACTGTCAGGTCGGTGCCGCCCAGCAGCCGCCTCGCCTCGATGATCCGCGCCTCGCGGATGAGCTGCCCCGGCGTGCGCCCGGTGACGGCCTTCACGACCTCGCTGAGGTACCCGACCGAGACGCCGAGCTTCGCCGCGCAGGTCCGCACCGACGGGTCGGCGCGGTGCTCGCGCGCGACGAGCCGGCTGAACTCCTGCGCCACCGCGGTCGCCCGGTCGGACCGCCCGAAGACGCAGTCGTGCCCCGGAACCCGCCGGGCGCGCACCAGCAGCACGTGCAGGTAGGCCTGCAGGACGGTGAGGAAGTCGCGCTCACGCCGCCGGTGCTCCTCCTCCATCAGGCACAGCAGGGTCGCGAACTCGCCCGCCTCGGCCGCCGACAGTCCCAGCCACGGCCGTTCCGACAGGGCCTGCCAGGCGTCGCGGTCGGCGGGGTGGTCGAGGAGGAACCCCTCGGTGAACAGCAGCACGCGCCCGTCGAGCCCGGTGGCGTTCTGCCAGTGGTGCACCTGGCCGGGCGTGATGAACCCGATGTGCGGCGGCCGCAGGGGATGCGCGGCGAAGTCGATGACGTGGGCGCCGTCGCCGCCGGTCACCAGCACGATCTCGTAGAAGGTGTGGCGGTGCGGATAGTCGGCCCGCGATAAGGGCCCGATGGTGTCGAAGGTGCCCACGGCGAAGGGCACGACGTCCGGCTCGGGAACGCACAGGCGGTGCAGCGGAAGCGGGTCGGTGTCAGGCATGCCGGGTGACCAACGTGAGGCGGAGGGTGAACACTTAATGAGGTTTGACGATCGGCGCGGTGGACGCAAGTCGGACGAAACGCCGAATCGGCCGGCGGCTCACGAGGGCACGAAAAAGGCCAGACCCGCAGGTCTGGCCTTTTCTTCCCGGTCGGGATGGCGGGATTTGAACCCACGACCCCCTCGTCCCGAACGAGGTACGCTACCAAGCTGCGCCACATCCCGGGATTGCTCACGGCAGAGAAACACGCAGTTTCGTGCCGCCGGGCAATACTAGCCGACGTCCCGCGTCAGCCGCCAAGGGGTATCACCCCCGGGGCACGAGTGTGAGCACGCTCGCTTCCGGCGGGCACGCCAGGCGCACCGGGGTGTACGGACTCGTCCCCATTCCCGCCGAAACGTGCAGGTAGGCGTCGCCGTGCCGGGACAGGCCCTTCACGCGCTTGCGGTCGAGGTCGCAGTTGGTCACCAGCGCCCCGTAGAAAGGAACGCACACCTGCCCGCCGTGGGTGTGGCCGGCGGTGATCAGGTCGTAGCCGTCGGCGGCCATCGCGTCGAGGATCCGCCGCACGGGCGCGTGCGTGACACCGATCGACACGTCCGCGTCCGCCGACACCGGGCCCGCGACGGCCGGGTAGTCGTCGAGGTCGATGTGCGGGTCGTCGACGCCGGCCAGCTCGATCGAGCGCCCCCCGGCGGTGACGGTGGTCTTCTGGTTGTTCAGGTCGGCCCAGCCGCCCTTGACGAGCAGCTCGCGCAGGTCGTCGGTGGGCAGCGGGTTCCCCGGCTTGTTCACCTTGTTCTTGTTGAAGTACCCGAAGGGGTTCTTCAGCACCGGCCCGTAGTAGTCGTTCGACCCGAACACGAACGCGCCCGGGTAGTCGAACAGCGGCTCCAGCGCCCGCGCCACGCCCGGGACGGCGTCGGGATGCGCGAGATTGTCACCCGTCAGCAGCACCAGGTCGGGGTCCAGCGCCGCCAGCGACGCCGTCCAGTCCTGCTTCAGCCGCTGCCCCGGGGTCATGTGCAGGTCGCTGATCTGGAGGACGCGGAGCGGCTCGGCGTCGGCGGCCAGCACCGGAACGTCGAAGCGGCGGAGCGTGAACTTGAGCCGCTCGTACAGCGACGCGTAGGCCAAAGTGGCCGCCCCCGCGGCGGCGATGACGGACGCGGCGGCGATAACCCTGCGCTTTCCCATGCCTTACAGGGTAGTTTTACCCCTCATGAGCACGAGCAAGGGGCAGCTGGAGAACGACCTGCACGCGGCGATGAAGGCTCGCGACGAGCTGACGACCGCGACACTGCGGATGGCGCTGACGTCCGTCAAGAACGCCGAGGTGGCCGGAAAGGTCGCCCGGGAGCTTTCCGCCGACGAGATCGAGAAGGTCCTCGCCAAGGAGGCCAAGAAGCGCCGCGAGGCCGCCGAGGCCTTCGCCGACGCCGGGCGCGCCGAGTCGGCCGCGCAGGAACTGGCCGAGGAGCAGGTCCTGCTGCGCTACCTGCCGCAGCCTCTCGGCGAGGCCGAACTGGAGGCCCTCGTCGAGCAGACCATCACCGAGGGCGGCTTCGCCGGCATGGGCCAGATGGGCCAGGCCATGAAGGCCGTGCAGGCCAAGGTCGCCGGACGCGCCGACGGCAAGGCCGTCTCGACCCTCGTCCGCGCCAAGCTCGGCGCCTGAGGAGCAGCGCGCACCAGCGAGACGACGGCCCCGGATCCATTGTGGATCCGGGGCCGTCGTCACGTCAGTCGTCGCACTGGCCCGGCGGGAAGCAGGGGGAGGGCAAGTCCGGTAAGTCCCCGTCAGGTGGGTCGTCCCCATCGGTCGGCGGTGGATCGGCCTTCTTCTTGCCGGTGCTCACGTACAGGATGATCGTGCTGCCCTCGGCGGCGCGCCCGTCCGGGCTGGTCCAGTAGACCTGGCCCTTCGCGCAGTCGGAGCGCTCGCCCTGCACGACCTCGGTCTTGAAGCCGGCGTTGTCCATCTTGTTCTTGGCGTCCTCGACCGAGTCGCAGTTCACCGACGGCACGTCGCGCGGATTCTTGCCGTAGATCATCGCGTCGGAGGGCTTCTTGAACTCTCTGGCCTCGGTGCCCTTCTCGGCGGCGTTGAGGATGTCCTCCGACACCACATAGTGCGGTGCGGACCTCATGCCGTTCGACGACTTGCCGACGAAGTCGGGGTCGGTGTGGAAGGTCGCCAGCGCGTTGTTGCGGGTGTAGCCGGCGAACCAGAGCGAACCGTTGTCGGTGGTACCGGTCTTGCCGGCCACGTCACGCTGGCCGACCTGGAGCCCGCCGGGGAAAGTACCGCCGTTGCACTTGGCGGTCGATGAGGTGGCCGCGACCGGGCAGCGCGCCGCGTCGGTGGCCGCGCGGGCCACGTCCTGCGAGATGACCTGCTGGCAGGTCGGGTCACCCGCGGCGACGGGATTGCCGTCCCGGTCGGTGATCGACTGGATCGGCGTCGGCTCGCAGTACTTGCCCTCGGCGGCGACGGTCGCGTACGCGTTGGCGACCTCCATCGGCGTGGTCGCCGCGACGCCCAGGGTCAGCGTGCCCCAGCCGTCGGGCTCGCCGCAGAAGTCCTCAAGCGGCTCCTGGTCCTGGCAGCCGGGGGTGGCGCGCTCGCGGTCGGGCGCGTTGTGCCAGTCGATGCCCAGCTTCTGCCAGGCGTCGACGACCTTGTCGGCGCCGACGCGCTCGATGAGCTGCACGAAGTAGGTGTTGACCGAGCGGCCGAAACCGGACCACATGTTGAAGCGGCCGGTCTGGTAGTCGGCACTGTCGTTCTTCGGGCACCAGCGGTAGGAACCGTCGGGGAAGCGCGGATCGCAGGCCGAGTCGACCTTCTGGTAACCGGCGCTGTAGATCTTCGACGTGTACCGGTGCGGGCTCTGGAACGCCTGCGTCAGCGGGACGCCGTTCTCCAGTGCCGCGATCATGGTGAAGAACTTCGCCGTCGAACCGATCTGGTAGCCGCCGTTCCCGTCGCCGTCGGTGGTGAACAGCGGAACGGTCGTGTTGGGATAGGTGCCCTTGATTCCCTCGGCGGCCAGTTTCGGGTCGGAGTGCGGCGGGTTCTTGCTCGTGTCGAGGCTGTACTTGCGGTTGACCGCCATCGCCTTGACCCGGCCGGTTCCCGGCTCGATCACGACCGTGCCGAGCGCCAGGTGGCTGTTCTTGCTCTCCTGGTTGAGAATCGTCTCCATCGCCTCGGACTGCACGTCCGGGTCGAGCGAGGTGACGATCTTGTAGCCGCCCTGCTTCAGCTTCGCCAGCCGGTCGGCCGGCTCGGCGCCGAAGGCGGTGTTCTTTCCCCACCAGTCCTTGAGGAAGTCGCAGAAGAAGCCCCAGTCGTTGTGCTTCTTGGGTACCTCGACGCACTCGCTCGGCTGGGCCTTGAGCTTGAGTTCGAGCTTCTTGGCCTTCTCCTCCTCGGCGACCTGCGGGGTGATCTTCCCGTTGGCGACCATGCGATCCAGCACGTGGTTGCGGCGCTCGGTGGCGGCCTTGTCGTCGTTCTTGCTGGGGTCGTAGGCACCGGGCGCCTGGACCAGACCGGCGATGAAGGCGGCCTCGTTGAGCTTCAGATCCTTTGGCTTCTTGGAGAAGTAGGACTGCGAGGCGGCGTAGATGCCGTAGGAACGGTTACCGAAGAACGCGATGTTGAGATAGCGCTCAAGGATTTCGGGTTTGTCGAGTTCCTTCTCGATCGCCATCGCGTAACGCATTTCGCGGATCTTGCGGGCGGGAGTGTCCTCTGTGGCCTCGAAGATCTCTTCGTCGGTCTGTGCGTTGTATTTCAAGACATTCCGCACATACTGCATCGTCAAAGTCGACGCGCCCTCGGAAACTTCCCCGTCTGCGCTATTTGCCATGAGCGCACGCACAACCCCGCGGGGGTCTACTCCGTTGTGCTCATAGAAGCGAATGTCCTCGACGGAGATGATCGCGTCCTGCATCACCTGCGGGATGTCGGCGAGGGCGACGGGTTGACGGCTCTCGTCGTAGAAGGAGGTGATCAGCGTCTTGCCGTCATTGGCGTACACAGAGGTGAGCTGGGGGATCGGTTCGACCCGAAGCTCGTCGGGCAGGTCCTCGAAGGACTCGGCTCCGGCCTTCGCGGCCAGCCCGCCCACGGCGATGGCGGGGAAGGCCGCCGCCGCCACGACGAGCCCGGCCAGTAGTCCGCACACCAGTAGAGATGTGACGTTGTTGAGCAGGCTGCGGTCTCGGGGCATCCACTTCACCGCCTCAGAGTACGTGACCCGATCTGCGCGGCGGAGTGCCGCGTGCGGGGGTCCACAAGGGTTCATTGGGGGCGACGCTTCGACGAGTGTCGGGGGTTGTCTCTTCAGGGTAGTCGTAACCACATCGTGATCAACTTGCCGCCAAGGGGTAGCCATAACCCCGCAAAAGGGGTACTGTCCGAATCCGACAGCAACAGTGCGTAACTGATCGACTACACATTCGTTTGCCGCGCGACCGGTGAGGGGTGTTTACGTCATCAGACCTGGGGGCAAGAGGTACGTAACAAGAAGGTGGGGATGTGCTGATGGAGTTGATGGTCGACTGGGCGAGTCAGGCCGCGTGCCGGGAAGGTGACCCGGACGCGCTCTTCGTACAAGGCGCAGAGCAGAACGCCGCAAAGAAGGTCTGCCGTGGATGCCCGGTGCGGATGGAGTGTCTCGCCGACGCTCTTGACAACCGTATCGAATTCGGCGTCTGGGGGGGCATGACCGAGCGTGAACGCCGCGCCCTGCTACGCAAGCACACCGATGTTCGCAGTTGGCGGCGGGTCTTCGAGGCCGCACTCACCAAGGAAGCCGAGCAGCGTTCGGTTTCGAGGGGGCACAGTCTCACGCCGTCCGGCTTCTAGGCCGTGCGCGTTACAGCCGCCTGACTCGGGAGGTTCCCGGCATGTTCGAGTCAGGCGGCTTCTCATTGCCCGTCGGCCGCCAGCAGATCCCCGACATGCCGCAGCGCCTCCAGGTCGTGCACGTCCCCGGCCTGTGCTGCGACCCGCGTGGTGGGCACCCCTGGGTGCGCGGTGGTGAACCGGCCCGCGACCCGCTCCTCCCGCTCGGCCTGGGCGACCAGGTCGGCGTGAATGCGCAGGACACCTGCGGTGACGGGGGACAGTCCGTGCTCTTCGAGGCCCTCGGCGGCGCCCAGACTGCGCTGCGCGGACAGCCCGGCGACCCCGGTGGTATGCACCCGGTTCAGGATGAGCCCGGCCAGCGGCATGCGCTCCTCGGTGAGGCGGCCGGCGAAGTAGGCGGCCTCCCGCACGGCGTCGGGTTCGGGCGTGGCGACCACCAGGAACGCCGTCTCGCGGTCCTGCAGGACGCGGTAGGTCTGCTCGGCGCGCTGCCGGAAGCCGCCGAAGGTCGAGTCCAGCGAGGCTACGAAGGTGCCGATGTCGGTGAGCAACCGGCCGCCGAGGATCTTGGCGATCGTGTTCGTGAAGAACGACGTCGCCGCCGTCATCACCGAGAACACGCTGCGCCCGCCCCGCGCGGGGGCCAGCAGCAGACGCAGCATCTTCCCGTCGAGGAAGCGCGCCAGGCGCTGCGGGGCGTCGAGGAAGTCGAGCGCCGAACGCGACGGGGGAGTGTCGACCACGATCAGGTCCCAGGAGTCGGCCGCGCGCAGCTGCGCGAGCTTCTCCATGGCCATGTACTCCTGCGTGCCCGAGAAGGTCGAGCTCATCGCCTGGTAGAATGGGTTGGCGAAGATCTCGGCGGCCTTCTCCTCGCTGGTGTGCGAGAGCACGACCTCGTCGAAGGTCCGCTTCATGTCCAGCATCATCGCGTCGAGCTGCCCCCCGCGTGCCTGCTCGACCGTGCGCGGGGTGTTCGACAGCTCCGTCAGGCCCAGCGACTGCGCCAGCCGCCGCGCCGGGTCGATGGTCAAGACCACCGCGCGCCGGTCGTGCTTCTCGGCGGCGCGCAGCGCCAGCGCCGCGGCGGTCGTGGTCTTGCCGACCCCGCCCGACCCGCAGCACACGATGATGCGCACGTCGCGGTCGCCGAGCAGCGCGTCGATGTCGAGGCTCATCGGGGCTCCTCCCCTGTGAGCAGCTCCGCGAGGTGGTAGAGCCCGGACAGGTCGACGCCCTCGGGGAGCAGTGGCAGCTCGATCAGCGGGTAGGGCTCGCCGGCCAGTTCTGCACGTAGCCCCGCCTCCAGGTCGAGACGGACCTGGTGGGCGCGGACCTCTTCGAGCAGGCCGGTGACGACGGCCTTGTCGGCGGGGAGCCCGGCGGCGGTCAGGCCGCGCTTGAGCTCGGCCTGCGTGACGCGGGCGCCGGCGATGGGATCGGTGCGGACGTTGTTCAGGATGATCGACCCGATCGGCATCCCGTGCGCGCTGAGCTCGGTGATCGCGTCGGCGGTCTCCTGCACCGGCATCTCCTCCAGCAGCGTCACGACGTGCACGGCCGTGGTCGCCTTCGAACGCAGGATCGCCGCGACGCCCTCGCTCTGCGACTTGATCGGCCCGACCTTGGCGAGCTTGGCGGCCTCGGCGGTGACGTTCAGGAAACGCGTGATCCGCCCGGTCGGCGGAGCGTCGAGGACGACGGCGTCGTAGGCGCGCCTGCCGCCGGTCATGCGCGTCGTGGCCTCCTTGACCTTGCCGGTGAGGAGGATGTCGCGCAGGCCCGGCGCGATGGTCGTGGCGAAGTCGATCGCGCCGAGCTTCTTCAGCGCCCGCCCGGCGCGCCCGAGCTTGTAGAACATCGTCAGGTAGTCGAGGAGGGCCTCCTCGGCGTCGACGGCCAGCGCGTACACCTGGCCGCCGTGCGGACCGCGGGCGATGCGCCGCTCCTCGTAGGGAAGCGGGGGCACGTCGAACAGCTGGGCGATGCCCTGCCTGCCCTCGACCTCCACCAGCAGCGTGCGGCGGCCGCCGGCCGCCAGGGACAGCGCGAGCGCGGCGGCGACCGTCGTCTTGCCGGTGCCGCCCTTCCCGGTCACGATGTGGAGCCGGGTGCTCGCCAGCTTGTGGCGCGGGGTCTGTTTGGACATCAGGATCTAGGCTACGACGCCTTTCACGCCGGCGTCGCGAAGCCGCACACGTACCATTCGGGGTCCTTGACCACGGTGAACGTCCATGTCTGCGCCTCGGCGCCGGTGGGTGTGGTGCTGGACACGTCGGCGGTGACAGTGGCGTCACCGGAGTTTTCACTCGTTGTGGTGACGTGGTTCCAGGCGATGTCGACGTCTCGGCCGGTGGACTCCTCGGCGCTGGCCACGGCGTCGAGGTAGGCGGCGAAGTCGGAGTCGCGGATGGCCGGGCAGACGAACTCGCGGGCGGCCCGGGGGTCGCGGTCGGTGAGCAGTGCCCCGAGGAAGCCCTCGACGGCGTGCTCCGGGCTGACCGGGCCGCGATCGGCGAGTTTGTCGATCAGGAGGTATCCCCCGGCGGCCGCCAGCGCGCAGAAGGCGAGCAGCGCGACGAGGAGCGCGTAAGCGCCGGCCCGGCCGCGTGCCTTGCGAGGGGGCGTGTCCTCTGGCGGCGGCTCGTAGGGGGACTGCTCGGTGGTGTCAACGCCCGCGGGCTCATGCGTCATTTGTCCCCCCGAGGGAAGGCTAGGTATGCAGGGTAGCGCTCTGTGGTGTCTAACGTGGCGGTGTCGGCGAACGTGACGGGCCGGTGAGCTGTCGTGACGCTTTCGGTATCGTCGCGCCATGCAGAAATGGGAGTACGTGACCGTCCCGGTGCTGGTCCACGCGACCAAGCAGATCCTCGACAACTGGGGCGAGGACGGGTGGGAGCTCGTGCAGGTCGTGCCGGGCATGAACCCGGAGAACCTGGTGGCCTATTTCAAGCGGCCGAAGGGGGAGGGCAAGTGAGCGTTCGCGACAGGCTCGCCGAGCTGGGCCTCGAACTGCCGAAGGTCGCCGCGCCGGTGGCCGCCTACGTTCCGGCGATGCGCAGCGGCGACCACGTCTACACGGCCGGGCAGCTTCCGTTCAAGGACGGCGCGCTGCTGCGGACCGGTTACGTCGGCGGCGAGGTCAGCCCCGAGGACGCCAAGGAGCTGGCCGCGGTGTGCGCGCTGAACGCGCTGGCGGCCGTCGACTCCGTCGCGGGCCTCGACAGCATCGTGCGGATCGTGAAGGTCGTCGGCTTCGTGGCCTCCGCGCAGGGCTTCACCGGCCAGCCGGGCGTCATCAACGGCGCCAGCGAGCTGCTCGGCGAGATCCTCGGCGAGGCGGGCGTCCACGCTCGCAGTGCCGTCGGCGTCTCGGAGCTGCCGCTGGGCGCGCCGGTCGAGCTGGAGCTCATCGCCGAGGTGCGCTAGGGCTTGCGCGTAAGAGGGCCCCGGGTCTCCCGGGGCCTCACTTTTTCGCCGACGGCCGGGCGCGGACGTGCATGCGCTCGCCCTGGCGGCCGAAGAGGCTGAGGATCTCGACGGGCTCGGTGTCGGCGGAGCCGAACCAGTGCGGCGTGCGGGTGTCGAACTCGGCGGCCTCGCCGGGCCCGAGGACGAGGTCGTGCTCGGCGAGGACCAGCCGCAGCCGCCCGGCGAGGACGTAGATCCACTCGTAGCCCTCGTGGGTGCGGGGGTCGGGCTCGTCGCCGGTCGGGGGGATGACCATCTTGAAGGCCTTCGGCGCGCCCGGCTGCCTGGTCAGCGGGATGATCGTGGAGCCGAAGCCGGAGTCGACCGGGCGCAGCCGTACGCGCGGGTCGCCGACCTCGGGGGCGCCGACCAGCTCGTCGAGCGGGACGCGGTGGGCGCGGGCGATGGGCAGCAGCAGTTCGAGGCTGGGCCTGCGCTGGCCGGACTCCAGGCGCGAGAGGGTGCTCTTGGAGATGCCGGTGGTCTTCGACAGCTCGACGAGGGTGACGTTGCGGGAGGTGCGCAGCCGCTTGAGGCGCGGGCCGACCTCGGCGAGGGTGTCGGCGAGGTCGGGTTCGGGATGGTCGGGGTGCCGATGCTCGTGGGCCATGGGCTCATTGTCCCGGAAACGGCAACGAAGGTTGCCGGTATTCGCGGGGACCCGAGCGGAGGCGCGGATCACCCCGGCGGATGTCGACGCAGGTCGGCGGCCCGCCGTCCGACGGCCCGGCGGGGTCGGGCGTCCACAAGGGCCGAAGCGGGTTTTCGCGCCTCGCGCGACGGGCATTCGATCACTCCACCCCGAGGAGGAAACATGCCCGGTTTCATGTCCCGCGTCCGCCCGTCCAAGCCCGCGGCGATCTTCGGCGCCGTCGTCGGCGTCGCCGTCCTGATCTTCGGTTTCGTCTCGCTCGGCACCGAGGGGCCCTTCATCTGGTTGTGGGGGGCCATCGGCGTGGGCATCATCCTCTTCAACCTGTGGGCCGCCTTCTCGCAGCGGGGCGCGACCCAGGTCGTCGAGAGCGAGGAGCGCCGATGAGGCCCGACACCCCGCCCGACCGCCGCCGCCGTGCGGCCGGCGCGGCGTAGCCTTCCTCCATGGCCGAGAGCAAGGCGAGCACCCCGCTCGCGCTCAAGCGGCGGGCCCGCCGCGTCAACCGCGTGCTCGCCGAGACGCACCCCGACGCGCACTGCGAGCTCGACTTCACCAATCCCCTTGAGCTCACCGTCGCCACGATCCTGTCGGCCCAGACCACCGACGTGCGCGTCAACCTCACCACCCCGGCCCTGTTCGCGCGCTACCCGACCGCGGCCGACTACGCCGGCGCCGACCGGGCCGAGCTGGAGGAGATGATCCGCTCCACCGGCTTCTACCGCAACAAGGCCAACTCCCTCATCGGCCTGGGCCACGCCCTGGTCACCGAGCACGACGGGGAGGTCCCCGGGAAGCTGGACCAGCTCGTCAAGCTGCCGGGGGTGGGCCGCAAGACCGCCAACGTGATCCTCGGCGACGCCTTCGGGGTTCCCGGCATCACCGTCGACACCCACTTCGGGCGCCTGGTGCGCCGCTGGGGCCTCACCCGGGAGGAGGACCCGGTCAAGGTCGAGCACGCCGTCGGCGCGCTCATCGAGAAGCGCGAGTGGACGATGTTCTCGCACCGCACGATCTTCCACGGCCGCCGCGTCTGCCACTCCCGCAAGCCCGCCTGCGGCGCCTGCACCCTCGCCAAGCTGTGCCCGTCCTACGGGGAGGGCCCCAAGGACCCCTCCGTGGCCGTGAAGCTGCTCAAGGGCCCGCGTGTGCCCGAACTCGCCGAGGCGGCCGGCGTCGCCGATCTGCTCCCGGAGGAGACACCCGCGTGAAGTCCCGCACCTGGTTCCCGGCGATCCTCGCCGCCCTCGTCCTGCTCGTCTCGGCCTGCACGGGCCCGGACGACGACGCGGCGAGCGAGTCCACCGAATCGGCGGCGGGGGGCATCCCGTGCCCCGAGCCGTCGGTGATGCCCGCCGGGGGCGGTGACCCCATCACGGCGGTGACGCTGCCCTGCCTCGGCGGCGACGGCGAGGCGATGCCGCTGTCGGACGGGGCGCCGATGGTCATCAACATCTGGGCGTCGTGGTGCGCGCCCTGCCGCGACGAGCTGCCCTCGGTGGAGGCGTACGCGGCGAAGGGCAAGGTCGCCGTGCTGGGCGTGAACACGCAGGACACCGAGGACGCCGCGCGCTCCATCGTGGAGGACTTCGGCCTGACCTTCCCCTCGCGCTTCGACCCCGACGGCACGCTGCTGGCCACGCTCGGCAAGCGCGTCCTGCCGGTGACCGTGCTGGTCACCGCCGAGGGGACCGTCGCGCACACCTACAGCGGCCCGGCGCTGTCGGAGGACGCGCTGGCGGCGCTCGTCGAGAAGCATCTGGACGTCGCCTAGGCTCCGGCGCCGGGTAGCCTCCCTTGGATGATCGTGCCTCGTCGTACTCCCAGGCCGCGCCCATGAGGGCCAGGACCGATCTCACGTTGCCCGACTGGTGGCACCCGCTGGCCGACAAGGCCGCGGGCACCGAGGGCGAGCCGTGGGTGCGTCTGGCGCCGCCCAACATGGAGGGCCGCCACAGCGCCGTGCTCATCCTGTTCGGCGAGGGCGCGCACGAGGGCCAGACCGGTCCCGACGTGCTCATCTGCCAGCGCGCGGCGAACATGAACAACCACGCCGGACAGCCCGCGTTCCCCGGCGGCGGCACCGAGCCGGGCGACGCCGACGCGGTGGCCACCGCGCTGCGGGAGGCCAATGAGGAGGTCGGGCTCGACGCCGACAGCGTGGTGGTCGTCACGACCCTGCCCGAGGTGTGGATCTCGGTGAGCAACTTCCGCGTCACGCCCGTTCTGGCGTGGTGGCGCGACCCGCACCCGGTGCACGCGCGGCAGACCGAGGAGGTCGCCAGCGTCGTGCGCGTCCCCGTCAGCGAGCTCGTCGACCCGGCCAACCGGGTGCGCGCCCAGCACCCCTCGGGTTACGTCGGCCCGGCCTTCCAGGTCCGTGACCTGCTGGTATGGGGCTTCACGGCGGGAATCCTGTCGGCCGTGCTGGACCTCGCCGGCTGGTCGAAACCGTGGGGACCGGGGCGGCTGGTGCCCGTCTCGTAAGCCCCTGTCGATGGCGGTCGGCCCGTACCCTGGGACAAACGGCGACGAGGAGCTTGCATGAGCGGCGGCACGTTGGTGGACATCGTTATCGTGCTGCTGGCGCTGATGTTCGCGATCAACGGCTACCGCCAGGGTTTCGTCGTCGGCGTGATGTCCTTCCTGGGCTTCTTCGGCGGCGCGCTGATCGGCGTGAACCTCGCCCCCTACCTCATCGACTACTTCGAGGCGCCTCTGACGCGGGTGGTCATCGCGCTGGTCGCCGTCTTCGGCCTCGCCGTCGCCGGGCAGGCGGGGATGGCCACGATCGGCGCGCGCGTGCGCAGCACCATGCGCCGCAACGGCACCCGCACCGTCGACCATGTCGGCGGCGCGATCGTGTCGCTGCTGGCGGTGCTGCTGGTCGCGTGGATGGTGGCGACGCCGCTGGCCTATTCGAGCATCCCGGGCCTGGCAGGCGCGGTCCGCAACAGCTCGATCGTGCACATCATCGACGACTCGGTGCCCGAGCCGGTCAAGGGCGTCTACGACGCGCTGCGCCGCACGGTCGACACCAACGGCTTCCCCGACGTGTTCGGCGGGCTCGGCCCGTCGAATCCCCACGAGGTCGCCGCGCCCAACGAGGAGCTGCGCAACTCCGACGCGGTCATCGAGGCCCAGCCGTCGGTGCTGAAGATCCTGGGCGAGGCGCCCCGCTGCGACCGCCGTATCGAGGGCTCCGGCTGGGTCTTCGCGCCCGAGCGGGTGATGACCAACGCGCACGTCGTGGCCGGGACCGACAGCCTCGTCGTGGAGACCGCCGACGGGCACCTTCCCGGTCGCGTGGTCGCCTACGACCCTTCGCGCGACCTCGCCGTCATCTATGTCCCGGGCCTCGACGCGCCCGTCATGGACGTCGCCGACGGCCGCGCCGAGGAGGGCGAGGACACCATCGTCCTCGGCTATCCGATGGACGGCCCCTACACGGTCACGCCGGCCCGGATCCGCTCCTCCGGGCCCGTGCGGGGCCCGAACATCTATGACAACGGCGAGGTCACTCGCGATGTCTACGCGCTGCGCGCCCAGGTCATCAGCGGCAACTCCGGCGGGCCGCTGATCTCGACCCAGGGTGATGTCTACGGTGTGATCTTCGCCGCCGCCGTCGACGACAAGGACACCGGCTACGCGCTCACCATGGACGAGGTGACCCCGGTGCTCGACGCCGGCCGCGACGCCACCGGAGCCGTCGGCACGCAGGACTGCACCTAGGTCCTGGCGGCTACACGCCCTTGCCGCGGGTGTTGATCTCGGCGATGTTCTCGTTGATGCGGAAGATGACCGCGAGGTACTCCAGGAACATGCGCGTGAGCAGCACCGACAGGGCTACGCCGGGCGCGCCGATGAGCAGGATCGCGATGCCGAAGACCGGGTAGGTCGCGAAGCCGACGATGACCGAGACCAGGTAGCTCAGGCCGATCATCACCAGGCTCACGACATAGGTGATCTGGAGGAGGGTGGGCGTGGCGAAGCTGCGAAACGAGAAGTCGAACAGGGCCGTGAAGAAGCTCGGCTGGGCCGGTCCGGCGGCCGCGTAGTTGGCCGGTCCGGTGAACTGGCCCGTGGGCGGGGCCTGGTAGGGGCCGGTCGGGTACTCGGTGCCCGCCTGCGGCTGCTGGTAGTAACCGCCGGGCTGCTGTCCGTCGGTGTACTGCGGCTGCTGGGGTTGCGAAGCGGGGTCCTGAGGGTAGGTCATGCCATGCATGTTGCCACGAAGACGCCAGGCGGGTCCTGCGCGAATGGTCAGCCACAAAGGACGGAAGTACCGCGAAGACGCAGCGTGTCACGCGTGTCGCGGGTACAAATGAGAAAGATCGGCGCGTCCTGGCAAGTGCGTGCACTCGTACGCATAGACTCGGCTTGCGTCAATGTTGTGCGCAGTGGAGGTCGCGATGGATGAGGTACTGGCCCGGGCAGGGCTCTTTCAGGGCGTCGACCCCGAAGCGGTCGACGCGCTGACCAAGGAACTGGAGCACATCGAGGTCCGCAAGGGCCAGACTGTGTTCAACGAGGGCGAGCCGGGGGACAGTCTCTACATCGTCCTCAACGGCAAGATAAAACTCGGGAGGCGCGCCGCCGACGGCCGGCAGAACCTGATCGCGGTGATGGGCCCCAGTGACATGTTCGGCGAACTGTCGCTGTTCGACCCGGGTCCGCGCACGGCGACGGCCACGGCGGTCACCGACGTGCGTCTGGCACGCCTGGGCAAGTCGTCGCTGCGTCCGTGGATCACCGATCGGCCGGAGATCGCCGAGCAGCTGCTGCGCGTCATCGCGCGCCGTCTGCGCCGGACCAACGACTCCCTCGCCGACCTGATCTTCACCGACGTGCCCGGCCGTGTGGCCAAGAGCCTGCTGCAGATGGCCTCGCGCTTCGGTACCCGCGACGGTGGCGTGCTGCGAGTGACGCACGACCTGACGCAGGAGGAGCTGGCGCAGCTCGTCGGCGCCTCGCGCGAGACGGTGAACAAGGCCCTGGCCGACTTCGCCGCGCGCGGCTGGCTCCGGCTGGACGGCAAGAGCGTCATCATCATGGACCCGGAGCGACTCGCGCGCCGCGCGCGAGTGTTACGGGTAGAGGGGTGAGCACGCCCCTCGGTAAATTCACCGCGACGGCGGTCCCTTCCGGGGCCGCCGTTTCGCGTACCCGGGGTATGCCGGGCGGTTCCTCAGAGCGGGTCACCGCCGGCGACGTGGAAGTGCAGGTGCTTGGAGTCCTGGTAGCGGCCCAGGTTGGTCAGGACGCGGGCGGCGCCGTGCTCGGCGGTGACGCGCGCGGCGACGTCGCGCACGACCGCCAGGACCTCGTGAAGGGCTTCGACGCCGGCGTCGCCGAGGTCGATGAGCGAGGGGATGTGCGCCTTGGGGACGACCACGATGTGCACCGGCCAGTGCGGCCGGGTGTGGTGGAAGGCGAGGACGCCGGCGGTCTCGGCGACGACGTCGACAGGTGTTCGGCCGGAGAGGGCCTCGTCGCAGTAGAAGTCTTCGGTCACCACCCGACGGTAGCCGCCGGACGCGCACCGGGCCGTCGAGTGTCCACAAGGGACTAAACTGTTCGGCGTGAACACGCTGGCGCGCCTGATCAACGGGCCCGGCCTGATGCCCGGGCACCTGCGCGCCCGGCTCACCGGCGAGGATCTGGTCTTCCTCGCCGAACGGCTGAGGGGCTCCATCGTCTACCGCGACCTGCGCGCACCCGGCCACCGCGCGAACCGGCTGCGGTCGGCGGCCACGGGCGCCATCGGCATCAGCACGCAGGGCCTGGTCGTCTACGCCAACAAGGCCAAGCAGATCGACGTCCCGCACCGCCATCCGTTACGGCAGAGGATCGGCGTCCGCCTCGACGGCGAGCACAGGGTGCTGTTCACCTTCGAGCTCGGCCTGACCAACACGCTGCTGGCGGGCTCGGCCGAGGTCCGGCTGAAACTGCCGCCCGAGCAGGCCCGCAGGGTCGTGGGCATCCTGACCGCCGCCTGAGCCCGATGATCGCGCACAGTGGACGGTCGCGCGAGGGGGTCTAGGATCACCCCATGGGACTGGCCGGCGACATCGCCGCGGCGCTGCACGGCGCCCGCGAGACCATGGGCGACGCCCGTGCCGGAGCGCTGGCCGCCGCCGAGACCCTCGCCGCCGCCCGCGACAGACTCGCCGCCGTCACCGAGGGCACCTCCCGCGACGAGCCGGTGCGCTCGCTCGCCGCGCTCGAACAGGCCCGCGAGCACATCCGCCAGGCCGCCGCCGCACTGTCCACATGCGACGACACCGTCGGCGGCTACACCTGCGCCGTGCTCGGCTTCCCCACCGGGGCCACGAGAACCGCCCGCCCACCCGCCGGCGGCGGATAGCCGGGCGGCACGCGGCTACTTGACGAAGGCCGAACCGGTGCGCACCTGGTCCTGCTGGCGCGCGATGCAGTAGAAGGTCCGCTCACCGCTGTCGAAGTCGGCCGCCACCGGCGGCAGCACCTCGGTGATCCACGTCTCCAGCTCGTTCACGCCGACCAGCTGCTTGAGGACTTCCTTGCTCATGCAGGCGTTCTGCACGACCTCGGCGGCCGCGACGTCGGGATGGTTGGCCGAGGTCACCGAGTCCGGCAGCGCGCCGGTGGCGAAGGCCTCCCACTCGTGCTCGCTGGTGCACTCGGCCTCCTTGGCCGAGGCGACCCCCGAGTCGATGTTGAAGTCGTTGAAGCACTTCGGGGCCGTCATGCACCCCACGCCCTCGGCCTCGAAGCCGCACACCGGACCCGAGGCGCCCGTGGGCTCCCCGTCGCTTTCGGGCTCGCCACCGCTGAACAGCGACACGATGCCCCAGGTGATCAGGATCAGCACGACCAGGATCACCGCGCCGGAGATCACGAAGAACTTCGTGCGCGACCCGCCGTCGTCGCCGTCCTCACGACGCCGGTCAAGGCGGCTGCGGACGAGCTCGGTGCCCGGGATGCGCAACCGTGAGCGCTCCGGCGGCGGGGGCGCCTCGGGGTAGCGGCGCGAACCGGTGTCGGTCAGGTCGTCGGGCCCGTACGGCGGCGGAGGCGGCCCGGGGTACTTGGGAGCGTTGTCGTGCGGCGGCCACATCGGCGGCGGCGCCTGCTGCTCCCCGGGAGGAGGCCCGAAGTTGTGCTCGCCCGAGCGGTACGGATCGGCCGTGCCGGGAGGGGCGAAGGCGTGCTCGCCCGAGCGGTAGGCGTCGGCCTCGGCCGGGGGCCGCGACGGCGGGCGCGGCGGCGCGGTCGGGACCGGTGGGGGCGGCGGAGGAGCCTGGAACGGCGGTGGACCGGCCTGCGCGGGCTGCGGCATGGGCGGACGGCTCATCGGCGGCGGAGGGGGCGCCTGCATGGGCGGAGAGGGCAGCGGGGGAGCCGAGGGGGGCATCGGCGGGGCCGCGTTCGCTGCGGCCGGTACCGGGCGCGGCCGCGAACGTGGAGCGGAGGGGGCGGGCTGAGGCGGGACGGGGGCCGGCACCGGCGGGCGACGCGTGGGGGGAACGGTCACCGGCTTGGCCAGCGGAACACTGTCGAGCATCTCGCGGAACTGGTCGGCCGTCGGTCGGCCGTCGGGGTTGCTGGTCATCGCCGCGCGCAGCATGCCGACCAGTAGCGCCGAGGCGCCGGCGACGTCGGGGATGGGGCGCCCGAACAGTTCCATGACCTCGCGCAGGTCGCTGATCTCGCCGGTGAAGCGCGGCGGGTGTCCGGCCAGCAGCGCGTAGAGGGTCGCGGCGAGGGAGTACACGTCGCTGAACTGGCTCGCCGGCTTCATCTGGAGCGTCTCCAGCGGCGCGTACGCGGGCGTCAGGTGCCCGATCGTGGCGTGCACGCCGGTGTCGAGCACCGAGTCGGTGACCACGGCGAGGCCGAAGTCGGCGAGGACGGGTTTCCCGTCGGGCCGGATGAGGATGTTGGCGGGCTTGATGTCGCGGTGCAGGACACCCCGTTCGTGCGCGCCGGAGAGAGCGTCGGCCAGCTGCACGCCGATGTCGCGGACCTCGGCGTCGCTGATGGAGCCCTCGGCGTCGAGCCGGTCGGCGTAGGAACCCTCGCACAGCTCCATGACGACGTAGGGGCGGCCGTCGTCGGTGACGCCGGCGAAGTACAGGTCGACGACGTTCGGGTGACCCGACAGCCGGCCCGCGGCCCGCACCTCCTGCTCGAAACGGCTGCGCTGCTCATTCTGCGCGAACGGGCGCTTGTCGATGCGGAGCGCGACCTCACGGCCGGTGGAGACCTGGACGGCCCGGTAGACGACGGTGTAACCGCCGCGGGCTATGACCGACAGCTCGGCCAGGTCGGGTAGATCGGGGAGGTCGCCCGCTTCGGGGGACCAGAATTGAGCGCTCACGCAGGCAAAGGTAGAGCACGGCGGCTAGATCATGTATCCACCGTTTCGGCTCTTATCCGGATCAGTTGTGGCGAAGGGAAGCCCTTTATTCAGGATTTAATGAAACCCGGTGAGCCGTCCGGTTCCAACCGTTCCCGCCCGCGGCTCAGCGTGCCGGTTCCCGCAACGTTTCGTGCGCGTTGCGCAAGCGTGCCAGCAACTTGTCCGCCTCGCCTCGGTGACTGCGCTGCTCGGTCGAGTACGCCAGCGTGACGGCCTCCTCCGCGGCCGCGACGGCCTCCTCCTGACGGTCGTTGGCGGCCAGCGCCTTGGCGTAGGCCAGCTGGGCACCCACCCGGCTCGAAATGTCCTCACCGGGCGCCTCGACGGCCCGCTTGGCCCATCGCAGCGCCTCCTCGGCCCTGCCCTCGGTGCGCAGGACGTCGGCGTAGCGCGCCACGGCCCGGCGACGCGGGTACAGCAGGGTCGGGGAGCCCAGGTGCGCGGCGATGTCGCCGAACAGCCGCAGCGCGGCGGCGTTGTCGCCGCCGGCCCGGTGCGCCTCGGCCAGCAGGGCCAGCGGACCGACCCGCGCCGACTCCAGGACGTCGAAGGGGACCGCCAGCTCCAGGGTGGACAGCGCGGCGCGTTCGGCGCCCTCGACGTCACCGGCGTCGAGGAGGCAGTGCCCCAAGACCGTGCGGGCCATCCCGATCAGCAGGGGGTGGCCGGTGCGCAGACCGTAGGTCTCGGCGTCGAGGGCCAGTTCGCGAGCGTGGTCGGACTCGCCGAGGCCGCGCGCGACGACGGCGCGCACGACCAGCGCCAGACCCCGGCCCCAGTCGTCGTCGACGCGGTCGTAATCGCGGTAGGCCTTGCGCGCGGCGGAGTCGGCGTCGGAGAGGTCGCCCAGCTCGGCGGCGGCGTAGGCGCCGACCGCGCGCAGCGTGCCGACCGCCCAGGTGTCGCCGACCCGCTCCCCGAAGGGCAGGAAGGCGGTGGCGAGCTTCGAGGCCTCGTGCAGGCGGCCGGCGAGCAGGCGGGTGAACGCGGCCGTGCCGCGCACCCACGCGCGGCCGATCGGGTCGCGCAGGGAGGCTATCCGCCGGGCGGCCTGGCCGAGGAAGCTGTCGGCGGCGTCGAAGTCGCCGATGCTGGTCGACACCCACGCCAGGTGCTGGAGGGCCCAGGCCTCGGAGCGGACGTCGCCGGTGTCGCGGCCGACGCCCAGCGCCTCGGTGAAGCGGGCCTCGGCCTCGCGCAGGCGCCCCGACACGTAGTCGAGCATGCCCAGGCGCACGAGGACGTCGGCGCGGACGGTGGGCAGCTCGGCGCGGTCGGACAGGTCGCCCGCCGCGCGCCAGATCGCCGCCGCCCGCAGCGGCTCACCGAGGGAGCGGTAGATCCGCCCGGCCAGAAGCAGCGTGAGAGCGGCGACCTGCGGGTGCGACGGGATCGTCGCCACGGTGTCGCCGGTCAGCGACATGCCCAGCTCGGCGGCGATCTTCTCCACGTCGACGAGGGCGTCCTCGGAGCGGTCCAGGCGCAGCAGCGCCCGGCCGCGCACGAGGCGGTCGGCGACCGACAGCGCGCGCAGCTCCGCGGAGCGGTCGATAAGCGTCGCGGCCTGCGCCGGTTCGCCCTGCACGATCGCGCGGCGCGCGGAGCGGCCGAAGGCCTCCACGGCGAGGTCGGCGACATCGTGGACGTCGTTGTCGGGGGAGATGCCGATCTTCTCGGCGAGGCTCAGCGCGCGGGTGGCGTGCGTGGCGATGAAGTCGTCGGCGGCGTCCTCGGCGAGGGTCCCGCCAGGAGCGCCCGCCGCGGCCCACCGGGCAAGGCGCGCGTGGCGCTCGGCGCGCTCGGCCATGCCCAGGCCCAGGTAGGCGGCCTCGCGCATGAGCGGCGTGACGAAGCGGAACCCGCCGGAGTTGCGGCGGCGCAGCATGCCGCGCGCGAACAACTCCTCAAGGTGCCCCTCGTCGGTGTGGTCGTGGAGAGCCGAGAGCGCGCCGTCGGGAATGGTGTCGCCGATGACGGCGGCGTCGCGCAGGACCATCTTGGTGTCGGTGGGCAGCGCGTCGATGCGCGCGGCGAGAACCCGGGCGAGGTCGGTGGACACGAGTTTCCCGGCAAGCGAGCCCGGCGCCAGACGCCACTGCCCGTCGATCTCGTAGAGCAGGCCCTGCTCGGTGAGCAGCGCGACCAGCTCGGCGAGGTAGTAGGGGTTTCCCTGCACCGCGCCGAGGAGGCGGTACTCGTCGTCCTCGCGGAGTTTCCCGCCGCACAGGGCGGCCAGCAGGCGCGCCGCGTCGGCACCGCGAAGCGGCGGCAGGGTCTGCGCCTCGGCCTCCGACACGCGGGTGAGGACACCGGCGTGGCGGACCAGTTCCGGGCGGCCCAGCAGCAGCACCAGCACCGGCCCGGACAGGCGCGCCACGGCCGCGCCGAGCGCGTCGAGGGCGTCCGGGGTGGCCTCGTGCAGGTCGTCGACGATCAGCAGCAGCGGCGTCTGCGTGGCCAGCAGGTTGAACAGGTCGGCGACCGCGGCCGGCATCGACTCCTGATCGTGGTGCTCGGGGCCGGGGCCACCGGGGCGGCCCGGGGCCTCGCCCGGCGCCGGCGCGAGCCCGAGCAGCGCCAGCAGCATGTCGACGCTGAACACCGCCGGGGCCTGCTCGCCCTCGGTCTGCTTGCGGTGGCGGTCGGCGAGGCGGCGCAGGCGCTCGGTGGCGGTCTGGCGGTCGTCGCCGACGGACAGGCCGACCGCGCGGCGGACCAGGTCGGCCAGCGGGCCGAGGCGACGGCGGCGGCCGTAGGCGGCGGCGCGGACGGCGACGACGCGGACCCCGCGCGCCGAGGCGCGGCGGCCGACCTCGATGCCGAAGCGGGTCTTGCCGAAGCCGGCCTCGGCGGTCAGCACGAGGGTGCGCGGCTCGCTGCGGTCGACGACCTCCGACAGGCGCCCGGCGACGATGCCCAGCTCGACCTCGCGGCCCACGAAGGGGGCCTGGTCGCCGAGGCTGGTGCGCGTGCCGGGGGCGTCGTGGAGGCCCAGAAGCTCGTAGGCGTGGACCGGTTCGCGCTTGCCCTTGAGGCGCAGCGGCTCCAGTTTCCGCCAGGACGCGACGTGCTTGGTCGCCTGGACCGTCTCGTCGCTGGTGTAGACCGTGCCGACGGCGGCGGCGTCGGCCAGCCGCGCGGCGGTGTTGACCGTGTCGCCGATGACGGTGTACTCGACCGAGGCCTGCATGCCGGCCACGACGAGGCCGGTGCGGATCCCGACGCGCAGGCCCAGCGGCACGCCGCCGCCCTGCTCGGCGTCGAGGACCTTGCGGACGTTGCGCTGCATCGACATGGCGGCGCGGACGGCGCGCTCGGCGTCGTCCTCGTGCGCCACGGGCGCGCCGAACACGGCCATGATGCCGTCACCGGTGAGTTTGTCGACGTGCCCGCCGTGCTCGGCGACCGCCTGGGCGCACACGGCCAGGACGCGGTCGGTGACCACGCCGACGCGCTCGGGGTCGAGGTCCTCCGACCACGCGGTGAAGTCCGACAGGTCGCCGAAGAGCACCGTGCAGACGCGTCGCTCCGTTTCGGGCAGCGACGCGACGGGGGACAGCGGGGCACCGCAGCTGTGGCAGTAGCGCGCGCCGGGTACTACGACGTTCCCGCAGAAAGGACAGGTCACGGTTCCCCCAACTCCCGAACGGTGTCGATATGTTCCCGGTCACTCACACCCTTTGAACGATCCGCCGGCACCCCGAGGTACTCCAGCTGTGCTCGCACGGTCGCCTCGGCCGCCGGCCACACGGAGCGGTCGACCTCGGCGTAGACGATCTTGACGATGTCCATGGCGCCTGTCGCCCCGTTTTCCAGCGCCGCGCGCACCTGCTCCAGGCGCTGCTCGCGGTGCGCCCGGTACTGCTCGGCGGCCGCCCTCACCGAGGGCAGAGTGGGGCCGTGACCAGGCAGAACGGGCAGGTCGCCGTATTCGGCGAGCAGGTCGAGGCTGGCCAGATAGGAGCCGAGGTCGCCGTCGGGCCACAGCACGACGGTGGTTCCGCGGCCGAGGACGGTGTCGCCGGTCAGGACCGCCGCCTCGCCGTGTTCGCCGCGTTCGACGTGCAGACTCAGCGAATCGGCGGTATGTCCCGGAGTGTGCCGGACGTGCACGCGCAGTCCGTTCACATTCAGTGTCTCGCCGTCGGTCAGCGGCGGTCCGCCGACGCACCACTTCGGGTCGAAGGCGCGCACGGGGACGCCCAGATGGGCGCCCAGCCCGGCGGCGCTGTCGGAGTGGTCGGGGTGCCAGTGCGTGAGCACGATCAGGGCCGCCTCGCCGTACGCCTCGATCGCCGCGAGGTGCCCGGGCAGTGCCGGGCCCGGGTCGACGACGATCACGCGGTCGGCGGCGGAGGCGCGCAGCAGCCACGTGTTGGTCCCGTCGAGGGTCATCGGGCCGGGATTGGCGGCGCGCAGCAGACGCGCCCACGCGGGGGCGTGGGCGCTGTCGGAGGGGCCGACTGTCGCGGGGGTCACGCTGGCGAGACTACGTGGGCTCGCTGACAGTTGGCTGAATTTGGGACGCCGAGGGGCTGGTGGGGCGGGGTCCGCCCCACCAGCCCGGGCCGCTAGTCGAAGCGGTCCTGGTTGAGGAAACGGGCCACCGCGCGCCACGTGTTCGGGCCCGGCACGCCGTCGATGGGGCCGGTGTAGCCCCACCCTGCGGCGAGCCGCTGGAGCGCGGCCCACGTGTTGGGGCCCGGGTCGCCGTCGGCGGGACCGGCGTATCCGTGGTGCGCGGCGAGGTAGCGCTGCATCGCAGCCCAGGTGTTCGGGCCCGGGTCGCCGTCGATCGGCCCGGTGTAGCCGGCGTCGATGCGGACCCAGTTCTGGAGCCGCTGGTAGAAGATCGGGCCGGGCACGCCGTCGCTCTCGGTGGAGGTCTTCGGCAGTCCGCCGCCTCCGCCTCCGCCGAGGAAGACGAGCGGGTTGATGCGTGTGCCGTTCGGGTCGATCATGTGCCAGTGCAGGTGCGGTCCCGTCGAGGACCCCGAACCGGGCGCGCCCGCCGCGCCGCCCGAGAGGGCGACGATGGCCCCGGCGCCGACCGATGCGCCGTTGCCGTGCACGAACTGCGACAGGTGCATGTACTGCGTCCGGTACCCGTTGGGGTGGCTGATCGTGACGGTGTGCCCGCCGGTGCCGTTGTACGGGATGTTCGTGATCGTGCCGGAGCCGCAGGCGGGGACGCCCGTGCCGACACCCATCGGGTAGTCGATGCCGCCGAGGGAGCCGCGGTCGATGTGCGCCTGCCAGCCGTCGGAGATCGGGTAACCCGAGAAGGGGTTGTAGAAGTTCGCGGCGAATGCCGGGGTCGACGGGAGGATGATCCCGCCGGTCACCGCGAGGGAGGTGGCCGTGGCGCCTCGTAACAGGGTGCGCCGGGTGAGCTTTCTGGCCATGGTGCTCCTTCCAGAGGGGGTGGAAGGGAACCAGTGTGTCCGATGGGGGCAAGTTCTGCGGTCAGAAGGACGGCGGTCGCCGGTAGTGCCCGTTGCGGCGCAGGAGTACCAGTGTCGTCGTCAGCGCGATCGCCGCTATGACGGCGACGACAGCCAAGAGGATGTACGGGGTCGGGCCCGGCCCCTTGGCGGCGGTGTCGGCGGCGGCCGGGGGTGGGGCGTCGCCTCCGGGACCGGCCGCGCCGGACTCCGGCACCTGCGTACCCGAGGGCTGCGGCTGCGTCCCCCCGCCACCGTCGACCGACGACAGGAGGGGGTTGATCGCGACCTCCGGGATCTGCGGCGACAGCGCCCCGACCGGGTTGACGCGGCCGAAGCCGTACACGTCGTCGCGGCCGGGTTTCCCGAGATCGGCGGCGGTGAAGATGAGCCGGTTGATGATGTTGGCCGCGCTCATGTCGGGAAACTTCGACCGCACCAGCGCGGCGGTCGCCGACACCAGCGGCGCGGCGAAGCTCGTGCCCTGGATGTTCCAGTACCCGTCGGGGTGCGCGGAGGTCAGATGGTCGGCCGGCGCCGACAGCACCGTCGGGACGCCCGTCAGCGCCCCGTCCCAGAACTCGCCGTCCGGCGACAGGCCGCTCACCGCGACGACCCCGGGCATGCGCGCGGGAAACCACACCGACTGCTCGTCGTCCTTGCTGCTGTCGACGTTGCCGGTGCAGGCGACCACGACCACCTCGCGGCTCAGCGCGTAGGTGATGGCCTCGCCGAGTTCGGTGCTCTTCCCGACTCCGCCCAGCGACAGGTTGACCACGTCGGCGCCGTGGTCGACGGCCCACCGCACGGCCCGCGCGACCACACCGGCGTCGTCGTACCGGTTGTCCTTGTCGAGGACCCGCACGGGCAGGATCATCGCGTCGTAGGCGAGCCCCACGACGCCGTCGGGATCGTTCTGCCCGGCGATGAGCGCGGCCACCGAGGTGCCGTGGCCGACCGGATCGAAGGTCCCGTCTCCGCCCGAGCCGTCGTCGCTCTTGACGAAGTCGGCGCCGGGGAGGACTTTTCCGCGCAGGTCGACGTGGCCGGCGTCGACGCCGGAGTCGACGACCGCGACGACCGCCCCCGCGCCGGTCGACTGGGGCCAGGCGTCGGCGGCGTGCAGGGCGTCGAGCTGCCACTGCTTGGGTCGGACGTCGTCGGCGTGAGCCGGTACGGGGAGTGCCACGGTGGTCGACAAGACCACCGCGACCGTTACGGCCGCGGCTTTTCGGAGCCTCCGCGCAATCCCCATTGCGTAGATAGTGGCATGCCCTCGCACCTTTCGTCCCACACGATGGAGATCCACTTGTGCGGTGGCCGATCGTAGGGTGGGGTGACCAAGCGTATTCGCTGTACTGTGATGCCGCGACACCTCTTTTAGTGCTGGGGAGACAGCGGTCATGACCTGGGAGCCCGCTACCGAGTCCGAACGGCGGATGCAGGACGTACTTCGCCAGGGTGACCAGGAGAGCTACTTTCTGTTGCTATCTCGTGGCGATCTGTACATCCCGGTGGCGCCGGGGAATTCCGCCTGGGCGACCTGGTCCACCGAGGACCGGACCCACGTACTGGCCTTCACCTCGGAAGTCGCCCTCCGGGCGTGCCTTCGCGAGCACGCCGGCCCGCACCGTCGGGTCCGGCTCGAAGAGCTCGTGCACACCTGGCCCGACGACGACTGGTGGCTCGCGGTCAACCCCGGGCTGCCCATCGAGGGCTACCTTCCGGCGTGGTTCGTCAAGCAGGTCTCGACCGGCGACGTGTCACTGCCGACCGACGAGAGCGCGGCGCCCGAACCCGACCTGATGCCGGTCTACGGCGGAGGATTCGGCTTCGAGGAGCAGGGCGGTGCCGGCGGGTACCGCGGCGACTCGGGCTACCCGAGCTACGCGCAGGCCGAACCGGCCTACCAGCAGCCCCCGCACCTTCAGCCCGGCGGCGGTTTCGCCCCGCCCGAGCCGGAGTACCAGCCACCCCGTCAGGAGCTCCCTACCCGGCAGGGCGAGCTCCCGTCGCGTTACGCCCCCGAGCCCGTGTACTCCGACTTCGCGCCGCCGGCGAACGCGCCGGCCCCGCTGCCGACGCGCGAGCCCTACGCGCCGCCGGAGCCCGCCTACCAGCCCGAACCGGCCTACCAGGCCGAGCCCGCCTACGCCGCCGACTCGGCCTTCCAGCCCGCCGGATTCCAGGCGGACCGGGGCTACGGAGCCGAGGCGGGTTACGCGCCCGAGCCCGCGTACGCACAGGAGACCGCATACGCGCCCGAACCGGCGTACTCCCGCGAACCGGCCTACGACAACGACCGCGGCTACCAGTACGACGAGTCGGCCTACCGGCCCGAGCACGCCTCCTCCTACGGCCCGCCGGCCGACACCGGCTACGCCGAGGACGCCTACGCCGAGCCCGTGCTCACCCACCGGCCGCTGCCCGAGCAGCGCTCCCCGGCGATCCCCGAGCCCCCGACGCCCACCGGACTGCTCGCCGAGCCCTCGGCCTACGCGCTGGCCGGGCCGACCGAGGACGAGGT
Source organism: Phytomonospora sp. NPDC050363 (assembly GCF_040655735.1). Lineage (NCBI taxonomy): Bacteria > Bacillati > Actinomycetota > Actinomycetes > Micromonosporales > Micromonosporaceae > Phytomonospora > Phytomonospora sp. NPDC050363. Next base: position 166,377 of record NZ_JBFAKK010000002.1, read on the forward strand.
CGAAGACGAGCTCGCCGCCGCCGGAGCCGCCGGGGACACCCCGCGCTTCCTGCGGGCGCTGCTGTCGGGCTGGGTGTACGTGCCGCTCAACGACGGGGCCCCGGAGAACGTCCGGCCGGGCGATCCCGGTTTCACCTGGCGCACCGACCTGATAGACGGTGCCTACAGCCTGACGGTGTTCACCTCGCCGACGCGGATGGCGCGGCGCCTGGGGCCGTGCGAGTTCGTGAAGGTCACCTTCGTGCGGGTCGCGCGCCACTGGCCCGACCGCAGCTACAGCCTCGCCATCAACCCCGGCACCGAGGTCGGCGCGAACATGCCCGGCACGCAGATGTCGACGCTGATCAGCTGGGCCGGCAAGAAGGGCCTCATCGAGCGCGCCGACATGATGGAGCAGTCGGCCGAGGCCGCCGTCGGCGTGCGCCACGACGACCTGTCGGCGGGCGGTTACGCGCCCACCCCTGCGCAGCAGCGCAAGCTCGGCCCGACGCTGATGCAGAAGCTCATCCCCGCCGCGCAGGTGCCCTTCTACCTTCAGCGCGGCTACGACCGGATCGCCGGCTTCGTGCACCCCGCCGAGGATCTGGCCGACTTCGAGACACCGGAGTCGCTGCGCACCGCTCTCGGTCTGATCCACGACGGGGCCTCCGACGTGTACGTGATCCGCTGGATCTCGCACCGCGCGGACCTCTACCGGATCCCCTACGGCGGCAACTCCGAGGACGAGATGCGCCGGATGGAGGGCTGGGTCATCGAGCCGCCTCCCTTCCGGGGCAACGGTTTCGCGCCCGGTGACGCCGGCGCGGTCGTCGCGGAGTTCAAAGTGGACAGCATCCGGCTGCCGCACGGCGCTACGATGCACCGGCTCAGTTCCATCGACGGCGACACGCTCGTCGCCTCGTTCGACGCCGACCAGCAGACCTGGCTGACCGCGGAGGAATCGCTGTGACGCCCATGCCGCCACTGGCCCATGTGGACGGTTACATCGCCCGCTGGCGGGACCGGGAGTACGAGGCCAGTCCCGACGGGGACTACATGCGCCTGTACACGCCCGATCCCGAGGAGGGCTTCACCGAGGTCGCGCCCGGCCGTTTCCGCAGAAGCGTTCCGGCGCCCGAGGTCGAGGACTTCTACTACCTGCGCACGGTCTGCAAATGGCGTGGGGAACCCTTCCACGTCATAGGGGAGACCGGGAACTGGCTGCGGGTCGAGTACGTCGGGGGTCAGGAGCCGGTCGCGGCCGGACTGGGCCTCGACCGCTACGACGCGGGCGTCTACCAGGGCTGGGCCCTGCGCGACGAAGTGACGGACCTGCACCAGAAGCAGGTGTGAACCGCGCCGACCGCCTGTACGCACTCGTCGAGGAGCTGCGGGCGGTCTCGCCGCGTCCCCGCAGCGCCCGCTGGCTCGCCGAGCGTTTCGGCGTGTCCGTGCGGACCGTCGAGCGCGACCTGCGCACCCTCCAGGAGGGCGGCGTGCCGATCCACGCCGAGACCGGCCGCAAGGGCGGCTACGTGGTCGATCGGCCGCGCACCCTGCCGCCGCTCTTCGTGACGGCGGAGGAGGCGGTCGCGATGACGGTCGCGCTGCGGCTGCTGCGAAGCGGGCCGTTCGCCGAGCCCGCGGGGTCGGTGCTGCACAAGCTGCGCGCGGTGCTGCCGCCGAGGGAGCTCGCGGAGGCGGACGCCTTGGGGGAGTCGGGGTAGAGGCCCCGGGACGGGACCGGCTGCGGTGTCCCTCACCGCGTGGACCCGAACGGCGATCCGGGTCCACACGGCAGAGATCGACCTCAGTCGGCGACGTGCTCGGCGTACGCCTGCACGGTCTCGGCGAAGACCTCGGCGCCCGGCCGCGCCCACAGTTCGTCGTTGAACAGCTCGACCTCGATCGGCCCGCTGTATCCGGCTTCGTCCACGGCCGCCTTGATCCGCCGCATCTCAACGCATCCGGTGCCCACCTGGCCTCGCCCGGTGAGCACGCCCGCCGGCAGCGGCGTCACCCAGTCGGCGACCTGGAAGGAGGCGATCCGGCCGGCCGCGCCCGCCCGGGCGATCGCCGGGTACAGGTTCGGGTCCCACCAGACGTGGTAGGTGTCGACGACGACGCCGACCTGCTCGGCCGGGAACGGCAGTGACAGGTCGATCGCCTGGTCCAGTGTGGACACCACGCAGCGGTCGCTGGCGAACATCGGGTGCAGCGGCTCGATCGCCAGCGTGACACCGGCCTCGCCCGCGTAGGGCGCGAGTTCGGCCAGTGCGTCGGCGACGCGCTCGCGGGCGCCGTCGACGTCGCGGGAGCCTTCGGGCAGACCGCCGGAGACGAGCACCAGTACCTTCGTGCCGAGCGCGCGCGCCTCGTCGACGGCCCGCTTGTTGTCCTCGATGGACTCACGGCTCCCGGTGGTGAAGAACCCGCCCCGGCACAGGGTCGTGACCGGCACGCCGGTCCGGTCGAGTGCGGCGACGGTCCGTTCGAGCCCGTACTCGGCGACCGGTTCGCGCCACAGCCCGATCCCGATCCCTTCCCGGGCGCAGGCCTCGATCGCCTCGCCCTGGTCCCAGAACTTCGCGGTGGCGTGGTTGAAGCTGAGCCTGCTCACCGTGCCACCCCCGCGACCGTCAGCAGCGCGCGCATCTTCTCGGCGGCGGCGTCGGGGTCGGGGTAGAGCCCGGCCTCGTCGGCGAGGACGAAGAGCTTCGCCAGGTATCGGACGTCGCGGGCGTTCTCCAGACCGCCGACCATGCGGAAGGCGTCCTGGTGGCCGGCCAGCCAGGCCAGGAAGACCACGCCGGTCTTGTAGTTGAAGGTCGGCGCGGCGAAGGTGTGCCGGGCGAGGTCGACCGTCGGGTCGAGGATCTCCCGGAAACCCTTGGCGTCACCGGCGTCCAGCCGCGCCACGGCCGCCGACGCGTGCGCCGCCAGCGGGTCGAAGATGCCGAGGAGCGCGTGGCTGAAGCCCACCTCGTCGCCCTCGATGAGCTGCGGATAGTTGAAGTCGTCGCCGGTGTAGCAGCGCACGCTCTCGGGAAGCCTGCGGCGGAAGGCGATCTCGCGGTCGGCGTCGAGCAGTGAGATCTTCACGCCGTCCACTTTGGACGTGTGCGCCGCGATCACCGCGAGCATCGTCTCGGCGGCGGCCGACAGGTCGGCGTCACCCCAGTAGCCGGTCAGCGCGGGGTCGAACATCGGCCCGAGCCAGTGCAGGATCACCGGACGCGATACCTGCGAGAGCAGCCGGTCGTAGACGCGGACGTAGTCGTCGGGGCCGGAGGCGGTGGCCGCCAGCGCCCTGCTGCACATGAGGATCGGGACCGCGCCGGCCGCGTCGACCACGGCCAGCTGCTCCTCGTAGGCGGCGATCACGCCGTCGAGTGTGGACGGACCGGTGAGCTGGTCGGTGCCCGCGCCGCAGGCGATCAGGCCGCCGGCGGAGGCCGCCTCGGCCGCCGAGCGCCGGATCAGCTCCTGCGTCGCGGCCCAGTCCAAGCCCATGCCGCGCTGCGCGGTGTCCATCGCCTCGGCGACGCCCAGCCCGTGCGTCCACAAGTGACGCCGGAAGGCGAGCGTCGCGTCCCAGTCGAGCGCGGCCGGACGGCCGGGGCCGTTGTCGGCCAAGGGATCGGCGACCACGTGCGCCGCGGAGTACACCACTCGCGACTTCAGGGCCGCGCCCGAAGGCGCGGGAGCGGTCGCCCCGCTCATCGTGTGCAGGGTGCCGTCGGGCAGGCGAAGCGAGGTCACAGGCTCAGCTCCGGCAGTTCGAGCCGGCGGCCCTGCTCGGCGGCGGAGATGCCGACCTCGGCGAGCTGCACACCGCGGGCGCCCGCGAGGAAGTCGTGGTTCCAGGGCGCGTCGTCGACGACGTGGCGCAGGAAGCTCTCCCACTGGACCTTGAAGCCGTTGTCGAACTCGTCGTTGTCGGGCACCTCGGTCCACTGCGCGCGGAAGTCGTTCGGCTCGGAGATGTCGGGGTTCCACACCGGCTTCGGCGTCACCGAGCGGTGCTGGGCGCGGCAGCGGCGCAGGCCCGCCACGGCGCTGCCCTCGGTGCCGTCGACGTGGAACTCGACGAGCTCGTCACGGAACACGCGCGTGGCCCACGAGGAGTTGATCTGGGCGACCACGCCGTCGGAGAGCTCGAAGATCGCGTAGGCGGCGTCGTCGGCGGTGGCCTTGTAGGTCTGGCCCTGCTCGTCGACGCGCTCGGGGATGTGCGTCGTGACGTGCGCGGTGACGGCCTTGACCGGCGAGAAGATGTGCTCCAGGACGTACTGCCAGTGCGCGAACATGTCGAGGACCATGCCGCCGCCGTCCTCGGAGCGGTAGTTCCACGACGGCCGCTGCGCGTCCTGCCAGTCGCCCTCGAAGACCCAGTAGCCGAACTCGCCGCGCACCGACAGGATGCGGCCGAAGAAGCCGCCGTCGACGAGCCGCTTGAGCTTGCGCAGGCCCGGGAGGAAGAGCTTGTCCTGGACGACGCCGTTCTTGACGCCGGCGTCGCGGGCCGCGCGGGCGAGGGTGAGGGCCTCGTCGACGGTCGTGGCGATGGGCTTCTCGCAGTAGACGTGCTTGCCCGCGGCGATGGCCTTGGTGACCGCGGCGAGGCGGTGCTGGGTGGTGAGGGAGTCGAAGTAGACGTCGATCGACGGGTCGGCGAGGACGGCGTCGAGGTCGGTGGTGTGGCGCTCGATGCCGTGGCGGTGGGCGATGGCGGCGATCTTGTCGGCGTTGCGGCCGACGAGGGTCAGCTCCGGCCAGATGACCGACCCGTCGGCGCGCGGGACGCCGCCCTGCTCCCGGATGGCCAGGAGGGAGCGCACGAGGTGCTGGCGGTAGCCCATGCGGCCGGTGACGCCGTTGACGGCGATGCCGACGGGGATGCGGGTGCTCATTCGGGGCTGGCCTCTCTTCAAGATCAACTTGGCAAGCGCTTTCCAATCTGGGTGGAGGGTAGCCGGAGCAGGCGCGGGGGGTCAAGAGAGGAGGGGTGGGTGCGCGGCCGGCCGGGCGCGAAGTCACCCGCGCGCACGGACAAAAGTCTCGTACGCGCGGGGAGGTCCGCGGTGTGTGGGCGGGGAGGGGAGCCCTTGCCGGGTGCCCAGAGGGGCTTGGCTCCACCCTCCCCGCAGGCCGGATGTACCCGACCTCACCACGCCGCGGCCCACTTTCGCGGCGAGGGGTCTATGCGTTCTGTCTACTCCTCGCCGTGTGAAACTGGTGTGACGTGACGGCACGCGGTGCCATCCTCACGCCGGGCTCAGAAATAGCCCGGTTCGCGCACCCTCCCGCGAAGCAGCCACCACATCCCGGCCTGCGCGGTCATCAGGAACGGCGTCACGATCAGCAGCGCGGGCACCAGCACCGCCAGCGTCGCGCCGTCGGCGGCCGACTCCCGCAGCGGCAGCCGCGCCCCCAGTCCGAGACCGACGAGCAGCATCGCCGCCGAGGTCAGCGCGTACAGCCGCCACCCGCCGACGCGGCCGACGAGCCCGGCGACGCGCTCCCCGACGGCCCCGCCGAGCCGCGTGCCCGCCCAGCCCAGGCCGTGGAAGGCGAACACCGCGGCGACCAGCGCCGCCAGCATCAGCGCGCCGATCCCGGGGAGCGGCCCGACCCTCCCGATGCCCGTCTCGCCGGCCCACACGAACACCAGCCCCCACGCCCCGGCGACCGCCCAGCTGCCCGCGCAGATCGCGATGTCGCACGCCGCACGCCAGCCCCGCGCGTCGACCCGCCCCCGCGACCACAGCCCCATGTCGCGCACCATCCAGCCGACCAGCAGCGCCACGATCGCCGGGAACATCCCCGACAGCAGCTCTCCCTCCAGGTCGGGGAAGGCGCCGACGAGCACCCCGGCGGTGGCCACCAGCCACACCTCGCTGCCGAGGAAGGCCGGCGCGATGGCGGTGACGACCAGCCGCCGCTCGCGCTCGTCGCGGCCCAGCACCGGAAGGAGCATCCCGGCGCCGATGTCGGCGCCGCCCAGCAGTAGGTAACCCAGCCCGTAGAGGGCCAGCAGCGCCACGGCCGCGTATTCCATGTCGGTTCCTCTCAGTACGCCAGGACGGGGCGGGTCTCGGGCGCGTCATCGGCGCCGAGGGTGGTGGCGGCCGGGCCGCGCGCGGCGGCGCGGAACAGCAGCCAGTAGTTGACGACGATCAGCAGCGCGAAGACCGAGCCGAAGGCGATCAGCGACCCGCGCATGGCCGCCGGGGAGACGTCGCTGACGGCGTCGGAGGTCTTCAGCAGCCCGTTGACGACCCACGGCTGGCGGCCCATCTCGCGAAAGATCCAGCCGGCCGTCATCGCGACGAAGGGCAGCGGGATCGCCGCGGTCAGCACGGCGTGCCAGAGGCGAAAGCGCAGCGCGATCGGCCGGTAGGCCATCAGGAGCAGCGAGATCACGCCGAGGAGCAGCAGCGGCAGGAACAGCAGGATCATCACCAGCCCGGCGCCCCGGACGGCGCCCACCGAGGGCAGGTAGTCGCCGGGCCCGAACTTCGCGACCGCCTCGGCCTGGAGCCGCGCGAGCTGCGCGTCCGACCCGGAGAACGCGGCCATCTTCGCCGGCTGGATCTCGCGCACGAAGGCCAGCTGGACCCCGCCGGTGACGACGGTGAACATCACCGCCGGTACGGCCACGGCGATCCCGGCGCGCAGCGAGCGCAGGAAGAAGTCGTGCTCGGGCGTTCGCCGCATCAGGTGGAAGGCGCTGATCCCGGCGAGGAAGAAGCCGCCGACGACCATGGCGCCGCCGAGGATGTGGAAGAACGCGTGGAGGGTGCTGGGGTTGGTCAGGACGGCGGCGGCGTCGGTGAGGCGGATGCCGTCGGTGCCGCGCTCGTAGCCGACGGGGTTCTGCAGGAAGCCGTTGGTCACCAGGATCCAGTAGGCCGAGGCGTAGGCGGTGATCGTGACGATCCAGATGAAGGCGAGGTGGACCCAGCGGTTGACCTTGTTCCACCCGAAGATCCACAGGCCGAGGAAGGTCGACTCGATGAAGAAGGCCACCAGGGTCTCCATGGCCAGCGAGGCGCCGAAGACGTTGCCGGCGTAGTGGGTCAGGCCCGACCAGCTCAGCCCGAACTGGAACTCCATGACCAGGCCGGTGACGATGCCGAGGGCGTAGTTGATCAGGTAGAGCTGGCCCCAGAAGCGGGTCATGCGCCGGTAGACGGGTTTGCGGGTGAAGGTCGCCGCGGTCTGCATGAACGCCAGCAGCACCGAGAGCCCGAGTGTGAGGGACACGAAGAGGAAGTGCGCGCCGGCGGTCAGCGCGAACTGCCAGCGGGCGAGGTCGAGGGTCTCGGCGTTCATGCCCGAATCGTGCGGGGACGGTTCGGCCGTCGGCGTCGGGCGCGGGTTGGGATCTCGTGTACCCCCTGGGTTGTGCCGGGCGCGCGGGTGTACGACTGGGGTTGCGCCGGGAGGTGCCCGTATTCGCCGAAGGAGCCGCCGTGACCGATTCGCCGACCATCCGCGAGGTGACCCTGCGGACCGGGATCCGGCGCACGAAGCCCTTCTGGGCCCTGGGCCGCAAGGGAATGGACCAGGGCGTGTCCGGTGGACCACAGGAGAAGCCCTAGGACGTCAGTCGAGCGGCTCCAGCTTCACGATGCTCCGCGACGGCGAACCCGCCCACAGGATTCGCAGCGAGGGCTCGCGCTCGACCTCCCAGAGCGCCTCCCGCAACGCGTCGTCCATCGCGGGTCCCGGCCGTTCGTAGTAGACGCCGCTGTCCTGGGTTTTCAAACCGCCGACGTCGGCGAGGCCCGGATGCTCGGCGAACACCATCTCCAGGCCGACCCGCCAGTACTCGGGCTGGTAGTGCTCGGTCTCGGTCCAGGCGGCGGACACGTCCACCGCCAGGATCCGCTCGAACGAGAGGCTCGGCAGCCGGTCGTTCCAGCCGTAGCGGCCCCAGGAGACCGCGAACCCGTCGGCGTCGGCGTCCTCGGCGGTCTCCAGCCCGGCGAGGTCGACCGCCAGGAACGCGCGGAAGACCTCCCAGGCCGCCGCCGGATCGCTCACGCGCGCGGGATCGAGGCGGCGCTCGGTCAGCATGCCGCGAAGGACCTCGGCCGAGTCCCGCCACGAGATGTGCACACGGCAAGCTAGCAGCCGCCCGCACCCCCCGCCCGCCCGCCGCATGGCAAGGTGGTCGGCATGCCCGCGCCCATCCCGTTTCCGCGCCGCCGAGCCAGCAAACTGCGCCACCCCGACGTGCTCGCCGCGCACTGGTACGAGTACGTCCTCGGCGAGGACGAGTCGGGAGTGTGGGCGATCCTCCCGCGCGGCGGGAAGACGTGGTGGGCCGTGTCGGGCGACGTGACGACGATGGGCGACGACCAGCTCCGCCTGTACCCGCACGGCGGCGGCTGGGCGGCCCAGTTCTGGCAGCCCGGCCGGGAACTGCACATCCTGCACCCCGACGGCACCGAGGTGACGCGGCAGGTCGCGGTCCTCGACTACGTCGACATGGTCCTCGGCCCGGTCTGCGACGCCACCGGCGTGTCCTTTGTGGACCTGGTGCTGGACGTGGTCCGCTACCCCGACGGCACGGTCGCGATCGTCGACGAGGACGAGGTCGACGAGGAGGTCGTGCGCTACGGGATCCCGCTCGGCCACATCGATCGGGCCCGCGCCGACGCCGCCGAGGTGCACACGGCGATGGCCCGGCGCCTGCCGCCCTTCGACGGCACCGCCGAGCTGTGGCGCGCGAGGTTCCACGCGAGCGTGCCCGCCGGCTGAACCGGCGGGCACACCTCGGCTAATCCTTCTCCAGCGCGATCTTCGGCAGCGCCCGGTCCAGCCACTTCGGCAGCCACCACGCCTTCGTGCCGAGCAGTCGCATCACCGTCGGCACGACCAGGCAGCGGATGACCAGCGCGTCGAGCAAAACCGCGACGGCCAGTCCGAGGCCGAACTGCTGGAGCATCCGGTCGGGGCTGAGGACGAAGGCGCCGAACACGACGATCATGATCGCGCCGGCCGCGGTGATCACCCCGCCGGTCGTGGCGAGCCCCTCTCGGACGGCGTGGGAGGCGTCGGCGGTGCGGCGCCACTCCTCGTGCATCCGCGAGACCAGGAACACCTCGTAGTCCATGGACAGGCCGAACACGATCGCGAAGATCATGACCGGCACGAAGGCCTCGATCGGTCCTGAGTGGACGCCGAACCAGCCCTCCTGGAACACCAGTGTGATCACGCCGAGGGAGGCGCCGATGCTCAGCAGGTTCAAGATCGCGGCCTTCACCGGGATCAGCAGCGAGCGGAACACCGCCATCAGCAGCAGCGCGCTCAAGCCGACCACGACCAGCAGGAACAGCGGCATCCGGTCGCTGACGGCCTCGGCGAAGTCGACGGAGGCGGCCGTCGAACCGCCGACGAGGTAGGTCGCGCCGGTGTCGCCGGCGACGGGCGGCAGGACCTCGACGCGCAGCCGCTCGACCAGGTCGGCGGTCGCCTCGTCCTGCGGCGCGGTCTCGGGGAACACCAGCAGCATCGACAGCTCGCCGGGCGCGATCGGCTGCGGCGGAGCGACTTCGGCGACCCCGTCGGCGGTCCGCAGGGCCTCGTAGGCGGCCTCCGCGGCGGCCTCGTCGCCTTCGCCGAGCACGATCAGCGGACCGTTGAAGCCCTCTCCGAAGCCCTCGCCGAGCAGGTCGTAGGCCTGGCGGCTGGTCGTGGCCGCCGACTCGGTGCCGGCGTCGGCGAAACCGAGCCGCATGCCCAGCGCCGGTGCCGACAGCGCGATCAGCAGGGCCAGCGCGAACAGCAGCGGCACGAGCGGCCGTCGCTGCATCAGTGCCGCCCACCTGCGCCAGCGCGCGCCGGGCTCGCTCGTGGCCTTGGCCGCCCGCCGCAGGATCCGGGCCTCGATGCGCTTGCCCAGCACCGAGAGCAACGCCGGCAGCAGCGTCACCGAGGCGAGCATGGTGACCAGGACGGTCAGCGCGACTCCGAGCGCGACGCCCTGGAGCCCGCCGAGTCCCAGCGCCAGCAGGCCGAGCAGCGCGATGATGACCGTCGCGCCGGCGAACAGGACCGAGCGGCCCGCGGTGTCGAGGGCGGTGCGGGCGGCGGCCTCGCGACCCGCGCCGCGCCGGATCTCGCCCCGGAAGCGCGTGAAGATGAGCAGCGCGTAGTCGACGCCGACGCCGAGCCCGACCAGCATCATCAGCGGCACGATGTAGCCGGGCAGGGTGAAGACGTTCGAGGCGATCGCGATCAGTCCGAGGGTGCTGCCGACGGCGAAGACGGCGGTGAGCAGCGGCACCGCGGCGGCCAGCAGCGAACCGAACATGAACAGCAGGATCACCAGGGCCGCGAGCATGCCGGCGCCCTCGGCCGCCCCGCCCGCCGACTCCTCGGCGCCGCGCACGGCGTCGCCGCCGAGTTCGACGCGCAGGGAGTCCGACTCGACGCCTTTGGCCGCGTCGATGATGGCGCGGACGTCTTCGGCGGGAACGTCGGTGGCCTGCGCGTCGAGGGTCGCGGTGGCGAAGCCGATGGTCCCCGTCTCGCCGATCGAGCCGGGGGACTCGAAGGGGTCGCTGACGTCGGCGACCGACGGCATCGTGCCGATGTCGCCGAGCACGCCGGTGATGGCGGCCCGCTGCGAGGCGAGCCCGGCGTCGGACTGGAAGACGATCTGGACGGTCGTGCCCGACTCGGCCGGCGCGTACTTCTCGAAGGCCTCGCTCACGGCCTGGGACTCGGTGCCGGGCAGTGAGTGGTCGTCGCGGTAGTCGGTGCCGATCGCCTGCGAGGCGACGGTGACACCGGCCAGTACGGCGACCCAGAGCAGGAGCGCCGGCCACCGGCGGCGCTGCGACCAGGCGGCGAGGCGTTCCATACGGCTCGGCGCCGAGGGCGGCGGTGCCCCGGGCGAGGGCTGCGGAGCGAGTGTGCGTGTCATGGGGCAACAGTGGGCGCGCGGCATGGCCGTCGGCGTCGGCCTGCGGAGGGCACTCGGGGTACGGCGGTGGTTGCGCCGGCGGGCGCGGAACGTACGGCCGGAGTTGTTCCGGCCCTTAGGGGGAGGGGCGGCGGAGGTCAGGGTCGCCGCTCCTCCCCGGTGGTCCTAGGGGCGTACGGCAACGGCGTCGACCTCGAACAGCATGCCCGGCAGGGCCAGCGCGGCGACCCCGTTGAGGGTCTGCACCGGGGGCTTGTCGCCCCAGATCCCGCCGATGACGCGGCCGATGACGGCGAGCTTGTCGAGGTCGTGACCGACGATGAAGGTCCGCAGCTGCGCGACGTGGGACAGGTCGAGGCCGACGGCGTCGAGGGCCCTGCGCAGGTTGTCGAAGGAGAGCTCGACCTGGGCGGCGAAGTCCTCGACGGCGACCTGGCCGGTGGCGTCGGAGGCGTACTGCCCGGCGACCAGGACGAGCTCGCCGGAGGCGACGGCGACGTGGCTGTAGCCGAAGCCGACCGGGTCGTGGAGGGTCTCGGGGTTGAGGATCTTGTGCGGCATCGCGAATCCTTCGCTACATTCTGGATCTTAGATGTCTAAGATAATCGCGGGTGGAGATCGCCGCAATGTGCTCCGCGCGACAATCCCGGGACAAGTCCTAGGCGGGGTTGTCCTCCCAGCGCCGCTCCATCCACATCTCCGGCTTCGGGTGCGCGTCGAAGCCGTACCGCCGGTACAGCTCGTGCGCGTCGTCGGTCGCCAGCACCATGCGGCGCAGCCCGAACTCCTCGACGTCGGCCATGATCCGCTCCATCAGCAGCTTCCCGACTCCCTTCCCGCGCACGGAACGGTCCACGTACACGTCCGACAGCCACGCGAAGGTGGTCTGGTCGGTGACGACACGCGCGAAGGCCACCTGCCGACCGTCGGCCGTCGCGAAGACGCCGTAGGGGATGGAGCAGGCGATGGCCCGCTCGACCCGCTCGCGTGAGCGGCCGTCGGCCCAGTAGGTGTCGGCGGAGAGCCGTTCGTGGACCCAGTCGACGTCGAGACGGGCGGGGTCGGAGGAGATCTCGAAAGCGGACATGGGCGTGATCCTGCTAGACCCAGCCGGGCTTCACCAAGCCACTTTCGTATGCCAGGATCACCAGCTGCGCGCGGTCGCGGACCCGCGCCTTCGTCATGATCCGGCTGACGTGCGTCTTCGCCGTCGCCGGGCTGAGCACCAGCCGCGCGGCGATCTCGTCGTTGGTGAGGCCCTCGGCGACCAGCGTCATGACCTCCCGCTCGCGGTCGGTCAGCGCGTTCAGTCGCGGCGAGGGGTCGGGGTGCTTCACGCGCTGAGCGAACTCGCCGATGAGCTTGCGCGTGATCGACGGCGCCAGCAGCGCGTCCCCGCGCGCGACGACCCGCACCCCGTGCAGCAACTCCATCGGCTCGGTGTCCTTGACCAGGAAACCGCTGGCACCGGCGCGCAGGGCCCCGTAGACGTAGTCGTCGAGGTCGAAGGTGGTCAGGATGATCACCCGCACCTCGGCGAGCTTCGGGTCGCCGACGATGCGCCGGGTCGCCTCCAGCCCGTCCAGCTTCGGCATCCGGATGTCCATCAGCACCACGTCGGGCCGCAGCTGACCGGCCAGCGTCACCGCCTCCAGGCCGTCGGCGGCCTCACCGACGATCTCGATGTCCGGTTCACCGTCCAGAATGGACTTGAAACCGGCCCGGACCAGTGTCTGGTCGTCGGCGAGCAGGGCCCTGATCATGCGGTGCCTCCTGGCGGGTCGAGCGGGAGGACGGCCCGGACGGCGAAGCCGGTGCCGCCGGGACGCGGTCCGGCGTCGAGCGAACCGCCGATCGCGCGGGCGCGTTCGCCCATGCCGAGGATGCCGTGCCCGCTGCCGGCCGTCGCGGGGACCCCGGTGCCGTCGTCGGTCACCTCGACGACCACTTCGCGCTCCCCGTAAGCGATGGCGACGGTCGCCGTGGCAATCCCGGCGTGCTTGGTGACGTTGGTCAGCGCCTCCTGGACGATGCGGTAAGCGGCCAGGTCGACCTCCGTCGGGAGGGGCAGGACGGTGCCGGTGACGTTCGTGGCGACGTCGAGGCCCGCGTTGCGGCTGCGTTCGACGAGCGCGTCGAGCTCGCCGAGCCCGGGGGCGGGCGCGATGGGCAGCTCCTCGTCGACCTGCCGCAGGACGCCGAGGGTGGAGCGCAGTTCGCGCAGGGCCTGCTTGCTGGAGTCCTTGATGGCGACGAGGGCCTGTTCGGCGCGGTCGGGCTCGAAGCGGTGGAGGGCGGCGCCGGCCTGCACGTTGATCAGGGAGATGTTGTGGCCGATGACGTCGTGGAGTTCGCGGGCGATGCGCAGCCGCTCCTCGCTGGCGCGCAGCCGCGACTCCTCCTCGCTGACGCGCTCGGCGGCGCGGGTGCGCTGCTCGGCCTCGGCGAGGTAGGCGCGGCGGTTCTGGACGACACCGCCGATGGCGATGATCGCGGTGAGCCAGCCGGCGAGCATGAACACCGCGACGTCGTCGAGGTGGCGGCGGTCGGCCTGGGCCTCGACCGAGACGATCGTCAGCATCGGCACGACCGCCAGGACGGCCGCGGCGATGAGGCTCGACTCGGCGGCGACGGTGTAGAGCGCGACGAGGAAGGACAGCACGATGATGCCGTCGGGGCCGGTCAGGGGGTAGTAGAGGGCGTTGCAGGCCAAGGTCACCAGCGCGACGCCGATGGGGAAGCGGCGCCGCCAGTACAGGACCGCCGAGGAGATCGCGATGAGCGGCCATGCCAGCCACGCGTTCGCCTCGGGCCACTGGGTCCGGCTGTTGAGGCCGACCAGGGCGACGACGAGGACCACGACGCCGACGGCCAGCGCGACGGCCGCGTCGGCGGTTCGCCCGCGCGGAGGCCACCAGCTCTTCACCACCCCCGCAGCATAGGCGGCCCTCATCCCTCAGTAGGAGTCTCGGCGCCCGGCGTCGTTCGGGAAGATGGGGCCGATTACATCCGCAAGGGAGACGTGCCTCCAAGATCACCATGGGAACGTTGATTCCATGATGGAGATCGACGGGCTCCGAAAGAGCTACGGCGACAAGGTCGCGCTCGACGGCGTCACCTTCACCGTCCGGTCGGGAGAGATGTTCGGGTTCGTCGGCGCCAACGGCGCGGGCAAGACCACGACGATGCGCATCGCCATGGGCGTGCTCGAACCCGATGCCGGTGAGGTCCGCTACGAAGGCCGCCCCCTTGCCTTCGCCGACCGCAGGCGCTTCGGCTACATGCCGGAGGAGCGCGGCCTCTACCCCAAGATGAAGATCGCCGAGCAGATCGCCTACTTCGGGGAGCTGCACGGCATGTCGGCGGCGAAGTCGAAGAAGGCCGCCGCGGAATGGCTGGAGCGCCTCAACCTCACCGACCGTGCCGGCGACCACGTGCAGGACCTGTCGCTGGGCAACCAGCAGCGCGTCCAGCTCGCCGTGGCGCTCGTCCACGAGCCCGAGGTGCTGATCCTCGACGAGCCCTTCTCGGGCCTCGACCCGATCGCCGTGGACACGATGGCCGACGTCCTCGCCGAGCGCAACGCCGCCGGGGTGCCCGTCCTGTTCTCCAGTCACCAGCTCGAACTCGTCGAGCGGATCTGCGACTCGGTCGGCATCATCGCCGACGGGCAGATGGTCGCCGTCGGCTCGGTCGGCGAGCTGCGCCGCAAGGAGGGCCGCCGGGTCCTCAAGGTCGCCGTCGAGGGCGCCGCACCCGGATGGGCCGACGCGCTGCCGGCCAAGGTCGTCGGCAACGACGACGGCGCGCTGCTCATCTCGACCGACGACGACCAGGCCGTGCTGGCGGGGGCCGTCGCCGCCGGGCGCGTGACGCACTTCGGCTGGCAGGAACCGACACTGGTGGAGATCTTCCGGGAGGCCGTGGCGTGAACGGTTTGTTTCTGGTGGCCCGGCGCGAGGTCCTCGTCCGCGGTCGCACCAAGGGCTATCTGGTCAGCATGATCATCAGCGCGGCCGTCGTGGCCGTGCTGGCGTTCCTGCCGAAGCTGCTCGGCGGGCCCGACGAGTACAACGTCGGCGTCGTCGGGGCCGAGTCGGCGGTCATCAGCGAGGCCCTGACCACGCTGCAACCGACGCAGGAGACCACCGGCGACGAAGGTCCCGCGACGGTGACCGTCACCGAGTTCCCCGACGAGGCCGCCGCGCGCGCCGCCGTCGAGGACGGTGACGTCGACGCCGTGATCCTCAACGGCGACACGCTCCTCACCGACGGAGGTGTCAATTCCGAGCTGTCGCTGATCGTCGACACCGCCTACAAGCAGGTCGCCTCCGCTCAGGCGCTGGAGTCGGCCGGGCTGCCGCCCGACCAGGTCGCGCAGGCCATGGCGAGCGTGCCGGAGATGAAGCAGCAGTCGATCGGCGAGGACGCCGACGAGGCCGGCGCGAGACTGGCGATCGCCTCGATCGTGGTGATCTTCCTGTTCTTCATGCTGATGTACCCGGTCATGTTCGTGGCGATGGGCGTCATCGAGGAGAAGTCGAGCCGGATCGTGGAGATCCTGCTGTCGACGCTGCGGCCCTGGCAGCTGCTCGGCGGGAAGATCATCGGGCTGGGCATCCTCGGGCTGATCAACGTCCTGGTGATCACCGCGGCCGGGCTGATCGCCGCCAGTGCCAGCGGCATCATGCCCGACCTGCCGCCGGGGACCATCTCGACGCTGTTCGCCACGCTCGGCTGGTGGGGCCTCGGGTACGCGTTCTTCGCCGCGCTGGCCGGGGCGCTGGGGTCGCTGGTGTCGCGGCAGGAGGACGCGAACGCGACGATCACGCCGCTGACGATGCTGATGGTCGCGTCCTACCTCGTGGCTCTGCTGACGGCGAGCAACCCCAAGTCGTCCCTGGCGGTGGTGCTGTCCTACGTGCCTCCGTTCTCGGCGATGATGATGCCGATGCGCAGCGCGTCCGGCTCCGTCGAATGGTGGGAGCAGGTGCTCAGCGCGGTGCTCCTCGCCGCCGCCGTCGTGGGTGCCCTGGCGCTGGGTGCGCGGATCTACCGCCGCGCGGTGTGGCGCATGGGCTCGCGGGTGAAGCTGATGGAGGCGCTGCGGGGGTAGCGCTGGCGGAGTAGGTGGAGGCGCTGCGCGGATAGTGCTTCTGGCGGCGTTGGGTGGATAGCGGATAGCGGATAGCGGATAGCGGATAGCGGTGCGCGGAAGCAGGCGCGGAGCGCTGGACGTGTGGAAGGCCCGTCGCGGGAGGAATCCGGCGGCGGGCCTTTCGCCGACGTGGCCCGGCTCGGCGGCTCGCCTTCGATGCGTGCGGGTTGGCTGCGGCGATGGGCGTTTGCGTTCTCCAGCATTCTCCAGCACACGCCGGGGACCAATCTCCAGCGTTCCCAGCCCGTTGTCTCACAGGCTGCGGCTGCCCTCGCCGCTGGCGGAGGGTTGACCACCCAGACCGCTACCTCGGCCTTCTAACCGCCTCGTCCTGGCCTGCCCCGTCCGGCCTGGTGGGCCTCCGTCACCTGTCTGTCTTTGCCGGTGTTGCGCGCCGAAACTGGCAGTCACCGGCGTTTGGCACCGTCAACGGTGACCCTCACGCCGACAAGCACCCCGACCCTCGTCCACCGCGCCATCGCACGGGCCATCACGCCGCGCCACCGCCAGGCCGTCGGCCGCGATGTTTCACGTGAAACATGCGTTCGAGAGCACCCGCGACGGAGAGGGACCCCGCCGGGGCCCCTCCCTTCGTGCCTAGTGCCGGGTGCGGCGGCCGCCATCGTCGACGGCGGTGGCCCGCGTCGCCACGACGGTCGGCACGCCGACCAGGGCCGGGATCACCGTCCCCGCCGCGAGCGCCGCGAGCGCCGCGAGCAATCCTCCAGTGCGAAGTAGCAGACACCAGCAGGAATGCGCCGATCATCAGGCCCACCAGCGTGGTGACGAGCTGGTCGGTGCCGATTGCCGACGACACCCCCAGGACCTCGCCCTTGACGTCGTCGCCGGCGGCGCCCCACAGGAGCAGACCGCCGAGGAGACCGCCGACCAGCTGGGCGACGACATGGCCGGCGGCGTCGAGCCAGCCGACCCTGCCGCGCACGGCCAGGGAGAGGGTCACGATGGGGTCGAGGTGCGCGCCGGACGCTCCGGCGAACAGCCAGCCGTGGGCGTACCGAACGTCCTCAATGTCCAGTCTCCCATCGACCGTCTAAAAGAGACAGTCTCCGGAATCGCCACCGCCAACGCGACGGCCCATCGCGGCGGTGGAGCCGGCGACCGCCGGACGATCACATTTCCTTGATCCAGCGCAGGATCTCGCCGGTCACCAGCTCCGGAGCCTCCAGATGCGGGAAGTGACCGACGTCTTCGAGCAACAGCCACTCATAGCGCGCCTTCACATAACGGCCCGACCCCTGCGCCGTTCGCGGCAACACGGCAGTGTCGTAGGCGCCGTGCAACTGAAGCGTCGGCACCCGGATCGGCTCCTGCATCAACCGCACGAAACGCCGCCCCGCGACACGGATCCCCGTCCGGAACACCCACCGGTAGGCCTCCAGCGCGCAGAACGACACCTGCGGGATCTGCATCGCCTCCCGGCAGCGGCGGCTGTACTCGACGAAGTCGGCGGTCCCGGCCCAGCGCGGACCCGCCCAATGCCGGATGAACCGACCGATCATCCGCGCGCCGTCCTTGGTGACGACGTGCTCGTACCGCGGCAACTGGAAGCGCAGAATGTGCTTGCTCGCCGCGAGCTGACCGCGCGGGTCGACGGCAAGCGCCGTACGCAACCGCAGCGGATGGGCCGCCGACAGCACGATCAGCCGCCGCACCATCTGCGGATGGAAACTCGCCGTCGCCCAGCCGAGCATGCCGCCCAGGTCGTGGCCGACGATGACGGCGTCGCGCTCGCCGAGGGCGCGGATGAGCCCGGAGACGTCGCTGGCCATCGTGTAGGCGTCGTAGCCGCGCGGGGGCTTGTCGCTGGCGCCGTAACCGCGCAGGTCCATCGCGGCGACGCGGTAGCCGGCGTCGGCCAGGGCCTCGATCTGCTTGTGCCAGGTCCACCAGAATCCGGGGTATCCGTGCAGCAGGAGGATCAGCGGCCCGGTGCCCATCTCGGCGACGTGGAAACGGGAGCCGTTGGCGTCGATGAACCGGTGGCGCCAGGGACCATCGATCAGGACGTCGGTCTCGTCGAACGTCGCGGGCTGCATCATTGCTACAGCCTACGAAGTGGGACGATCCCTGTCCTGAGAAGAGACTGAGAGTCGGGTCACGCTCCGAGGTCGGGTGCGGACACCAGTTCGACCGACTTGTCGGTGACGCGTTCGGGATGGAGTTCGAGCACGACGATCTCGTTGACGCCGGTCTCGACGAGCGGCCACGGCACGTACAGCGTCCTTTGTGGACCGACCTGCCAGTACCGGCCGAGCGCGAAGCCGTTGACCCACACGTAACCCTTGACCCAACCGGGCAGCGCGAGGAAACCGTCGGCGACGTCCTCCGCGGTGAAAGTGCCCCGGTGGAAGGCCGGACCCGCGGCGGCATCCCCAGTGCCCCATGGCAACCCGGAGATGTCGTCGAGACCGAAGACCCTCGACTCCCAGCCGTGCAGCGTCTGCAACCGATGCCGCACGCCGCCCAGGATGCCCTTGCACTCGCCGACCAGCGGACCGTAGTTGACGCGCCCCATCGACTCGACGAGCAGTTCCAGCGTCGCCTCGGGCGCCGCCGAGGCGAGGTCGAGTTCGTTGACGCCGTCGCGTTCGAGGACCGCGAGTTCCTTGCCGTCGAGGTAGACCTGGGCGCGGTCGCGCAGGTCGTCGACGGTGAGCTTCTGGGTCTCGCGGGGACCGCGCAGGGTGTGGCGGTACATGACCACGGCGTGGTCGACGCCGAGCTGCTCGAAGGTCGGCGGCACGGCCGAGGTGTGAAACGGCAGGCCGGCCATCGCGGTGCGCAGCGGGAGAGTTTCGGTGAGGGCGATCCGGCGGGGCGGGAGGACCGGCGCGGGTGCGGGCGGTTCGACGTCGAGGGGCAGGAAGCGGCCGATGACCTCGCGGAAGAGGCCGTACTTGACGGTCGCCGCGCCGCGCTCGTCGATGGGGGCGTCGTAGTCGTACGACGTGACGGTCGGCTGGTAGCGCCCGTCGTGGTTGGCGCCGGCCCAGGTGCCGAAGTTCGTGCCGCCGTGCGCCATGTAGATGTTGACCGACGCGCCCGACTCCAGCATCTCGGCCAGGACGTCGGCGGCGTCCTGCGGATCGCGGGTGTGGTGCGGTTCGGTCCAGTGGTCGAACCAGCCGTTCCAGAACTCCATGCACCACGCCCGGTCGCCGGGCCGGACCTCGGCGAGCTTGGCGAATGCCTCCGCCGGCCGCGACCCGAAGTTGACCGTCGCGGGGATCCCCGGCACGGTCCCGCCGGTGAGCATCGCGTCCTCGGGCCCGTCGGAGGTGAACAGCGGAACGTCGATGCCGCGCTTCGCCAGACTTTCGGATACGTACCGAAGGTATGTCAAATCGCTGCCGAAGGAGCCGTACTCGTTCTCGACCTGGACGGCGATGACGTTCCCGCCGCGCGTGGACTGGTGGGCCGCGACGCGCGGGATCAGCTCGTCGAAGAAGGCGTCGACGGCCGCGAGGTAGACGTCGTCCATGCAGCGCAGCGGCTGGTCGCGGTTCTCGGCGCGCAACCACACCGGCAGGCCGCCGTTCTCCCACTCGGCGCAGATGTAGGGGCCGGGACGCACGATCGCGGCCAGGCCCTCGTCGGCGGCGGCGCGCAGGAAGCCCTCGATGTCGGCGAGGCCGCCGAAGTCGAACTCGCCGCGCCGGCGCTCGTGCAGGTTCCACGGCACGTAGGTCTCGACGGCGTTGGCGCCCATCGCGCGCAGCATGCGCAGGCGGTGCGGCCACTGCTGCGGGAGCACCCGGAAGTAGTGCAGGGCACCCGACACGATCAACCGGTTCGGGTCGGTGAAATCAGCGGTAGTCAACACGATCCGACACTGTACCCACACAAGATCCCGGTGACCAGCGGCGGTGCGAGACCCCTCGCGGACAAAAAGACGAAAAGGGATCGCCGCTAAGGCTTCCGTACTCGCAGGTAAGGGCGTACAAAGGTAATGCGGACCTCGCACAACGTCTTCGGGATACGTTCCCAGACTGTTGAGGAATGAGCTCCGTGCACGGCCGCCGGGTACCCACGCGCGACCAGCCGCGGGAGGCGCGACGTGCCGGGACCGACAGTGGTCCCGACACGACGAGATAAGCGCACGCATGGTAGCCAGGAATGGACGTGCCAGCGATGACGGCACCTCGTAGAGGTGCCGTCCTCCATGTGTGCCGGGTCCCGGCGCGCGGAAGTCGTCGTCCTAGTTACTGCCGGCCAGGTGCAGGTGCCGTCCCCGAAGCGCCGGCGCACCGTCCTCGTCCCAACGGAACGTCCGCAGCGCCGAGGCCGGGCCCACCGTGAACGACTCCGCCGGCAACGCCGAGGCCCGAACCCGCAACCATTCGATCCCGTCCACCAGCGCGATCTCCGCCGGCCCGTCGTACTCCACCCGGTCCAGCGACAACCGCGTCAACGTCGGGTGCGCGAAGACCGATCCGTTGATCCGCGCCCGGGTGATCCGCAAGGTCCTGATCTGCGGCGTCGCCTCCGCGAAGTCGACATCCCGCAAGTCGATGACCTCCCCGTCGGCGGGCCGCACCGTCAGCGACCGCACCCGCGTCCCCGCCTCCCGCAACCTCCGCGCCAGCCCCGCCAGGTCTCCGCGCGCGGCGCCGATCACCACCAGATCGAGCGCGGAGTCGTCCCGCGGATGACGCGACAGACCACCCGGCCGGGCGAACGAAGTCGTCATGGTGGCCCCGGGCGCGGGGCGGTACTCGCCGAACGCGATCATCTCTTCAGCTCCTGTCGTTAGGTGGCGAGACCATAACCGCGCCCACCGACAAGACCGTCCCTTGTGGACTTTCGGTGCGCGCCGAAGGATCGCGGGTCTAGCGTCGGGGACATGACCGGACCGCGCGAAACCGTCGCCGAACGCTTCCTCGCCCTCAACGGCGACCACCCCATGACGCCCGCCGACGACGCCTACGTCACCGAGCACTACGCCACCCTCGACGAGATCTGCGCCGGCCGCCGGGAAACCCCCGACGAACTGCGCGAACACATCCTCGCCGGACGTCTCCCGCTCCCCGGCTACCTCCGCTCCGACGGCGCCGAGATGGTCCACCGCGACTACCTCGCCCTCCCCGACGAGCACGGCCTCCACGCCCTCCCCGAGATCTTCGGCGACGAATACCCCGCCTACCTCAGCGGACGCTACGTCTGCCTCAAGTCGGTCACCGCCGCCAATATCCGCCGCAAGGACGAACTCGTCGTCGCCATCGAGGCCGGCACCGCAGACCCGCGACCCGCCGACGGAGTGCGGCGCGACGAGCTGCGCGCCCTCGTCGACGAACTCGACCTTCTCGAACCGCCCTTCACCGACTACGACCGGCTGCGTTTCGGCGGTCCGGTCTCCCGCGACCGCTGCATCGTCGCTGTACGCCGCGATCACCTCGGGGCTACCTTGACCGCATGACCCTGACCGTTGGACTCGTCGGCGCCGGATTCATGGGCGCCGGCATCGGCTGGGCGCTGCGCGAAGGCGGCGCCCACGTGCTCACCTCCGTCGGCGGGCGCTCGTCGCGGACCCGTGCGCTCGTCACCGACCGCGGACTGACCGCCGTCGACAGCCTCGACGAGGTCGTCGATGTCGCCGACGTGCTGCTCTCGATCGTGCCGCCCGCCTCGGCGCCGGCGGCCGCGGGCGAGGTCGCCGGCGCGGTCGCGCGTACCGGGCGCAGGCCCCTGTTCGCCGACCTCAACGCCGTCGCGCCGCCCACCGTCGAGGCGATCGCCGAGGTCTTGGCCGATCTCGACGTCGTCGACGGCAGCATCTCCGGATCCCCGCCCGACCGCAGCCCCGGCGCGATCGTGTACTTCTCCGGCCCGCGCGCCGCCGAGATCGCCGGTCTCCCGTGGCGCGACGCGATCCGCCCGGTCGTCGTCTCCGACCGCCTCGGCGCGGCCAGCGCGATCAAGATGTGCACCGCCAGCGTCTACAAAGGACTCGGCGCGCTCATGGCGAACGCCCTGGCCACCGCACACACGCACGACGTCGTCGACATCGTCGTCGAGGACCTGCGCCGCATGGCCGACCCGGTCGACAAGGTCGCCCTGTCGGCGGCCAAGGCCGACCGCTTCGTCGGCGAGATGCTGGAGATCGCCGCGACCCAGCGGGAGGCCGGGCTGTCGCCGGCGTTGTTCGAGGCCGTCGCCGAGGTCTGGCGAACCGTGGCGACGACCGAGCTCGCGGGCGTCGCGCCCGAAGATGTCGGCCGTAACGGCGATGCCGAAGCCGTCGTTCGGAGGCTGCGGACGGGTGAACTCGCGCCGTAGAGTGGCGCCGCGGTCGTAGCCTGCGCACGAACGCGAACACACCCCCCACGCGAAAGACATACGCCGATGGACCTTCTTGCCGCGGACTTCGAGAGCAACGCCCTGTTCAACGGGCTCGCCTACAGCTTCACGATCAGCGGCGTGCTGCTGATGATCGTGGCCGCCATCGGCGGGAAGAACACCATCGGCAAGCGGGTGTTCTTCGGGATCCTCGGGCTGGTTCTGGTGGTCGTCGGGCTGCTGTGCCTGGGCGGGGTGTGGAACGAGATCTGGATCGGCGGCGGGAAGTCGACGCTGTGCATCCTGTTCGGGCCGTGGGCGGCGCTGATCTGGGGGGTCGTCGGGCTGTTCAAGGCCAGTGAGAGCGGCGGGGACAAGCGCGACGTGCCCGCGCCGACCGCGCAGCAGTGGAACCAGCAGCAGGGCCTGCAGCAGTGGGGGGCGCCGGGGGCGCCGGGCACGGGGGCGCCGCAGCAGTGGGGGCAGGCGCCGCAGGGGCAGCCCGGGCAGACTGGTCAGCCGCAGCAGGGGTGGGGGCAGCAGGCTGCGCAGCCGCAGCAGTGGGGACAGCAGCCCGGCCAGTACGGGCAGCCGCAGGCGCCGCAACAGTGGGGGCAGCAGCCTCCGGCTCAGCCGGGCTGGGGTCAGCAGCCGCAACAGGGTCAGCAGCCAGGGCAGCCGCAGTGGGGCCAGCAGCCGGGACAGCCCGGGCAGCCCGGCCAGGCGGGGCAGCCGCCGCAGGGGTGGCAGCAGTACCCGCCGCAGACTTGAGTTCGCGGCGCCGACCGGCCGCCGGCTGTCGGTTGGTCCTCGTCGATGTGAGAGCCGCGCCGACCCGTTCACGCCTTCGATCACCACCTTGGCCGCGCCTCCAGCGCGGCGCGCGAGCCGGGCCGCCGTCGACCAGTTCACGCTCCGGTCGCCCCGGCGCCCACCACTGCCGCGCCCGCACGGGGCGTTGCCCGGAGGGGGCCAGTGGCTCGGGTGCGCGTGGGCGGCGTTCGGTGGGCAGGCGTCGTTGCATCCAGGCGAAACGCCCCCAAAAATAACGGTAAGGGTGAGGTCTGACAGTTTGTGGCGACCCCGGAGTTCGCCTGTGTCGCATCCTGGCGAATGCCCACCCGCCGCAGGCCGGAGTTCACCTCGCGGGCGCCACGTTCCCACCCAACGCCCACACCCCACGCCCCCACCGGCGAACGCCTGCCCGCCCCAATCCGCGACCCGCCCACGTTCCCCCTGCAACAGACCTGCAAGCAACCTGCAAACTCCAGCCCTTGATATTTGGAAAGCGCTTTCCTTAGCCTGAGGTTTCGCCGGCGTACCCGGCCGATTTCCAGTCGGTCACCCCACACCGGCGGTCCCCGCACCACCCCGCAAGCGGCTCCGGGCGGCAGCGCGAAGCCTGCGCCGCGCTCACATCCTTGGAGAACCGATGTCGAGAACCAAGACTCTCCTCGCCGGAACCGCCCTGGCCTTAACCGTCGGCTTACTGGCACCCGGCCATGCCCTCGCGGCCCCGGTCACCCACGAAGCCGAGACCTCTCCGGCCACCTGCACCGGCACCATCGACAGCAACTGGGGCGGCTTCACCGGCTCGGGCTTCTGCAACGCCAACAACGCCGTCGGCGCCGGCGCCCAGTTCACCGTGAACGCCTCGGCGGCCGGCAACGCCACGGTCGGCGTCCGCTTCGCCAACGGCACGACGACCGCCCGGCCGGCGCAGCTCGTCGTCAACGGCACCACCGTCCAGACGCCCTCGTTCGAGGGCACCGGCGCCTGGGACACCTGGGTCACCAAGACGCTGACGGTCGCGGTCCCGGCGGGCACCAGCACCATCCGCCTGAGCCCCACCACGGCCAACGGCCTCCCCAACGTCGACCACCTGGCCTTCGAGATCGGCGGCGGTACGACACCCCCGGCCGACGCGCTCTACGTCGCCCCCAACGGCACCGACGGGGCGGCCGGCACGATCGCCAACCCGACGACGCTCGGTTCGGCGATCACCCGCATCGCCGCTGGCGGCACGATCTACGCGCGTGGCGGCACCTACGCGTACTCGCAGACGGTCACCATCGCGACCGGCAACAACGGCACGTCGGGCGGCCTCAAGAAGCTGACCGCATACCCGGGCGAGCGGCCGGTGCTCAACTTCGCAGGCCAGAGCGAGGACCCCGCCAACCGCGGCCTGGCCGTCAACGGCAACTACTGGCACATCAGCGGCATCATCGTCGAGCGCGCCGGAGACAACGGCATCTTCGTCGGCGGCAGCAACAACATCTTCGAGCGCACCGTCACGCGCTTCAACCGCGACACCGGCCTCCAGCTGTCGCGGGCGCTGTCCAGCACACCCCAGTCGTTGTGGCCGGCGAACAACCTCATCCTCAGCGCCGAGTCGCACGACAACGCCGACTCCGACGGTGAGGACGCCGACGGCTTCGCCGCCAAGCTCACCTCCGGCCCCGGCAACGTCTTCCGCTACGCCGTCGCCCACAACAACATCGACGACGGCTGGGACCTCTACACCAAGACCGACACCGGCGCGATCGGCGCGGTCACGATCGAGGACTCCCTCGCCTACGAGAACGGAACCCTCAGCGACGGCTCCCAGGCGGGAAACGGTGACCGCAACGGCTACAAACTCGGCGGCGAGGACATCTCCGTCAACCACGTCGTCCGGCGCAGCATCGCCGTCGACAACGGCAAGCACGGCTTCACCTACAACCGCAACCTCGGCACCCAGACGATCTCGGCGAACGTCAGCGTCGACAACGCCGAGCGCAACTTCAACTTCGACGGCGGCAGCTCGGTGTTCCGCGACAACACGTCCTGCCGCAGTGGCAGCGGGACCAGCGACCGCATCGTCGGCAACACCGACTCCTCCAACCAGTTCTGGTCCGGCTCGAACGGCTCCCGCTGCTCCTCCTACAGCGGCGCCCTCGGCTGGTCCTTCGCCTCGGACGGCCGTCTGGTCGTGACCTTCGGCGGCAGGGTCGTGACCTTCTGACCGAGCGGCTTCACCGAGGCCGGGCGGGTGCGCGCAGGCGCGCCCGCCCGGTCAGCCGATCACCCGCGCGCAGACCGTCTCCATGACCTCGCAGCCCTCCTCGACCGCCGCCGCGTAATGCCGCAGCCACGACCGCACGCCGTCGGAGGTCCCGGTCGCGAACGCGTTCGACGACCCGAGGTACTCCGGCTCGCGCGCCGCGTGCCCCGCGTCGACGGCGATGAGCCCGCGCGGGTCGAGGCCCCGAACGGCCAGCGTCAACTTCGCTGCGGCCCTCGCGACCAGGCCGTTTCCCGTGTCGAAGACCCGCAGCGACAGCAGTTCGGCCTCGACGACGGCCGCCAGCAGGATCGCCGGCGACTCCCGGTCGGTCAGCGCCAGATCGCACAGCATCGAGAAGCGCTCACCGCCTCGAACCGGCCGGCCGAGCTCGTCGCCGGTAGCGAGCCCTCGCGCGGCGAGCAGGTGGAGGCGCGCGAGGGCCTGGCGCGGCGCCTTCTCCCATACGGTGACCAGTTCGGGCAGGGCGGCGGCGACTCGCAGCGCGCCCTGCACGACGGGGTCGGTGACCGCGCCGCCGCGCACCTCCTCGATGTCGTAGGAGGCGCCTTCGAGGGCGGCGGAGGCGACGGCGTCGACGAGGGAGACCTCGGTCGCCACGGTCGCGCCGTGCTTGCGCAGGGTCCGGTTCCACAGGGCCTTGTCGACGCGGGCGCGCGCCGACTCGAGCGCACCGGCGACGTCGGGGAGGTCCGTGAGGGGCGAGAGCGTGGTCATGACGCGACGTTACCGGCCGGTACCCGGGCGGCGGATTCGGGCTTAAGCTCCCAAAAGCAGTTGATCTTGCGTGATACTGCTCGCTGCTAGCAGTTCCACTCCATCGGCGTGCACCCCACGTGCTATCCGTGCGCATGTCGGGCGCGCTAGTGTCATGGGTCATACGGATCGACATCACGTCGCAGCGGAGCAGTAACGCGCGCGCAACGCCAGTACGACAAGGGAGCTCGTTGACCATGACAGACACCCCGCAGGAGACTCTCGCCAACCTCCTCACCGAGACCCGCAGGTTCGACCCGCCCCCGGCACTGGCGGCCACGGCGAACATCACCGCGGACGCGTACGAGCAGGCCTCCGCCGACCGCCTGGGCTTCTGGGAGCAGGCCGCGCGCCGCCTGCACTGGGGCACCGACTGGGAGCAGACCCTCGACTGGTCGAACCCTCCCTTCGCGAAGTGGTTCGTGGGCGGGAAACTCAACGTCGCCTACAACTGTCTCGACCGGCACGTCGAGGCGGGAAACGGCGACCGCGTCGCCATCTACTGGGAGGGCGAGCCGGAGGGCGACTCGCGCGTCATCAGCTACGCCGAACTGCTCACCGAGGTCAAGAAGGCCGCCAACGCGCTGACCGACCTGGGTGTGGTCGCCGGTGACCGCGTCGCGATCTACCTGCCGATGATCCCCGAGGCGGCCGTGTCCATGCTCGCCTGCGCGCGTATCGGCGCGACCCACAACGTCGTGTTCGGCGGCTTCTCCGTCGACGCGCTGTCGGGCCGCATCAAGGACGCCAGCGCCAAGGTCGTCATCACCGCCGACGGCGGCTACCGCCGTGGGAAACCCTCCGCGCTGAAGCCGACCGTCGACGAGTCGGTCGCGCTGTCGCCCTCGGTCGAGAAGGTCCTGGTCGTCCGCCGCACCGGCGAGGACGTCGCGTGGACCGACAAGGACGTCTGGTGGCACGACGTCGTCGACGGCGCCTCCGACGAGCACGAGGCCGAGAGCTTCGACGCCGAGCACCCGCTGTTCATCCTGTACACGTCGGGCACGACGGCCAAGCCGAAGGGCATCCTGCACACCACGGGGGGCTACCTGACGCAGGCGTCGTACACGCACCACGCGGTCTTCGACCTCAAGCCCGAGACGGACGTGTACTGGTGCACCGCCGACATCGGCTGGGTGACCGGGCACTCCTACATCGTCTACGGGCCGATGTCGAACGGCGCGACGCAGGTCATGTACGAGGGCACGCCCGACACGCCGCACCGCGGGCGCTTCTGGGAGATCGTCGAGAAGTACAAGGTCACGCTGCTCTACACCGCGCCGACCGCGATCCGCACCTTCGCCAAGTGGGGCGACGACATTCCCGCGAAGTTCGACCTGTCGAGCCTGCGCATTCTCGGCTCGGTCGGCGAGCCGATCAACCCCGAGGCGTGGATCTGGTACCGCGACAACATCGGCTCGGGTAAGACGCCGATCGTCGACACGTGGTGGCAGACCGAGACGGGCGCGATGATGATCTCGCCGCTGCCCGGCGTGACCTCGACCAAGCCCGGTTCGGCGCAGACGCCGCTGCCCGGCATCGCCGCCGACGTCGTCGACGACGAGGGCAACTCGGTGCCCAACGGGGGTGGCGGCTACCTGGTGCTGCGCGAGCCGTGGCCGAGCATGCTGCGCACCATCTGGGGCGACGACGAGCGCTTCATCGAGACCTACTGGTCGCGCTTCCAGGGCATGTACTTCGCCGGCGACGGCGCCAAGCGCGACGCCGACGGCGACATCTGGCTGCTGGGCCGCGTCGACGACGTGATGCTGGTGTCGGGGCACAACATCTCGACGACCGAGGTGGAGTCGGCGCTGGTGAGTCACCCGAAGGTGGCCGAGTCGGCGGTGGTCGGCGCGACCGACCCGATCACCGGGCAGGGCATCGTCGCGTTCGTGATCCTGCGCGGTTCGGTGGAACCCGACGACGGGCTGACCGGCGAGCTGCGCAACCACGTGGCCGCCAAGCTCGGGCCGATCGCGAAGCCCCGGCAGATCATGCTGGTCCCGGAGCTGCCGAAGACGCGTTCGGGGAAGATCATGCGCCGGCTGCTGCGCGACGTCGCCGAGCACCGTTCGCTGGGTGACGTGACGACGCTGCAGGACTCGGCGGTCATGGATCTGATCTCGCAGGGCATGGAGAAGCGGAAGTCGGACGAGGACTGAGTCCTCCCGCCGCCGCAGCGGCCCGGGCCTGACGGTCCGGGCCGCTTTCGCGTCGTCCCCGGCCCACCACGATGCCGGGGCGCGCCGGTCAGTCGGAGTCCTCGCGACCGGGTTCTGGTGCCGCGCGCGCCTCGCGCGCCTGGCGTGGAGGCGGGGTGCGCCATTCGCCGAGGTTCTCGACGGCTGTGGACGAGAGCAGTTCGAGCGTGAGGCCGCGCCCGGAGCCGGACGGCTCCGGAGGTGCCTCGTGGTCACGGGTGATCATGCCGACCCCCTTCTCACGGCAAACTGCTCATGCAGAATGCGTCTGACTGGTTCAACGAGTCGAAGGCGCGTCGGGTAACGGATGGAAAGGGGTGATTTGCGAGGGGTGCTTGTGCGACGAGTCAGTCGCGGCGGTGCTCGGCGAAGACCTCGTCGAGGGATTCGGCGGTCACCGCGCGCCTGATCCAGGTGCGGAACTGCTCCTCGTCGGCGGTGTTGCGGATTTCTTCGACGAGGTCGTCGCCCAGTTCGAAGCCGCGATCACCGAGCAGCCAGATGAGCGCCGTGGCCTCGCCCCGCAGCTCTCCGTCGGCCTCCGCCTCGGCGCGGTGGCGACGGATGAAGTCGCTCTTGAACTTGTACGTCATGGTGGTCATTGTGCGCTCCAGGATCGTGAACGCCGAAAAGTTGAGCGTGTCGGCGAGGTCTTCGTAGTACTTGGCGGCTTTGGCCTGCTCGATGCGATCGAGCAGTTCGAGCAGGGCGGCGGCGATCTCATCGAAGCGTTCGTGGCCCTGGTGAGCCAGCGCGGCCAGGATCGCGAGTCCGATGTTTCCCGTCCAGTTCTCCGGGCTGGTGATGACGGGGAAGTCGCCGGGTGAGACGGCCGTGGGGGTGATGCTCCCCGAAGGCCCCAGGCTGATCGGCTCGCCCGCCCAGTTGGCGACCGCCGTCGTCGGGCACCAGACGATCAGGGCGATCGGCGCCACCATCTGGCGGCGGATGTCGGTGGCGTAGACCGGCCAGGTGAACTTCTTGCGCGGGTCCACCTTTCGCTGGACCTCGATGGCGACCATCAGATCCGTGCCATCGGGGAAGGTCACTTTCGCGACCTTGTCCACGCGGAGTTCGGCGGGGTTGAGCTGGGTGCAGCGTTCCGAGGCGTACTCGACGCCGGCGGCCGGATCCCATGGAAGACCCACGTGGGCCATCAGATCCTTGAGCAGGTCCGGCGATTCCGTGAGCAGCTCGATCGGCGCCTCGTGTTCGCGAGTCACCATCTGACCTCCAAGTTGCAGTAGCAGATTGCTTCTGCGGAGATCAACGATCAACCATCACTCAAGGTGCGGACATCTGTACGAACTGTCGACTATGCGACAGGTGTTCGATCCATCCAGGCGCCGCTACGCGCGCGAGTCCAGCTCGTTCGCGCGGGTCAGGTCCTCGGCGAAGTCGACCTCGACGCACCCGAAGGCGGAGATGTCGACGGCGCGGACGCGCATGCCGCCGGACGAGATGGCGCCCTCGACGCCGCCCTCGAAGTAGTCGCTGTCATCGACGAGGTCGAGGTGGCGGACGAGCGTCGCGCGATCGTCCCCGGAGACGTAGTTGATGCCCACGGCCTCACCCAGCCCGCCGACGACCTTCTTCGACAGCTCGCGCACGTACCCGTCGTCGTCGAGGGTGTACTTGACCTCCTCGTCGGCGACGCGTTCGGTGTTGACGCACACGAAACTGCCGCCTTCGGCGATGACCGGCGCCAGCTCGGGCAGCAGGCCCGGCTCGAAGACGACGTCGCCGTTGAACCACAGCACCCCGCCCGCGGGCGCCAGCCGCAGCGCCTTCAGGAGGCTCTTCGAGGTGTTCGTCTGGTCGAACAGCTCGTTGTAGACGAAGGACGCGTCGCCGGCGGCGGCCTCCATGACCTGCTCCATCTTGAAGCCGACCACGATCGACACGTGTGCTGCCGGGAAGGTCGCCTGGATGTGCTCCAGCTGCTGACGCAGGATGCTGCGTCCGTCGGCGAGCGGGGTCAGCGGCTTCGGGTGGGGCCGGCCGAGGCGCGTGCCCATTCCCGCGGCGAGGATGACGACGTTCAGGGACATCCCCACACGTTACCCGCCGTTCAGCTCCACGACCGAGTCGCGCACGACGAGCTCGGCGACGGCCTCCACGACCGTGTCGGCGGGGCCGTCGAGGGCCAGGGAGAGCGCCCGCGAGCCCATGTCGCTCAGCGGGAGCCGCACGGTCGTCAGCGCCGGCGACAGGTCGGCGACGACGGGCACGTCGTCGAACCCGGCGACCGACACGTCGCCGGGCACCGCGATGCCGCGTTCGCGCAGGGCCGTGCAGAAGCCGGTGGCCATGACGTCGCCGGTGACGAACACGGCGGTGGCGGCGGTGTCGAAGTCGCGGCCGGCCTCGTAGCCGCCGTCGCGGCTGAAGTCGGCGTGCCGGACGGCGCCCTGGTCGAGGGTGATGCCGGCGGCGGCGAGGCCCTCGGTGAAACCGGCGAGGCGTTCGCCGACGGTCAGCAGGGTCGGCGGACCGGCGACGACACCGAAGGTTCGGTGCCCGGCGGCGGTGAGGTATTCGGCGAGGCGGCGGGCGCCGGCGTGGTTGTCGGGGCGCACGACGGCGCCGGGCAGGCCCGGCTGGCCGACGGAGACGACGTTGGCGCCGCCGGCGCGCAGTTCGTCGAGTTCGGCGGCGAGTTCGGCCTCGGCCTCGGCGTCGGTGGTGCGGGATCCGACGAGGATGGCCGCGCGGGGGCGGTGGGTGCGCAGGGCGGCGAGGTGGCCGGCCTTGGCGCGGGGGTCGCTGCCGGTGTCGGCGATGAGGACGCGCACGCCCCGGGCGTCGGCGGCCGACAGGACTCCGCCGGCGATCGCGGCGAAGTAGGGGTCGGCGACGTCGTGCAGGAGGAGGGCTATGGTCCCGGATGTCTTACGTGCGAGCGCCTGGGCTTGAGCGTTGGGGGTGTAACGAAGCTCACGCGCGGCGGCGAGGACACGTTCGTGGAGGGTTTTGGTGACCCGGTGGGGGGAGCCGTTCAGGACGCGGGACGCGGTCGCGGGGGAGACACCCGCGAGGGCTGCCACGTCCGCCAGACGGGCCTGCCGTTGCGTGGACATTGGGGGAAGGTAACACCCCCGGGCCAGGGAGTACGAGTCAGTGAACGGGCCTGTCAGGCGCTCGACGCCAGGGCGAGGCGGCGCTTGCGGCGCTTGGCGTAGAGGACCAGTCCGGCCGCGACGATGACGCCGAGGCCGATGGCGAGCGTCGCGGTGGGGATCGCGGGACGTTCGCGCAGGCTGGCGAAGCGGCGGCGCAGCGAGATCGGGTGCTTGAAGGTCACCATGGGCCAGTCGCGTTCACCTGCGACGCGGCGCAGCGCTCGGTCGGGGTTGACGGCGGTGGGGTTGCCGACGATCTCGAGCATCGGCACGTCGGTCACCGAATCGCTGTAGGCGTAGGACTCCGAGAGGTCGTAGCCGCGCGCGGCGGCGAGTTCGGTGATGGCCTCGGCTTTGACCGGGCCGGCCACATAGGTTTCGACGGCGCCGGTGTAGCGGCCGTCGGCGACGACCATGCGGGTGGCGATGACGTCGTCGACGCCGAGGAGCCTGCCGATCGGGCGGACCATCTCCTCGCCGGAGGCCGACACGAGGATGACGTCGCGTCCGGCGGACTGGTGTTCTTCGATGAGGGCGGCGGCCTCGGCGTAGATGTACGGGTCGATCAGATCGTGCAGCGTTTCGGCCACGATCTGGTTGACCTGCTCGACGGGCCAGCCGGCGCACAGTTTCGCGAGGTAGTCGCGGGTCCGGGCCATCTGGTCCTCGTCGGCGCCGGCGATCTTGTAGACGAGCTGGGCGTAGGCGGCGCGCAGCACGGCACCCCTGCTCATCAGGCCGCCTTGGTACAAAGGTCTGCCGAAAGCGAGAACACTCGACTTGGTGATGACCGTCTTGTCGAGGTCGAAGAACGCGGCGCTACCTGCCATGTCGATCAGTCTAGGTGGGGTAGACAAACGGCCGTGTGTCGTGCCACGTCATGCCTCCCGGCTCGACGCCGGGGTGCATCTTCGGGCATGCTTGTGGTACACACACAAGTGACGCGGTTTCATCTCCAACCTTGTTCCCGCGTCCATATGAACCCTCAGCGGTTGCCTCCCCCCGTGGCCGCTGAGCGGGTCTGGCTCGCATCCCCCCCGGAGCCGGACCCCCCGACGGCCCCTGTCTTCCCCCCCGATAGGGGCCGTCCTCTATTCCCCCGCAGCTCGCGCGTCCATTGCTGCCTCGATCCCGGCCAGCGCCAGTGCGAGGACTTCGCCGCTCGGACGCTCGTCGGCCCGCTCGATGTGGACGACCGGGAAGGGCCCCGACTCCAGTAGCCGCCGCGTGGTGGCGCGCTCCCGCTCCAGATGCGCGACGGCTCCGACGGTGTCGGCGACGGGCGGATCCGGGTCGTAGGAGTCGAGTTTGCGCACGTACCAGTCGATCCAGCCGGCCTCCTCGCGCGCAATCGCGCGGGGAAGCGCCGTCGCCGGATCGCCGTCGAGGTGCACGACGACGGTGGCCGTGTCCCCGACCGCCTCGCCGAGGTCGGCGACGAAACCTGCCAGTTCGTGCTCCCCGTGCCCCCACGCCAGCATTGACGGGAGGTAGGGGAGCAGGGCGTCGGTGACGGCGATGTCGTCGACCGTCCGCGCGTAGGCGGCGGTGGCCTGAACGAGTGCGGCGGGCGTGACCCGCTTGGTGGAAGCGAACTCCGCGGCGACTCGGGCGAACGCCGGGCGGGTGAGGATCTCCTCCTCGCGGAAGTGGTCGACTCGGCGGCCCGCGGCGGAAAGGGCTTCGTCCAGGGCCGCGCAGAGCGTCGACTTTCCGACACCCGGCGTCGAGCCGGTCACCGCGATCAGCAGAGGCATGGCGCCAGTGTGCTGCCCGACGGCCGCCGATGAGCGGTGCGGGGCCGCCCTGTTCACAGAGTTATCCACAACCGGTCAGTTATCCACAGCCCTCCCCGGGCTCCACTGGCGCGGGCGCTCCGGCTCGGGGACCGTCGAGTCAGCACATTCGGCCCGAACCAGGAGCGAAGCAGCCATGCCGTACAAAACAAGCACCGAACGCCCGCTGTTCATCACCGCCGACACCACCGTCCTCGACGGACTCCTGCGCATCACCTCCGCCGCCCGGCTCGACCCGATCGTGGCCCCGGACGTCACGGCGGCCCGCCGCTACTGGTCGCGCTCGCCATGCGTGGTCATCGGCCCCGACGCCGCCGAGGCCTGTGCCCGCGCCGAGTTCCCACACCGCGACCGCGTCGCCGTCCTCCTCCCCGACGACCCGCGCGCCCGCACCCAACCGTGGGGAGCGGCGGTGCGCATCGGTGCCTCCTACGTCGCCCCGCTCACCGCCGCCCACGCCTGGCTGAGCCGCTGGTTCGACCTCGAAGAGGCCCCGCTCGCGCCCGTCCTCGGCATCGTCGGCGGCGGTGGGGGCGCCGGTGCCAGCGTCGTGGCGGCGGCCCTCGCCGTGCGCGCGGCCCGCTCGGGAGCCCGGACCCTCCTCGTCGACTTCGACCCTCTCGGCGGCGGCCTCGACCTGCTCCTCGGCTGGGAGCGGCATCCCGGCCTGCGCTGGCCCGACCTCGACGAACCACCCGCCGAACTGCACGACGCCCTTCCCCACGACGAACGCCTCGCGCTGCTGTCCACCCGCGGCCCTGACCCGCTCAGTCTCGAACCTGCCGCTCCCGTCCCACCGCAGCTCGCCGACCGTGTTCTCGACGCCGCCCGCCGCTCCTTCGAGATCGTCGTCGCCGACCTGCCCCGCCGCCCCGACGCCGCCGCGACCCGCGTCGCCGAACGCTGCACCGGCGGCTACCTCGTCGTGCGCGGAGATGTCCACGGCAGCGCCGCCGCGCGCCGGGTCGTCACCGCCTACGGTCCGCACTGGGACCCGCCCCGCCTCCTCGTCCGCAAGACCCCCGGCGTCGCCCTCCCGCCGGCCGAGATCGCCGAGACCCTCGGCCTGCCCCTCGGCGGCGTCTACGAGACCGACCCGGTCCTCGCCGGGAACCTCCACCACGGCTCCTTCGAGCACATCCGCGACCGCAGCCGCATCGCCAACCTCTGCGCGGACCTGCTCGCCGACATCGAGGAGATGGCGGCGGCATGAAGACCTCCACTCTCGACGACGCCGGCCCGCTCGAGCCCTTCGTCTGCGACCCCGAGGTCACCGACCTCCTCGTCAACGGCCCCGAACACGTCTGGATCGACCGCGGGCACGGCCTCGAACGCGTCGAGGTCGACGTCGGCGGGGCCACCGCCGTGCGGCGCCTCGCGCAGCGCCTGGCCGCCGCGTGCGGTCGCCGGCTCGACGACGCGCACCCCTACGTCGACGCCCGCCTCGCCGACGGCACCCGCCTGCACGCCGTGCTGCCACCGGTGGCCGTGCGCGGCCCGTACCTGTCGCTGCGCATGTTCCGCTCGCGCGCCTTCACCCTCGGCGAACTCATCGACGCCGGCACGCTCACCCCCGGCGCGGCCGAGCTGCTCGCCGCGCTGGTCGCCGCACGTCTCGCCCTGCTCGTCACCGGCGGCACCGGCTCGGGGAAGACCACCCTGCTCAGCGCACTGCTCGGCCTGGTGGACCCCTCGGAGCGGATCGTCATCGTCGAGGACGCCGCCGAACTGCGCCCGGACCACCCGCACGTCCTCAGCCTCGAAGCCCGCACGTCCAATGTGGAGGGAGCCGGTTCGGTCGAACTCAAGGACCTCGTGCGGCAGGCCCTGCGGATGCGCCCGGACCGCATCATCGTCGGCGAGTGCCGCGGCGCCGAGGTCGCCGAGCTCCTGACGGCCCTCAACACCGGCCACGACGGAGGCGCCGGGACCGTTCACGCGAATAGTCCCGCCGACGTCCCGGCGCGCCTCGAAGCCCTCGCCCTGCCCCACGGCCTCGACCGTA
Source organism: Phytomonospora sp. NPDC050363 (assembly GCF_040655735.1). Taxonomy (NCBI): domain Bacteria; kingdom Bacillati; phylum Actinomycetota; class Actinomycetes; order Micromonosporales; family Micromonosporaceae; genus Phytomonospora; species Phytomonospora sp. NPDC050363. The sequence goes on from NZ_JBFAKK010000002.1 coordinate 201,700, forward strand.
CGGGGCTGCACGCCCAGGTCGCCGCCGCGCTGCGGATGGTCCTGCACCTGCGCCGGACCCCGTCGGGGCGGGTCCTCGACGAGGTGAGCCTGCTGCGTCTCGGCCCGGACGGGCGCGGAGTGCGCGCGATCCCGGCTTGGCGCAGGAATTCGGGCGCCGGCCCGGCCGCGCCCGAACTCGCCGAGCTGCTTCGCGTCCGAGGCGTCGACGTACCCGAAGTCCTGGAGGCAGGCCGATGCTGAGCACCCGAACGCCCGTCGTGCGCCGTGGACGGCGCGGCCATCTGGGCCCTGACGGCGGGCCGATGCCGAGTCGGCGGTCGCTGGCGTCTTTGGCCCACGTGTCCGCCGAGCCGCCGAACTGGTCCCGCCGTCCGGGAGCAGCACCCCAGTACGCGAGCCTCCGCCGGCTCGGCGCCGAAACGGTGCTCGGCCGGCCCGACCGCGATTACCCACCCGCGCCAGGTGGCCGTGTGCTCTCTCGCGCACACCGCCCCGAAGGCGCGTCGATGCTCAGCACCCGGACCGGTCGCGCCCGCGCCCGCCTCGCCGCCCTCGGTCCCGTCCGCCGTCCGTCCACAACGGACCGTAAACGGGCCCTGGAGCGCCTGTCGCCGCTGCGATCCCGCCGGACGGCCTTCACCTACATCGCGGCGCTCGCCGCCGCCGGGTTCGCCTGGGAGGGGCCCGTCGCCGCCTTCCTGGCCGCCGTCTACAGCGCGGCCGCGCTCGTGGCCCTGCACCGCCACCGGGACGCCAAGTCGGCGGCCCTCGCCCGCGAACGCACCCGCCGCGCCATCGCCCTGCTCGCCGCCGACCTTCGCGCCGGCGCCCCTGCCCACCGGGCGGTCCAAGAGACCCTCGCCGCCCTTCCCACCGAAGGCGACCCGCTCTGCCGCACCGCCCGCCGCCGGCTGCGCGCCGCCTGGCAGGTCGCCGACACCACCGGCGCGGCCTGCGCCGACATCCTCGACCGCCTCGACGCCGACCTGCGCGCCAGGCTCCGCCGCGAAGCCCGCGCCGCCGTCCATGTCAGCGGCTCACGCGCCACCACGATCCTGCTCGCGGCCCTGCCCGTCGCCGGGCTGCTCATCGGCTCGGCACTGGGCGGCGACGTCCTCGCCGTCTTGTTCCACACCCCGGCCGGCGCCGCCTGTGCGCTGGCCGCCGTCGCACTCCAGATGCTGGGCCTGACCTGGGCCCGGCGGCTCACCACACCCAGGGAGGTTCCGTCATGACCACGCGCACCGGACTCGCCGAACCGGCCGACGACCAGCCCGCCGAGGACGGATTCTGGCCCTGGCACCTGTTCGCGCCATGGCACGCCGAGATCCGCTTCGGTGAGGACACACCGGTGATCCGGGCCATCGGGCCCGTCCACCGCCATCGCGGCACCGAACACGCCGGGAGCCGGGAATGAAGCCCGTCGAGCGCCTGCGCGGGCTGCGGACCCGCTCGGCGCCCACCTCGGCCCGCGAGCGCCTGCGAACCCGCGCCGCACGCCCGGCGCTGGCCGTCCTCATCGTGATCGCCGCCGTCGTCGTGCTCGGCCCCCTGGCCGGTCTGGTGACCGGATGCGCGGCGGCCTTCGCCGTCGACCGCGCCCTGCGCACCCGCGAACCACGAGCGGTTCTCAGGGCCCGCGCCATCGCCGCCGACGAGCTTCCCTTCGCCCTCGACCTGCTCGCCGCCTGCCTCACCGCGGGCTCGCCGACCGTCACGGCCATCCGCACGGTCGCCTCGGCCTCGGCGCCACCCCTGGCCGAACGCCTGCACGCCGTCGCGGCCGCGCTCGACCACGACCGCGACCCCGAGGAGGCGTGGAGACCGCTCGCCGACCTGCCCGGCGGGGAGCGCCTGATCGCCGCCGCCGTCCGCAGCAGCGGTTCGGGAGCCGCGCTGGCCGCCGGGCTGCGGCGCCTCGCCGAGGAGTCGCGGGAAGCCGCCGCGCACGCCGGTGAGGCGGCCGCCGAACGCGCCGGAGTCCTCGTGGTCATGCCCGTCGGGCTGTGCTTCCTCCCGGCCTTCGTGCTCATGGGGCTCGTACCCGTGATCGTCGCCGTCCTCGGCGACGTCATGCCGACCAACCAGTGAAAGGACAGGTTCATGGAACCGACGAAAACGCGCCGCCTGCGCGGCGACCGGGGCTCGATGTCGGGCGAGTACGCGATGGTCGCCATCGCCGCCGTGGGCTTCGCCGCGATCCTCTACAAGGTCGTCACCTCGGGAGCGGTGACCACGGCCCTCACCGCCATCATCGAAAGGGCACTGAGTTGAGCCGCCTCAGCCTGCGGCCCCGCAGCCGCCCGCGGTCTCACCGCCGGCACGGCAACGACCGCGAACGCGGATCCGTCACCGCCGAGTTCGCCGTCGTCCTCCCCGCCGCCGTCCTGCTGCTGACCGCGGGCCTCAGCGCCGTCAACGCCGTCACCACCCGCATCCAGTGCCTCGACGCCGCCCGGGAGGCCGCCCTCGCCGGCGCCCGGGGCGAGTCGGCGACCGCCGCCGCCAACCGCCGCGCCCCTCCCGGCGCCACCGTCACGGCGGCCGCCGCCGGTGACACCTTCCACGCCGAGGTCACCGCCTCGGTACCGCTCCTCGGCGACCTGCTGCCGCCGATCACCGTGTCCGGCGACGCCGTCGCCGCGATGGAACCGGAGGACACCACGTGGTGACCCCACCACCGCCCCACCCACCACCCCGCCCCCGACGAGTCCTCACCCGCTGGGGCAGGACCACGGCGACCCGGCCCACCCGGATCCGAGGCCCTCCCGACTCGACGGGTCCCGGCGGCCTGGACCCGGCGCCTGGACCCGGTGGGTGGGGATGGCGGGTGGGGACGGTGGGTGGGGATGGTGACCTGGACCCGGTGGGTCGGACCCGGTGGGTGGGGACGGTGACCTGGACCCGGTGGGTTTGGAAGGCGGGTGGGGACGGTGGCCCGGTCCCGGTGAGTCGGGGACGGTGAGCCGGAGGGCGGCCGGTGCGCGGTGGGTCGGGCTCGGGGAGCTGGTCCGGGGGCCTGAGCCTGCTGGCAACCGCCACCCGCTATCTGCCACCCGCGTCGGCGCTGCATCGCTCTCCTTCGCGCTGGGCCGCCGCCCTGCTGCTGCGAGCTCCGGCCGTGGCCGCCGGCCCTGCGCCCTTTGCTCGCGGTCTCGGCCTCGGTCTCGGCCTCGGTCTCGATCGCTTTGGCACACAGCCAACCCCAACGGCAGCGCCGTAGTCCATTCCCGCCGTCACCGTCACCGTCGCCGTCCCCAGCCGTGACCGTTTCCTGCCGACTCCAGCCGCCGCTGGCTCTTCACCTTCACTGTCGCGTCGTCCACTGAGAGGGTCCGCCATGCTCCACCTCCGTTTCCGCGCCTCGCGTCACTTCCCTCGTCGCCGTTTCCGCCGTTCCCTCGATCGCTTCCAGGGCCTTCTCCGCCGCCGCTCCCGCGCCGGCGGCGACTCCGGGGCGGTCTCCGTGAGTGCCCTCGGCGTCGGCTTGAGCGTTCTGCTCTTCGCTCTACTCGGCGTCACTCTCGGCGCCGCCCTCCACGCGCGCCACCAAGCCCAGTCGGCCGCGGACTTCGCCGCCCTCGCCGCGGCCTCGCGCGCCCTCGAAGGCCAACAGACCGCGTGTACGCACGCCCGCAACATCGCCGCCGCCAACAACGCGACCGTCACCTCCTGCGTCATCACCGGCTTGGAAGCGACGGTGACGGTCGAGGTCACCCCGGGCTTCGTGCCCGCCGCCGAACTCGGCGGCCAAGCGATAGCCTCCGCCCGTGCGGGTCCTGTGTGGGTCTAGGCCGGGCGACGGTCTTCCTCTCGGGAGCCCGCACACGCCAGAATCCGCCGGCCCGACTGCGCGAGTCGTCCCGCTGGGCTACGGCTGCGCGTGCCGAGTCACGCCCTTCGGCCGGGCCGCCGCTCGGAACTCCGACCGCCCCGCCACATGCGACCACCCCGCGACGGGCGAACCCCCGCCACGAGCGATCCACTGCCCCGCCACCGGCGCCCCTCCCCACGCCGGGTGACTCGCTCCCCGCCGCGGGGGACGCGGCCCGCCGTCGTCGCCGGAAACACTCGCGCCATGTCCCCGTCAGACCGCCTCACGACCATCCGGCGCATCGCGGGCTTCGCCGCCGCGGGCTCCGTTTCCCTCTACCTCGCCGTGAAGCTGGTCTGGGTCGCCTCCGCCCTCATCGTCGGCAACACCAGGCTCCCGGGGCAGTCCATGGGGGACTGGATCGCGCTCAACGTTGTCACCATCGCGATGGCGGGCGTCGGGGTGGCCCTGGGCCTTGCCCTCGCGATGCGTTGGGGTGCGCGTCTTCCGGCGGCGCCGGTGGTGTTCGTGGCCTGGGTCGGGGCGGGGTTGCTGGTGCCGATGATCCCGGTGATGATCTTGCGCGGGCTGATCGGGGAGAGCGGTGACGCGACGGCGGCGGCCACGACCACCACGACGACCACCACGACGACGGCGGCCACGGCGCCGGCCTGGCACGATGTCCTGCTCGTGCTCGGTTTCGGGGGGATGGCGGCGGGTTTGGCCGTCGCGGTTCCGATCTACGTGTGGCAGCGCTGGCCGCGGGCCTTCGACGCGGGACCGGTGGGTCGCCGGCCGTGGTGGGTGCTCGCTGCGGCCGGCGGACTTGCGGCACTGTGGTCCTACTGGGCGTTCGGGGGCGAGGTGGGGCTGCGGGTGAGCGGCACGCCCGTCGGTGACCGCCTGCTCCTGGCCAACTCGGCGCTGTGGGCGCTGGTCGGCGCAGTGAGCCTTGTTGCCCGCGGGCGGGTGCTCACGGCCCTTGGGTTCGCTGCCTCCGGCTCGCTGTTCGGCTGGGGCGCCTGGAGACTGCTCGCGACGGTGGCCGCTCCCGGCGGCTTCGCGCCACCGGCGCTCACGCCCGTGGCGCTCGTCGAGTACACGCTCGGCGTGGTGGTGGGCGTCGCGATGTTCGCGACCTTGCTTCGCCGCGTCAGAGGCTCTTGCTGAAGTACGCCAGCGTCCACTTCGGGAATCGGCGCCGGTGCGTCTCCACGTAACCGATGCCCTCGTAGAACGCCATCGCCTCGGGCATGTTGGTCGCGGTGTCCAGGTGCGCGAATCGGTACCCGACCTCGCGGGCTCGCCGTTCGAGGGCGGAGATCACCGTCCGCCCGACGCCGAGGCGCCGCGTGGCGGGATGGACGCGGACGTTGCGGATCTCGACCCCGTCGGCGGCGCCGGGACCGGCCGCGCGGATGCCGCCGCAGCCGACGACGCGGCCCTGGAACTCCGCAACGAGGAAGGCGATGTGGGAGGCGGGATCACCGATGTCGGCGAAGTTCTCCGGCGGTGCCGCCGCCTCGGGGAGGTCGATGGGGCGGCCGGGGTCGGCGGTGCGGCCGACGTTGGGCAGCGTCGCCAGCGTCCACAAGGTGCGCAGGTCGTCGGGGCGGGCCTCGCGGACGGAGATGAGCGGCCCGGGCTCGGTCGAGGCCAGCGCGAACAACTCGTCCACACCCAGCGGCCGGTCGAGCAGGTTCAGCACGGTCACGTCGTTCCCGGCGCGGTCGGCGGTGTGCTCCAGCCGGAAGGCCGACTCCCACACCTCGGCGGTCCGCTTCGACTCGGCGACCTTCCCCTCGCCCACCCGCACGTAGTTGTTGTACGACAGCCGCAGCCTGTCCTCGCCGGGAAGCCGCCAGGTGAACGCGCGGATCTCGGCGCCGCCGGCCCGTGCCAGCTCGTACCACCCCGTCCCGTCGGGCATGAGCGCGACGGAGGCCGCCTCCATACCGCCCAGGTAGAGGGGATCGGTGTGCCACAGACCGGTGAGGGACATCCGATCATGGTGCCGCGTGAAAGGACCCGCGTCCAATCATTAGGGGCCCTGAGTATTAGCGTCCTTCGTTTTCGCGCCGGAAGTCCGCTCCCGCAGCGAGTCGAGCACCACCCGCAGCACCGCGAGGGCCCCGGCCTTGTCGAGCGGCTCGTTGCCGTTGCCGCACTTCGGCGACTGCACGCACGAGGGACAGCCGGCCGGGCACTCGCACGCCCTGATCGCCTGCCGGGTCGCCGCCAGCCACGTCTCGATCGCCTCGAAACCGCGCTCGGCGAAACCCGCGCCGCCCGGATGCCCGTCGTAGACGAAGATCGTCGGCGTCCCGGTGTCGGCGTGCTCGGCCGTCGACAGGCCCCCGATGTCCCAGCGGTCGCAGGTCGCCACCAGCGGCAGCAGGCCGATCGCGGCGTGCTCGGCGGCGTGCAGCGCGCCCGGCACGTCCTGCTTGGACAGCCCGGCGTCGGTGAGCGCCGAAGGCGCGATGGTCCACCACACGGCGACCGTCCGCAGCGAGCGCAGCGGCAGGTCGAGCAGCTGCTCGTCGATGACCTGCCCGCTGGGGACGCGCCGGCGCTGGTAGGAGGTGATCTGCCCGGTCACGTCGACCTCGCCGAGGTAGGCGGCGACGGGCCCGGCGTCGACCCGGCGGGTCACCGACAGGACGGTCAGGTCGGTGACGTCGCGGGGATGGGTGGTCCAGTCGGGGTTGGCGGGGTGCACCATCGCGGTGGCGTCGTCGAGGTCGAGGGTGTCGACGAGGTACGTGCGGCCCTGGTGGGCGTACACCGCGCCGGGGTGGGTCAGGAAGTGCGAGGAGGCCGCGTCGACGGTCCCGAGGAGCTGCCCGGTGTCGCCTTCGACGACCGCGACGGGTTCGCCGCCGGTACCCCGCAGGGAAAGTTCGGGCCGGTCGTGGCGGGTCCAGAACCAGCCCGCCCGCCGTTTGCGCAGCAGTCCCGCCTCGCACAGCATTTCCAGCGCGGTGGCGGCCGGCTCGCCGCCGAACAGCTCGACGTCGGCCTCCGTCAGGTGCGACTCGGTGGCCGCGCGGCACAGGTGCGGCGCCAGGACATAGGGGTTGGCCGGGTCGAGCACGGTCGCCTCGACGGGTCGGTCGAAGATCGCCTCGGGGTGGTGCACGAGGTAGGTGTCCAAGGGGTCGTCGCGCGCGACCAGGATCGCCAGCGCCTCACGTCCGGCACGTCCCGCGCGGCCCGACTGCTGCCACACCGAGGCCAGCCGTCCCGGGTACCCCGCGAGCAGTACCGCGTCGAGGCCGGCGATGTCGACGCCGAGTTCGAGGGCGTTGGTCGCCGCGAGCCCGAGGATGTCGCCCTCCCGCAGGCGGCGCTCCAGGTCGCGGCGCTCCTCGCGCAGATAGCCCGCGCGGTAGGCCGCGACACGCCCGGGCAGATCCGGGTCGACGTCGGCCAGCGCCTGCCTCGTGATGCTCGCGACCGCCTCCGCTCCGCGCCGCGACCCGACGAACGCGACCGTGCGCACACCCGACACGACGAGGTCGGTGAGCAGGTCGGCGGTCTCGGTCAGCGTCGACTTGCGCACCGGCGCGCCGCCCTCCCCGGTGATGTCGGGCAGCATCGGCGGTTCCCACAGCGCGAAGGTCGTGCCCGCGCGCGGGGAGGCGTCCTCGGTGACGGCGTGCACGTCGGCGCCTATGAGCCGGGCGGCGGTATAGGCGGGGTCGCCGGTCGTGGCCGAGGCCAGCACGAACACCGGTTCGGCGCCGTAGAGCGCCGCCACCCGCCGCAGCCTGCGCAGAAGCAGTGCCACGTGCGAGCCGAACACGCCCCGGTAGGTGTGGCACTCGTCGACGATCACGTACTTCAGGCGCCGCAGGAACCTCGCCCACCGTTCGTGCCGGGGAAGCATGCCGTGGTGCAGCATGTCCGGGTTCGACAGCAGCAACCGCGCGTGCCGCCGCAGCCATTCCCGCTGCTCATAGGGGGTGTCGCCGTCGAAGACGGCCGCGGTGACCGAGCTGAGCTCCAGTTCGGCGACCGAGCGCATCTGGTCGGCGGCCAGGGCCTTGGTCGGAGACAGGTACAGCGTGCAGGCGGCGTCGTCGTCGAGCATGTCCGACAGCGCGGGCAACTGATACGCCAGAGTTTTACCCGAGGCGGTTCCCGTCGAGATCACGACGTGCCGGCCCGCGTGCGCCGCCTCGGCGGCCTCCACCTGGTGCGTCCAAGGCGCCTCGACCCCCTGTTTGACCAGTGCCGAACGCAGCTCTCCGGGCACCCATGACGGCCACGCCGCGACCGTCCCGGCCTGCGCGGGGATCCGCCGGACGTGCCGCAGCGACTCCGCGTCGCGGCTGAGCCGCAGCCGCTCCAGGAGCGCCGTCGGCACTGAGATCTGCCTCATGATTGACGAGCGTCGCACAGAAGGTCGTGAGCGGCCCATCCCGACTGCCGCTAACCTGTCCTTGCGGCGAGGCGACCGGCGGAAGAATGATGAGTACGGTCGAGGTGAGACCTACTACAGCCCCGGCGCCGACCTGTACGGGAGGGTAAATGGAACTCGCGCTGTCCACGCAGACCGACGGTGACCGCTCGGTCGTCGCGGCCCGTGGGGAGATCGACCTGTATTCGGCACCTGGCCTGCGCGAACGCCTGCGCTCACTGGTGACCGACGGCGTACGGCACTTGACGGTCGACATGAACGGCGTTGAGTTCTGCGACTCCACCGGCCTGGGGGTGCTCGTCGGCACGCTCAAACGGCTGCGTGAGGTGAACGGCACATTGGTCATCGTGTGCAACCAGGAACGCATCCTCAAGATCTTCCGGCTGACCGGACTGGACCAGATCTTCGACATCCAGGACACCGCCAGTCCGGCCGGTTCGTGACCATGCCCGTGGTGCGGGTCAGCTTCACACCGGCGCCGGCGCATGTACGGACCGTCCGGCTCGTGGCCGGCGCGGCCGCGCTGCAGGCGGGGCTGAAAGGCGAGGCGGTCGATGAGGTCCGCTTCGCCGTGGGTGAGGCGTGTGCCCAGGCCGTCGCGCGGCATCAGCGCTACGGTCTGCGCGACCGGGTCCGCATCGAATGCGAGGGCAACGGCGCGGGCTTCACCGTGCGCGTCTCCGACCGCGCCCCCGTCGACGACGCCGCCAACAGCGACCCGGTCGCGATGGCCCTGCTGTCCGGCCTCGTGTCGGACCTGCGCATGACCGCCTCGTCCGACCCACCGGGCACGACCGTCCACTTGTACTTCCGCTAGCCCTCTGACCTGCGGGTTTCCCGACCGCACGAGTCGCCGTCGTACCCGTGTTCTATTCTTCGGCCATGACTACGTACGTGCTCGTGCCCGGCGCCTGGAGCGGCGCCTGGCTCTGGGAGCCGGTCACCAGGGAGCTGCGGGCCCACGGCCACGAGGCCCACCCCATCACCCTGCCCGGCCTCGCCGCGCACGCCGCCGAGCCCTCGGCCACGGTCACCCTCGCCGAGCACGTCGCCTTCGTGCGGGAGTTGCTGGCCAGTCTCGACCTGAGCGACGTCGTGCTCGTCGGGCACAGCTACGCCGGAATCGTCACCGGCCAGGTCGCCGCCGCCGAACCCGAGCGGGTCGCCCACGCGATCTTCGTCGACGCGAACCTGCCCGTCGAGGGGGAGAGCCTGGTCGGCGCCTTCTCCGCCGAGGGCCAGCAGTACCTGCGCGGGCTCATCGCCGACAACGGTGGCCTGTGGCCGCCGGTCTCGATCGAAGACCTCGCCGAACTCGGCGTCGAGGGGCAGCCGGCCGAGTTCTTCCGCTCCAGAGCCGTCCCGCACCCCGGGCTCACCGCCACGCAGCCCGCCGTGCTCGCGCGCCCGCTGTCGCAGCTGCGCGCCACCTACGTCAACTGCACCGTCCCCAACGCCGAACTCGTCCCGCAGGCCGCGGCTCTCGCCGACGCGCCGGGCTGGACCTTCGCCGAAATCCCCACCGGTCACTGGCCGATGCTGACCGCTCCCGAGGCCCTTGCCGAAATCCTTCTTAAGGCCGCCTAAGCGCCCGTGGCGGCGCCGATGGCTCCAGGTACTGTGCGCGCATGAGCAGACGCCCCTTGTGGACCTTAAGGCGCGCCGTTCCCGACGGGGTGGAACTCGCCTGGCGCGACACCGGTGTGGTCCCGGCCGACGGCGACCTCGGCTGGGACAACCCCTGGGCGGCGGCGCCCGAGGCGACCGCCGCGCCGGGCGCTTGGGACGAGGTCCCCGTCATGCTCCTCCACGGTCTGGCCGGTGACGGCCGCAGCTGGACCGACTTCGCGCGGCGCCTGGCCGCCGTGGGCCGCCGGGCGATCGTGCCCGACCTGCGCGGCCACGGCCAGAGCGGACGCAGCGCCGACTACACCTTCGAGGCCTTCCGCGACGACGTCCTCGCCCTGGCCGGGGAACTCGCCCTGGAGCGCGTGGACGTGGTCGGCCACGCATTAGGCGGGCACGTGGCCACGATGGTCGCCCAGGCGCGGCCCAAGCTGGTCCGGCGCCTGGTCGTCGAGGAGAGCCCGCCCCCGCCGCGCGACGAGGCCGAGGCGATGCCCTTCGCCGACCGCAACCGGCGCCCGCGGGCGCGGATGGGCCCCAAGGAGGTCTTGAGCACGCTGCCGACCCTGCTGCGCTTCGACCAGCGGGCGCTCGGTCACGTCGCCCCCGCCTACCGGACGCCTTCGCCCGACTGGTGGGCCGCGCTGCCCGCGATCACCGCCGAGACGCTGCTCCTCTACGGCGGCCCGAGCGGGCCCGTCCCGTTGAACCGGCTCGACGCGCAGGCCGAGGCCATCCCCGACTGCCGGATCGCCACCTTCGCCGAGGCCGGGCACCGGATCCACAGCGGAAGCCCCGAGCAGTTCGCCGAGGTCGTCCTGCCCTTCCTCACTGCTTGAGCGGCGACCCGTAGCGCAGCAGGTTCCCGTCAGGGTCGATGTGCGCCCCCTCCCGCAGGCCGTAGTCGGTGTCGACAGGCGGCACGAAACGGCCGGACGCGCCCGACCGCGACCACTCCTCCGACAGCTCCTCGGCGTCGTCGACGTACAGGTAGGCCGAGACCACCGACAGGTCCGGTTCGAGGCCGTCGACCCGCGACAGGTGCAGTTCGATCCCACCGCGTCTGGCGAAGGCGTACTCCGCCTCGCCGGCGTAGGTCTCGACGGTGAAGCCGAGCGCGCGGTAGTGGGCGACCGACGCGGAGAGATCCCCGACCGGCAGAACGGGCGAAACCCTTGTGAAAGTCACCATGTCCGCAGCGTAGGCGCCCGGTACGACAGTTCAGGCGATCGCGTTGAGCAGCCCTCGCACGTCGGGGCTGACCGGTCCGGGGGCGTCGCCGGGCTTGACCCATTCGAAGGCGTCGTGCTCCTCGGGGCAGAGCCGGACCGGCTCGACGGCGGTGACGCGCAGCTCCCAGTTGTGCTGCCGCATCCGGATCCCGCGCGAGGTGTAGTCGAAGGAGCCGAGGTAGGCGCCGACCTTCTCGACCACCAGGCCGGTCTCCTCCAGCACCTCGCGGTGCAGCGCGGTGAACAGGTCCTCGCCCGGGTCGACCTTGCCCGAGGGCAGCTCCCACTGCCCGGCCATGTACTCGGCCGGCGCGCGGCGCAGCAGCAGGATGAGGCCGTCGTGGGCGATCACCCCGCCGACGACCTGCTGTTGAATGCCGTCGCGGGCGTCGCCTTCGGTCAGCGTTTTCGGTTCTGGCATGTCGGTCCCCCTCGGCCGTCGGTCTGGCGAGCCTACGGGGTCGGCGACCACGGCGCCCCACGGATCCGGCGGCGGGCGAGAAGGCGAGCGTTTCAGTCGAGCGGGAGCAGGACCCGGAAGGTCGCGCCCTCTCCCGGGGAGGTGTCGAGCTGCACACAGCCGCCGTGGCCGGTGACGATGGCGGCCACGATGGACAGCCCCAGCCCGGCGCCCGAGGCGGCCGAGCCCTGGTCGCGCACGCGGCTGGGATCGGCGCGGTAGAGCCGCTCGAAGACGCGTGCGGCGTCGCCGGCGGTCAGGCCTGGGCCGGAGTCGGCGACTTCGAGGACGGCGACCGGCCCGGCGGGGCGCGTGCTGATCTCGGCGGTGTGCCGTTCGGTGTCGGCGCCCGAGCGGCCGAGGCGGACGACGATCCGCGCGTCCGGCGGCGTGTGCCGCAGGGCGTTGGCGACCAGGTTGGCCAGCACCTGCCGCAGGCGGGGCTCGTCGCCGGGGACGGTCACCGGCTCCAGGACGTCGTCACCCGGCAAGGCCTCCAGGGTCAGCGACCGGCCCGGCGCGCGGGCGTGGGCGTCGCGGACGGAGTCGGCGGCCACCGCGAGCAGGTCGACGGGGTGCCGGTCGAGCGGGCGCCGGCGGTCGAGGGAGGCCAGCAGCATCAGGTCGTCGACGAGCAGGCTCATCCGCTCCGACTCGTCCTCGATGCGGCCGATCGTGTCGTCCAGGACCGGCCCCGGCGGCGCCCCGCCGCGCCGGTACAGCTCCGCGAAGCCCTTGATCGAGGTCAGCGGCGTGCGCAGCTCGTGCGAGGCGTCGGCGAGGAACTGCCGCAGCCGCGCCTCCGAGGCCGCCCGGTCGTCGAGGGCCCGCTGGATCCTCGCCAGCATCGTGTTCAGCGCGCCGCCCAGCCGCCCGGTCTCGGTGTGCGGGTCGACGTCCTGGACGCGCGAGTCGAGGTCCCCCTCGGCGATCCGCGCGGCGGTGGCCTCCATTCGCGTCAGCGGGCGCAGCCCGATGCGCACGACCCACGAGGCGCCCACCGCGAGCAGCACCAGGATCAGCAGGCTCACCCCGCCGCCGATGAGGACGAGCCGGGCGAGGGTCGAGTCGACGCTGTTGAGGGACAGCGCGACGAGGGTGTACCCGCCGCTCCTGTCCCGCACGGCTTCGAGACGCCACACGTTGCCGTCGGCGTCGGTCACGGTGAACGGCTCCCCGTCGGCGGCGTGCGCGGGCACCGACCCGACGCCGGACAGCTCCTCCGGTGTCTCGCCGAAGTTGGACTCGTCGGCGAAGAGGTAGTTTCCCGCCTGGTCGTAGTAGTAGACGCGGGGCGCCTCGGTGGCGAAGGGGTGGCCGCCGCCGGGGGTTCCGGGCAGGCGCGGCGCCGGCATCTCCCCGGGAACCTGGCCGGAGGCGAAGCGGGCGCTCTCCTCCAGCTGCTTGTCGATGCGGTCGGTGAGATAGCCGCGCAGCAGCACCGCGGCCGTGCCGATCGCCGCCGTCAGCGCCACCGCGATGATCGCCACGATCATCACCACCATCCGCGTGCGGACGGGCCAGTGGCTCCAGCGGCGGACCCTCACTTCGCCCTCGGCACCCGCAGGGCGTAACCCACACCCCGCACGGTGTGGATCAGCGGCGGATGGCGCTGGTCGATCTTCTTGCGCAGGTAGTACACATAGGACTCCACGATGCGGCCGTCGCCGCCGAAGTCGTAGTTCCAGACCCGGTCGAGGATCTGCGCCTTGCTCACCACGCGCCCGGCGTTGACCATCAGGTAGCGCAGCAGGTTGAACTCCGTCGGCGACAGCTCGACGTGCTCGCCGCCCCGCCGCACCTCGTGGGCGTCCTCGTCGAGCTCCAGATCGGCGTAGCGGAGCACGCCGTCGTCGGCGCCCGCCTTGGAGCGCCGCAGGATCGCCTGCACGCGCAGGATGACCTCTTCGAGGCTGAACGGCTTGGTGACGTAGTCGTCGGCGCCCACGGTGAGACCGGCGACGCGGTCCTCGACGGCGTGGCGCGCGGTCAGGAAGAGCACGGGCACGTCGCGGCCTCTGCCGCGCAGGCGCCGGGCGACCTCGAAGCCGTCGACGTCGGGCAGCATCACGTCGAGGATCACCAGGTCGGGCGCGTAGTCCTCGGCGACGCGGACGCCCTCGCCGCCGTCGTGGGCGACCCTCACGTCGAAGCCGGTCAGCCGCAGCGTCGCCGACAGCAGGGCGCCGATGTTCGGCTCGTCGTCGACGACCAGGACCTTCGTCTTGGCCGCCCGGACCGTCGGATGGCTCACCGGGTTCTCCTCACTCCAAGGGCTCGGACACCAGGGTGGCGCGCGGACCTCAAAGGCACCTCGGAACGGACTGGACGCCCGATGTGAACCGAGGGTGATCGTATCCGTGTGGAGCGTGACCGGTGGTGGGATCGGACGACCGCGCCTCCGAGATCGTGGCCTGCCGATCACTCACTGAAACGCCGTCACTCGGTACCCACTGCACTCCGTAACGTGCCCACGACTCGCACCCCGCGTGGCCAAGATCTCTTCGGGTATGCGCCGCCGATCCCGCGCGCATCGCCGCCGCGGTTGGGAAACCCGGTCCTACCTGCATGATCGGCACCGACCGTGCCCTGTCTCGCCGATTGAGTAGGCGACCGTCGGCGGAACGTGAACGGAGGCCATACGCATGTGACCTTGCACACCGGGTGCCGATACACTCCCCGGGTCGTCTCGCACAGGCCGTCACCGACGGTCCCACAGCGGGACCTTTCTTAATCGGTTACTGGAGGACGGATGTCCCAAACGTTGCTCGCCAACGGCGACGAGAACGCGGTGTCCCTGACTGGTGCGAACTTCACCTATGTCATCATTGCCGCCGCTATCGCCCTCGTCGCCCTAGGCTTCGCCGCCGCCCTGGTCAAGGCAGTGCTCTCGGCCAGCACCGGCACGCCCAAAATGCAGGAGATCGCCACCGCCGTGCAGGAGGGCGCCTCGGCGTACCTGCGCAGGCAGTTCAAGACACTTGGCATCTTCGTGCTGGTCGCCGTCGCGCTGTTGTGGTTGCTGCCGGTCGCCGACGGAGGCAACGCGGTCAAGGCGGGCCGCTCGTTGTTCTTCGTCGTCGGCGCGGGTTTCAGCGCCTTCATCGGCTGGGCCGGCATGTCGCTGGCGACGCGCGCGAACCTTCGCGTCGCGTCCGCCGCGCGTGAAGGCAGCCGGGAGCGCGCGATGTCGATCGCGTTCCGCACCGGCGGCGTGGTCGGCTTCCTCACCGTGGGCCTCGGCCTCGTGGGCGCGGCCGGGGTCGTATTGATCTACAAGGGCGACGCGCCCACCGTGCTCGAAGGCTTCGGCTTCGGCGCGGCGCTGCTGGCCATGTTCATGCGTGTCGGCGGCGGCATCTTCACCAAGGCCGCCGACGTCGGCGCCGACCTGGTCGGCAAGGTGGAGAAGAACATCCCCGAGGACGACCCGCGCAACCCGGCGACCATCGCCGACAACGTGGGCGACAACGTCGGCGACTGCGCCGGCATGGCCGCCGACCTGTTCGAGTCCTACGCGGTCACCCTCGTCGCGGCCCTCATCCTGGGCAAGGCGGCCTTCGGCGACTACGGCCTGGTGTTCCCGCTGATCGTGCCCGCCATCGGCGTGCTCACCGCGATCGTCGGCGTCTTCATCACCAAGCTGCGCAAGTCCGACAAGGACGGGATGCAGCCGATCAACCGCGCCTTCTACATCTCGGCGGTCATCTCCGCCCTGCTGTGCACCGGCGCGGCTCTGCTCTACCTCCCGAAGACCTGGGACGCCATCGGCATCGAGGGCATCTCGGCCCCCGTCAGCCCGCAGCTCCTGGCGATCGTCGCGGTCATCATCGGCATCGTCCTGGCCGCGGTCATCCTGGCCCTCACCGGCTACTTCACCGGCGTCGGCAGCAAGCCCGTCGACGACGTCGCGAAGACCTCCGGCACCGGCCCGGCGACCGTCATCCTCTCGGGCATCTCGCTCGGCCTGGAGTCGGCGGTCTACTCCGCGCTGGTCATCGGCGCGGCGGTGTTCGGCGCCTTCCTGCTCGGCGGCGGCAACATCACCATCGCGCTGTTCGCGGTCGCGCTGGCCGGTTGCGGCCTGCTGACCACGGTCGGCGTCATCGTCGCGATGGACACCTTCGGGCCCATCAGCGACAACGCGCAGGGCATCGCGGAGATGTCGGGCGACATCGACGAGGCGGGTGCGCGCACCCTGACCGACCTCGACGCCGTCGGCAACACCACGAAGGCCATCACCAAGGGCATCGCCATCGCGACCGCCGTGCTCGCCGCGACGGCGCTGTTCGGCTCCTACACGGGCGCGATGAAGGAGGCCCTGGAGAAGGCCGGCTCGACGCTGTCGGTCGACTCGCTGCTGAACCTCGCCGACCCGCGCAACCTGGTCGGCCTGATCATCGGCGCGGCCGTGGTGTTCATGTTCTCCGGACTGGCGATCAACGCCGTCTCGCGGTCGGCCGGCGCGGTCGTCTACGAGGTGCGCCGCCAGTTCCGCGAGCACCCCGGGATCATGGACGGCACCACGCGTCCGGAGTACGGCAAGGTCATCGACATGTGCACCCGTGACGCGCAGCGCGAGCTGATCACGCCGGGTCTGCTGGCGATTTTGGCGCCCATCGCCGTCGGCTTCGGCCTCGGCGTCGGCGCCCTGGCCGGGTACCTGGCCGGCGCGATCGCCTGCGGTGTCCTCATGGCGATCTTCCTGTCGAACTCGGGCGGCGCCTGGGACAACGCCAAGAAGATGATCGAGGACGGCGCCTACGGTGGCAAGGGCACCGAGGCGCACGCCGCGACGGTCATCGGCGACACGGTCGGCGACCCGTTCAAGGACACCGCCGGCCCGGCCATCAACCCGCTGATCAAGGTCATGAACCTGGTGGCGCTGCTCATCGCGCCCGCCGTGGTCATGTTCAGCGTGGGCACCGACGCCAACCTGGGCGCGCGCATCGGCATCGCCGTGGCGTGCTTCCTGGTGATCGCGGCCGCGGTGATCTGGAGCCGCAGCAAGCCGATCGCCGTCGGCGGCGACGAGCTCGAGGAGGCCGCGTCTCCCGACGCCCCAAAAGATGACAAGGTCGGCGTGTAAGCAGCGCTGACCCGACGTTCGAGGCCCCGGTTCCCCTGAGGAACCGGGGCCTCGCCTTGTACCGTCGGGCCATGACCGACCGCGCCTGGGCCGCCGAGGCCGTCGCCGCCCTCCGCTCCCATGTGGACGGTGTGACGCCGGTGCGGCGGCTGCCGTCGCCGTTCTACACCGTCGACATCAGGGCCGTCGACGAGTCGGGCTTCCCGGCGGGGCTGAAGTACAAGACGGTCCGCGACCTGTTCCTGCGCGACATCGCCGACGGCGCCATCACGGCCGGGACCTCGCTGGTCGAGGCGTCCGGTTCGGCGACGGCGATCGCGGCGGCGCACTTCGCGCGGCTGGTCGGGCTGCCGTTGACGGTGGTGCTGCCGGCGCGGACCTCCCCGGCGCAGATCGCGCGGATCGAGGGCTACGGGGCGGTGTGCCGTCCCGCCGAGCGCCCGGCGGCGATGTACGACGAGGCACGGGCCTTCGCCGCCAAGACGGGCGCGCACTACCTCGACTACCTGGGCCGCGCCCTCGACGCCGTGGACTGGCGGCGCAGCTCGATCGCCTCGGCCCTGGCGGCCGAGGAGCCGCGGTGGATCGTCGTCGGCGTGGGCAGCGGCGTGACGGCCACGACGGTCGGCCGGTACCTGCGCAACGCCGGCGGCACCGAGACGCGGCTGGCGGTCGTCGACGCGGAGAACTCCTCCTACTTCCCCGGCTGGGCCGAGGGGGTCTCCGGCTACGGAACCGGCATGCCCTCGAAGATCCCGGGCATCGGGCGGCCGAGGATGGAGCCGGCGTTCCGCGGATCGCTGGTGGACCTGGTGATCCCGGTCCCCGACGGCGCGAGCGTCGCCGCGATGCGCTGGTGCCACGACGCCACCGGGGTCCCGGTCGGCCCGTCGACGGGCGCGAACCTCTGGGGCACCTGGGAACTGGCGCGGATCATGCGCCGCGACGGTGTGCGCGGGACGATCGCCACGCTGTTCGCCGACGCCGGTGAGCAGTACTCCGGCACCTTCCACGACCCGGCATGGGTCGCCGAGCGCGGCTTCGAGGTCGAGACCTACGCCGAGCGGATCGCCGAGCTCTACTCCCACTGACGGCAGCGGCCGGGGAAGACCGCGGCGACCTCGCCGCGCAGCGCGTCGACGGTGTCGTCGGGGTCGAGGCCGGCGCCAAGGTGCAGGGCGTAGCCGTCGGTGAGGGCCAGCAGCCGTTCGGCGGCGGCCTCGGGGTCGGTGCCGAAGGGGACCTCGCCGCACTCCTTGCCGTTGTGGACGGCCGTGGCGAGCTGGGCGCGCATCGAGGCGAGGGTCTGCGAGTAGAGGGCGGCCAGCGCGGGGTTGGCGGTCGTGCGGCCGAGGAAGGCCAGGGAGACGCGGTGGTCGGAGGCGCTGTCGCGGTCGAGGGGGAGGTATTCGCGCAGGGCGCGGGCGACGACGGCGCGGATGGGGAGGTGCTCGGTGACCGATTCGCGCACCGAGGCCTCGACGCGGGCGCCCATGCGCTGGACGACCTGGCGGTAGGTGGCCTCCAGGAGGGCGTCCTTGCTGGCGAAGTAGTGCTGGACCTGGCCGACGGAGACGCCGGCGGTCTCGGCGGCCTTGGCGACGGTGACGCCGTCGAGTCCTTCGCGGTCGATCAGGCGCTGTACGGCCGCGGCGATCTCGGCGCGGCGGGCGGCGTGATCGACGAGTTTCGGCATGTGAGCACTGTAGCGGTCGCGCTCCCGTTTTCGTATGGCTATATTAATACCGTGATACGAAAAAGATCGGCCGCCACCGCGCTGGCCCTCACCCTCCTCGCCGTTTCCGTACCCGCGTACGGAAACCCCGCCGCCGACACCGACATCGCCGGCCGCGTCGCCGAACACCTCGACGCCACCGGCACACCCGGCGCCGCGCTCGCCGTCACCACAGCCGGGGCCACCACCTACACGCACGCGTGGGGAGTCGACGGCGACGAGCGGCCCGTCACGCCTGACACGCCGTTCCTGTGGGGCTCGGTGGCCAAACCGGTCACCGCGACCGTCGCGCTGAGCCTCGGCGTCGACCCCGCCGCGCCCGTCGGCCGGTACCTGCCGGAGTTCACGCCGACCTGGCGCGGCGAGCCCGCCGAGGTCACCGTCGGCCAACTCATGAGCCACACCAGCGGGATCACCTCGATGGCCGCCACCGACGCCGGCGACAACGGACCCGGCGCCGTCTCACGGGTCGCCGCGCGGCTCTACGACTACGAACTCGACACCGCCCCCGGCGAGGCCCACGTCTACACCTCCAGCAACTACCTGCTGCTGGGTGCGGTGATCGAGGCCGTGACCGGCCGCGAGTTCGCGGAGGTCCTCACCGAGACCGTGCTGACCCCGGCCGGCATGACCCACGCCGTCACCGGTCCCGACGACCCGCTCCCGCCCGGGCACGCCCAGTACTTCGGCCGCCCCTTCTCCTTTGACGACCCTTTCGACCGCTCCGGCCTCCCCTACGGCTACCTCGGCGGCTCGATCACCGACCTGGCCGCCTACGCCCGCTTCGCGCTGACCGGCCCCGCGGTCATGACCGAACCCCAGCCCGGCACCGACGGCCGCTACGGCCTCGGCTGGAGCCTCGGGCGGCTTCCCGGCACCGATGAACCCATGGTCTGGCACTCGGGCGCCACACGCGGCTACCAGGCGGTGCTGATCCTCCTGCCCGCCAAGGGAATCGCCGTCGCACTGCTCCAGAACACCTACGGCGAGGCCCGCGCCGAGCAGCTTCTCAACGCCGGCTTCGACGCCGCCCTCATGAGCGCCGGGTACCGACCCGGCTCCACATACGGCCCGAACGCCCTGCTCCACCTGCCCTGGGCGGCGAGCCTGGCGGCCCTGACGGTGCTCGCCTGGGCGGCATGGCGGGCGTTTCGGCCCCGCGTCCGCCGACGGTGGCTCGCCCTGATCTGGGCGGCCGTCGCACTGGTTCCCTTGGCGCTGCCCGCTTCCGCGGGCGCCGACTGGCGCACCATGTGGTTCTGGACGCCCGACGCGGCCTGGACGCTGGCCGCGTGCACGGTCGCGGCGGTGCTCGCCGCGCTCGTCGAGGCCCTCAGACCAGCCGCCGCCACACGCGCTGCACGTAGGTCGTGATCGCGGGGATGTCGACGCCCCTCGGCCACAGCTTCGCCAGCAGCGCCATCCCGTCGGCGGGCCGGACCGAGGGGTCCTTGTCCAAAGTGGACCGAACGATCCGGGCGAAGGGCCCGTCGAGCTTGTCGATGAACTCCAGCAGCTCCGGATCGGGCTCGTCCATGAGGATCTTGCGGGTGATCGAGGCGATGTCGGGGGCGTCGAAGGGCCCGTGGCCGGTGGCCGCGATGACCAGGCAGCAGCCCCAGGCCCACACGTCGGCGGCCGGGCTGACGTTGGCGCCGCGGAACTGCTCGGGCGCCATGTAGGCCATCGTGCCCAGGTGCGTGCCGGTACGGGTGAGGCGCGTGGCGTTGCGCATGTGGACGATGCCGAAGTCGATGAGCTTGGGGCCGGTCGAGGTGAGCATCAGGTTCGACGGCTTGATGTCGCGGTGCACCAGGAAACTGCGGTGCAGCCCGGCCAGCGACAGGGCCAGCGCGAGCCCGAGGGCGTGCAGTATCTCGGGATCGGTGATGGGGCCGACCTCGTAGACGTAGTCGTCGAGGGTGAGCCCGTCGAGAAGTTCCATCACCATGTACGGCCGCTGCCGGTCGATGCCCGACCCGAGGATCCGCACGGTGAAGGCGTTGTCGATCATCGCCAGCGTGTCGGCCTCGCGCTGGAAGCGGATCAGGTCCTTCTGCGCTCCCAGGACACTGCCGGCGACGGTCTTGAGCGCCACATCGGTGTTGGTCCAGGGATCGCGGGCGACGTAGACGGTGCCCATGCCGCCGGAGCCGAGGCGTTCGATGAGCTCGTAGCCGCCGATGCGGCGCGGGTCGTCGGTCGACAGCGGCGCGGTGGGCGGCGAGGAGCGCAGGGGACTGTCGGGCGGGGCGGCCTGGAGGTTGACGGGATCGGGAGCGAGCGGGGCGTCGATCACCGGGATCTCCTCGGTGGGGAAGTCCGGGACGTAGTCGGGCGCGGAGGCGCGCAGATCGTCCATGGTGGGCGGCGAAAGTCGCGGGGACGGGCGCAGCCGCAGCCGGCCGTCGGTCTCGTCGTACTGGAGGTAGCGCTCGGTCAGCTCGGCGGGCGGTCCGACCGGACGCAGCAGCGCCGGGAGGAGCACGCAGCCGAGCAGTTCCCACACCGAGATGAAGACCGAGGCGCCGAAGGGAAGCACGACCAGGGTCGCGAACAGGGCGAAGGCCAGCGACACCGCCGGGCGGCGGCGGGCCGGATCCCAGCGCAGGACCCACGCCGGCAGGGCCTGCGTGCGGGTCTGCTTGTCCTGCCAGGAGACCGTGAGCCACCAGATGATCCCGCAGGCGAGGCCGCCGAGCGCGATCCGGGCGGCGCTGCCGTCGCCGTTGACGAGCTGCCAGCCGGCGCTGGTCAGCGCGACAGGGGAGTCCGGCGCGTCGACGACCGCCGACAGGCCGGTGTCGCGGGCGCCGAGGTAGAGGGCGGTCAGCAGCAGGGCGAGGGAGACCGTCAGCCCGGTGACCACGAAGCGGTCGGCGAAGCGGAAACCCTTGCGGGGCGGGCGATAGCGCTCAAGGCGGCCCCGCTCGGCCTCGGCCGCACGACTGGAGAAGCGCTCGGCGGTGAGGATTCCGCAGCGGATCGGCCAGGACACCAGCTCGTTGCGCCGGCCGCCGGCCGCGACCATCCACAGTGGAATCGTCACGGTCCGGGCGAGGAGCGCCGCGACGATCAGGGCGACGGTCCAGGACACGCCGGGCGCGCCGAACAGGCCGAGCCCGTCGAGGAGCTCCCGAACCGCGGTGAGCGCCCACGCGGCAGGCATGCCGAATGCGGCCAACACCTCCGACAACGCTTCGACCTTCCCGCTCTCCGTGGCACCCCAACGGACGGTCTGCCCGACAACCCCAGTGGCCGCACCTTACCGTGCCGGTGCGTTGTACGTGGAGTCTCAGCCGCCGATTTTTCCCGCGATCAGCGGCCACCCTCGTCCTATTTGGACGATCTCGTCGCCCTCGGGGCACAGGCGGTCGACCAGCGCCGACCCGTCGGCGGGCCGCTCGTCGACGGGCTTGCGCAGCGCGTCGGTGACGACCGCGCCGAGCTTGGCGTCGATGGCGTAGACCTTCTGCAGGAGCTCCGAGTTGGGCGGCGCGGTGATCACCTTGTGGGTGATCTTCGGGATGCTGTCGGCGTCGAAGGGCGCCTTCACCGTCGCGGCCATCACCAGGCAGCAGGCCCACGCCCACACGTCGGTGGCGGCGGTGACCCGCGAGTCCTCGAACTGCTCGGGCGCCATGAAGGCGAAGGTCCCCAACTGCACGCCGGTCTTCGTCAGCCGGGTGCTGTCGGGGTTGAGGGCGATGCCGAAGTCGATGATCTTCGGGCCGCCGGTGGTGAGCATGATGTTGGCGGGCTTGATGTCGCGGTGCACGACGCCCAGGTCGTGCAGGGTCCGCAGACCCTCGGCGAAGGCGACGCCCAGCGAGCGCAGCGCGGTCGGGTCGGTGACCGGGCCCTTGATGTGCACGTAGTCGTGCAGGGTCAGGCCGTCGAGAAGCTCGGTGACCAGGTACGGGCGGCCGCGGTCGATGCCGGAGTCGAGGACCCGGGCGGTGTAAGGGCCGTCGGCGAGGGCGAGGGTGTCGCACTCGCGCTGGAAGCGCTCGCGCTCCAGGTCGCTGTCGAGGACCATGCCGTTGGTGGTCTTGAGGGCCACGGTCGTCGACGTGCCCGGGCGCTGCGCGAAGTACACCGTGCCCATGCCGCCGGCGCCGATGCGGCCCAGGAGCTTGTAACCGCCGACCATGCGCGGGTCGCCCGGCAGGAGCGGGTTTCCGCGGGGAGCGGCCGACAGGACCGGTGCCATGCGCGGCGGGGGCCCTCCGTGAACGCCCGGCAGGGCCGGGACGGGGACCGGCAGCGGCGGCGGAGGCGCCATGGGAGGCGGATTGGTCCCCCAGCCTCCAGGCGGCGTCGGCGGGGGCGTGGTGCCCCATCCACCCGGCGGGAGCGGCATGCCCGCGTGTGTCGGGACGATCGCGCGGATCCGCGGCGAACCGTCGTAGGGGTCGGGTTCGACGAAGCGGTCCCACACCTCGTCGGGCTGGTTCACCGGCCGCAGGAACGCGTAGGCGAAGATCGCGCCCAGCGCCGTCCACGTCACCACGAACAGCAGCGCGCCGAAAGGCACGAACAGCAGCCCGCCGACGAGGTACTTCGCCACCCGCAGCTTGTACCCGCCGCGACGGCCCCAGGTCAGCGACCACGTCGGCATCAGCCAGCTGCGGACAGTGCGGTTGTAGGAGTAGGAGACCAGCGCCCACAGCACGGCCCCGCCGACCATCGTCGCCAGCAGAACCCACGGGTCGGAGATGGTGAAGACCTGGTAGAACACCGAGGCCATGGAGGTGTCGTCGGCGAGGGCCTTGAGGCCGATGTCGCCCGGGTCGGCGCCCCAGAACACCGACCACCACAGCACGATCATGCAGCCGCTGACGAGACCGACCGAGGCCTTGAACCAGGCCTGGGCGGAGTTGTAGGTCGGGTGGCTGCGGCGCAGGGCCCCGCGGACCTTCGCGGTCTCCTCCGGTGGGAGGCGGTGCGCCAGCAGCGAGGCGCGCACGGGCGCGCAGGCCACGTCGTTGCGCTCGCCGGCCATGGAGCGGATCCACAGCGGGAGCGTGATGATGCGCAGGAGGACGGCGGAGGCGATGACCACCGCGATCCACGACGGCGGGTTGCCGAACCAGGACACCTTGTCGAGCAGCATCCGGGTGAGTTCCAGCAGCCACAACGCCGGTAGCCCCAGAACGGCGAGTAGATCGGCCACGGCAGTCCTTCCCCAGGGTTCGCCACGCACGATATCCCGTGCGCGCTCACGTTCGCTTGCTCAATGGTGCCCGGCGGTAGGTTGACAGGCGTGTGCGGACGCGTGCTTCTTTTCCTGACGGTGGTGTCGGCTCTGTTCCTCAGCGGATGTGATGCGGAGGAACCGGGCGTAAGCGCCGGGGAATGGGCGGCGACGGTGTGCACGACGCTCGACCCGTGGCGTGAGCGGATCGACGCGCTGACGGTACAGGCCCAGAGCGCGATCGGGCCCGACACCGGGCCCGAGGAGACCAAGGCCGAGCTCGTGAAGCTCCTCGACGGCGCCGCGACGGCGAGCGAGACGGCGCGGGCGGCGGTGTCCGACGGGGCCGCGGCGGCGGTCGAGGGCGGGGAGGACGCGCGGGCGACGGTGGTCGCCTACCTGGAGGGCGCGCGCGACGCGTACGCGTCGGCGGGGGACGCGATGGAGGGGCTCGACGCGGGGGCGGAGGGGTTCTACGACCAGGTGGCGGCGACGATGGCGGAGCTGAACACGGCGTACGCGGCGGGGCCGGACCTGGCGGGGGTGAGCTCGGTGGAGCTGAGCGAGGCGTTCGCGACGGTGGGGGAGTGTGGGTGAGGGGTGAGGGGTGAGGGGTCCGGCGTCCGGCGTCCGGGTGTGGGGGCGCCGGGTGGACGCGGCGGCGGTGCCCGGCGTTGGCCCAGCCGGCGTTAGTGGGCCCGCGCGGCCCGCCGGAGACGCTGTCGTCAGGCGCGGTGCCCGAGGGCGGAGAGCGGGTGGAGTGCACGTGAGGCCCGGGTGGACGCCTGAGGCCGCGGCCGGGTTGCGGCCGAAGAAAATGTCATAAGTGCGCCGTATCGTAAGTTTTGGGGCCCCCTTGGGGTCGGGGATGACGCCTGCCCGGATTACCCGGCCCGCCGGGCACGCCCGGCGCGTTTCCTTGCGGCGCTCTGCGGTCCCTCGCGCTCCCGGGGGCGCGAGGGTTTCGCGCCTCGACCTCGGCGCGGGGCGCGCATCGGCCCGCGCTCCCGAGGCGCGTGGGCTTAGCCGCCGATCACGAGCCCCATCGCGGTCTCGGCTCACCCCCGGGTGGTCCCGGCCCGCCCCGTGTGGCTGCGCTCCCGCGCGCCCACCCCCGGAGGCGTCACGCACGCCCAGCCATCCCGCCGAGGCGCCACCATGCTGGAGAGCCTCGGCGCCCCGCCCTCGCCCCCGCCTCCCCGCCCCTACCTCCGCCGCTCCGCCTCGGTCCCCACCCCGTCCCGCCTCAGCCCGAACCCACACCTCTTTCTCTAGGTCCGTTGAGCGCCCACCGAGCGCCCACCGAGCGCCCCCGCCCCCGTATCCCCGCCGTGTCCCCCGCCACTCCTCACCGTCCGAAACCCGACGATCACACGCCAACACCAATACACCCCTCCCGGCCCACGCAGCGGCGTTGTACGGTGCAGACCGGAGTTCGAGGCCAGCTTCAGTGGTCCGCGGGTGAGCGGCCGGCTGGCGCGTTACCTTGGATCCTTGGTTTCCGAGTAGCGAGCTGTCTGTACAAGTGGGGTAAGTAGTGGCCCGATCCGCCGGCACGAAGCGCCTGGTCATCGTCGAATCACCGGCGAAGGCCAAGACCATATCCGGCTACCTCGGCCCGGACTACATCGTCGAGGCGAGTCTCGGGCACATCCGAGACCTGCCTCGCAACGCCGCCGAGGTGCCGACCAAGTACCGCGACCAGTCCTGGTCGCGGCTCGGCGTCGACGTCGACAACGACTTCACGCCCTTGTACGTCGTCAACTCCGAGCGCAAGGCCCACGTCAAGAAGCTCAAGGACCTCCTCGCCGAGTCCGGCGAAGTCTTCCTCGCGACAGATGAGGACCGCGAGGGTGAGGCCATCGCCTGGCACCTCGTGCAGGCGCTCAACCCGAAGGTCCCGGTCAAGCGGATGGTGTTCCACGAGATCACCAAGCCCGCCATCGCCGAGGCCGTGGCCAACCCGCGCGACATCGACCAGTCCCTTGTGGACGCACAGGAGGCCCGGCGCATCCTCGACCGCCTGTACGGCTACGAGGTCTCCCCGGTCCTGTGGAAGAAGATCATGCCGAAGCTGTCGGCCGGCCGCGTCCAGTCGGTCGCCACGCGCATCGTCGTGGAGCGCGAACGCCAGCGCATGAAGTTCCACGCCGCCGACTACTGGGGCATCACCGCCGCCCTGCGCACCGAGCAGGCCAAGGGCGCCGAGCCCTTCACCGCCGCGCTGCTGACCTTCGACGGCGACCGCGTCGCCACCGGCAAGGACTTCGACTCCTCCACCGGCCGCGCCAAGGCCAACGTCGTCCACCTCGACGAGGCGGGCGCGCGCGGCCTCGCCGAGCGCCTGTCGGGCGTCGACTACCAGGTCACCCGCGTCGAGGAGAAGCCCTACCGCCGCCGCCCGTACGCGCCGTTCATCACCTCGACGCTTCAGCAGGAGGCCGCGCGCAAGCTGCGGCTGTCCAGCGCGCAGACCATGCGCGTCGCCCAGCGCCTGTACGAGAACGGCTATATCACCTATATGCGTACCGACTCCACGAACCTGTCGGAGACCGCGCTCGCCGCGGCCCGCCGCCAGGTCGCGGAGCTCTACGGCGACCGCTACGTCCCGCCGGAGCCGCGCCGCTACTCCCGCAAGGTGAAGAACGCCCAGGAGGCGCACGAGGCCATCCGCCCGGCCGGCGACGCCTTCCGCACGCCCGGCGACGTCGCCAAGGAGCTCTCCGCCGAGGAGAACCGCCTCTACGAGCTCATCTGGCGCCGCACGATCGCCTCGCAGATGACCGACGCCGTCGGTAACTCCGTCTCGATCCGCATCAAGGCGACCTCGACGACCGGCGAGGACTGCGAGTTCGGCACCTCCGGCAAGACGATCACCGACCCGGGCTTCCTCAAGGCCTACGTGGAGTCGCTCGACGACGAGGCCGACGAGGCCGACGACACCGAGCGGCGCCTGCCGAACCTGGAGAAGGACCAGCCGCTGTCGGCCGACGCGCTCAACCCCGAGGGGCACCGCACGCAGCCGCCCGCGCGCTACACCGAGGCCAGCCTGATCAAGGGCCTCGAAGAGCGGGGCATCGGCCGCCCGTCGACCTACTCGTCGATCCTGCAGACCATCCAGGACCGCGAGTACGTCTTCAAGCGCGGCCAGGCGCTCATCCCGACCTTCCTCGCCTTCGCGGTGGTCGGCCTGATGGAGCAGCACTTCACGCGCCTGGTCGACTACGACTTCACCGCCGCGATGGAGGGCGAGCTCGACGGGATCGCCTCCGGCGACGGCGCGCGCCTTGGCTTCCTCCAGCAGTTCTACTTCGGTGGCGTGGGCGCCGAGGGCACGGTGGCCGCGTCGGGCGGGCTGAAGAGCCTCGTCGACGACCAGATGCCGCAGATCGACGCCCGCCAGGTCAACTCCATCCCGCTGTTCAGCGACGACGAGGGGCGCACGGTCGTGGCCCGCGTCGGCCGCTACGGCCCCTATCTGGAGCGGCACAAGCCCGACGACACCGAGGCCGGTGAGCGCGCGTCGATCCCGGACGGGACCCCGCCCGACGAGCTGACGCGCGAGAAGGTCGAGGAGCTGTTCCAGGCCGGCAGCGACGAGCGGGAGCTCGGCGCGCACCCGGAGACGGGTGAGCCGGTGGTCCTCAAGTCGGGGCGCTTCGGGCCGTACGTCAACAGCGGGGAGAAGACCTCGTCGCTGTTCAAGAGCCAGGAGATGTCCTCCCTGACGCTTGAGGACGCCGTGAAGCTGCTGTCGCTGCCGCGCCGGATCGGTGAGATCGACGGCGAGGAGGTCCTCGCGGCCAACGGCCGCTACGGGCCCTATGTCAAGAAGGGCAAGGACTCTCGTTCGCTGGAGACCGAGGACCAGTTGTTCACGGTCACCCTCGACGAGGCGAAGGCGCTGCTGGCACAGCCGAAGAAGCGTGGCCGGGCCGCCGCGGCGCCGCCGTTGAAGGAACTCGGCGACGACCCGGTGTCGGGCAAGCAGATGGTGGTCAAGGAGGGCCGTTTCGGGCCCTACGTGACCGACGGGGAGACCAACGCCTCGCTGCGCAAGAGCGACTCGATCGAGGAGATCACCAGCGAGCGCGGTTCGGAGCTGCTGGCCGAGCGCCGGGCGAAGGGCCCGACGAAGAAGGCGACCAAGAAGGTCGCGAAGAAGGCCACGGCGAAGAAGACGGTGAAGAAGACCGCCGCGAAGAAGGGCACGAAGAAGGCTTCGGCGAAGAAGTCGGGTTGAGGCGCGTCCGCGAAGTTTTAGTGGAAGCGGTTCACGTTTCGCGTGTGCGGCGGCTCTTACCCGTATGACTTGCAGGAGTCGCCCACCGCGAAGGAGCGACCGCGGGCGCGCCACCGGGAGGGGGCGCGGTCGTGGAAGAGCGTGAGACCGTCGCCGTGCCCGGAGCCCGGGCCGCCGTCGACGCCGAGTTCAGTGTCTTCTACCGCACCGACATGCCCCGCCTCGTGGGCTTTCTGCGCTGGCAGGGCGTCCCGCTCTCCGACGCCACCGACGTGGCCCAGGAGGCGATGCTGGAGGCCTACCGGCGCTGGGCCGACATCGAGTACCCCAAGGCGTGGGTGCGGCGCGTCGCCTCACGCTGCTGGGTCCGCCGGGTCGCCTCGGCGCCCGAGGAACCGGTCGCCGATCCGCCCGGCGGCGTCCTCACCGTCACCGACATCGAGGCGTGGGAGGGCCGCCATCACGTCCTCGGCCTGCTCGACCTGCTGCCAGCCCGGCAGCGGCAGGTGCTCGCGTGGTGGCTGGACGGCTTCCGGGCCACCGAGATCGCCGTGGAGTTGCGGATGAGCCCCGACGCCGTCCGGGCCAGTCTGTTCAGAGCACGCCGCGCACTCGAGAACCATCTGGGGGAATCCGACGATGAATGAGACCGTGCGACGAAGGCTCGTCGCCGAGCACGAGCGCGTCAACGCCGGCCTGTCCCGTGGCCTCGACCTCGGCACGGGCCTGCGGGCCGCCATGCTCCCCGCCCGTTACGCCGACCTGGCCGACGACCTCGGCACGGTCCTCGACCTGGAGGCGGGCCTGGCGGCCATCACCGGCGAACGGGGTGCCCTCACCGGCATCGTGGCGGTCATCGCCGCCGCCCTCGACGCTCCGCTCGCGGCGCGCCTGGCGACCCGCGCCGACCTGGGCGAGGTCATGAAGCTCCTCGACGAGGTGAACACCGCCTGGGCGCTGACGGTGGCCGAGGGCGGGCTGCCCGCCGGCGTGGCCGAGGACCTCCACCACGCCGTGGAGCGCGCCGCGGCGCTGTCGCTGGTCGTCGCCGAGGTGTTTCGCCGCCAAGGCGCCGACCTGGCCGCCGCGTCGGCCGACTGGCTCGCCGACGTCGTCGCCCGCGCCGCGCGGCTCGCCGCAGGCCTCGCCGGGGCCGGCGCCGGCGAGATCGCGCGCGTCACCGCCGCCTGGCCGCTGCACCTCGCGGGCGCCGGGGTCGGCTTCGAGGGCCACCTGCTGGCGACCGTCGCCGAGGGCCTCGACGACTTCACCGACACCGACCTGGCCGCCGCCGGGCTCGGCGACGTGCCGCTGACCGGCATCCGCTGGTCCTCGCGCACGCGCTGGCCGGCGCACTGGCCCGAGCGGGTCGAGGCGATGTCCGTGCGGCTCGGCGAGGACCTCTTCGAGATCCGCGCGGGCACCCAGTCGAGGGTCGCCACCTGACACGGGTGGACGATCACCCGCGCGCCTCACCGTGCAAACCCCCTCAACTCCGGCATGATGGCCACATTGGTTGAGCAGAGCCCGTCCCCGGCCGCCACCACCGTTCAGTGTGCGCTGGACTTGACCCGGGGCGGCGTCGGCGCAGGGGGCACGACGGTGAAAGTAAGTGATACGCAGATTGCACGCCGGGCACCATTGCGAAGGGTGCCGGTGCAGGAACGCAGCGCGGCCAGGGTCGGGCGCATGCTCGACGCCTGCGCCGCCCTCGTGGACGAACTGGGCTACGAGGGCCTGACGACAACGCTCATCGCGCAGCGAGCGGGCGTGGCGATCGGTTCGGTCTACCAGTTCTTCCCCGACAAGCGGGCCGTCGTGCAGGCGCTGACCGTGCGGCACCTGGAGAGTTTCCTGGAGAACCTCAACTCCAGGCTCGACGCCCGTCTGGGGGGCGAGAAGCCGGACCACTGGTGGGACATCGTCGACGCGGTCATCGACGAGTACATCCACATGCACCGCATCGAACCGGGTTTCCGGACCCTGCACTTCGGCGACGTCGTCGACGTGCACCTTCTCGACACGGACCGGGAGAACAACGACGTCATCGCCCAGCGCCTCCAGGAACTCATCATCGACCGGCTCGGCTTCGACGACCGTCCGCGGCTGCGTTTCGCGCTGGCCATCGGCGTGGAGACCGGCGACGCGCTGATCAACCTCGCGTTCCGGCGCGATCCCGCCGGCGATCCGGAGGTGCTCGGGGAGGCCAAGGCGCTCATCCGCGACTACCTCTCGCGTCACGTCGACTGACGGTCTCAGCCTGGCTTCAGGATCGGTGGGCTGTACTTGAGGCGATCCGGGCGTCACGCCCGGATCGCCACTACTCCCGCCTCGCCACCCGAAGCGACCGCTCGACGTGGTCTTCTCTCCCTCTCCACCAGGGCGGACGCCGACGGCGGCGGGGCGGTGTGGCGACCTGGCACCCTTCGCGGCGGACGGCGGAGCCGCCGCAGTGCGGTATGACTCAGACCACCGTATTAGTCTGACTCGACAGTGAGTTGGCTACACATGACGGTCGACGCACGGAGGAAGGGACGCGCCAAGGACATGTCAGTCGCGACAGATCTCCGCGCGATCCTGCGCATTCGCCCGTTCCGCCGCCTGTGGGCGGTGCTCGGGCTATCCGCCATGGGCGACTGGCTCGGCCTGCTCGCGACCTCGCTGTTCGCGGCCAACCAGGTCGAGGGCGCCACGGGCAAGGGCCTGGCCTTCGGGTCGGTCATCGCCGTGCGCCTGCTCCCCTCGCTGGTCCTGGGTCCCCTCGCGGGGATCTTCGCCGACCGCTGGGACCGCAGGCTCACCATGGCCATCTGCGACATGCTGCGTTTCGCGCTGTTCGCCTCGATCCCGCTGGTCGGCCTGTCCCTCGGCGGCGGCATCCGCGCCGTCGGTTACGCCGCGATCGCCCAGTTCGCCATCGAGGCCGTCGCCATGGTCTGGATGCCCGCGAAGGAGGCGGCGGTCCCCAACCTGCTGCCCAAGGCGCGCCTGGAGACCGCCAACCAGCTCACCCTGGTCACCACCTACGGCCTCACGCCGGTCCTTGCGGCCGGTGTCATCGGCCTGCTGACCAGCTTCGACGCCGAGCTGACCAGCCTGGGCAGATGGGCCTCGGCGGTCGACCTCGCCTTGTACTTCAACGCCCTGACCTTCCTGGCCGCCGCGCTCGTGGTGATCTTCGCGATCCCGGAGCTGAGCCAGCGCAAGAACGGCAACGGCCCGCCCGGCGCACAGCCCGAAAAGCAGGGCATGCTGCGCGAGTTCGCCGAAGGCTGGAAGTACGTCGGGCGCACCAAGCTCGTCCGGGGCCTGGTCCTGGGCATCCTCGGCGCCTTCGCCAGCGCCGGCGTGGTCATCGGCACCGCGCAGTTCTACGCGCGGGCCCTCGGCGGCGGCGACGCCACCTTCTCCACGCTGTTCGCGACGCTGTTCATCGGCCTGGGCGTCGGCATCGTCGCCGGGCCGAAGATCGTCGGGCAGCTGTCCCGGCGGCGCTGGTTCGGGCTGAGCATCATCGTCGCCGGCTGCGCGGTCATCCTCGACTCGATCGCCCCGCACGTCGCCGTGGCGATGCTCGGGACCTTCCTGGTCGGCGCGGGCGCCGGAATGGCGTTCCTGTCGGGCATCACGCTGCTGGGCGGCGAGGTCGCCGACGACGTCCGCGGCCGCATCTTCGCGTTCATCAACACCGCCGCCCGCGTCGTGCTCATGGCCACGATCGCCGGTTCGGGCCTCATCGCCGGCTTCGGCCTCGCCCGCCGCGTCGACTGGGGCATCCTCCACGTCGACCTGTCGGCGACGCGCTTCCTGCTGCTGGCCGCCGGCGTCATCGGCATCTCCACCGGCATCTCGGCCCTGCGCCAGATGGACGACAAGCCGGGCGTGCCGATCCTCAAGGACGTCTGGAGCTCCATCCGCGGCCGTCCGCTCAGCCTCGGGCAGCCCGCCGAGGGCAAGGGCTACTTCATCGTCTTCGAAGGCGGCGACGGCTCCGGCAAGTCCTCGCAGGTCGTCAAGCTCGCCGCGCACCTGCGCCTGTCGGGCCACGACGTCGTCCTCACCCGCGAACCGGGCGCCACCGACATCGGCCGCCGGATCCGCACGCTCGTGCTGGACCCGTCGACCGGCTCGGAGCCGTCCCCGCGCGCCGAGGCGCTGCTCTACGCCGCCGACCGCGCCCACCACGTCGCCACGATCGTGCGGCCCGCGCTGCGCGAGGGCAAGGTCGTCATCTCCGACCGCTACGTCGACTCCTCGCTGGCCTACCAGGGCGGCGGGCGCGACCTGCCGACCGAGGAGGTCGCGTGGCTGTCGGACTGGGCGACGGCCTCGCTCAAGCCCGACCTCGTCGTGCTCCTCGACATCGACCCCGCGATCGGGCTGGCGCGCGCCTCGGGCCGCGCCGGTCACGACCACATCGAGCGCGAGTCGGTGGCCTTCCACGAGAAGGTCCGCTACAAGTTCCTCGACATCGCCGCCGAGGACCCGCGCCGCTACCTCGTGGTCGACGCGACCCTCTCCGAGGAGGAGATCTTCGCCCTCGTCCGCGCCAAGGTCGCCGAGCGGCTGCCCGGCGGCAGCAGCGACGACGAGACCGTCACCCCGGGCACGCTGGCCACCGACGGCGACTTTCGCCAAGGTCCCGCCGATCCCTTCCTGATGGAAGCCGACCTCGGCGACCCGCGCACCCCTGCGAGGGAGGCGGGCGCGTGAGCGCGCCGATCTTCGACGAGCTCGTCGGCCAGGAAGAGGTCGTCGGGCTCCTCGACGCAGCCGTCACCGCCGGGCAGGCGGTCCTCGCCGGGCTCGGCGGGGATACCTCGTCGATGACGCACTCGTGGCTGTTCACCGGCCCGCCCGGGTCCGGTCGTTCGGTCGCCGCGCGCGCTCTGGCCGCCGCGCTGCAATGCCCCAAGGGCGGCTGCGACGCGTGCGGGGCGTGCCACACCGCGCGCGGCGGCACCCACGCCGACGTGCGCTTCGTCGTCCCCGACGGCCTGTCCATCGGTGTCGGGGAGATGCGCTCCCTGGTCACGCGGGCGCAGAGCGCGCCGACGCAGGGCCGCTGGCAGATCCTGCTCATCGAGGACGCCGACCGCCTCACCGAGGCCGCCGGGAACGCGCTGCTGAAGTCCATCGAGGAACCGCCCTCGCGGACGGTGTTCCTGCTGTGCGCGCCCTCCGTCGACGACGTCCTCGTCACCATCCGCTCGCGCTGCCGCGTGGTCGCGCTGCGGCAGCCTCCCGCCTCGGCGATCGCGCGCCTGCTCGTCGAGCGCGACGGGATCGACCCGGAGGTCGCCGACACCATGGCCTCGGTCGCGCAGGGCCACGTCGGCCGCGCCCGGCGCCTCGCCCGCGACTCCGAGGCCCGCGCCCGCCGGGCCGCCGTGCTGGGTGTGCCGCGGCAGTTGACCGGTGTCGGGGCGTGTTTCGATGCCGCTGATGCGTTGATCACCGCTGCTGAGACTGAGGCCGAGGCCTCGACGACGGAGCTTGCCGGCCGTGAGAAGGCCGATCTGGAGACCGCGTTGGGTAAGGGTGGCAGTGGTAAGGGCGCTTCGAAGGCGGCCCGGGGTACGGCCGGGTTGGTGAAGGATCTGGA
The DNA here is from genome assembly GCF_040655735.1 of Phytomonospora sp. NPDC050363. NCBI lineage: Bacteria > Bacillati > Actinomycetota > Actinomycetes > Micromonosporales > Micromonosporaceae > Phytomonospora > Phytomonospora sp. NPDC050363. Next base: position 235,129 of record NZ_JBFAKK010000002.1, read on the forward strand.
GAAGCGGCAGAAGTCGCGGCTGACGCGTGCGCAGCGTGATGCCCTCGACCGGGCGCTGGTCGATCTGGCGGCGTTCTACCGCGATGTGCTGGTGACTCGCTTCGGGGCCCGGGTTCCTTTGGTGCACACCGATCTGGCCGCCGCGTCGAGGGCGGCCTCGGGTGCGTTCTCGGCCGAGAGCGTGGTGCGCCGCATCGACGCGATCCTGCGCTGCCGGGAGGCGATCGACAAGAACGTCCGGCCGCGCATCGCGGTCGAGACGCTGATGCTGCACCTCTGGCGAGGCTGACCCACGCGGGCGCCCACCCCCTCAGCCGCCACCTGCGGCCCTCACGGGAAGTCGGCTACGCCAGCGTCGCGACCGTGACGATCTCTGGGCTGCCGGCCGTCCAGGGCCTTCGATCCCAGTCGCCGTAACGGTTCTCGACGACGAAGCCGGACGCGGCGACGAGCTTGGCGAGATGCTCGGGGTCGATGAAGCGCAAGGTGCCGTCGTCGGTGAACGACTCGTCGGTGTCGTGCGAGCGGTATGCCGTGCGGAAGTCCACCAGGTCGGGTTCGCGCGTCCCGAGCAGCTCGTGCGAGACGGTGAAGTCCTCACCCAGAGCCGAGCGCACCCGCGTCGAGGTCTCCGCCGGAGTCCAGTGCTCCCAGGCCTTCGCGGCCGGATCGCGCGTCTCGAAGGCCAGCGTCCCGCCCCACACGAGGTGGCGGGCGAAGCGGTCGAGGGCCGCGCGCACGTCATCGTCGTCGAGCAGCGCCTGGAAGGCGTGCCCGGTCATGAGGATCAGCTCGAAGCGGCGGCTGAGGTCGAGCGTGCGCGCGTCGCCGGCGTACCAGGCGACGTCGGAGCGCTTGGCCTTCGCGGCGGCCAGCATCGCCGGCGCCGGATCGACGCCGGCCAGGTCGCCGGTGTGGCCTTCCCGGCGGGCCCGGGACAGCAGTTCCCCGGTGCCGCAACCGATGTCGAGCACCGACGCGGCGCCCATGACGTGCCCGAGGTAGAAGTCGTCGCCCGGACCCCAGCGGTTGAGCGGGTCGTAGGTCGCGGCCAGACGCGGATCGCGGTAGGCGTCGGTCATCTCGGACGCACCGGGCGCTCGCGGGCGGGCCACACGGTCTCGTCGAGGAAGGTCTCGACGGCCTCGACGATCCCGGCCATCGCGGCCAGCGACCCGCTGAGCGGGCCGGGCACGTAGAAGCCGTGGTCGGCGCCGGGGATCTCGTGCACCCAGGGCGTCAGTTCCCTTGCCAGCTCCGGATTCCAGGACGGGTCACCGGTCCCGCCGACGAGCAGGAAGGGCGCGGTCGCGCGCCGCAGGCCGGCCACCACCCACGGGCTGGTCAGCAGCGGCGTCAGCCAGACGGCGGGCGTCTCGTGGTCGGCGGCCAACGGGGAGGCGAAGGTGCCCAGCGACTTGGCGATCACCAGCGGCCGGTCCGGTCCGTACTTCTCGAAGGCCGGCTTGAGGTCGACCTCGGTCCAGGGGCCGCGCTCGTCGTCGGCCAAGTGCGCGAGACCGACGCCGGGATCCATGCGGCTCCACCACAAGTACTCGACCTCGGCGCCGCGGTATTCGGCGGCGTCGGCGGGATAGGCGCACCAAGGCGTGTAGGGCCCGCCGCGGCCGCCGGGGATGACCAGTGCTCGTTTGGTAACTGTCGCATCCGTCACCTGTAGGAACCTAACCGGTGCGGTCGCGAAGCCGCTACCCTCAGGCCGCATGGCAGCCGATCTCGTCGACATTAGAACGTTCGTCTACGACTGGTTCGCGCGCAACGGGGAGCCACCATCCTTAATGGACATAGGGCGGGCGCACGGGCTCGACGAGTCGGGCGTGCTCGCGGCACTGCGCAAACTCCACGACGGACATCTCGTCGTGCTCGACGAAACACACCGTGAAATCGTCATGGCCCATCCTTGGGCCTCGGCGCCAATGGGTTTCGTCGTCGCCGGGCCGGCGCAGAAATGGTGGGGAGGGTGCGCTTGGGACTCCTTCGCCATCCCCGCCCTCGTCGGCCGCACCTGCCTGGTCGCGACGCACTGCGGCGGCTGCGGGGCGGCCATGGCCTTGGACGTCAAGCCCGACCGCGCGCCCATCGAACCCTGGGTGGCGCATCTCCCGGTGCCCGTTCTGCGTCAGTGGGACGACGTCGTGGCGACCTGTTCGTCCCAGCTTCTCTTCTGCCGTCCGGCGCATGTGGACGAATGGTGTGCCCGAACCGGTTCACAAAAGGGCGAAGTGCTCGACTTGAGGACTTTGTGGACGCTGGCGACTCGCTGGTATCACGGCCGGATGACTCGCGAGTACCGCAGGCGCACGCCCGGCGAGGCCGGTGTTTTCTTCGCCGGGATAGGACTCACCGGAGATTTCTGGCGGACCGAATAAAAAGGGAACCGGACCCGGCCGCAAAGCCGGGTCCGGTTTCGACGTCGCACGCGCTCTTCGAGCGCTTTAAGTCCGCAACTCCGAGATGCAGCACTTCACGCTGCCCCCGCCCTTCTTCAGCTCCGACAGGTCGACCGGCACCGGCACGTAGCCGCGGGCCTCGACCTTCGCCGCCATTCCGCGCGCCTCGGCGTTGAGGAACACGTTGCGGCCGTCGGAGACCAGGTTGAGCCCGAAGGCCAGGGCGTCGGCCTCGTCGGCGAGGACCGCGCCGGGGAAGAGCTGGCGGAGCACCTTCCGCGAGGACGCGCTGAACGCCTGCGGGTAGTACGTGATCGTCTCGTCGTCGAGGACGGCCAGGGCCGTGTCGAGGTGGTAGAAGCGGTCGTCGACCAGCTTCAGCGACACCACCGGCCGGCCCAGCGCCTCGCCCGCCTCGGCGTGCGCGCGGGGGTCGGTGCGGAACCCGTACCCGGCGAGGATGAACCCCGGCCCCGGCACGTAGGCGAAGTCGCCCTCGCCCTCGTTGGTCTCCGTCGGGGCCACGAAGCGCCAGCCGCCGGCCCGGAACCACTTCTCGTACGCGGCGGCCTCCGGCTGGCGCTGCGGGTAGCGGAAGCGGGCGCCGTAGACCGCGCCGTCGACCATGAAGGCGCCGTTGGCGGCGTAGACCATGTCCGGCAGCCCCGCCTCGGGCTCGACGGTGTACACCGTGTGGCCGTGGTCGGTGAGGGCCTCGCACAGCTTCGCCCACTGGCCGATGGCGAGCGTGGTGTCGACCGGCGTGGAGGTGTCCATCCACGGGTTGATGGCGTAGGAGACGGTGTAGTGCTCCGGAGGGCAAAGGAGGTAGGTGCGCGACGTTGCGCTGGTGTCGGTCATCGAGGTCCTTCGAAGAGCAGGCCGGTCGTCAAGGGGACCGGGCGTACCGGATTTGGATCGTACTTGCCCGGGCGCGGCCTTCGGCCCGTCCGATCGGATATTTCGGGCGGCCGCGGGGGCGGCGCCGCCCGGTACAACGAGCGGCGGGCGGGCGGGGGAGCGGTGGGGTGATCGGGGTCGCAGCCTCGGCGGAACCACGTTCCGTACCTCGACGTCCAAGCGGCATGCGTGACACCAAGCCCATGCCCCCCGCAGTGGTGGTGCCCCTCCTCCTCGTCGCGGGGCTCCTCTCCGCCTGCACCTCCCGCGAGGACACGGCCGACCTCAGGCCGCCGGTCGACGCGAAACTCGCCTCCTACGACTCCTGCGACCACGCTCTGACGAGCCTGCGCGAGGCGATCCTGCCCTACATCGGCCCATGGGGGGTCGACATCGACGGCGGCGGCAACTCCGAGGAGTTCAGCGGGCCCGACGCCGCCGCCGGGGACGCCAAGGGGGCCGCGCCGGAGTCGGCGACGGACGCCGCGGCGCCCTACTCGACGACGAACGTCCAGGAGGCGGGGATCGACGAGCCCGACATCGTCAAGACCGACGGCAGGCGCATCCTGACCCTGCGGGACGGCTCCCTGCGCGTGGTCGACACGGCCGGCCGGACGGTCCTGAAGGACATCCCGCTCAACACTCCGGGCGGCGGCATGTACTACGGCGCGAGCTCGATGCTGCTGTCGGGTGACAAGGTCCTCGTGCTCAGCCAGGACCAGGCGGTCCACGACCTCCCCGCCGACGCCAACGGCAAGCCCTGGAACGGCGCCACGGGCCTCCAGATCGCCGTGGTGGACCTCGCGGTGGGCGCGGTCACCGAGACCTTCTCCTTCACCGGCAGCGAGGTCGACACGCGGCAGTACGGCAGCGTCGTGCGGGTCGTGGCGAGCTCCAGTCCGCAGCTGCGCTTCCCGGAGGGCGACGGGAACGATTCGCCCTCGGTGGCCGCCGCGCGCAACCGCGACGCGGTGAACGCGTCCACGATCGGCGACTGGATGCCGCGTTACCGGCACCAGGGCGCCGACGGGCAGGTGAGCGAGGGCACGGTCGGCTGTGAGTCGATGAGGCACGCCTTCTCGTACTCGGCGACCTCGATGCTCACGGTCTTGACCTTCGACCTCGCCGGCCCGCTCGGGGACGGCGCTCCCGTGTCGATCGTCGCCGACGGGCAGACGGTTTACGGCTCACCGTCGGCGCTGTACGTCGCCAACGACCGCCGCGCCTTCGCCGCCAAGGCGGCCGAGGCGGGCACCGAGCTGTACCGCTTCGACGTGTCGCAGCCCGGCCCGCCGGTCTACGCCGCCTCGGGGACCGTGCCCGGTTATGTGCTCAACCAGTACTCGATGTCGGAGTTCGAGGGCCACCTGCGGGTGGCGACGACGAGCGACCCGTTCTCGATGCGGTCGGGGGCGAAGTCGCACAGCGGCGTCTACGTGTTCAAGCAGGACGGCGAGGGGCTCGTCGAGGTCGGGCGGGTCGAAGGGCTCGGCAGGGACGAGCAGATCTACGCCGTCCGTTATGTCGGGCCGACGGCCTACGTGGTCACCTTCCGGCAGACCGATCCCCTTTATGTGGTGGATCTGTCGGTTCCGGCGGCGCCGAAGGTCGACGGGGAGCTGAAGATCACCGGCTTCTCCTCCTACCTGCACCCGGTCGGGCCGGGCCGGCTCATCGGGGTCGGGCAGGAGGCGACCGAGACCGGAATGGCGACGGCGGCGCAGATCTCGCTCTTCGACGTGTCGAATCCCGCCGCTCCCGGCAAGCTCGCCGACTACGAGGTCTCCGGCGCCACATCCGAGGCGCAGTACGACCCGCACGCCTTCCTCTACTGGGAGCCCACGCGGCTGCTGGTGGTGCCGATCGGGCCGAGCTGGACCTTCGACGACGGCGGGGAGAACCCCGGCGGCGCGCTGCTGCTGCGGGTGGAGGACACCGGACTGACGAAGGTCGGCGTGGTCGCCCACGAGGGCGCCGATCTCTACGCCTCGACCATCAACCGTTCGCTGATCGTCGGCGAGACACTGTGGACGCTGTCCTACGCGGGGCTGAAGGCCACCGATCTGACGGGGAAGACCGAACTGGCCTGGATCGCCGCCTAGACAACCGATCGCCGGGCGCTTTCGGGCGCCCGGCGCCTTTGCGAGAGGCCGCCCGGCTGACAGTAGCCAGCCCCACCAGGGCGCGGTTCTAGGTCGCCGTACTGGCCGCCGGGCGGCCCGGCCTGCGCGGCGGTGGCACCGCGCGAGTTCTTGTCACCCGGCACCGTGGCCACCAAGGCGCACGACACCGGGGACGTCTACTTCTGACCCGCCTCGGCCTCGGCGCGCAGCGCCCGCGACGACACTTCGGCGTCGGCGAGCTGGCAGAGCTGCCGGACGATGTCGTCGACGGCGTTCTTCAGGTGGAACCCGGCTTCGCGCGCGGAACACACGTCGGACAGCTGGTCGCCCTGGATGTAGGAGCGCAGCAGCTCGCGCGCGCGGTCCTGAAGGGACTCCAGCGAGTCGATCGCGTTGATCGCCTCACGTGTCGCGTCGTGCTTGAGCCGGGACTTCATCGCACTGCTCCCACCCGAGTGCTCGTGGCTTGGGTCACAGGTAGTCTCACACGACGAATGGCGAAACGCAACTAGCAGACGGAGATTTCGCACTACGTGTCAGTCTCCATGCTGTGGGAGGATCACGCCATGGCCACCAACACCGTCCGCAGGCGCCGACTCGGCATAGCGCTCCGTGAACATCGGCGCTCGGCCAAGGTCAGCATGGAGGACGCCGCCGAGGTCATCAGTGTGCACAAGACGACGATCTCGCGCATGGAACGCGGGCAGGCGGCGACCAAGCCCCTGTTCGTGCAGGCCCTGCTCGAACACTACAAAGTAGACGGTCTCGAAGCGTCCGCCCTGGTGGAACTGGCGAAGGAGGCCAGCCGCCCCGGCTGGTGGCGTGCCTACGCCGGCGTGGTGGACGAACGGCATCTCGACCACATCGCACTGGAGTCCGAGGCGTCACGGATCTCCACGTGGGAACCGGTCTTGATCCCGGCGCTGCTTCAGACCGAGGAGTACGCCCGCGCCGTGCTGGAGCGCGCCGGGGTGGAATCACTGACTCACACGCAGATCGACCGTCGTGTGCAGGCCCGCGCCGAACGTCAGGCACGGCTGCACAGCGACGATCCGCCCGCTCTCTTCGCCATGTTCGACGAAGGCGCTTTGAAGCGTCCCGTCGGGGGTAAAGAAGTACGGAGCGGGCAGCTGGCGCACCTGCTCGAGCTCGCCGAGATGCCCAACATCACCATCCAGTTGATCCCCACCTCAGCGGGAGCCCACGCCGGTGTCACCGGTTCGGTCACCCTGCTGGACTACGCCAGCGACGAGGATCCGCCCGTGGCGTTCCTTGAAACGGTCGGTGGGGACCTCTACCTGGACGAACCGGGCGAGCTTAAGGTGTGCAGAGCCGTCTTCGACGCCTTGAGGTCAGATGCCTTGAGTCGGGATGAGACGGTGCAACAGATAGCCCAGCTCGCCGCGGAAAGCGAGCTGGGCTGAGAGGAACCAATGGTGGAGATATATAGAGACTACGCGACGTGGCGCCGCTCGACGCGTAGTGGACAGACCGGTAACTGTGTGGAGGTCGCTGACCTCGGCGTAGGCGTCGGTGTGCGCGACACGAAGGACCGTGACGGCGGGACTCTCGTGATCAGCGCGGGCGAGTGGGCGAACTTCGTCGACTCGCTGAAGAAGTAGGTTCTTCGAAGCACTGAGCAAGTGGTACGAAACCGTCGAAAAGGCCCCCGGTCGGATCATCGGCCGGGGGTTCGTTGCGTGATTCATCCACTGTGGACCTATGCGCTCGGGTATGCGCTCGAAAGGCGATCATGAACGCATACGCCCGCCGGTTCGGCGGGCACCGTCCCTTTGGAGTCCGCTCATGAAACTGACCCGCCGACTGGCCCTGGTGGCCGCGACCGTCGCCGCGATCGTCCTCGGCAGCGCCGCCGCCGCCCACGCGAGCTCCGACATCGGCTGGGTGACCACCACCGGTACCGGCGGAAAGGCCTACTTCGACGCCGATCTGGCCGGCGTCGAGGGCTGGGAGTCGATCACCGTCTGCGACACCTACAGCGATGGCGGAGCCGCGGTGGTGACCCTCTTCGACGACACGGACTGGGCACTGAAGGGGACCTTCAAGGACACCGTCAACGACGGCTCCTGCACCACCTACTCGGGGAACTACGTCACCGACGAGCACTACGTCTCCATCCAGGTCTGCGTGGTCACCAGTGGAACGCGCAGCCACTGCAGCCAAGAGGTCGGCGGAGTCTCCTAGGACCACGCCGAACGGCCGCGCGCCGGAACCCGCCGCAACCTCGGCCGGGTTCCGGGGCGTTGGGGCCACTGTGGACCGGACGAACACCCACCCTGACGGCGTTCTCCCGTCGCCCGCGCCATAGTCCCCCGAAACCGCGAAGAGCCCCGGGGCATGTCGCCCGAGGCTCTCCACAGTGGACTTCGCTACAGGTACATGCCCGTGCGGGGCTCGTCCTCGGGCGCGTCGGTGGCCGGCTCGAAGAAGCGCCGCCCGCCGAACTTGCCCTGGAGCCGGTCGTCGAGGTCGTCGGCCAGCCGCGTCATCGACTCGACGGCGAGCATCAGGTGGGTCGGCTGGAAGTCGCGGCCGTACACCGGCACCGAGACCCAGATCGTCCCGCTGAGGTAGTACAGGCGCCCGATCGGCAGGCGCTGGGTGAGCTCCGACAGCTCCCGGTACAGGCGCTCGTTGGGGTCGACCTCGGTCAGCAGCGGCGAGTACACGTCCACCACGGCGGGCCGGTCGGTCGACTTGATGAACACCATCGCCGAACCCGCCCGCAGGCTGATCTCGCCGTTGTCGTCGACGGACAGCCGGTCGGGCTCGGTGCGCTGCATGGCCGCGACGACCTCGCGCACGACCGACCCGAGCCCGCTGGCCTCGGAGGTGATCGCGCGCGGCTCGGTCGAGGCGGGGATGCTCGGTGCCAGACGCGCGGTGGCCAGCGTCGGGGCCTCGGTGTCGCCGGTGAAGTCGTAGGTCAGGAACGCCGGGTGGGGCGCGTTGTACATGTCCCGGAAGGTGCGGGTGATGATCTCGGCGAGGTCCTGCGACTCCGACAGCGGCAGGCGCAGCCCGAAGCGCTCCCCGGCGCCCTCGACGACGCCCGGGGGCTGCCAGCCGAGCGTGACCAGGTGCGCGATGGTCGTCCGGTCGAGGTTCACGCCGTCGGGCAGGGTGGCGTTGCTGGTGGCGTCGGCGTGCAGCTCCTCGCCCTTGAGGCGCGAGATCTGCACGTCGTAGACGGCCTCCCCGGTTCCGGTGGCCGTCGGGTCGAGGACCAGCTCGAGATCGCTGCCCTCGGGCAGCTGGCCGATGGCCTCCGCCAGCGCGCCGGTGAACGCCGACCAGGCGGCGTCAACCTTCGCCGCCAGGTCGGTCCTGGTATCCGCCACGCCCGCTCCTCCTATAACCCCGACTGCGGCCCCACCCTACAAGGACCGGTCATCGGACAGTTCCGCCCGCATCTTGGGAAGTGACGCGGGGTGCTTGTCGCGGATCCAGTTCAGCAGGCCTTCGCGCACGTGGCAGCGCAGATCCCACACCACGGAGCCGTCGGCGGCCGACACGACGGCCCGCAGGCGCATGCGCCCTTCGACGGCCTCGGTCACCTGGAGGTGGACGGTGTCGCCGTCCCAGTACTCGCACTCGCGGACGATGCGCTGGAGCTCCTCGCGGACGGGTTCGAGGGGGAGGGTGAAGTCGACGTCGAGTTCGACGGTGCCGAGTATGTCGACGGAGCTGCGGGTCCAGGTGTAGAAGGGGTTCTCGGTGAAGTAGGTGGTGGGCAGCACCAGGCGGCGCTTGTCCCAGATCCGCACGACCACGTAGGTCAGGGTGATCTCCTCGACGTGCCCCCACTCGCCCTCGACGACCACGACGTCGCCGATGCGCAGTGCGTCGCCGAAGGCGAGCTGGAGGCCGGCGAACAGTCCTTTGAGCCACGACTGGGCGGCCAGGCCGAGGACGATGCCGATGATGCCGGCCGAGGCGAGGATGCTCATGCCGATCGCGCGGACGGTCGGGAAGGTCACCAGGGCGGCGCTGACCGACAGGACGAGGACACCGGCGACCGACACGCGCCGTATGAGGATGACCTGGGTGCGGCGGCGGCGCTCCATGGCCGACTCGCCGGGCTTGTCGACGCGTTTCATGACCATGCCCTCGGCGACGTGCAGAAGGGCGATGAGCAGCCACGCGACGGTGCCGAAGGTCACCAGGCGCAGGACGAGGTCGACGTGGACCCGCCATTCCCAGTACCAGATGAAGGGGATGACGATCTGGACGGCGACGAGGGCGAAGGTGATCTGGGCGGGCAGGTAGGCCTCGTCGGCGAGCCGGGCGAGGCTCGAACCGGGTGAGGCGTACTTGCGGGTGACCCAGCGGGCGGTGGCCACCAGCGCCACCGAGAGCCCGACGGCGAGCAGGACGAGGCCGATGCCCAGCGCGAACTCAGCGAACTCAGACATGCCCGCCAACCTATAGCGTGCCGTCGGCGGCGCGGAACCGTCAACCGGGCCGCGATCGCATGTGGGACAAGGCTTTCGAGTGGGCGGATTGTCGGATAGGCGAGAATTGGCGTCCGCGCAAGTTCGGCTCAAGGTTCTTGCGAGCGGTTCGCGACAGTCTGTCGGGGTGGCGCCAAGGGGCGCCCGTCATTCCGGCGACGTGCCGCGACGTGGACTGCTACCAGCCGGGTTGCTTCCGGATCTGCTGCACCGGTAAACCCTGCGGCCCCTGCGCCTGCCCGTAGCCGGGCGCCGCTCAAGGTCGGCTCAAGGTTTCGGCGGCCTGACCCCGCCATCCTGATCGAGGTGACGCCCACCGGCGTCCGACAGATCGACGAAGGGAATGAGCCATGCGTTCGATGACCCGTCTCGCCGACAAACTGGTGAACCGGCTCGCGCCGAAGGCCTCCGCCGCGGCGGCGGAGTGCCCGGTGAAGACCTGTGCGCAGCCTGGCTGCTACCGGCACTGCTGCCCTGGGAAGCCGTGCGGCGCCTGCTGGTGCTGAGCCGGTTTCGGGCGCCGGGGACCCACGGGCCCCCGGCGCCCTCCGCCCGATGATCGTTTCCCTTCCCGGGCGCGTCCGTGACGCCGTAGGTTGGGGTCATGGAACCGGGCGAAAAGAAACTCACGTCCACCGGGCCCAAGTCCGTGGCGGCCGGCCTGCCCGGCGTGAGCGCGGGGCTGTCGGCGAGCCTGCGCGAGATGGGTGCGTCCCGAAGCGCCCGCGCCCTGCTCAAGGTGAACAAGGTCGACGGCTTCGACTGCCCGGGCTGCGCCTGGCCCGACCCCGAGCACCGGCAGCTCGCCGAGTTCTGCGAGAACGGCGCCAAGGCCGTCGCCGAGGAGGCCACCGTCAAGCGCGTCGGGCCGGAGTTCTTCGCCGCCCACTCCCTGACCGACCTCGCCGGCCGCACCGAGCACTGGCTCGGCAAGCGGGGCCGCCTCACTCATCCAATGCTGCGCCGCGAGGGATCCGACCACTACGAGCCGGTCACCTGGGACGAGGCGATCGGCGTGCTCGCCACCGAACTGTCCGCATTGGACAATCCCGACCAGGCGCTGTTCTACACCTCCGGCCGCACCGGCAACGAGGCCGCCTTCCTCTACCAGTTGCTCGCCCGCGCCTACGGCACCAACAACCTCCCCGACTGCTCCAACATGTGCCACGAGTCCTCCGGTGTGGCACTGACCCAGACGATCGGCATCGGCAAAGGCTCGGTGACCCTCGACGACGTCCACGCCGCCGACCTGATCGTCGTCGTCGGCCAGAACCCCGGCACCAACCACCCGCGCATGCTCACCGCCCTGGAGAAGGCCAAACGCGGCGGCGCGTCCATCGTCGCCGTCAACCCGCTCCCCGAGGCCGGGCTGCTGCGCTTCAAAAACCCCCAGACCGTGCGCGGCATGCTCGGCAAGGGCACCGTCCTGGCCGACGCGCACCTGCCCATCCGTCTCGGCGGCGACCTCGCGCTGTTCCAGTGGATCGGGCACCGCCTGGTCGAATGGGACGCCCTCGACCGGTCCTTTGTGGACGAATCAACCGCGGGCCTGGCCGAGTACACCGCCCACATCGCCGACGTCGACCCCGCCGCCGTCACCGCCGCGACCGGACTGTCCCTTGAGGACATCGACGCGCTCGCCCGCCGCTTCGCCGAGTCGGAGCGGATCGTCGTCTGCTGGGCCATGGGACTCACCCAGCATCGCGACGCCGTCGCCACGATCCAGGAGATCGTCAACGTCCAGCTGCTGCGGGGCATGATCGGCAGACCCGGTGCCGGGCTGTGCCCCGTGCGCGGCCACAGCAATGTCCAGGGCGACCGCACCATGGGCATCTACGAGCACCCGCCGGCCTGGTCGGCCGACCTCGGCCGCGAGTTCGGCTTCCACGTCCCCGAGCACCCCGGAACCCATACCGTCGCCGCGATCCGGGCCATGCGCGACGGCACCGCCAAGGTCTTCGTCGGCCTCGGCGGCAACTTCGCCGCCGCCACACCCGACACCGCCGTCACCGAGGCGGCCCTGCGCGACTGCCGCCTCACCGTGCAGATCTCCACCAAGCTCAACCGCTCCCACGTCGTCTGCGGCCGCACCGCGCTGATCCTGCCGACCCTCGGCCGCACCGAGGCCGACGTGCGCGCCACCGGCGAGCAGTTCGTCACCGTCGAGGACTCCATGAGCGCCGTCCACGCCTCCCGGGGCCGACTCGAACCGGCCGGCGAGAACCTGCTCAGCGAGGTCGCCATCATCTGCCGCCTCGGCGGGGAGCTGCTGGGCGAGGGCATCCCGTGGCGCGCCTTCGCCGAGGACTACCGGCTCATCCGCGAACGCATCGCCCGCGTCGTGCCCGGCTTCCACGACTACGAGGCGAAGGTCGCCGGCACCGCCGGATTCGTTCTCCCGCACCCGCCCCGCGACGCGCGGGTCTTCCAGACCCCCACCGGCAAGGCCCACTTCACCGTGAGCGGCCTCGACGTCATCGAGATCCCCGAAGGGCGGCTGCTGCTCCAGACCCTGCGCAGCCACGACCAGTACAACACCACCATCTACGGACTCGACGACCGATACCGAGGCATCCACAACGGCCGCCGCGTGGTCATGGTCAACCCCGACGACCTCACCGACCTCGGACTGGCCGACGGCGACATGGTCGACATCCACAGCGAATGGCCCGGCGACACCGACCGCCACGTCCACGACTTCCGCGTCATCGCGTACCCGACCGCGCGGGGATGCGCCGCGGCGTACTTCCCGGAAGCGAACCCCCTCGTGCCGCTGGACCACACGGCGAAGGGTTCGCACACGCCGGTGTCGAAGGCGATCAGGGTGCGTCTGGTGAGAGTTCAGCGATCTTGATCACTGCAAGCGCTTAAGGATGTGAGAACCGTCCCTCCGGGGGTCTAGCGTGCCGGTGTGCCGTCCCCCTTGATCACCCGCGCCAAAGCCCTCCTGCCCGACCCCGGCCCAGCCCGCGCCCTCACCTACGCCTCCCTCATCGGCTCCGTCGGACGCGGCCTGTTCATCACCGTCTCGGTCATCTACTTCCACAAGTCCGTCGGCCTCTCCGAAGTCGAGGTCGGCCTCGGCATGACCCTGGCCGCCTGCCTCGGACTCTTCGCCGGCGTCCCCATCGGCGGCTGGGCCGACCGTCGCGGCCCCCGCGGCATCGCCGTCGGCTTCGGCGTCGCCGCCGCCGTCGTCGACCTCGGCTACCTCCTCGTCGGCGACTTCATCGGCTTCGTCGTCGTCGCCGCCCTGGTATCGGTACTGGGCACCGGATCCCACGCCGCCCGCGGCGCCCTGATCGCCGGCAGCGTCCCGCCCGAACAGCAGGTCCGCACCCGCGCGTACCTGCGGTCGGTGACCAACGTCGGCTGGACCCTCGGCGCGCCCCTGGCCGGGATCGCCCTGCAAGTCGACCGGCGCGAGGTGTACGTCGCCCTGATCCTCGTCACGGTCGCGCTCTACTTCACCGCCGCCCTGATGTACCTGCGCGTGCCCGCCCTCAAGCCGACCCCGGCGGCGAAGAAGGAGTCGCGCACCCTCGCCCTGCGCGACAAGCCCTACGTCGCCCTCACCGCCCTCAACGCCGTGATGACCGTGCACTTCCAGGTCTTCAACGTCGTCATTCCACTGTGGGTGGTCAGCCGCACCTCGGCCCCGGCGTGGATGGTCTCGGTGCTCGCCGTGCTCAACACGACCTTCATCATCCTCCTCCAGGTCCGCGTGAGCCGTGGCAGCGCGACGATCCGGGGAGCCGCGCGAGCCCAGCGCAACGCCGGGTTCCTGCTCTTCGGCGCCTGCGCGCTCTACGCCCTCGCCGCCGACCGCTCCGTCGGCCTGGCCATCGCAGCGCTGTGCCTCGGCGGGCTCCTGCACGTCTTCGGCGAACTCCTGCACGCAGCCGGGGGCTGGGGACTGTCCTTCGACCTGGCGCCCGCGCACGCCCAGGGCCAGTTCCAGGGCCTGTACAACACCGGTTTCCAGATCGCCGAGATCATCGCCCCGGCCGCGCTCGTCGCGCTCGTCATCGGGCAGGGCATGCGCGGCTGGCTTATCCTCGGCGCCGCGTTCGTCGCCGCCGGACTCGCCGTCCCGCTCGCGGCCCGCTGGGCGGAGCGCACGCGCCCGGCGCCGCTGGCACTCGACGAGGTCGTCACGGCGGCTTGACCTTCGGTCGGCGGCTAGCTCCAGCGGCTGAGCCGGTCGAAGTCGGCGCGGATGGTGCGTTGCGACGTGTAGTGGTCCCACATGCGGTGGCGTCCCCGGCCGCGCCGGATCAGCAGCGCGGCCAGTTGCCTGAACACGCAGTCGACGAGGGCGCCGAGGGTGCAGCCGCAACGCCGGGCGATGTGCCGGGCGGCTGCGGCGCCGAGGATGGCGAGCAGGGCGGTCGCGGCGCCGAACAGGAAGCCGGTGAACGGGTCGAGGTGAACGGTCGCCGGGGAGAACCCGGAGAGCTGAGTGACGGCGTGGTGGGTGAGATCGGGTAGATTCACTGGTGACATTCCTTTTGTCATGGAGCCACCCGGGCCGCACGCCGTGGGGTGGCTCCCTTTTCGCGTTGGCGGCCGGGGTTCGGTCGGGCCCTGTAGTGGTCTGTGGCGGCCGGTAGCGCCTGGCCGGGTCACCCCGTCGAGTGGACCGGGTCTATCGGGCCGGTGCCGGTTTCGGGGCCGCCCGAGGCCTTGCCCCGGATCCGGGCGAGGTCATCGCGGAGCCGACGTTCGGTGCGCAGCGCGTAATGGTGGCGCTCGGCGTCGAGGAGGCCGCGACAGCGGACGGGGCTGCGCACATCGCACACGGGGCATCGTTCGCTGCCGAAGCGGGGCGCGTGCTGGGCGCGCATTGTTGCGTAGTGGCGTTCCTCGCGGTCGAGGTCGAGGTCGGAGAAGTCCTTGATGTGCTTGCGAAGCAGGTGGTCGTCGAGCCGGAGGTGCGGGGCGAGGCGCGTCAGTCCGTTGAGGACGAACTGGGCGAAGAGCCACCCGAGGAGCCCGACTCCGACGGCGCAGGCGAGCGCGAGTGCCCAATGGAGGTGGGCGAGGGCCTGGTAGGAGACGTAGAGGGAGAGTGCCGCGGTGACGCCCGCGGGGATGCCTTCCCAGATCAGGCGCAGGAAGAACGTCGGCGGGTCGATGATCTTCCAGAGTGTTTTGAGCATGCGGAGCCCCTGTCGTGTCGCGGGTGGGGTGTGAGGTGGTGTGAGGGCAGGTGGGCGAACCGGTTACGAGAGACCGGGGTCGCGGCCGGTGCGGTGGCCGATGGAGCGGCGCAGCAGGTCATCCCAGTGGAACCACGACGCGCAGGGCCACAGTTGGCGGCAGAAGTGGCAGTGGCGCTCGTTGGGGTGTGGGGTGTGACGGTTCCACCAGTGGAGCTGGATCGTCCACAGTTGAGGGTGGCGGGCTGTTGGCGGGGGAGTCGCCGGCGGCCGGTTCAGGAGCGTGAACGGCGGGTACGGGAGCGGCGGGGTGTGCCGGGCCTGTGGGTCGCGGGCGTTCATGAGCGTGAGGTCTGGATGGGGATGAACCTCGGGGAGGACGGGTGCGCGCCGAGGATGGGCGCGCACGGCCAGGCGGTGCCGCAGGTCCGGCAGCGGCGGACGAACCACGGGACCGGAACGCCGGCGAAGCGTGCCACGCCGAAACGGCGGTAGGGCACGTGGTAGCTGGCGTGATACGGGGCGTGATAGACAGACAGGTGCCAGCGAGTGCGATCCACGATCGCTCCTCTCGTTGAGTGGAGATCGAGGCGGGCCGTCCGGGCCTTCGAAACCTCAGGCCCGCCTCGATCGTTTTCCTCACGCGATCCGTGTTCTGACAACGGATGTCGCCTACCCAGGCAGTCTGAGCTGGGAACATCACTGCCAGTCACATGAGCCGCGCTTGGTGTTAGCATTGCATGGGTATCACGAATATGCAACAACCGCATATCGAAATTTCCACTAGGGAGCTCCCATGCCGCAATCGCACCGCCGCCCGCTCGGGCCGAGCCTGCGCAGTCAATGGCTCGCGCAGAGCCTGAAGCGGCTACGCGGAGACAACGACCTCGGCATCGTGGAAGCCGCTGACTTCCTGGAGGTCGCTTCGTCGACCATGAGTCGGATGGAGAACGCACTCGTCCCGATCAAACGCGGCGACCTCACCGAGCTGCTGACTTTCTACAACGCCGATGAGCGGACACGTGCCAACCTCATGGAGTTGCGGGACATCGCATGGCGGCGAGACTGGTGGGACGGCATGGTCGGGGTGGGCCAGGAGTCGAGTTTCGCGGACTATGCATGGCTGGAATCGCGTGCCGAGACCATTCGGTGTTTCGAGTCCGAAATGGTGCACGGACTGTTCCAGACTGCTGACTACGCAGAGGCCATCATCCGTGCCTGCGAGGGGCCGGCGGTTGCCGATGAGAAGATCGATCCGTGGGTGAGCCTTCGCATGCGTCGCCAGGAAATCTTGGATAAGGATGCTGCGCCGAAGGTCACCGCGATCCTGGATGAGAGCGCCTTCCGGCGAGCCCTCGGTGGCCCGAAGGTCATGAAAGTGCAGCTCCACCGGCTGCTCGCATTCAATGAACGCCCCAATGTGGACATCCGGGTACTGCCGTTCTCCGCCGTCTCGCACGCGGGCTACTGCGGCAGCTTTACGCTCTTCGGACTCGATGATCGGTACCCGGACGTCGCCTACGCTGAGACCGCCGTGACGAAGATGTTTGTCGAAGATCCGGAGAAGCTGGACCGTCTGGAAGGCGTATACGCTGACATTTCCCGATCGGCGCTGACTCCTGGAGAGTCGGCGAGCTTCATCGCCGACATCGCGGAAGGACTCTGAATGGATCGCCCCTTGACCCGTGCTGCCTGGCGTGTCAGCAGCTATAGCCCCAGCGGCGGCGGCAACTGCGTCGAGGTCGGCCCCCTCACCGACCTCCCCACCCGCATCGCCGTCCGCGACAGCAAGGACCGCGAAGGCCCCGCCTTCCTCGCGTCCTCCGCTGAATGGTCCGGCTTCATCACCGGCATCAAATCCGGCGGCTTCGACCACTGATCAGTCACGTGCCCCGGCCCCGGCGAAGCCGGGGCCGGCGCACGTTCACAGCCCTGCGGCCCAGCCCGTCGCCTTCGTCGCTGCGCCGGTCGCACTCCCGGAAGCGGTTTCGAACTTCCCCGAAGCGTCCTCCAGATACCCGATCGCCTCGCGAACATCCCCCGAACTGGTCCCGTTGAAGGCATCATCCAGGACCCCGCCAAACTCAAACGCCTCATCGTCGACCTGATCGACAAAGAAAAGTGGTCCAGCGAGTCAGTCGACGTCAAAGGCGACGCCTACGAGGAACTTCTCCACAAGAGCGCCGAGGACGTCAAGTCGGGCGCGGGCCAGTACTTCACCCCGCGCGAGCTCATCACCGCCATGGTCGACTGCGTCCAGCCCACCGCCGCCGACACGATCGCCGACCCGGCCTGCGGCACCGGCGGCTTCCTGCTCGCGGCATATGAGTACATCGCCGAGAACAGCACGCGCCTCAGCCGCGAAGAGCGCGAAAAGCTCGCCGAAGGCGCCATCACCGGCACCGAAATCGTCGACGGCACCGCCCGCCTCGCCGCGATGAACATGCTCATTCACGGCATCGGCCGCCCCAACGGCGAATCGCCATCGTCGTGAAGGACGCCCTCGCCGCACCGCCGTCGCGGCATGCCAGCGTCGTCCTGGCCAACCCGCCCTTCGGCGTCAAGTCCTCCATCACCGTCGTCGGCGAGAACGGCAAGGCCGGTCGCGAGACGATCTCTTATAACCGCGACGACTTCTGGACGACCACGACCGACAAGCAGCTCAACTTCGTCCAGCACATCGCCTCGATGCTCGCCATCCCGGGCCGCGCGGCCGTCGTCGTCCCCGACAACGTCCTTTTCGACGGCGGCGGCGGGGAGACCGTCCGGCGTAGGCTGCTCAACCAGTTCGACGTCCACACCCTCCTGCGCCTGCCCACCGGGATCTTCTACGCCGGCGGGGTCAAGGCCAACGTGCTCTTCTTCGACAAGAAGACCGCCCGCCCCGGCCAACCCTGGACCGACACCCTGTGGGTCTACGACTTCCGCGTCGGCCAGCACTTCACCCTCAAGCAGAACCCGCTGCGCCGCGAACACCTCGACGACTTCGTCGACTGCTACCTGCCCGGCGAGCCGCGCTCGAACCGTGTCGAGACCGAGCGCTTCCGGCCCTTCACGTACGCCGAGCTCCTTGAGCGCGACAAGGTCAACCTCGACATCACCTGGCTCAAGGACCCGGCCCTCGACGACGCCGACTCCCAGCTCCCGCCGGAGGTCATCGCCCGCGAGATCGTCGAGGACCTCGAAGCCGCACTCAGCGAGTTCGCCGCGATCGCCGAAGCCCTCGCCGGACCGAAGGCCGCCGCTGCGGGCGATGCGGTGGGCTGAGTCCAGAGCCCTTGCCCTGCCGTCGATCCAACGATCATTCGTCCATCATGGACTGTTGTTCTCGCCGGTGCCCGCCGCTAGCCTGACCGGATCCCCGTGACCGTTGGACCGGTAGGGAAGGCGCCATGGCGACCACGCAGATCACCCAGGACATCCAACCGAAGCCGCCGACACTCGCCTGTCGCCTATGGGGGAGGTCGCGGTGTTCGTGGCTTGCGCGTAGGGTGCCGCTCAGCCGCTCCAGGCCGCCCGCCTGCTCACTGATCCGGGAATGCGACCGCTGCTGTCCGGGCAGGTCTTGCGGGTGCTGACCACGATCGGCGGTTTCGCCGCCCTCCTCGCCGGCGGCGTGATCGGCTTCGAGGCGGACACGGGGTGGCATACCGTGATCAACGGTTTCTGGCCGCTGGTCGGCGCGGCCGTGTTCCTGCTGATCCTCACGTGGGTGGTGAGCGCGCCGTCGGCGGCGCGGCGGATGAGGCGCCGGCTGACGTTCCAGGGTGCGACCGGTCCAGACGACCCGGTGTGGGGAACCGTACGCGTGGGGCGGCACGGGTTCGCCGTCGACGGTCCGGCCGAACCCGCGCCGGAAAGCCCGATCAGGGTTTAAGCGAACTCCAGCCGGCCCTCGTCGACGGATCCGAGCAGCCGACGCCGAAGCAGCTTGGCGGTCAGCCGCAGACCTCTTCCCGGGTCCACTCGTAGACGCCCGTGTCACTGTCGTGGATCGATGACCCATTGCGGATGATCAGCCGGTCGAATCGAAGAGGCTCGTCCCGGTCCTTGCAAGCGTCGATGTTGCCGAGCTGGAGTTCGTTCCACAGCACGATCTCGAACTCCTCCTCGTCGTGGAAGTAGAACTCGGAGTTCTTCTCCAGTGCGACGTCGATCCACACCACCGCCTCGTATCCGTCCGGGGCGTTCTCGCGGATGCCCTTGCCGTCTGGTTCGTTCTTCCCGTTCAGCTGGTTGACGGCGTCGTTGATGTGCCCCGCCAGCTTGTTCCCGGCGATCGTCTTGATCTGGACGGCCTGGTTGCCCGAGTCGCGTTCGATGAGCAGGTCAGAGCGCTTATTGTCGATCACGCCCTCGTACTCGACCTTCCGCACGGTCGGATCTCGCAGGACTCTGGCGATCGCTCGGAACTCGCCGAGGGTGCCCTGCATGGCGCTGGGGTTGGCGGGCTTGCCGAGCTTGTTCGCCAACACTCCCAAGCCTTCGAGACGACCGTCGGCCTGCGCCAGCGTGCGGAGATCCGGGAGGAGCTTTTTCTCCCTGGCGGTCTTCACGGCCGTCGCCGCCGTGTCCACCGGCACGCCGTCATCGGTCATCTGGTCAAGGGCTTTGAGGACATCGGGCAGATACTTCCCCTCGATACCGTCCAGTAGCGGTGGAAGGTTGTCGCCGTTGAAGCCCTTGTCCACCAGACGATTGAAGCGATCCTGGTCCCCGTGCAGTTCGACGGCGTACGGGAGGGCCGTGAAGCTCACCGTGACCGAGCCGCCGGTTCCGATCGCCTGATTGCGGTGGGACTTCGAGGCGTCCCCGGACTGCCCGGGCTGCAACACTCCGAGATCGTGCGGCCCCGAGGTGCCGCCGGGGCTTTCGATGAGTGTCACGTGCGTGTGGCCGGGCGCGGTGCCGGTGTTGGTCACCGTCGCCGACCAGCTGCACGTCTCGCTCGCGCAGACCGGCTCAAAGGCGTAGTCCACCGTGAAGGCCGGTTCCAGTGTGGTCGGCTTCTCCACTTCCGGCGGTGCCTCGCCGGGCGCGCTCGGCGCGGACGGCGTGGCCATCCCCGACGGCGTCGTGCCCTTGCCCGACATGGTTCCCGAGGCGTCGGTCTTCGCCTTGTCCGCGCCCGAGGAATCCGCCGGCTCCGGGCTCATCGACAGGTAGCCGCCTCCCGACTCACCCTCGACCTGCCGGATCTCCACGCCGGCGTCGCCGTCGAGCCCGAGTGGCACGATCGGCGATCCGGAACCGGTGTACCCGGCGGGGTGCAGCTTCCCGGACTCGACCGGCCCGCCGAGCCACACCACCCGTCGGGGCGTCTCGGTGGTCAGCAGCAGCGTCCATCCACCCGACCTCACCGTGACCACCGGCCGCCCGTCCACGGCGTCGCCCTCGTCGGTGAGCTCTCCGCCATCGGCGACCGCCGAAACAAGATCCCCGACGGCCGAGGGGGTCAATGCCGCGGCGATGTCCACCGGGAACGCCGTGCCCTCACTCGGTGACACCCACCGGTCCCGTCCCGCACTGACCCGGTCGGGCGCCCGCCGCAGCCACCAGTCCTCATCCCCGTAGACCGCGGTCGCCTCCGGTGTGACGACGAAAGCGGCGACGCCGGTGTCCTCGTCGGCCATCGTGCCGGTCGCGTACCCGTCCGCCGTGACCGTCAAGGTCCCGTCGGACTGGAGTCCGGTCGGATCGACGTAGGAGTACGCCAAGGTCACCGCGGGAGCCTCCGCGAGCGTGCCGGCGGCCCCGGCCACGATCTCCGCGGACGGTCCCCGCAGGCCCCATGACATGACCGCCGCGAGCATCGGAATCACCAGGAGCAGCGCCACGTGGGCCACGATCTGCAAACGCCGATGGCGCATACCATCACTGCCGGGCCCCTTGGGTCGCACTGTGGACGGTGGCCGGGCCGGTGTCGGCGACGGCGGACGTGGCGTGTTCGGCCACCGAGTCGGCCATCCGGGAGTTCGGAGAGGTTCGGCGTGCGGAGGGTTCTGCGGGGAACGTGGATCCATGGACGTCTCCTAGCCGGGAAGCGATCGGCCCGGCGGTGTCGGCGAACGCCGCAGGCGTCTTCAACCTCGCACTCCCCGGCGGGGACCCGTCCCGGGAACGCCTACAGGCGCCTTCCCTACCCCTCCTGCTTCGGCAGGTGCCGCAGCTTCTCCGGGTTGGCGACCATCTGCACGCCCGCGATGCGCCCGTCGGCGACGTCGACGGTGAGCGTCGACACCGGCTTGCCGTGGTGGTAGACGAGCAGCGAGAAGGCGCCGTTGAGGTCGGCGAACCCGTAGGTGAGCTCCTCGATGGGGATCCCCGCCCAGGGGCGCGAGGTCACGCCGAGCAGGAAGCGGGCCACCTTGTCGGCGCCGTGGATGGGGTTGCGCGCGGCCTGGATGCGTCCGCCGCCGTCGGTGACGAGCGTGACGTCGGGCGCGAGGACCCCCATCAGGCTCTCCAGGTCACCGTCCATTGTGGCCGCGAGGAAGCGCTCGGTGGCCTCCTTCTGCTTGGCGCGGTCGGCTTCGAAGCGCGGCCTGCGAGCCTGGACGTGCGACCGCGCGCGGTGGGCGAGCTGCCGGACGGCCGCCTCGGACTTGTCGAGCGCCTCGGCGATCTGGGCGTGCGGGTAACCGAATACCTCGCGCAGCACGAACACCGCGCGCTCGTCGGGTCCCAGGGTCTCCAGGACCACCAGCATCGCCAGCGAGACCGACTCGGCCATCTCCACCTCCTCGGCGACGTCGGGGCTGGTGAGCAGCGGCTCGGGCAGCCACGGCCCGACGTAGGCCTCGCGGCGCGCTTTGGCCGTGCGCATGCGGTTCAGCGCGGTCGTCGACACGACCCGGACCAGGTACGCCTTCGGGTACTCGACGGTCGAGACGTCCACAGTGGACCATCGCAGCCACGAGTCCTGCACGGCGTCCTCCGCGTCGGCCACCGAGCCGAGCATGCGGTAGGCCACCGAGAACAGCAGGTTCCGGTGCTCTTCGAACAGCTCGGTGGCCGTGGCCATGTCTCACCCCTTGCGCGCCGGAATGGCGCAGCTCTCCTTGAACCCCTCGGGCGCGAGGCCGAGGGCGTGGTTGTTGCGTCCGTAGAAGTTCTCGAGCGCGATCGTCGCGGTGATCTCGACGAGCTGCGCGTCGTCGAGGTGCTCGCGCAGCCTGGCGTTGAGCTCGTCGGTGACCTCGGGCGGAGTCTGCGTCATCGCCTCGGCGTACTCCAGGACCGCGCGCTCCACCGGCGTGTAGCAGTCGGCGTTTCGCCAGTTCGGGACCGATTCGATCTTATCGGGGGCGATGCCGTCCTCGACTCCCAGCCAGTAGCCGAAGTCCATGCACCACTCGCACTCGATGGTCGCGGCGGTGCGCATCATCGCCAGCAGGCGCAGGCTCGAAGGGTTCGCGTTCCACTTGGCGGCGCCCATCTCCATTTTCAGCGTGGTCATCAGGACCTTGCGGTTGTGGCCGGCGGCGGTGGCGGGGCCGAGCTCGCGGCCGAACTTGCGCTTGGCGAACCAGGCGACGAAGCGGTTGGTGAGCGTGCGAGGCGGTGTCATCGAGATGCGGGACATCGTGGGCTCCTTCGTGTTGATGTCCCTGTGGACACCCGCCGGCCGCGATCTGTGACAACCGGTGACCTGGATTACAGGATCACAGCCAGGTTTCCGCCTCGGCGAGCGCTTCGGGCGTGTCGCAGTCGAAGTAGGGCGGCGGGCCGGGGGAGGACCAGCGCAGTTCGTTGCGGCGAAGGGGGCCGAGGAGGGTGCGCAGGGGAGCGCCGGGGGTGATGTGCCGTGCCGCGGACGTGAGAGCGCCGACGCGCCAGCAGCCGCAGAGCCACTGTGGACGGTCGTCGGCGTAGAGGGCGCCGTCCGTGTCGCCGACCGCTTCGCGAAGGGCCGTGGTCGCCTGCGGGGTGAGCAGCGGGAGGTCGGCGGCGAGGACCCAGACATGTGTTGCGGCGGCGGGGATCCCGGCGAGGCCCGCCTTGAGCGCGTAGGCGGGTCCGGAGGCGGGCGGGTTCTCGGCGAGCACCGTGACGGTGTCGGGCAGGTCGCCGTGCTCGCCCGCTCCGCCGACGATGACCGTCGGCGTGCCGGGCGGCAGGGCGTCGAGGACGCGGCGGAGGAGAGGCCTGCCTTTGAGGCGCAGCAGGGGCTTCGGGGTGGCTCCGCCCATGCGTCGCGAGGATCCGCCGGACAGGACGATCGCCGCGTCGGTCACGTTCTGTCCTTCGTGGTCGCAGTCGGCTCGACGTCCTCCGAGTTCTTCCTGGTCAGAGGCGTCTCGGGTGCCGTATACGCGAAGTCTATGACACATATCGGCGAGTTATCCACAACCGGTCGGTTATCCACAGGCTCGCGTTCCGGTGCTGGCCGCCCCACCGCCGAGTCCCGCAATGTGGCCATATGGCGAACTCAACGACAGTCACCCGGCCCATCCGACTCAGCTCGCCCGAGGATCTCCTCGCCGCGACGCCCTACCTGCTCGGCTACCACCCGAGCGAGTCCATCGCGTTCCTCGGCCTGTCCTCGGGGGACGTCAAGGTCACCGGCCGCTACGACCTCTCCGGCCCCGAGGACCCGCGCGATCCCACCCGCCTCGTGGAGAACCTCGCCCGGCAGGGCGTCGACTCCGTGCTCCTGCTCGGCTACGGGCCACCGGGTCGCGTCACTGCCGACATGGACGTCGTCCGCGACGCCCTGGGCATCGCGGGGGTGCCCGTCCGCGAGGCCCTGCGCGTCACCGAAGGGCGCTACTGGTCCTACCTGTGTCCCGGCGGCGAGTGCTGTCCCGTGGAAGGCACCGCCTTCGACCTGACCGGCGAGCGCGTCTCGGCGGCGATGACCTTCGCGGGGCTCCAGGCCCTGCCCAGCCGTGGCGAGCTGGCCGCCCTGATCGCGCCCTGCGGCGAGGAGATCCAGGAGCGGATCCGCCGGGCGCTGATCGAGGCCAGTGCCCGGATGTCGCGCGAGCTGCTGGGGTCGAAGGACACCACCGCCTGCTGGGACCGCTGGCGGTCGGAGGGGGTGGGCCTGCTCAACCGGCTCGGGGAGATCGTCCGAGCGCACGGGACGCTCCCGAGTGTGGAGGACATCGCCGGGCTGTGCCTGATGCTCACCCACGACCGCATCCGCGACGAGGCCTGGGCGATGGTCGACGAGCACAGCCCGGACTCGCTGACGCCGCTGTGGGTGTGCCTGGTCCGGCACGCCGAGCCGGAGCACGTCGCGGCGCCGGCCGTCCTGCTCGCCTACGCCTCCTGGCGCGCGGGGAACGGGGCACTGGCCAGGATCGCGCTCGAACGGGCGCTGGACGCCGATCCGGAGTACCGCCTGGCGCTGATGCTGAGTGACGTCCTCAACGCCGGCCTCCCGCCCGTCGAGCTGCCGCCGATCACGCGCGAATGGATCGCGGCGACCTACGCCGAGGGGAAGGTGCCGGCCGAGGGTGCGGTGTCGGTCGAGGGCGCTGTGTCGGCCGAGGGTGCGGTGTCGGTCGAGGGCGCGGTGTCGGTCGAGGGTGCGGGGGAGGAGGTCCGCGACGTGCCGGTGTAGACGTTCATCGAGTCGCCGCGGACGAAGCCGACGAGCGTCATTCCCAGTTCTGCGGCGAGGTCCACGGCGAGCGTGCTCGGCGCCGAGACCGCCGCGAGCACCGGGATTCCGGCCATGGCCGCCTTCTGCACGATCTCGTAGCCGACGCGTCCGCTGACCATCAGGACGTGCCCGGTGAGCGGGACCGCGCCGAGCCGCAGGCGGTCGCCGACGACCTTGTCGACGGCGTTGTGGCGGCCCACGTCCTCCCGGACGGCGAGCTGTTCACCGCCGGGACCGAACAGGCCGGCCGCGTGCACACCACCGGTACGCGCGAAGGCCTTCTGCGCAGCCCGCAGCCTGCCGGGCAGCGCGGAGAGTTCGGCCGGGTCGAGGGTCGACGCGTCCTCGCGGATCGGCCAGCGCACCGCCTTGGCGGTGACCTCGCGGAGGGCCTCCAGGCTCGACGTCCCGCAAGTCCCGCACGCCCCGCTGACGGTGAAGCCCCGGCCGGCCCGGTCGGGCACCGCGACACCCGCCCGCAGGGTCACGTCCAGAACGTTCAGGTCGCTGTCCATGCAGTGCTTGGCGGTGACCACGTCCTCGTAGGAGGTGATGATCCCCTCGGCGTAGAGCCAGCCGAGCGCCAGGTCGACGTCGTCGCCCGGCGTGCGCATCGTGACCGACAGCGGCTCGCCGTTGACCTGGATCTCGA
This sequence comes from Phytomonospora sp. NPDC050363, assembly GCF_040655735.1. Lineage (NCBI taxonomy): Bacteria > Bacillati > Actinomycetota > Actinomycetes > Micromonosporales > Micromonosporaceae > Phytomonospora > Phytomonospora sp. NPDC050363. The sequence goes on from NZ_JBFAKK010000002.1 coordinate 260,465, forward strand.
GCGGCTCCTCGACGATCAGCGTGTCCGGGCGGAAGCTCCGTTCGCCCTCGTGGATGCGCTGCACGCGGCGCCGGTCGGTCACTCGTCCCATGAATCCGAGCCTACGACCCCACGCTCTTGAGGAGAACACGATGTTCGACGAAGTCCGCGCCTTCAGCCGCTCCCAGCACTTCCGTGACCTGGCCCTCTACCTGCTCGCGGCCCTTGCCTTCCTGCTCGCCGTGAGCTTCGAGACACGATCGGCCCACGCCTCGCCCGGCGGGTCCGCCGCAGCGCGCATCGTCGGCGGCACCCTCGCCCCACCGGGCGAGCTGCCCTGGATGGTGCGCCTGTCGATGGGCTGCGGCGGTTCCCTCTACCGCTCCGACCTGGTCCTCACCGCCGCCCACTGCGTCGCCGGGGTCGACGACCCCACCACGGTGACGGCCACCGTCGGCGCCGTCGACCTGAACGATCCGCGGGCCCGCACCATCCGCGCCGCCGCCGTTCACGTGGCCCCCGGCTACGACGGCATGGGCCGCGACTGGGCTCTCATCCGTCTCGCCGAACCCGCCACCGACCTGCCGACTCTCCCGCTCACCCCTGACACCACCGCCGACTCCGGCACCTTCGCCGTTGCCGGCTGGGGCGCCACCACCCCCGAGGGCTCCCCGTCGGAGCTGCTCCGCAAGGCCACCGTCCACTTCGTTCCCGACGCCGCCTGCGCCGCCTCCGGCGGCAGCTACGCCGACCTCGTCGAAGACGAGGAATTGTGCGCCGCCGTCCCCGAAGGCGGCGTCGACAGCTGCCAAGGCGACTCCGGCGGCCCCCTCTTCCGGCCCGACGCCGAGGGCCGCATCGTCCAGGTCGGCATCGTCAGCTGGGGCGAAGGCTGCGCCGAGAAGGGCAAACCCGGCGTCTACACCCAAGTCAGCACCTTCGCCAGGTCAATGGCCAAAGCCGCCGCCACCCTCACCACACAATCCCCACCCCCGTAACCCACTCGTCCCACCGCCACCGCACCGCCACCCCACCGACCGGGTACGGCCGTCCTCCCCCGCGGCCGTACCCGCCAAGCCCACCAACCCGCCCACTACCACCCGCCCACCACCACAACCTCATGACCTACCGTTATCACTTCACTACTGCTTGCGATATTCTCGCCCCACACCCGTCGCCCACCAAGGCCCTCGCCGGCCCACCAACTCCGGCAGGGCCCCCGGGCGGCCCCCGAACTCGGGTACGGCCGCACACCCTCCCGCGGCTGTACCCGACCTCGGCGGGGTGGCCGCCGGTGCTCCGGCCCGTCCACTGCCCGCACCGCCGTGGCGACCTGTCGCGGCCGTCCGCTCCCGCCACTCGCACCTACCTGCTGTCCTTGCATCGCCTCGCACGCCGCCACCGCCGCTACCGACGGTCCGCCCGCGTTCAAGTGGATGTTGCGGCTCATGCCCGCGCCGACCGCGCCCACCTCGTCTCCGCCTGCCCGCCGGCCCTCAGTTCCTTCGCCCTCCCGCACGCCCGCCAAAGCTCCTTCGCCTGCCCGCCGGTCGGTGTCACCCTCCCGCCGACTGCGCGGTCCTGCCATCGGCCACCTGCCGCTTGGTCGCCTGCTCTCCCGCCGGTGGCGCGGATCGCGCCAGCGTCCAGTCGCCGCTTTCCGCCGGCTCGCCGACTCCACTGCCGGCTGGGTTGCCCTGCTCCTCCCATCCGTCCGCCGCCCACTCGCACACGAACGCTCGCGCCGACTGTGTGTCCCGAAGCCAGCTATACATCCCCGCCAAGCCTGCCGGTGCGCTGGGGCGCGGCGCGGGGCGCGGGGCGCGGATGTGCTGGTGTGTCGGGCCACGGCTACCCGTTCCCACACTGCCTAAGGAGCTCACGTCCTACGGTTGCCCTCCTCCATCTCCGTGCCGCCTTCCGGAGTTCCCGATCGTCTGCCTCACAGTGCTCAGGAAGCTCGCGCCTCGCTCGCCCCGCTCAGTCCTGCGCCGCCCCGCCCCGTCACGCCCGCCCCGTCCAAGGCCGCCCCGCCTCGCCCCGCCCTGCCCACCTCGCCCTGCGTCGCCTTGTCGCACCCCGCCCTGCCTGTCGCACCCCGCCCTGACCCGCGCCGCTCAGCCCGCCCCGCCCGCCACGTGCAAGGCCGCCCCGCCCCCACGCCACCCAGTCGCCAAGCCCGGCCGCCCCGCCCTCTGCTACCGGTGGCCACTCGCGCGCTTCGCCAACCCGCTTCGCCTTGCGCGGCCGGCCGCTTCCCGCCCTCGCCTCGCGAGGCAGATCGCTTCCCGCCCCGGCGCACGGTTTCTCCATCTGTCGGCGCAGTCCACGCTGCCCTCCGAGGTCAGCTCCCGCCCTGACCCACTTCCGTCCGGCCGCCGGGCGCACCGAGTCCGCCCAGTCGGCGATCACCCGTTCAATCCCCGCCCGCCAGGAGTCGCCGCCTACGGCTGCTCCTCCTACGGCCGCCGCACCCTCCGGAGCCCTCGCCCTCGCCCTCGCCCTCGCCCTCGCCCGCTCCGCCCTTGCCCTGCTTGCTCGGCGGAGCCCTCGGTCGCCGACGGCCCACGTTTGCCCGGTCCTCGATCCATGGCCGCCTTGTGCTCTGGGGTCCCGGCCACCTGGCCCTTGCGCTGGCGCGACCGGCACGGGCGCCGCGAGGTGGTCGCGAACCCCTGAGGCCCTCGGCGGCCCGGCCTCACCCCCCTTGGCGAAACTCGCCGCCCCACTCCGCGAAGCCGTCAGTCGCGCTGCCGCCTCGCCCCACCTGCGAAGCCTCAGTCGCCTTGCCGCCCTACCGCCTCGCCCCTCCGGCCCCGCCTCAACTGCGCCCCAGTACGGCTCCAGCGTCGCCCAACGCCGCACAATCCGCCCGGTCAACTTCACTGATAGTGGCGGATCCCCGTCAACATTCGCGTTGCGTGTTCCATTCGGCCGCTCTGTGTTGAAGGATCATCTCGTACCCACCGCCTACACGGAGGACTCAACCCATGCGCGTGCACACCGTCGTCGCCCTCAGCGCGTGCTTCGCCGCGGCTTTCGCCGCCGGGAGCGCGACGTCGGCCACCGCGCGGTCCTCGGAGGAGGCGGCCTCGCTCGTCCTCACGGTCAGCGGCTCCGCCTCTACGACAGAGGCGACCCTCTCCTGCGAGCCTACGGGCGGAACGCACGTCCAGGCCGCTGAGGCGTGCCGGGCCCTCATCGGGGTCGGCGGTGAGTTCGGGGCGCTCGACGTGGCACCGGACACGAACTGCCCCGCGATCTACGACCCGGTGCGGGCCACTGCCAGGGGCGTGTGGGCGGGCACGGTGGTCTCCTATGACCGCGAGTTCGGCAACTCCTGCGAACTCGGCGCCCGCACGGGCCCGGTCTTCGCCTTCTAAGTCTTTCCCCGACCCCCGACTGACGGGGTATGCCGGTGCCCCCGGGGGCTACCAGGTACTGCCGGACCTGGACGTCTCCCAGGTCTCCGGGAGCACCGGCACCAACCGAAGGAGCCGAACCGATACGGCGGCGGGTGGCGGGCTCGACTGTCGGCCACGGGAACTGCCCGCTCACGTCCGACCCGGCGTCCGTGCGCGCGGACGGGGCTTGGGCGGGCTCCCGGCCGAGGCCGCCGAGAACCACCGGTCACCCGGTTCCGACAAGCCTTACCGAAGGGGAGACGTCCCCGGGTCCGCCGTGTGCCGGCGGCGGGACCGGGGGCGTCGTTTCAGTAGCGGAGGGTGTGCCCCAGGAAGTCCAGGCTCGGCCGCTCGTCGGGTTCCTCGTGCGGCTCGGCCAGCGGGAGCGTGAGCGTCAGCCGCGACAGCGTCGTGTAGCCCGCCGAGGTCAAGGCCGCCAGCGCGGGCAGGTCGCGGGTCTCGGGCGCGACCGACAGGTGCGTCATCCGCCGCTTCTTCGCCTCCGACGCGACCCGTCCGAGCAGCGCCTTGCCGATCCCGCCGCCCCGGTGCGCGGTGGCGACGATGACGGGTTCGACGGCACCGCCGCGCCCGTCGAGGAGCAGACCGATCAGTCCGACCACGCCGGCCTCGGAGTCGTCGGCGACCCACATCCCGGTCAGGTCGAGCCGGGTGAGGTAGTCCTCGAAGGCCGCGCCGGGATCGTGCCCGCCGTACTTCGGATCGGCGTAGAGCTCCCGGTGCACCTCCACGAGTTCGGCCCACAAGGACCGGCACGCGAGATGGTCGCTCGGCCGGTATCCGCGGATGACCGCTTGCGCCTGGGTGTCCACCATGCCTCCATGTCTACTCTCATTTGCGCCCAAGTGGGGCCTTACACCTGTCCGACGCGGCGGGCACGGCCCCCACCGCCGACGGCGTTAGGCTCCCTGCGTGGACCTCGCTTACCTGCGCGCGCACCCGCATCAGGTGCCCATGTTCATCGAGCACCAGCGGATTCGCTGCACGCCGGTCCCGGGCGGCTCGGTGGGCGTGGCGCAGCGGCTGACCCTCGACGACGGCGGCGACGTGTTCGCGAAGTTCGTCGAGGACGGCCCGAAAGGCCTGCTCCACGCGGAGGCTGAGGGCCTGCGCTGGCTCGCCGCGGCCGACGGCCCGCCGGTCCCCGAGCTCATCGCCGTCGCCGACGAGGTCCTCGTCCTCGACTGGGTGCCCACCGGCGAACCGAGCGCGAAGGCCGCCGAGGAGTTCGGCGCCGCCCTGGCCCGCCTGCACCAGGCGGGCGCCGAGGGCTTCGGGGCGCCGTGGCAGGGATTCATCGGCCGGCTGCCGCAGGACAACGGCCCCGGCGACGACTGGCCGTCGTGGTTCGCCGCCCGCCGCATCGAGCCCTACCTGAAGACCTCCCGCGACTCCGGCGCACTGTCCACGCAGGACGCCGCCCTGGTCGGCGCGATCGCCGGCCGGATCGCCGACCTCGCCGGCCCCGCCGAACCCCCCGCCCGGATCCACGGCGACCTGTGGCCCGGAAACGTCCACTGGGCCGCCGACGGCCGCGCCTGGCTCATCGACCCCGCCGCGCACGGCGGCCACCGCGAGACCGACCTCGCCCAGCTCGGACTCTGGGGCGGCGCACCGCATCTCGACCGCATACTCGCCGCCTACGACGAGGCCCACCCCCTCGCCGACGGCTGGCGCGAACGCGCCCCCCTCCACCGCCTCCACCTGCTGCTCGTACACACCGCGCTGTTCGGCGCGAGCTTCCGCGACGAGGTCGTCTCGGCCGCCGCCCGCCTGCGCTGAGAGAGTTAACCCGCCGGTCACGTCCGGCCATTGTGGAGTGATCGACTCTCCTGCCAGACTGGCCGACCCGTCGATCCCCGCAAACGCCTGGAGCAACATGCGAAAGACAGCCTCGGCGGTGACGGCCGCGTTCACGGCGCTCGCCCTCGTCGCCGTGCCCGGCACGCCCGCACAGGCCGCGCCCGCCACGGTCTCGGTCGACTTCACCACCGCGATCGCCCAGCTCGACGCCTCGAAGTACGGCCTCGACATCACCGGCTACGGCAGCGGCAACTACATCACGGGCGCCAACGCGCACACCGCCAACGTGCGCCGCCAGAACTTCGGCACCATGCGCATGGAGCTGATGTTCGACGAGACCGGGCGGCTCGTCTGCGGCGGCGACGGCTGCGAGAAGGCGCTGCTCGACGGCGACGACTGGGTCGCCGCGATCCGTGCGCTGGGCGCCGAACCGATGCTCATCCTGCCGCTGGGCGGCACCCACGCCGGCGCCGCGCAGGAGAACCTCGCCGACGCGCTGGCCATCTACGACCACTTCGCGGCCACGGGCGCCCCGGTGCTCAAGTTCGTCGTCGGCAACGAGACCGACAACGACGGCAACCCCGACAAGCTCGACGCGCCCGAGTACGTCGCGCGCTTCAACGCCGTCTACGACGCGCTGCACGCCCGCAACGCCGCCGTCGAGGTCGGCGGCCCCGGTCTGGCCTCCTACGGCACCAGCGACTGGGAGTACGCGTACATGACCACGTTCCTCCAGGGATCGGGGACGCGCACCGACTTCGTCGACTACCACGACTACGGCGCCGGGTACACGCCCGCGACGCCCGAGGAGCTGGTCGGCCCCGTCATCACCGAGATGGGCACCGACATCGCCGACCTCAAGGCGCGCATCGCCGCACTCGTGCCCTCGCGGCCCGGCGGGATCCCGATCCAGCTCGGCGAGTGGAACATGGACTACGTCGACGCCGAGGACCGCATGGTCACCCACCTGGCGACGGTGTGGGGCGCGGCGGCGCTCGGCACGATCCTGGAGAACGGCGCCTCCTCGCTGATCTACGGCGACAAGAACGGCAACGCCGGCCAGAACACCGGCCTCGGCATCACCAGCACCGAAGGCGAGGGCCCCGGCGGGGTCAACGACCCGATGCCGATCTACCACGGCCTCGGCATGTTCAGCGGCGAAGGACTCTTCCGCGGCTTCGGATCCACCATGGTCGACACGAGCTCCAGCGACTCCCTGCTGCGCGCCTTCGCCTCCACCGGCTCGAAGAACATCGTGCTGGTCAACGGCGCCACCACCGCGACCACCACCAGCCTCGCCCTGACCGGCTACACCGCCGGAAGCGCGGCGATCTGGCAGTCCACAGGAGACACCGAGGCGAACTACGCGCCGCACCGGACCGGCACCCTGCCCATCAGCGGCGGCGCCGCGAACATCACCCTGCCCGCCCGCTCGGTCACCACCCTCGTGCTGGCCGAGCAGGGCCTCAAAGGCGAGTACTTCACCAACACGGCCCTGACCGGGACGCCCGCGCTGACCCGCGTCGACCCGACCGTGAACTTCGACTGGGGCATGGGCACTCCCGGCGCCCCCATCGGCGTCGACGACTTCGCCGTGCGCTGGACCGGCCAGGTCGACGCGCCCGCCGCGGCCACCTATTCCTTCATCACGACCACCGACGACGGCGTGCGCCTGTGGGTCGACGGACAGCTGCTCGTCGACGCCTGGAACGACCACTCCAAACGCGACGACACCGGCACGATCGCCCTGACCGCCGGACGCCACTCGATCCGCATGGAGTTCTACGAGAAGGGCTACGACGCGATCGCGCAGCTCGCCTGGTCCGCACCGAACCTCGCCCGCCAGGCCATCCCCGCCGGAAGGCTGTTCCCCGCCTAGGCCTCGCAGGACCCGCAGCGGCGGCGCCCACACGGGTGCCGCCGCTTCTTCACGTCCCCAGGCGACGAGCCGCACCATCCGCACACCGTCGACCCGTCACGGACGTCCGCGCCCACGGACCTGACCCTGCACAGGCACCGCGACCAGGCGGGGCCGAGGCGAACGGAGGGCGCCATGACAGGACCACACGGCCGACGGCGGCGGCACGGAGGCGGAGGCGACACGATCATCGCGCCGCTGATCAGCGGGGCGCTGGCCGCCGCTCCGGGAACGTACGCAGCCACCGGATCGGCCGTCACCGTCCTGCTCCTGCTCACCATCGCCGCGGGGATCGTCACGGTCCTCCAGCGCCGCTCCACCGGGCGCTGACCGATCGTGCCGAAACGATCACACCCCGACCCGTCACATTCCGGGCCCCCGGCGGACCCTGAAGAACAGAAGAACCCCGAACCTCCCCCGAACAGGAGAGTCCCCGTGGTCGAAGCCGACGAGGTGTTGGCCGAAATGGATCCCGACCCTCTCATGGCCATCGCCCCGTGCGCCTCGATGACCTTCGAGGAGTTCTGGAGCGAGAACTACGTGATCCTCGCCCGCCGGGCGGGGTATCTCGGCGCGGCTCCCGGCGACGTCGAGGACGTCGTCCAGGAGGCGATGTGCGACGTCTACCGCGGCTGGCAGGACATCGTGGACCCGCTGGCCTACGCCATGACGGCGCTGCGGTCCCACGTCGTGCGGCGCAACACCCGCGAGCGCAGGAAGGCCACCACCGCCCTCGAATCCGCGCCGGAGCCGCGTGCCCACGAGGGCGCCGAACCCGAGCGGCTGGTCGAGTGGGCCGATCCGGAGCGCGTCGAGCGGCTGCTGAGCCGGCTGACCGCCGACCAGCGCGCGGTGATGACCGAGATCGTGCGCGAGCAGTCCACCGCCGAGATAGCCGTGCATCTCGGCAAGTCGCACGAGGCGGTGCGCAAGCTCCTCGAACGCGCCAGACGCAGGCTGCGCCAGGCGGTCGCCGAAGAAGCCTCCGGATCGGTGTGGAACCCGCACGCCGGGACGGGCGGGAAGGAGGATCGTGATTTACGACGATGAGGGGGCGTGGGACCCGCGCCCGGACGCCGAACTCGACGGGGCCGCCGAAGCCTTCAGGACCCGTCTCGACGCCGCCGACGCCGCCGCCGAGGACATCACCCCGGACGAGGTCCAGGAGCGTCTGCGGCGCTTCCTGGACGCCCGCCGTGCCGAGACGGGCGGGGGAGAGGGGCCGTCGGATCCGTTCGGCGACTGGACCGCGCTCGGCGACCGCGTCCCGGTGCGGCCGGGGGCCTGGACCGTCGCGGACGGGCCCTTCGAGGCCGGTGCCGGCGCCCACGCGCACATCGCGCGGATCCAGGCCGAGGCGGAGGCGCTGCGGATGGAGGCGGGCCGGCTGCGCGACCAGTCGGCCTGGCACTGCCTGCGCAGCGAGCGGCTGCTCAACGGCGCCCTCGAACAGGCCTCCGCCCGCGTCGAGGCCGCCCGCCGGGAGGCCGCGTCGATCCTGGAGGAGGCCCGCCGGCACGCCGCGCAGATCAGGGAGGAGGCGCGTGCCGAGGTCCGCCGCGACCAGACGCTGACGGTCATCACTCCCCGGGGCCGGATGCAGGTGGTCGTCCTCGACACGCGTTTCACCGCCGACCACCCGGCGGAGGAGCCGAGCCGAGATCGCGGGGAGCGGGCCACGGTCGCCGCCGACCTCCTGGAGTCCTGGCTGGCCGTGCTCGGCGGCGAGGAACGGCGGCGCGTCCGCGCGCGCGCTCCGCGCACGCCCGACAGCGCCGGCGAGACACCGAAGTGGGAGCTGACCTTCCCCGACCTGGAGTCGCGCGTCCGCGTTCGCCTTGAGGAGCTGGCCGAGCTGGAGTCCGAGGCGGCGGGCGGTGCCGAGGGCGAGCGGGTGCCGATCTACCTGCGGGCGCCGGTGGAGTGGGCGACGGGCGAGAACGGGGACGGCTCGCTGGTCCCCGCCGAGGGCTGGGACGAGATCGTGGAGAGCGGCGATCGCGTCGCCTGCTGACGACAGCGGTCCGCCCGGCCCCTGGAGCGATCAGGGGCCGGGCGGACGTCTCGCGGCCGGTCGGGGTGCGTCAGTACACCCGCGATCCGATCCAGTCGTCGTGGCCGTAGCCGACGGGGTTGGCGTAGTCGCGCGCCGAGAGGTTGAAGTTCGTCCGGGCCGCCGAGCACGCGGCCAGTTCGAGGACCGAGCCGGACGCTGCGCCGGCGAAGGCGACGCACAGGTCGGCGCGCCCGGCCGGGTGGATCTTCGTGCCGTCGACGGTGAACTTCTGGTTGGCGCCGCCGTGGCAGTTCCACAGCACCAGGTCGGTGCCGGCCGCGACGTTGCCGCCCTTGACGTCGACGCAGCGGTCGTGGGAGAGCTCGACGTGCAGGGTGCTGCGCGCGGGGTCGATCCAGAAGCCCTGGTTGCGGCCGCCGTGGCAGGCGTAGGAGGTCAGGCGCGTGTTGTTGCGCGAGTCGTAGCCCTCGGCGTCGACGCACTGGCCGGTGTCGGCGCTCTTGAGGTCGCGGAAGGTGAAGAAGCCGTTGTAGAGGGTGCCGTGGCTGGTGCTGGCCGGGTCGACGCAGGTCGCCTGGCGCCAGCCGGAGTTCCACATCTGGGTCATGCATTCGGCGAAGGCGCCGTGCCCGGCGTAGTTCGGGTGCAGCGACTGCCGGAACGCGTGCTCACTGGGCAGCAGGGACGTCTCGACGTACACGCCGCGCGCCCAGGTCACGTCCTCGCACACGCCGTGGCCGTCGAAGAGCCTGCTCGCGTCGAGGAAGCGGGCGCCCTTGGCCAGCGCGCCGTCGCGGATCCCCTTGGCGAACAGCGGGACGGCCTTGTTGCGGGCGAAGGCCGCGTCGGCGAGGTAGAGGGTGCAGCCCCCGGAGTACCAGCCGGGGAAGTCCGGGTTGTCCTCGACGTCGGGACTGCCCGGGCTCGGGTAGTTCATGACGACGAGCTCGTAGTCGGTGCCGAGGTATCCGGCGTCGGTCATGGTCTGCCGGATGCTGTCGATGCTCGCCTCGACGCCCTGCCGCGAGATCTGGACCTTCGCCGCCCAGGTGTCGGAGTGGGCCGGCCAGCACGGGCCGAGGAACAGGATGCGGCGGGTGGCGCAGTCGGTGGCCACGCTGCCGAACTCGATGCCGCCCGCGTCGTTGGCGCCGATGACGACCCACACGAGCTTGAGGTGGGTGTTGCGCGCCTTGATCGCGAGGTTGTCGCCCTGGTTGAGCTCGTTCCACTGCCGCTGCCCGGAACCGGCGATCAGGTGCGGGCTGGCGCCGCCGGAGCAGGCGACGTTGTAGCGGACGTCGGCGGTGATCCCGACGCGGAACACGGCCTGGTCGAGCGAGCGGTCGCAGAAGTTGTCGGGACTGAACTGGTGGGTGCCGGGCTCGTAGTTGCCGACGCCCTCGCCGGAGATCTCGGAGTCGCCCATGGTGATCAGGGCGGTCTTGCGCGTTTCGATGGGCCGGATCGCGGGGCTGCCGTACAGGGCGGTGGCCTCGGCGGCACGGATCGTTTCGAGGTTCGCCGGTAGCGGCGTCGCCGCGGGGCGGGCGGCGGCCTGGGCCGGGGAGGTCGCCGTCAGGGCGCTGATCGCCAGTAGGGCGGCGGCTAACACGCCGGTGAGACGGGCCCTCTTTGCGCGGTCGAATGTGGACATCGCTGTCCTCCTTACCAGTCGGTAGGCAAAGGCTAGCGTCACCGGAGGGTGATGGGGAAGTCCTGGATTCGACACGTTCGACCGCGCGTGACCGTGCGGTTCCCGCGCTCGTGGGGCGGTGTCACTCGTCATCGGGGCGCTTGGCGATGAAGGGGAAGTCCCAGTTCCGCAGGGCTAAGGCGGCTTCGGCGATCGACTGGAGCGGGCGGCGGAAGGTGCGGGCGAGGGCCGCCTCCAGGCGCCAGGCGTGCCGGCTGTGCTGGGCGCTGATCCAGAAGCGGTGGCGCTCCTCGGCGTAGGTGAACGCGACCTCGATGCCGGGCGTCGACGGCTCGGTCGACCACTTCACGTCGGACAGCTCCGAGATGGGCGCGTCGACGGACAGGCGGATGCGGTTGAGGAGCTTGGACTGCCTGGTCATGACCAGGCGCCGCTTCGACAGCAGCAGCAGGAACTCGCCCGGGAAGCCGCCGCCGGAGCGCAGGCAGGGCGTGAGCATCAAGACCTCGTCGTCGGAGCGGAGATTTCGCCGCAGGCTCGGCACGTGGCGGCTGAGTGTGATCGTGGCCAGTCCGGACTCTGCCGAGGCCGCCAGAAGCGTGCGCGAGAACCTGTCCATTGTTTCCCCCCACTTGCAGGTGTGACGGAATGCTGACACTTGGACTAACGGCGTCACGGCAGATGAGTAACGCTCAGTTGTCGAGTGACGGACAGGGTGTGCGACGCCGTCAGGCGTGAGAGGCTCGAAACAGGGGGTGAATGTGATCGATACTCGCAAATCTGGCGGGTGGGAGGCCTACGATCGCTCTCCCGCCCACTCGCACTGTCCTGCCCACGGGTGCACCCAGCACCACAGCCACAGCGCGAAGTCGGCGTACCCGGGCCACGGCCACTCAGGGGCGTCGGGATCCTTCCAGGGCGGCGGTGAGGGCGACTCGCTCGACTCCGGCGGGCGCGGCTTCTGCGTCGGCGTCGGGGTCGGCGACTTCTCGGGGATGTGCGTGGGCTTGGCCGTCGGCGACTTCTCCGGCTCTCGCGGCTCGTCCGTCTCGGGGGTGTCGCTGGGCCCCGGCGGTTTCGGGGCGGGCGGCGGGAGCGGGCGCGGCGACTTCGAACTCGGCGCGGGCGGCGGGGGAGCCAGCGCGGTGGGCGGGGGAGCGCCGCCGGCGAGCATGGGTTCGGGCGAGCCGCCCTCCCCGCCGTCGGAGACGGAGATCACGCCCACGCCCACCACGACCGCCGTCATCAGCGAAGCGACGGTCACCAGACCGGCTATCGCCACGGTGTGCCTGCTCAACCACCTCGGCATGCCTGACCCCCGATCTTCGCGGGTCGCGTCCACGGGGGATGCTGCACCCTTTTTCGGCCCGTGGGAGCGATTTACGCTACCCAGCATCACCGACCTGTCCGACAATGGCGACCACCTGCTGAATGTGGCTCACCGTAATCGTACGAACATGCAGGGTAAAGGCACCCATCAGGGCGTGTCCACCTTCCCAGACTCTGGAATGCTGTGGGTCATCCCCACGGAGTGGACCACTGGTCGGCCACGGTGACCCCGATGATCGACACAGATGAGGGAGGAAGGCAGATGGTCAACGGCGAACGCGCCCGCAGCACCACCAAGAGCGGCGGGACAACGCGCACGGCTAACAAGAAGCCGACGCCACGCAAGAAGGCAACCACCAATCGCAGCGTCGCGAATGTGGCAGATCCCGCGTTCGTTCAGCTGCTGACCCCCGACGGTGAACGGGTCGAACACCCCGATTACACCGTCGACTTCACCGACCAGGAGTACCGCGACCTGTATCGCGACCTGGCGATCGTCCGACGACTCGACACCGAGGGCACCACCCTCCAGCGACAGGGCCAGCTCGGCATCTGGGCCTCCCTCGCCGGGCAGGAGGCCGCGCAGATCGGCTCCGGCCGGGCGCTGGCGGCGCAGGACATGGTCTTTCCGACCTACCGCGAGCACGGCGTCCTGTGGACCCGCGACATCGACCCGATCATGCCCTTCGGACTGTTCCGGGGCATCGACCTGGGCGGCTGGGACGCGCAGAAGTACCGCTTCCAGGGCTACACGATCGTGATCGGCGCGCAGACGCTCCACGCGACCGGGTACGCCATGGGCATCACCAAGGACGGCAAGGTCGGCACCGACGACGGCGAGGCGGTCATCGCCTACTTCGGCGACGGCGCCATCAGCCAGGGCGACGTCAACGAGGCGTTCATCTACGCCGCCGCCTACGACGCCCCCGTGGTGTTCTTCTGCCAGAACAACCAGTACGCCATCTCGGTGCCGGTGCACAAGCAGGCCAAGACGCCGCTGTTCAAGCGCGCCGACGGCTTCGGGTTCCCCGGCGTGCGCGTGGACGGCAACGACGTCCTCGCCACCTACGCCGTGACCAAGGAGGCCATGGACCGCGCCCGCCACGGGCAGGGCCCGGGCCTGATCGAGGCCTTCACCTACCGCATGGGCGCCCACACCACCACCGACGACCCGACGCGCTACCGCGACAAGTCGGAGGAAGAGGAGTGGCGCCTCAAGGACCCCATCGCGCGCATGCGCGGGTTCCTGGAGAAGCAGCAGATCGGCGACGGCGACTTCTTCGCCGCCATCGACGCCGAGGCCGACGAGCACGCCCTGGACCTGCGCGAGCGGGTGCTGAGCATGCCCGAGCCGAAGCCGTCGGCGATCTTCGACCACGTCTATCCCAACGGGTCCCCCCTGCTCGACGCCGAACGCGCCGAGTTCGTCGCGTACCAGGAGTCCTTCGAAGGGAGTGGTCACTGATGATCAAGTCGACCATCGGCAAAGGCGTGAACCTCGGCCTTCGCCGCGCTCTCGAGGACGACCCGAAGGTCCTCATCATGGGTGAGGACATCGGCCGCCTCGGCGGTGTGTTCCGAGTGACCGACAGCCTCCAGAAGGACTTCGGCGAGGACCGTGTCATCGACACGCCGCTGGCCGAGTCGGGGATCGTCGGCACCGCCATCGGCCTGGCCATGCGCGGCTACCGGCCGGTCTGCGAGATCCAGTTCGACGGCTTCGTCTACCCCGCCTTCGACCAGATCGTGTGCCAGCTGGCGAAGATGCACAACCGGTCCATGGGCAAGATCTCCCTGCCGGTCGTCATCCGCATCCCCTGGGGTGGCGGCATCGGCGCCGTCGAGCACCACTCCGAGTCGCCCGAGGCGTACTTCGCGCACACCGCCGGCCTCAAGGTCGTCGCGTGCTCGAACCCCAACGACGCCTACTGGATGATGCAGCAGGCGATCGCGTCGGACGACCCGATCATCTTCTTCGAGCCCAAGCGGCGCTACCACGAGAAGGGCGAGATCGCCGACGAGGGCGAACTCGGCGCTGCTTACCCGCTGCACAAGGCGAGGGTCGCCAAGCAGGGTAACGACTGCACCGTGATCGCCTATGGTCCGATGGTGCGCACCTGCCTGGACGCGGCGACCGCCGCCGAGGCCGACGGGCGCTCCCTGGAGGTCATCGACATGCGTTCGCTGTCGCCGCTGGACATGGAGCCGGTCTACGACTCCGTCCGGCGCACCGGCCGCCTCGTGGTCGTGCACGAAGCGCCCTCGAACGTCGGACTCGGCGCCGAGATCGCCACCCGGGTGATGCAGGAGTGCTTCTATTCCCTTGAGGCCCCCGTGCTGCGGGTGACCGGCTACAACACGCCGTACCCGCAGTCGAGGCTGGAGGAGGAGTACCTCCCCGACCTCGACCGGGTCCTCGACGCCGTCGACCGCACCTTCACCTACTAGGAGCTGCCAGTGTCACGTCTACAGCAGTTCATCCTCCCCGACCTGGCCGAAGGGCTCACCGAGGCCGAGATCCTCCAGTGGATGGTCGCGGTCGGGGACGAGGTGAAGCTCAACCAGCCGTTCGTGGAGGTGGAGACGGCGAAGTCGGCCGTGGAGATCCCCTCGCCGTACGCGGGTGTGGTCACCGAGATCCTGCGCGACGCCGGTGAGACCGTCGACGTCGGTTCGCCGATCATCACGATCGACACCGACCCGGGCGGGGCGGCGGCGCCGCCGGTTCCGCCGCCGGCCGAGGCGCCGATCGAGGCGGAGCTGCCCTCGGCTCCGGTTCCCGACGCGGGTTCGAACGGCGCGAAGATCGGCGAGACGACCGCCGACGGCCGCACCGCCGTGCTCGTCGGGTACGGGGCGAAGGCTCCGACGACCGTCCGCCGGGCGCGCAAGGGCGGGGCGCCGGTCGCGGCCGCCTCGGCCGCCGCTCCCGCGGCTGCCGTCGCGGTCCCGGTCCCGGTCCCGGTCAAGGCTCCCGTCGCGGCTGCCGCTCCGGTGGTCGCCGCGCGCGCCGGGACGGTGCTCGCCAAGCCGCCGGTGCGCAAGCTCGCCAAGGACCTGGGCGTGGACTTGAGCGCCCTCGTCGGCAGCGGGCCCGCCGGGAGCATCACGCGCGACGACGTCCAGTCGGCCGTGTCGGCTCCCGCACCCGTTGCCGCTGCCGCTGCCAGCGCGCCGGTGGTCGCCCCTTCCGCCGGAGACCAGCGCATCCCGGTCAAGGGCGTGCGGAAGCTGACCGCCGAGAACATGGTGGCCAGCGCCTTCACCGCGCCGCACGTGACCGAGTTCCTGACCGTCGACGCGACCCGTCTGCTGAAGACGGTCGAGAAGATGCGGGAGTCGGCGGAGTTCAAGGGAGTGCGCGTCGGGCCGCTCGCGCTGCTCGCCAAGGGCGTGCTCCTGGCGATCAAGCGACACCCGATGATCAACTCCTCGTGGGACGAGGCCAACGGCGAGATCGTGGTCAAGGAGCACGTGAACCTGGGCATCGCCGCGGCCACCCCGCGCGGGCTCATCGTGCCGAACGTCAAGGCCGCCGAGAAGCTGTCGACGAAGGAACTCGCCGAAGCACTCGTCGACCTGACCTCGACCGCGCGGGACGGCAAGACCCCGCCGGCCGACATGTCGGGCGGGAGTTTCACGATCACCAACGTCGGCGTCTTCGGAGTCGACACCGGTACCCCGATCCTGCCGCCCGGTGAGGCCGCGATCCTCGCCTTCGGCGCGATCAAGGACATGCCGTGGGTGCACAAGGGGAAGGTCGTGCCGAGGAAGGTGACGACGCTGGGGCTGTCCTTCGACCACCGGATCATCGACGGTGAGCTGGGGTCGAAGTTCCTGGCGGACCTCGGTCGCTTCGTGAACGATCCGAAGGGGACACTCCTGGCCTGGAGCTGAGGCGGGGTGGGCTTGTGGGCGGTGGCTCGCGGGTGATGACCGGCGGGTGAACGACTTGCGAGTGTGCGGCGGTCTTGCGGTTCGTAAGTACGTGAGGCGGCTCACCTGTTAATCGTTGGAGTAAATCCGGGCGTTGCGATGTTATGTAGGCACACACATCGCAGCAAGACCGAAAACCCGGAGATAATCCTGATGAGCAAGTTCATGACCGCCCGCAAGCAACTCCGAGCCGAGCGCGCCCACCAGCGTGCCCTCAACCGCGCCGCCGCCCAGGTATCCGCCCGCTCCGTGCGGGACGAGATCCTGAAGGCGCGGACCTATGTTGGGATGTAACGCAGACGCGAGACTTCCGCTGGGGATGGACCCGTTACCGAGAGGTGACGGGTCCTTTTTGGTGGGTGGGGCGCGGCTGGGAAGCACGGGGACTCACGGGGACTTAGTAGGGGGACGAGGCGGGGACTCACGGGGACGAGGCGGGGTGGGTTGTGCGGGGTTGCGCGGGGCGGTGTGTGGGCAGCGGGTGTGCGGGCTGCGGGACTGTGGATGCGCGGCGAGAGGTCCGCGGATCGGTGGACCGTGGGACCGTGGGACGAATTGCTGGATCGTGGCCACGGGGGGCGGCCGCCGGGTGGAGGTTTGCGGGGAGGGGCGGGGAGGGACAGCCCTTGTGGTTCGCTGCCGTTGGTGGCTTTGGGCAATGCTCGTCTCAGCCGCTCAGCCGCTCAGCCGCTCAGCCGCTCAGCCGCTCAGCCGCTCAGCCGCTCAGCCGCTCAGCCGCTCAGCCCTGCGTTGAGCCGGCACTCTGGCGTGCTCCGCGCCTGCCTCGCCTCGGTTTCAACGGGGTGCGAACTCGCGTCCGTCCGCTCGCGCAGCACGTAATCGGCAGTGCTGTTGCCGACCGCCTTCGGTGCGCCGGCCCGCGCACGCGCGGCTCAGGGGAAGGCGGACGGTGGTGGCCTAGCCGGCGCCCACGGGCTCGTGCGTGCCTTGCGTACGTGCGCCCGCCATCCCGCCATCCCGCGACCTGCGACCTGCCAACACACCTGTCCCTCGCGCACGCGGGTGAGTGGTGGGCCGACCGCCTGTGCCGCCGCCGGCATCTACCTGTCCCTCGCGCACGCGGGTGAGTGGCCGCCGCGATCGTCGAGCCCGCCGGCGCCGCTGACCTGTCCGTCGCGCTCGTGGGTGGGTGGGAGCCGCGCCGCAGCGACGCGTGGCGCCGCTGACCTGTCCGTCGCGCTCGCGGGTGCTGGTCTGGGCCCGCCTCGGCCCCTCTTCGAGCGTCCGTCACGTGGGTGGTGGCCAGGCCGGTGGAGGTCGCGGTGGGCTACCGCCCGTCCGTGCGAGTGTGTGCCCGCCAGCCCGCCAGCCCGCCAGCCCGCCAGCCCGCCAGCCCGCCAGCCCGCCAGCCCGCCAGCCCGCCAGCCCGCCAGCCCGCCAGCCCGCCAGCCCGTTCCCCCACGCATGCGGGTGGGATGGGGTGCGGCTAGCGATGGCCGCGATGGGCTCCTGTCTGGTTGTCCGTGCGGCAGTCCGTGCGGCAGTCCGCCGGCTTGTCGTTCACCCGCGCATGTGGTTGGGACGCATCCGCCACTTCTCCCCGCACTCGTGTTCTCCCCGCACTCGTGGGGGTGTTGATTACGCACGCATGTGGGTGGGACGGGGGTGCGGCTGGAGATGGTCGCGGAGGCTCTACCCGTTCGTGCGGGCTCGGGCTCGCCTGTCCGTGTGGTCAGGCCGCCTTCGACGACGGAATCAAGGCGCCGTCCGCGCACGCACGCGATGGCGTGGCCGGCCGTTGCGCGGGCTCCTGTCGGTCCCTGCTGGCCTGTACCCGCCATCCTGCGTCTCGTGCCCGTCCACCTGGGCCGCCTGTCGCCTGCGGTCATACGCGTGGAGGGGCTTCCCCCCGGCCGTTGAGGCGACCGACGACTCCTTTGCGCACGATGGTGGGGTTGCCGCCTCGCCCGCATGGACGCCAATCCCTTGCACGCACGCACCCAAGTGAGGCGTGTACGGCAACGGCAACGGCTGACGGCGCCACCGGGCCGCACGCACGCGGGTGGGGCGGAGCCAAGCTCGCGGTTGTGCGAGCTCCAACTTGTCTGTGCGGCTCGCGTCCATCCGTCCGTCTCCGCACGCGCGAAGGCGGGTGGTGGCGCAGTTGGTGTTGGCGTTGGTGGGCTCTGCCTGTCCCACGTCGTCCCGTCGATCCCACGCCCGCGCCCGGTCCCCGAGCTCGCTCCACCGCGACGCCATCGCGTCCCCGCCTGTCATCCGCGCTCCACGCGCCCTGTCTCCCCGCACTCACCCCCACCACGCTCGCCCGCCCCACCCCACCCCACCCCACCCCACCCCACCCCACCCCACCCCACCCCGCCCCCACCGTGTCCTCCACCACCCCTCCCGCCCCTCATCGCCCCCCAAATCCCACGCCGTCCATCCCTCCCCGCCGTCCCCACACGCCCACCCCGTCCCCCTTTACCCCGCTGACCTGCCCTTCCATCTCCCCACCCCACAAACCTCCCGGCCTCCCCTCCGTAACCTCCCGTCCTGCCATTGCCCCCTTCTCCTTAAGATTCTTCGGTCCGTAAGCCAGCTCACCTTCTAATCGCTGGCGAATTCCCCGCTCTTGCGCTGTAATTAAAGGGACTCAAAGAGACCAAGAAGCCCCTGGGGGATCCGATGACCGCCTTCCTCTCGAACCGCAAGCAGCTCCGCGCCGAGCGTGCCCACGCCCGCGCCCTGCACCGTGCCGCCGCCCAGGCCTCGTCCCGGGCCGTGCGTCACGAGATGCTGATGTGGACCTCGACCAACCGTTTCGGTGGCTGACCCCACCGCTCGAACTTCGACTCCTCCCTCAGAAAAGGGCCGCCACCGACGGGTGGCGGCCCTTTTATATGTTGACCACCGGTCGTTTTACGGCGATTCACCGGCCGGGGCGACATAAGGGATCCGCAGGCCCGGCGCGGTGACCGGGCATCGAAGAACGCCGCACTCGCCGCACCGGTCGGGTCCCGGGAGCTGTAGCGTGTACCACTGTTGAAACGGCGCATCATAGGAGGCGCAATGACTGAGCCGACCAATCCGCAGCCCGCACCCGGGGACAAGCCCGGTGCGACGCCGCCGGAGAATGTCGACGAGGAGCGCACCACGATGTTGCGCCCCGACTCGACACCCCCCGCATCACCGACTCCACCCCCACCGCCGGCCGCGCAGCAACCGCCGCCGTCTTCCTCCGACGAGCCGCCGACGACGGTGATGCCCGCGCAGCAGCCGCCTGCCCCGCAGGCGCCGCCGCCGCCGGCCCCTCCCACCCCGCCGCAGGCTCCCCAGTCGGCTCCCCCGACCCCTCCGGTGTCGGGCCCCCCCGCCTCGCCTGCGGCCCCGGGCCCCGGCCCGTACCCGCCGCCCATGGCCCCGCCGCAGGCTCCTCCGGGCTACCAGGCCCCGCCTCCCGGCGCGCCCCAGTCGCCCTACGGCGCCCAGCCCCCGCAGTACGCGCAGCAGCCGG
The DNA here is from genome assembly GCF_040655735.1 of Phytomonospora sp. NPDC050363. Lineage (NCBI taxonomy): Bacteria > Bacillati > Actinomycetota > Actinomycetes > Micromonosporales > Micromonosporaceae > Phytomonospora > Phytomonospora sp. NPDC050363. The sequence goes on from NZ_JBFAKK010000002.1 coordinate 280,004, forward strand.
GCGCTCCGGTGCCCCCGCCGGTCTCGGGTCCCCCCGTGTCGGGTCCGCCCGTCTCCGGCCCGCCGACGCCCCCGCAGGGCTCTGAGGCCACCCAGCGCATCGAGCTGCCGAACAGCCAGCAGCCGCCGGTCTCGGGCCCGCCCGTCTCCGGTCCCGGCGCTCCCGGCCCGGTCTCCGGCCCCGGCGGCCCCGGCCCCGTGTCGGGTCCCGGCGCCCCGGGCCACCCCGGTCAGCCCGGTTACCCGGGCGGACCGTCCCTGGAGCCCGGCCAGCCGGTGTGGGGCAGCCCCGGCGAGCAGCACCAGCCCCAGCCCGGGTCCTACCCGCAGCCGGGCATGGGCGACCCGAACGCCTACCAGCAGCCGGGTCATCCCGGCCAGCCCGGCCAGCCCGGCCCCTACGGCGGCGACCCGAACGTGCCTCCCGGCCAGCAGCCGCCCCCGGGCGTCTACCAGCCGGGCATGCCGGGCCAGCAGCCCTGGAACCAGCCCCCGCCCCAGAAGAAGGGCAAGGGCCTCTGGATCGCTCTCGGCGCGGGCATCGTCGCCGTCGTGATCATCGTCGGCGTCATCGTCGGCATCCAGGTCTTCGGCAGCGGCGGCTTCGAGACCGGCGGCTGCATCAAGCAGCAGGCCGGCAGCACCGAGGCCCAGTCGGTCGACTGCTCCGAAAAGGGCGAGGGCGTCTACAAGATCGGCGAGAAGAAGGGCAGCGCGGCCGAGTGCCCCGACCCTTCCCTCCCGACCCTCGACGTGGACGGCCAGACCTACTGCCTGACCCCGAACACCTAAGCCGCACAGGCGCATCGGCCCCGTCCCACCGCGAGGTGGGGCGGGGCCTTTTCCACGCTCCCGGTGATCCGCCGCACAACGCCGCCCGGCGTTCACCGCGCGCCCCGCACGATGGCAGTCTTGGTTGATGAACGCCGCACCGACACCGCCCCCGCAGGCCCGCGTCCGCGCCCCCGAACTCACCGGCCGCGGATGGCTCAACACCGGCGGGAAGGACCTGCGCCTCGCCGACCTGCGCGGCAAGATCGTCCTGCTCGACTTCTGGACCACGTGCTGCGTCAACTGCCTCCACGTGCTCGACGAGCTGCGCCCCTTGGAGCACAAGTACGCCGACGTCCTGGTCACCGTCGGCGTGCACTCCCCGAAGTTCGAGCACGAGCGCGACGCGGCCACGGTCGCCGCCGCCGTCGAGCGCTACGAGGTCGGCCACCCGGTCCTCGACGACCCCGACCTCACCACCTGGAAGCAGTACGCCGCCCGGGCATGGCCGACCCTGTCGGTGGTCGACCCCGAGGGTTACGTAGTCGCGAGCATGGCCGGCGAGGGCCACGCCGAAGGCCTCGACCGGCTCATCGCCAAGCTCGTCGCCGAGCACGAGGAGCGCGGGACCCTCCATCGCGGCGACGGCCCCTACGTCCCGCCGCCCCCGGCCGAGGGCGTGCTGCGTTTCCCCGGCAAAGCGTTGCTCCTGCCGTCGGGAAACCTCCTGGTCAGCGACTCCGCGCGGCACCGGCTCGTCGAACTGCTGCCCGACGCCGAGACCCTCGTGCGCGTCATCGGCACCGGTGAGCGCGGCCGCGCCGACGGCCCCGCCGACGCCGCGACCTTCAGCGAGCCCGCCGGAATGGCGCTGCTGCCCGAGCACCTGGCCGGCGAGGTCGGCTACGACCTGGTCGTCGCCGACACCGTCAACCACCTGCTGCGCGGGGTGCGCCTCGCCGACGGGGAGGTGACCACGATCGCGGGGTCGGGCCGACAGTGGCGCGGCACGGTCGACTTCCACGCCCACGACTCCATCGCGGTGGACCTGAGTTCGCCGTGGGACGTGGTGTGGCACGGCGACCGCGTGATCGTCGCGATGGCCGGGATCCACCAGCTGTGGTGGCTCGATCCGCTCAGGCGGACCGCCGGCGTGTGGGCGGGGACGACGGTGGAGAGCCTGAAGGACGGGCCGCTGCCGGAGGTGTTCCTCTCCCAGCCCTCCGGTGTCGCCTCCGAAGGGCGGCGGCTGTGGTTCGCCGACTCGGAGACCTCGGCGCTGCGCTATGTCGAGGACGACGTGATGGGCACCGCCGTCGGGCAGGGCCTGTTCGACTTCGGGCACGTCGACGGGAAGGCCGCCGACGCGCTCCTCCAGCACCCGCTGGGCCTGTGCGTGCTCCCGGACGGTTCGATCGCGATCGCCGACACCTACAACGGCGCCGTTCGCCGCTACGACCCGTCGACCGGTGAGGTGTCGACCGTCGCGCGCGACCTCGCCGAGCCCTCCGACGTGCTCTACGCCGACGGGCGGCTCCTGGTCGTCGAGTCGGCCGCGCACCGGATCGTCGCCGTCCCCCTCGCCGACGAGGTCGTCGCCGGGAAACGCCACCAGGTCAAGCGCGAGCCCATGCCGCTCGCGCCGGGGGCGCTGTCCTTCACGGTCGTCTACGAGCCGCCGCCGGGCCAGAAGCTCGACGACACCTTCGGCCCGCCGACCCGCCTCGAAGTCACCGCCGACCCGCCGGAGCTGCTCGTCGAGGGCGCCGGCGTCGGCACCGACCTGACCCGCGAGCTGATCCTGTCGCCCGACGTGGCCGGCGGGGTGCTCCAGGTGGTCGCCCAGGCCGCCTCCTGCGACTCCGACGTGGAGAACGCCGCCTGCCACCTCACCCGGCAGGACTGGGGCGTGCCGGTGCGCGTCGAGGCGGGCGCTCCTGCGGAGCTGAGCCTCATCTTGCGAGGCTAGAGCCACCCGTTTCGGCGGAACAGCCACCAGAGGATCCCGCACAGCGACGCCATTACCAGGATCACGCCGGGGTACCCGAAGCTCCAGCTCAGCTCGGGCATCCGGCGGAAGTTCATGCCGTAGATCCCGGCGATCGCGGTCGGCACGGCGATCACCGCCGCCCACGCCGAGATCCGCCGCATGTCGTTGTTCTGCTCGGTGCCGACCTTCGCCTGATGCGCGGTGAGCACCGAGGTGAGCAGGTCGTTGAAGGAGGCGACCTGCGTGTTGACGCGCATCGCGTGGTCCTCGACGTCGCGCAGCCACGGCCGCACCGAGTCGGGCAGCTGCTCGCGCCGCGAGATCAGCTCGCTCAGCACACCCGGGACGGGCTCGACGGCGTCGCGGAACTCGATCACCTCCCGCTTGAGGAAGTAGATCGCGTCGGCGACGTTGTCGCGCCTCGGCGAGAACACCCGCCGCTCCAGCACGCTGATCTCGCGGCCGACGATTCCCGCGATCACCTCGTACTCGTCGACGACGGCGTCGGCGATCACGTAGGCGATCCCGCCGGGACCGTGCGAGCGCAGTTTCGGCGAGGACATCGCCCGCCGGTGGGCGGTCTCGAAGACCTCGGTGGCGCCGTGCCGGACGGACAGGATGAAGTCGGGGCCGACGAACAGGTCGATCTCGCCGAGCTCGATCTGGGCGGTCGACGCGATGTACTCGACGGTCTTGAGCACGACGAGGATCTGCTCGCCGTACTCGTCGACCTTCGCGCGCTGGTGCGCGCCGACGGCGTCCTCGACGGCCAGGGGGTGCAGCCCCAGAACGGCCGCGCTCTGCCGCAGCAGCGCCTCCGGCGGCTCGTCGGTGTCGACCCACAGGTAGGCCGGGCCGCCGAGCTGCCTGGTCCGCGCGATGGCCGCGTCGAGATCCTCCCCGAGGTCCTCGACGCCGTCCTCGTGGATCACCGCGCAGCGCGCGGCCTTCGATGCGGCCATCACCGTCCATCCTGAACGGTCCGGGAGGGACGGTCGGCGGCTTCGGCTAAAAGACCGAGAGCCCGGTGCTCGTGGTGAACGCGTCCAGCGCGGCGACGCCCGCCACGGAGTTTCCCGCCGGGTCCAGCCCGGGACTCCACACGCACAGGGCGCCGTGCCCGGGCACGATCGTGAGGATCCCGCCGCCGACGCCGCTCTTGCCGGGCAGGCCGACACGGTAGGCGAACTGCCCGGCCGCGTCATAAGTCCCGCAGGTCAGCAGGACCGCGTTGACGCGCTTGGCGCCGCTGCGCGTCAGCAGCCGCGTCCCGTCGGCGAGCACGCCGTGCCGGGCCAGGAAACACCCCGCGAGGGCCAGGTCGCGGCAGCTGGCGGCGATGGCGCAGTGCGCGTAGTAGTTCTCCAGGACCGTCGCGACCGGGTTCTCCAGGTTGCCGTAGGAGGCGAGGAAGTGCGCCAGCGCGGAGTTGCGGTGCCCGTGCCCGGCCTCGGAGACCGCGACCTGCGGGTCGGTGTCGAGCAGCGGGTTTCCCGCCTCGGTGCGCAGGAAGTCGGCGACGGCGGTCCCCGCGTCGCCGGTGAGGCTGTGCAGCCGGTCGGTGACCACGATCGCGCCGGCGTTGATGAACGGGTTGCGCGGGATCCCGTTCTCGGTCTCCAGCTGTACGAGTGAGTTGAACGGGCTCCCCGAAGGCTCGCGCCCCACCCGCTCCCAGATCCCGTCCCCGCCCAAGGCCAGTGTCAGCACCAGGCTGAACAGCTTCGAGATGCTCTGGATCGAGAAGGGCCGCTCGTGCTCGCCGACCCCGTGCACTTCCCCGTCGACGGTGGCCACGGCCATCCCGAAGGCGAGCGGGTCGACGGCGGCCAGGGCCGGGATGTAGTCGGCGACCCGCCCGGTGCCCAGCAGCGGACGGGCGGCGGCCAGGGCCTCGGCGAGGTGGGGCTCGAAACGCATGTGGACATCGTGCCGCGCCCACCCCGCCCGGCAGCGACGGTCGGCGGGCGGGGCGGCGAAATTCACGACCTCGGCGCCAGCATCCGGTCGATGAGGTTTCCCGTCGCCACGCGCACGTGCTCGTTGGAGTGCTCGCCGGGGACGAGGGCGAGGGGCCAGTGGAAGGTCCCGGCGACGAACACCATCGTCTTGCGCCCGTCGACGCACAGGCTGGTGTTCTGCGTGCGCACGCCCCGGCCGAGGCTGTCGTCGTAAGGGGAGGCCGACAGCAGCGTCTGCTCCGACTTCTTCGGCGAAGGGCTCTTCGGGTCGACGCCGTCGGCTTCGACGCCGACGAGGCCGGGGATCTCGTCGCCGTCGCGCAGGCCCGTCCCAGCCCAGAACCAGTGGCCGGCCTCGCGCACGACCATCGGCGCGGGCGCGGCGAGCATGCCGTTGTACTGCACGCCGAGCAGCCGCTGCTCGGCCTTCCGGAGGCCCTTGGCGAGCCTGCGCCACCGGACGGTCTGCCCGGCGGCGTCGGGCGCGGGGTCGGTCCCCGGGTCCTTGTAGCAGGCGATCCGGCGGTTTCCCGCCTCAAGGCGGATGTGGAAGTAGATGTTGTTCGACGCGAGGAAGGCCAGGTGGGTGCCGACCTCGACGGCCTTCTCGGCGGCGTCGCGCATCGCCTTCGACCAGTACTCGTCGTGGCCGGTGAAGACGATCGCGGTGTACAACCGCGGGTCCAGGCGGCCTTCGTGGAGGTCGAGGGAGGTGGCGTAGGTGAGGTCGTGGCCGCGCTCCTCGGCCCAGCTCGCGAAGGACGTCTCCATCTCGAACCAACTCGGCAGGCCCACCCCGGTGTAGGGGCGGTCGAAGGAGACCTCCATGGCGCGCAGGGCGCCGTCGGTGACGCCTTCGGGCGTGTACCCCTTGTAGAGGTTGCGGCCGTTGGTCTCGTCCGCCGGCCACATGTTGTACGCCTGGTAGGTCGTCACGGGGACGATGACGAGGATGTCGGACGACCGGGACGGCTCGCGCACCACGAAGGGCGTGTGCGCGCGGTGCCCCTCGCGGTCGGTGAACGACGCGACGTACAGGCCCGAGGGCCAGGCGGCGGGGATCGTCACGCTCCACGAGACCGGCCAGGCGCAGACGACGCGGCCCGCGTCCGGCTCGGGAGAGGGCGGCGCGTGCTCCTCGGCGGCCAGCCCCGGCCCGCGGGCCATCAGCCGCCCGCCGGCGCCGCCGTAGTGGCCGACGCGGTGGATCTCGGCGTCGAACTCGCCGCCGTCGGCGACCGAGACGTGGAAGTCGACGACCTCGCCGTGCCCGGCCGAGGTCTTCGAGGCGTAGCCCTGGACCTGGCGCCTGAGGTCGTCGACCTCCTTGGCGCCGCTGGGACGCCAGCGGGCGCCCGCGAGCCGGTTCTCGGCGACGAGCGGGTTGTTCCCGGTACGCGCGGCGGGACGGGTGGGGAGCGCCGGGGTGTCCGCGCCGACCATCTCGGCGAGTGCGAACCCGACGGCGCCCACACCGAAGAAGCCGAGGGCGGTGCGGCGGGTGGCCCTGTGCACGTTGAAACGGGCTCTGTCCATGAGGCGGGAGACTCCGTGGACTAAGAAGACAAAGTGGCACAAAAAATATCAGCCGCCAGGTGCGATCTCGCGCTGAAAGCCAGCGTGTCGCAGCGCGGATGCGCTCGTCGGCTCGCGGGGGGCGGGACCTTGCCGACCGGTCCCGTCCGGGCCGGCGGATGCGCCTCATCCACCGGTCGGCGGCCGCGTCAGGGCGTGAAAAATGCCCCGCCGCGAAGAACGCGGCGGGGCACTTGTCCTCTAAGGACGGGTCACTCCTCGTCGGTGCCCATCATCGCGGCCGCGCGCTTGCGCCGCGCCACGATCAGGAAGGCGCCGCCGGCCGCGACCAGGGCCGCCGCGGCGATGCCCATCAGCGTCAGGCTCGCACCGGTCACCGGCAGGTCGCCCGGGTCACTCGGCGAGGTCGTGGGCGTGCCCGAGGGGCCGTCGCCGAGGACCTTCGGCTTGAGGGCCGCGACGTTGTTCTCCTGCTTGGGGTCCGGCTGGTTCGCGCCGACCGTCACCGAGCCGTCGTCGCCGACCTGCTCGGCGTCCACGCGCAGGGAGAACACGTACTCGCGGGTCGCACCGGGCTCGATCTCACCGTCGAGGTGGCACACGACCGCGTCGGGACCGGCCTGGCACTCCGCGGCGGAGTGCTGGAGCGTCGTGCCCGAGGGGGCCTTGATGGTCAGGTCGACGCCGTCCTCGATCGCCCACGGGCCGTTGTTGGTGACGGTCGCGGTCACGAGCGACTCGCCGCCGACCTTCGCGTCGGGAACGGAGAGGGCGATCGCGAGGTCGGCCTCGTCGGCGTAGGTGAACACGGCGAACTCGGCGTTGTTGTCGGCGGTGTTGCCCGAGTGCTCGTCGAGGTACTTCTTCACCTTCTTCTCGCTGGTCTCCGGCGTCGACAGCGCGACGGTCGTCTCGGTGAACTCCTCGTCGTCCTCGGCGTTCGCCGGGCCGAAGGCCACCGCCGAGACCTGCACGAGGCCGTCGAGCTTGGCGCGGGCGGGCGCGTCGGCGGCGACCTTGAAGCCGATCGGCTGCGGCGAGTACTCGGCGTGCGCGCCCAGTTCCACGTCCGGCAGCTCGCACTCAACGGCATACTGCGTGGGGTCCTGGCCGAGCTCGCCGACCTCGCAGCCCTGCGGCACCGAGGTGACGCTCATGCCGACGGGCAGCAGGACCGTCCAGAACAGGCCGCGCGCGGGCGTGTTCGAGTCGTTGGTGAAGTGGTAGTCGGCCGCGGTGAGCTCACCGGTCTGGCCGGGGCGCACGACCAGGTCGTCCTGCCGCACCCAGGTCGCCAGGTCGAGGCCGGTCTTCTTGCGGACGGTCACCACGAACCGGTGCTCGTTGTCGCTCTCGTCGGCGTCGGGCTGCTCGGACGAGACCGTCAGCGAGACCCGGCCGATGCGGCGCGGGTCCTTCTTGTCGGCGACCAGCGAGGTCACCGTGAACAACCGGAGGTTGGCGATGGAGCCGGGCTTGAGGTCGCTGAGCAGGCACGAGCCGCTGCCGTCGTCGTTCACCTGGCAGGTCGAGGGGGCGCCCGCGGCGAGAGAGACGCTTCCCGCCGCGTTGGGGGCGGGCAGCTTGAAGTCGAGGGTCACCCCGGTCGCGGTGCCGGCCGCGGTCGCGTCGTTCTTGACCTGGACGCGAAGGTCCTTGGTCTCGCCGTCGAGGGGCAGGCCGACGATCGGGAGCTGGGCGCCGGGACGGCCCTGGTCGGGCACCGTCACCGACAGGTCGACGGGGGCGGTCTCATCCGCCTGCGCGGCCGAGGACACCAGGAAGGCGGACCCCGCGAGCAGCGCGGTCAGCCCGGCGAGGGCGGTGGCGCGTCTGAGGGCACGCGGGGAAGGGGCGAACGACATCAGATCAGATCTCCATCTGCGCCGAAGGGCAAAAAGGGGGCGACGAGGCGACGACGCCCGCGGATCTTCTCCGTGGGCGCCGAGGTGACGCTATCGAGGCACACGCCGACAACGAAGACTCCGTTGCCGGACCGGCCTCTTCGATGCGCAACTGTTACGGCCCGGGCGCCCGAAACAATGAGCAGGGACCCTGTTCATTCCCGCGATATTTCCCTATGATCCCTGGATGCCGATCACACGCGCCCGGATCGGGGTCGTCGTCGCTTTTGTCACCCACGGCCTTCTCTACACCTCCTGGACCTCCCGGATCCCCGAGATCAAGGCCGACCTGAACCTCTCCGACGGCGGCCTCGGGCTCCTCCTGCTGGCCCCTCCCGCCGGCGCGATCGCCGCGATGCCCTTCACCGGCGCGCTGTGCGCGAGGTTCGGCACGAAGCAGGTCTCACGCGTCCTCATGGCCGCCTACTGCCTCATGCTCACCTTCGTCGGCATCGGCGCGGGATCCGTGTGGACCCTCGGGGCCGCGCTCGTCCTGGCCGGCGCGCTCGTGGGCGCCTTCGACGTCGCCATGAACGCCCAGGGCGCCACCGTCGAGCAGACCGCCGGGAAACCCATGATGGGCAGCTTCCACGCCTCCTGGAGCCTCGGCGCCGCCGCCGGCGCGGCCCTCGGCGGCCTCTGCGCCCAGTTCGGGGTCCCGCTGTGGCTCCAGCTCGGCGCCTTCGGCGTCGTCCTGCTCGCCGTGGCCTGGCCGCTCACCGCGTCGATGATCCCCGACCGCCGCACCGCCGACGGCCGGCGTGAAGGCCGCAGCGCCTTCCGCTTCGAACTCCCGCTCGTCCTGCTGGGCGTCGTCGCCTTCGCCGGCCTGCTCGCCGAGGGCGCCGCCGCCGACTGGACCGCGGTCTTCCTCCGCGACGAACTCGACGCCTCGGCCTTCGTCGCGGGCTGGGGCTACGGCGTGTTCGCGCTGGCCATGTTCGCCGGCCGCATGCTCAGCGACTTCATCGTCGCCCGCTTCGGTCGCGGCCTGGCCATCGCCGCGTGCGCGGTGATCGGCGCGGCCGGCATGTCGGCGGGCATGGTGATCAGTGAGATCGCCGACAGCAAGGCCGCCTTCATCGTCGGCCTCGCCTTCCTCGGGCTCGGCCTGGCCGTGATCGTGCCCACATTGTTCGGCGCGGCCGGCGACGGTCCGGGCATCGCCGTGGTCTCCGCGATCGGTTACGCGGGATGGCTCCTGGGGCCGGTGATCATCGGCGGACTCGCCGAGGCGGTCACCCTCCCGGTCGCGATGTGGACCATCCCGGCGTTGACCCTGCTCGGCGGGATCGCCGCGCCGCTAGGCGTCCGTGCCCTGGCCGAACAGCGGAAGAAGGGCCGAGAGGTCGGCGCGGGATCCGTTGGCTGACACCAGGGCCGAGGCGACCGCCTCCTCCCACGACAGGCGGCCCGAGGCCAGCCGCAGCCACGTCACCGAATCGGTCTCGATCACGTTGGGCGGTGTGCCACGTGTGTGGCGCGGACCCTCTCCACATTGGACCGCGCCGTACGGTGGTACCCGTACCTCGACGGCGCGGCCGGGGGCCTTGGCCGCCAGCGCGGCGAGCAGTGAGCGCACGGCGGCCCGGAGTACGGTCCGTTCCGGCTTGTCACCGGCGTCGACAGCACTCAGTGCGTCGGCGACGGCCTGCGGGTCGGAAAGCTCGGTCACGCCTAGAGGCTAACCACACATAACTTTGACCGATCGACCGATGGCGCAGGTGGGAGAACCTGCCGGGAGACTGTTGCGGGCACCCATGGCCCGATCCTGGAGCACGGGTACGGCATAGTGGCCGTCGGATTGATGTAGGCGACCTGGAGGCGATGTTCGTGGCGACCAACCGGACAACACTGCGCTGGCTGCGCGGTGCTGCGGCGTCGGCATTGGCCGCTTTGACGCTCATTGTGCTCGCCGAGGCCCCCGCTCAGGCGGACGGCGAGGTGGGCTTCGCGTTCAACCCGGCGGGCGTGCAGGTGCAGATCGGCGGCGGCAACCAGCGGGTCGACGTCAGCCTCACCAACCAGAGCGTGGGGCAGCTCGACGTCGCCATCAGCGGCGCCGCCAACGGGCTGAACAACCTGGTCGGCGTGGAAATGGGCGGCGGCAGCGGCTGCAACGGCGGCGGCGGGGGTGTGCAGTGCCGCCTGGAGCCGGGCGGGTCGGCCACCTTCCAGCTCAACGTGGCGCCCAAGGCGGAGAGCAACCTCCCCGAGGGCCAGCCCCTCACGGGCTCCTACGACATCACCGCGGCCTCGCGCGACACCGCCAGCCAGGCCCAGGGCCGCAGCTCGACCTCGCTGCCCATCACCGTCACGGGCGGGGCGAACACCAGCTCGGTCCCCTCGGTCAGCGGCACCATCCAGGACGACGAGGGCAAGCCCTTCGCCGGCGTCAAGGTGGAGATCGAGGACCCCGAGGGCGCCAAGTTCAGCTCGACCACCAACGACAGCGGCCAGTACTCGATCACGCCCACCAACGGCGGCAAGATCGCGCCCGGCGAGATCAAGCTCAAGGCCTCGAAGTCGGGCTGGCAGACCAAGTCGGTGAGCATCAACGCCGAGGGCGGCAAGCCCGCGACCTCGAACTTCTCGATGATCAAGAAGACCGAGAAGCCCGCCGACAGCGGTTCGGCCGAGGCCCCCGCGGCGGAGGCACCCGCCGACGAGGAGAAGGACGACGGCTGGGGCGCCGGGACGTGGATCCTGGCGATCGTCGGCGTGCTGTTCGTGGTCGGCGGCATCGTCGCCATCGTGCTGCTGCTCAAGCGCGGCAAGCACGACGAAGAGGACGACGACCTGTTCTCCGACAAGCCTCCCGTGCACACCCCGAAGGCCGCTCAGACGGGCCTGCCCGGCCTCTACGACGCCGGCCCGCGCAGTCCGGTCATGGACGCGCCCACGATGATCCACAACGGGCCGCTGCTCGACCTCGACGACGACGACCTCGCCCGCTACGGCTCCGGCGCGAGCACTCCCGGCTTCGGTCCCGCCTACGGCGACCGCGGTGAGCAGCCGACGCAGATGTTCGACCCCCGCGACGTCGGACCGGTCTCCGGCGGCCCGCGTTCGGCCGGCCCCGTCTCCGGCGGGCCCGGCGGTGCCGCGGGCGCCCCCACGCAGATGTTCGACCCGCGCGGTGGCGGCTACGACGACCGCGACGCCTACGGCTCGCCCCCTGCCCCGCGCAGTGGCGGCTACGACGACCGGGGTGGCTATGGCCAGCCCGCCGACCGTGGTGGTTACGGCTCCCCGCCCGCTCCTGAGCGCGGTGGTTACGGCTCCCCGCCCGCTCCCGAGCGCGGCGGTTACGGCACGCCTCCGGCTCCCGAGCGTGGTGGCTACGACGACCGCGGCTACGGGCCCCCGGCCCCGCCGCCTCCGCCGCCGCCGATGCCCCCCGCGACCCCGTCGCGCGGCGGCTATGACGACCGTGGCGGCTACGGTCAGCCCGCCGACCGTGGTGGCTACGACGATCGTGGGGGTTACGGCACCCCGCCCGCCCCCGAGCGCGGCGGTTACAGCACCCCGCCCGCCCCTGAGCGCGGTGGCTACGACGACCGGGGTCCGTACAGCCCGCCCGCTCCCGAGCGCGGCGGCTACGACAGCCCGAGCCCCTACGGGCCCCCGCCGCAGCAGCAGTCGTACGAGGCGGACCCCCGCTACGACCGCCCGCAGCCCGGCTACGGCCCGCCCGCGCAGGACCAGCGCGGCGGCTACGACGAGCGCGACCCGTACGGCCCGCCCGCCACGCCGCCTCCGCCTCCGCCGTCGGAGCGCGACGGGTACGACGACCGCGGCTACGACGACCGGCCGCGCTGGTAGACGAGGCGAGAAACGCGAGAGCCCGGATCACCCGATCCGGGCTCTCGCGTTCGGCGCCGGAAGGTGTCGGGCCTCACGTCCGACTCATACACCCCTCGCCCACCGGCCGCCTCCACCGCGAGCCGTGAGTCTCCTGTGACCAATCCGTGTAACGGCCGCTGCCTGCCTCGCCGTCGGTGCTTGTACAGTTGACCGCGAAAAGACCCCTGCTCAGCGAGGAGTGCCGCGTGCCCAAAGGCGATGGGCGGCTTAGTCACGAGCTCGATCCCACGATCCCCGGACCCCAGGACGAATGCGGGGTATTCGGCGTCTGGGCCCCCGGCGAAGAGGTCTCCAAGCTCACCTACTTCGGCATGTACGCGCTCCAGCACCGCGGTCAGGAAGCCGCGGGCATGGCGGTCAGCGACGGGTCGGGGATCACCGTCTACAAGGACCTCGGCCTGGTCTCGCAGGTCTTCGACGAGCAGACCCTGGCGCCCCTGACCGGGCACCTGGCGGTCGGGCACACGCGCTACTCCACGACCGGCGGCCCGAGCTGGGAGAACTCCCAGCCAACGCTGATGTCGACGACGGCCGGCACGACGATCGCGCTGGCGCACAACGGCAACCTGGTCAACACCGCCGACCTGTCGCGCGAACTGGCCGAACGCGGCCATGACACCGGCGGCACCAGCTCCGACAGCTTCCTCGCCGCGGCGATGCTGACCGCCGACGCCGACGAGTCGGTGTGGTCGGCGGCGATGCGCACGCTCCCGAAGCTGCGCGGCGCCTTCTGCCTCGTCTTCTGTGACGAGCAGACCCTCTACGCGGCCCGCGACGCCCAGGGCGTCCACCCGCTCGTCCTCGGCCGCCTCGACAGGGGCTGGGTCGTGGCGAGTGAGACGGTCGCGCTCGACATCGTCGGCGCCACCTTCGTCCGCGAGGTCGAGCCGGGCGAGCTGATCGCCGTCGACGAGCACGGACTGCGCTCCGAGCGTTGGGCGACGCCCGACCCGAAGGGCTGCCTCTTCGAATACGTGTACCTCGCGCGGCCCGACAGCACCATCGCCGGCCGCAACGTCTACGCCGCTCGCGTCGAGATCGGCCGCCAGCTGGCCGCCGAGCATCCGGTCGACGCCGACCTGGTGATCCCGGTGCCGGAGTCGGGGACCCCGGCGGCCATCGGCTACGCCGAGGCCAGCGGCATCCCCTATGGACAGGGCCTGATCAAGAACACCTATGTCGGCCGGACGTTCATCCAGCCGTCCCAGGCGATCCGCGAGCGCGGCATTCGCCTGAAGCTCAACCCGCTGCGGGAGAACATCCGCGGCAAGCGGCTCGTGGTCGTCGACGACACGATCGTGCGCGGCAACACGCAGCGGCAGGTCGTCCGCCTGCTGCGCGAGGCCGGCGCGCTCGAAGTTCACGTGCGGATCTCCGCACCGCCGGTGACCTGGCCGTGCTTCTACGGGATCGACTTCGCCACGAAGGCCGAGCTGATCGCCAACGGCCTCGACGACGAGGGGATCCGCCGGTCGATCGGCGCCGATTCGCTCGGATATGTGTCCTTGGACCGATTGGTCACCGCAACGGAGCAACCTCGTAACCGTCTGTGTCGTGCTTGTTTCGACGGCGAGTACCCGATCGAGCTGCCGGCCGCGAACCTCCTGGGTAAGCACCTGCTCGAAGGGCTCGACAAGCGTGGGCAGGCGGCGGCGCCGGGGCAGGCCCCGGCGGGTAGCAGCGCGAAGGCGTTAGCCCGCGCGACCAAGTGAAGGTGCTCAGGGACAGTGAAGGGTGTGGAATCAGTGGACGGTAACCGCAAGGTGACGCCGTGGCGCGGAGGCAGGCGAGGTTCGTCTTACGCCGAGGCGGGGGTGAGCATCCAGGCGGGTGACCGGGCCGTGGAGCTGCTGAAGCCCGCGATCCGCAAGACGCGCCGGCCCGAGGTGGTCGGCGGTATCGGCGGCTTCGCGGGGCTGTTCGCGCTCGACGTGGAGAAGTACCGCAAGCCGCTGCTGGCGTCGTCGACCGACGGTGTCGGCACGAAGCTCGTGATCGCCCAGCAGATGGGGATCCACGACACCGTCGGCATCGACCTGGTCGCGATGGTCGTCGACGACCTCGTCGTGTGCGGCGCCGAGCCGCTCTTCCTGCTCGACTACATCGCCTGCGGGTCGGTCGTGCCCGAGCGCATCGCCGAGATCGCCGGCGGCATCGCCGACGGCTGCCGCTACGCGGGCTGCGCCCTCGTCGGCGGCGAGATCGCCGAGCACCCCGGTGTGCTCAAGAACGACGAGTACGACATCTCCGCCACCGGCGTCGGCGTCGTGGAGAGCGACGCCCTGCTGGGCCCCGAGCGGGTCGAGGTCGGCGACGTCGTCATCGCGATGCGCTCGTCGGGACTGCACTCGAACGGGTACTCCCTGGTCCGCCACGTGCTCCTGGGCGCCGGCCGGATGCGCCTCGACACGGTCGTCGACGAGATCGGCAGCCAACGGACCCTCGGCGAGGAACTGCTGACGCCGACGAAGGTGTACGCCAAGGACTGCCTGGCGCTGATCGCCGAGTGCGAGGTGCACGCTTTCGCGCACATCACCGGCGGCGGACTGCCGGGGAACGTCGTGCGGGCACTGCCGGGCAACGCCGACGCGACGATCGACCGGGGGACGTGGGCGCCGCATGCGATCTTCGACCTGATCGCCGAGCGCGGGCGGGTGGATCCCGAGGAGATGGAGCGGACGTTCAACATGGGCGTGGGGATGATCGCGATCATTCCGGCGCACGACGTCGACCGGGCGCTGGCGGTACTGGCGGCACGGCACGTTGACGCGTGGACGATCGGCGAGATCGTCGCGGGCGAGGGGGAAGTGCGGATGATGGGGGAGTACGGGAAGTAGGGGCCGACGGGCGCCATTGGCGCCGGCGGGACTGAGAGCCCGAGGGCCCGAAGGCCGTCGGGCCCGTCAGGGCCGACGCAGGGCACGTGGCTCGTGGACGACGCGAAGAGACCTCGGCGGAGCCGGGGTCTCTTCGCTTGTGCGGGGGAGAGTGCCTGGGACCGAGCCGCACATGCCTCCCACGTACGCCGAAGTTTCGGCGGAGTGCCGGGTCCAGGGACGGAGTTCCTGGCGGGGTCTGGGGCGGAGCTCCAGCGGGGGTCTGGGGGCGGAGCCTCCCAGCAGGGTTCGGGACGGAGTCCCGGCGGGGGTGCTGGGGGCGGAGCCACCAGCCGGGTTGAGGTGGGGGAGGTGGTGAGGGCGGGGGCGTGTTGTGTCGCCTTCGTCGCCGGTCGTGCGGCTGCTGCGGTTCCTTGCGTGAGTTCCTGGGGCGCTGCCCCAGACCCCGGGCCTCGCTCTGGAAACGGTGGGGTGCTTCGGGTTTGGGTGTGCGCCCCACTCGCGCTTAGAACCGCAGAAGGCTTGGGGTTGTGTGCTTGGGGTGTTTCCGTCTTTCGGCCTGTTCAAGGGCACCTGGGGAACCTGCCGGGGTCAAGGGAAGTGCGCCCTTGACCCCGACAGAACCCCCAGGTAAGTCCAATCACCGGCCGACCGACGGAAACACACCTCCAGGCGAGGCTTCTGCCGTGCTTCGCACGGCTGATGCGGCGCTGAAGACGTCAGCGGCAGCGGCGCACGGGGTGGTTCGGCCGTTAGCCGCACACGAGT
>NZ_JBFAKK010000002.1:295733-772819 GCF_040655735.1 Phytomonospora sp. NPDC050363
AGATGGTTCGGCCGTCAGCCGCTCGCGGGATGGTGCGGGCGTCGGCCGCGCACGAGATGGTTCGGCCGTCAGCCGCTCGCGGGATGGTGCGGGCGTCGGCCGCGCACGAGATGGTTCGGCCGTCAGCCGCTCGCGGGATGGTGCGGGCGTCAGCCGCGCACGAGTCGGTTTGGCTGTCAGCCCGCGCACGAGACGGTTCCACCGTCGGCCGCGCAGCGTTGGGGTCGGTTCGAGCGGCGCGGCACACGACCCCCCCCCACACACACCACTGCGCCCAGCCCAGCAGTCGGTCCCCCCGCACCCACCCCCTTCTCACAACCCCGCCACCACCGCCCCCATGACCCCGCGCCAGTACTCCCGCTGCGTCTCCCTCTCCCCGCTCCCCGCCAGCCGCTCCTGGTGGAACCTCACCACCGCCCGTCCGTCCCCCGCCGACGTCACCGCCACTTGCACGGTCGTGTCGTGGTCCCCGCCAGGTCAGCCGTACGCGATCGTGCTCCCGGACGCTCCTCAACTCCCCGCGCACGCCCTCGTCGGTCTCGTACTCCCCGCCCTTCTCGGGCAGCTCGTCGACGCCCTTGCCGAGCCAGCAGGCGAGCCCTTCCGCCGAGGTCAGGTACTCCCAGACCTCCTCGACTCCCCGCTCGACCGTCTTCGACACGCCGATGTTCCAGCCTGCGTCCTTGGTCTTCCCGACCTCGCTCATCGTGACCTCCCAAGAGGACAACTACTAACCCTTTAAACCGGTGTCGGACACCAACTATAGTGGTTACATGACGGTGACCGCCAGACTCCTCACCAACCAGTGGGGCGAAAGCTTCCGCTTCGATCCGGGCAACTTCTGCCTTGAACTGCTCCTCACCGGCGGTCCGCCCCCGTATGACGTCTACGAGATCCTCACCGACCCCGCTCATGTGGCCGTGTGGATCACCGAGTCCCGCCTGACGGTCGGCAATCCGCTCGATCCCGCCGACGTCCTTCTCGACGAGGCCGGTCTCGACCTGATCCGCGACTTCCGCAACGTCATGTGGCGGGTGGCGCCGGCGGTCGCGAGTAGTGACCGGCCGGCCGGGGCGGACCTGGAGTTCATCAACGAGGCTGTGGGCGATCCGCCGCATACGCGCCTCGACCCTGGCAGCGGTGTGCTTCGGTGGGCTCCGCCGGTGACGGCGGCCCAGGTGGTGGCCGCGGCGGCGCGCGACGCTGTCGAGATGATCGGCACTGATGCGCGCGAGCGCGTCCGCCAGTGTCAGGGGAACAACTGCAAGCTGCTGTTCCTCGACACCTCGCGGCCGGGGAACCGTCGCTGGTGTTCGATGCAGCGGTGCGGCAACCGGCACAAGGTCAGCACCTACCGCCATCGGCGGCAGCCGCCCGGCTAGCCGGGCGCGGCCGGGGCCGTCCGGTCAGGAAGTCTGGGTGTAGATGTCGTTCACGCTGCGCTCGACCATCTCCACGACGTCGTCGTCCGACGCCTTCCCGACGACGTGCACCGTCCAGAACTCCGACGGGCGCTCCTTCGTCGCGAAGAAGTGGACCATCGAGACCTCGTAGGGTTGCGAGGGCTCCGACATCGCGTACCAGGTGTCGTAGTCGACGCGGCTGCTCTCCAGCGTGCCCATCTCCATGCGGGTCTTGTCGTCGCACTCGCCCGGGCAGCGTTCGAGGCTCACGATGAGGCTCGCGCCGCCGGCTTCGGGTTTGGCCGCGTCGGTCCCGCCGAAGAGGCAGGTGGCCTGCGCTTCGCCGCCCTCGCATTCCATCCGCTCGTCATTTCGCCAGGCGAAAGGCCATCCCGGCGGCGAGTAGGCCTTCGACTCCGCGGAGTTGGAGGCGTTCCAGTGCGCGGTGGTGTCGGGCAGCGTCTTGGGCGGCAGGTCCTCGTCGACGGTCTCCTGCTCGGTGGGCTGCGCCGCGCCGGGCTCCTGGTCCTCGTTGCCGGGCTGGCCGGTCGCGGAGTTGCCGTCGGAGCCTTCGGGGTCCTGCGCGATCCAGACGGCCAGGGCGCCGCCGCCGAACACGATCAGCGTCAGGATCGCCACGACCGACGCGATGAAGGGGGCGCTCGTCCGGCGTACCCTGCGCATCGCCGAAGGCGCCATCGCGGGGGAGACCGGGGGCGCGACGATCGGACCCGAGACGGGGGCCTGCGGGCGCATCAGGTGCGGGGGGACCTGCGCGGTGATCCGCTGCAGCGGTCCGGTCGAGGGGCCCATGCGCAGCAGCCAGTCGAGCACCCGGCCGATCCCGCGTAGCCGCTCGTCGTGCAGCGCCACGACGTAGGGCTGCTCGGCCTCCAGCTCGATCGTCACGATCGGGGCATCGGCGGGCGTATGGGTACTGTTCGCCCAGTTCACGGCGTCGGCGAGGAGACGGCGGCGGCTGGGATCCTTCGAGGACGTCGTCCCCAACGTGAGGATCTCCACGCGGCGGCCCTCGTCGTCGGTGCCGAGGCAGATCTCGTAGGCACCCTCGACACGCTCGGTGGACACGTCGGCGAAGGGGCCGAGCGCGCGTCCTGTCGATGGCATTATGGTCTCCGCGAACTCACCCGGATTTAACACGGCACAGCCAGTATCCACTGCCCGCGCCACTCGGTCGCCTTGCGCTGATCGCACCTGGCCCGGACAAGTATCCACTGCCCGCGCCATCGTCTTCTTCGGCCCAGTGTCCCGGGATCCGGGCCGATTCGGCGACCTCCGGCGCAGTACTTATGCCGGATTTAATCCCCCGTGCGCCACTCGGGCGGCGTGACGGCCTCAGCCGCCGACGCCGCCCGTCGGTGTCGGTCGCTAGCGGGGCTGGCTCCAGTGGTCGTGCACCGGGGGGCGCGCGGCCGCGGCGAGGGCGGCGTCACGTGCGGCCGCCTCCTCCGCCTTGAGGAGCTTGCGCGCCTTGAGGCCGCGGAAGACCTCGATGAAGATCGGCGTCATCGAGATCAGCACGATGAGCGCCACGACCGGCAGCAGGTACTTGTCGATCGCCGCGGCCGGGATCGAGTCGGCGAGGAAGTGACCGGCGAGGATGATCCCGTCGGTCCACAGGATCCCGCCGATGACGTTCCACAGGAAGAAGGTCCGGGCCGGCATCTCCAGCATCCCGGCGACCGGGTTGAGGAAGGTGCGCACGATCGGGATGAAGCGCGCCAGCACGACGGCCTTGGCGGGCCCGAACTTCTGGAAGTAGTACTCGGCCTTCTCGACGTACTCGCGTTTGAAGATCTTCGAGTCCGGCCGGTCGAACATCTTGGACCCGTAGCGGGCACCGAGGAAGTGTCCGAGCTGGGCACCGGCGATGGCGCAGATCGGCGCGCCGATCAGCAGGGTCCACAGGCTCAGGCGAGCGCCGATGGCGGCTTCGAGAACGTCGGTGGTGGCCACGCCCGCCATGAACAGCAGCGAGTCACCGGGCAGGAAGAACCCGATGAGCAGGCCGGTCTCGGCGAACATGATCGCGAGAACACCGATCGCCCCGAAGGTTTCGAGCCAGAACGTGGGATCGAGAGGATTGAATGAGGCGGTCTGGGACAGCGACTGCAGCTGGGTGACGGTATCCATGGCAGGGCAAGGTTACCGAACCGAGATTGGGACGCCGATCACACACCGGCGACGTCGGCGGTGCGCCGCGCGCCGGACGGGCCCGTCGCGGTCTGCCACCCGCTACCCTCACCCCGTGACTTCCGCGTCCCCTTCCTCCCGCCTGGCCGTGATCGGCGCGGGCACCATGGGTTCCGGCATCGCCTACGTCGCGGCGACCGCCGGCCACACCGTCGCCGTCGTCGAGCCCGACGAGACCCGTCGCACCGACGCCGCCGCCGACCTGCGCGCCACCTTCGACAAGGCCGTCGCGAGGGGCCGTGTCAGCGTCACCGAGGCCGACGCCGCCTACGCGCGGCTGACCTTCCTCGCCGCGATCGCCGAGGTCGCCGACGGGCTCGACCTCATCGTCGAGGCCGTTCCCGAGCGCCTCGACCTCAAGCGCGCGGTCCTCGCCGGCGCGGCGGCGAAGAACCCGCGGCTGCTGGCCAGCAACACCTCGTCGATCCCGATCGGCTCGCTCGCCGAGGGACTGCCGCGCCCGGAGGACTTCCTGGGCCTGCACTTCTTCAACCCCGTGTACGCGATGCCGCTGCTGGAGATCGTGACCGGCGCGCGCACGTCCAGCGAGTCGCACGAACTGGCGCTGGCCTTCGCGCACTCGCTCGGCAAGGACCCGATCTCGGTCGCCGACTTCCCCGGCTTCGCGACCTCCCGCCTCGGCGTCGCCCTCGGTCTTGAGGCGATCCGCATGCTGGAGGACGGCGTCGCCGACGCCGAGGACATCGACAAGGCCATGGTCCTGGGCTACCGGCACCCCATGGGGCCGCTGGAGCTGACCGACGTCGTCGGCCTCGACGTGCGTCTCGACATCGCGCGCACCCTCCAGGCCGCCTACGGTGACCGCTTCGCGCCGCCGAAGCTGCTGGAGGACCTCGTCGCGGCCGGGAAGCTCGGGAAGAAGACGCGCGAGGGCTTCCACCACTGGACCGCCGACGGGAAGAGGGTCCGCTGATGGCCGTGCGCATCGAGGAGCTCGGCGACCGGGTCGTGGCGACCCTCGACCGGCCGGAGCGGCGCAACGCGATCGACGCCGAGACCGTCGCCGAACTGCACGACCTGTGCGCCCGACTCGAACGCGATCCCCGGCTGCTGCTGCTCACCGGCGGCGCCGACGGGATCTTCGCGGCCGGCGCCGACATCGCCCAGCTGCGCGACCGCGACGCCGGCGACGCCCTGCGCGGCATCAACCAGTCGCTGTTCACGCGGATCCTCAAGCTCCCGCTGCCGACCGTCGCCGCCGTCGACGGCCCCGCCCTCGGTGGCGGCGCCGAACTCGCCTATGCCTGCGACGTGCGGATCTGCACCGACCGTGCCTTCTTCGGGCAGCCCGAGGTCCGGCTGGGCATCATCGCCGGCGCCGGCGCGACCTGGCGACTCCCGCGGCTCGTGGGGGAGTCGCTGGCCAAGGAGCTGCTGTTCACCGGCCGCCGCATGCCCGCCGAGGAGGCCCTCGCCACCCGGCTCGTCTCGCGCGTCGTGGAGCCCGCGGCGCTGCTCGACACCGCCCACGGGATCCTCGACGACATGGCGAAGGCCTCGCCGATGGCGCTGCGGCTGACGAAGCTCGCCGTCGACGCGCCGGAGGGCGCCCACCCGGGCGTCGAGCTGGCGGCGCAGGCGGTGCTGTTCGACAGCGAGGACAAGCGGGAGCGGATGACGGCGTTCCTGGAGAAGCGCGGGGGGTAGGGGAGGGTTCGCAGCCGGCGGGCCGTTGTCCACAACCGGGCGGTTGTCCACAGCGAGCGCCGCTCGCGTTCGCCGGCCACGCCTGGCGCCCCTCTACTGTCAGAAGTGGGAGGCGGCATGGGCGGCCCCGCGGTTGCGGGCCGGGCGGCGGTGTCGATCAGCTGCCCGTCGCTCCCTGGGCGCGTCTGGCCGTGACGGCGGGGCGCGGCCGACACCCACCCCGCCTACACCGGCGCTCCCCCCAGCCCGAACTCGTTCCCGTCGGGGTCGCGGTAGGTCGCCTTGCGCATTCCGTTCCCGTAGGTCTCGTTCGTCGCCGGCTCGATGCCGCGCTCGGCGATGGCCGCGACGCGCTCGTCGAAGTCGCCGACGATGATGGTGATCATCGCGTGGCCGGCGTGTTCTGGGGACAGCAGGACGTACACCGAGCGGCCGTCGGCCAGCTCCCACACGACCTCGGTCTCGTGCGCCTCGAAGCTCGGCGGCGCGCCGAAGAACCGCTCGTACCAGACCAGCGCCGCCGGATAGTCGCGCACGGGGATTCCCGCGAAAAGGTTCAATGCCATGGCTCGACCCTAGGCTCGGAAACCGACAAAACCGCGTGCCACACACCGCCGGATCGGCCAGACTCCACCGATGCGGACCAATCAGCCACGACCCCTCGCCCTTGTCACCGGTGTCGGCCGGCGCGCCGGGATCGGCGCCGCCGTCGCCGACAAGCTCGCCGCGACCGGCTACGACGTCGCCTTCACCTACTGGTCTCCCTACGACGACCGGATGGACTGGACCAGCGTCGACGCCGAGGCCCGCGACGCCATCGGCGAGCGCCTGACCTCGCACGGTGCCCGCTGGCACGCCGTCGAGGCGGACCTGTCGCGGCCGGAGGCGCCGGGGGAGGTCTTCGCCGACGTGGTCGCGGCGATGGACCGTCCGGTGACGGCGCTGGTGATGGTGCATTGCGAAGGAGTCGACTCCGGTATCCGCGACACCACCGTCGAGGCCTTCGACCGGCACTTCGCCGTCAACAGCCGCGCGATCTGGCTGCTGATCAAGGAGTACGCGCAGCGCCACGACGTCCCGCACGGCACCGGCCGGATCATCTCCTTCACCAGCGACCACGTCGCCCACAACCTCCCCTACGGCGCCAGCAAGGGCTCCCTCGACCGCATCACGCTCGCCGCCGCCGAGGAGCTCGCCGAGCTCGGCGTGACCGCCAACGTCATCAACCCCGGCCCGGTCGACACCGGGTGGATGACGCCCGAGCTGGCCGAGCGGGTCCTCGCCGCGACGCCGCTGGGCCGCGCGGGGCGGCCCGAGGACGCGGCGAACCTGGTCGGGTTCCTCTGTTCGGCCGAGGGCGGCTGGATCAACTCCCAGCTGATCACCAGCAACGGTGGATTCACCTGGAATAGGCCGTAGGGGCTGTCGAAAACGGGGGTCCCCGTTTGTCGTGTGGGTGAGAGGCCGGTCCACCCGGCCGCCGACGACATGGGAGACCCTTCGATGAATCGACGCCGAAGCTCCTTGGCGCTGCTGTGCGTGGCGAACTTCATGGTCATCCTCGACGCCCAGATCGTGCTGCTGGCCGTCCCCTCCATCACCGCCGGGCTGGGGTCGGGCCCGGCCGGCGCGCAGTGGGTGCTCAGCGGTTACATGCTCGCCTTCGGCGGGCTGCTCCTGCTGGGCGGCCGGACCGCCGACACCTTCGGCCGCCGGCGGGTGTTCATGGCCGGGACGGCGGTGTTCCTGCTGTCGTCGCTGCTGTGCGGGCTGGCGTGGAGCCTGCCGGTGCTCGTCGCCGCCCGCGTCGGGCAGGGCGTGAGCGCGGCGATGATGACGCCGAGCGCGTTGGCGCTGCTCATGGCGGCCTTCCCGGAGGGCCGCGACCGCAACCGCGCGCTGGCGGTGTGGGGGAGCACGGGCGCGTTCGGCGCGACGGCCGCGCTGCTCATCGGCGGTGGGCTGACGGGCCTGTTCGGCTGGGAGGCGATCTTCCTGCTCAACGTTCCGGTGGCGCTGCTGATGATCGTGGGCGCGGCGCGGCTGCTGCCCGCCGACGGCCCCTCGGGCGTCCGGCGCTCCTTCGACGTGGCCGGCGCCCTCACCTCCACGGGTGCCCTCACCGCGCTGATCTGGGCGGTGACCGGCGCGCCGGCGGCGGGCTGGGCGTCGCCGGCGACGCTCGTGCCGCTCACGGCGGGCGTCGTCCTCGCGGCGGCCTTCCTGGTCGTGGAGTCGCGGGCGGCCGACCCGCTCGTCCCACTGCGGCTGTTCGCCGGCCGCGCGTTCAGCGGCGGGAACCTGCTCACCCTCGCCGTGGGGCTGACGGCCTTCGGCACGTCCTTCGCCGTGAGCGAGTACGCGCAGCGGACCCTCGGCTATACGCCGCTGATCTTCGGGCTGGCCACGGCCGTGCTGCCGCTGGCGGCCGTCGGCGGCTCCTCGATCGGCCAGGCCGCGGTCACCAGGGCGGGTTCGCGGCCGGTCGGGTCGGCGGGCATGGCGCTGATGGCCGCGGGTGCGGTGTGGTTGTGGGTGGCCCCGACCGCCGGCGACTTCGTCACCGGCCTGCTGCCCGCCTTGGCGCTGTTCGGGACCGGTCTTGGCGCCACGAGCGTCGCGTCGGCCTCGGCGGCGCTGTCCGGGGTCGCCCCGGCCGACGCGGGCGTCGCCTCCGGCCTCAACACCGCCGCCTTCCAGATCGGCGGGGCGCTCGGCGTCGCCGCCGCGGCGAGCGTCATGGCCTCGGATGTGGACGCGCCGGTCACCGGCTTCGCCGCCGCGACCGCCTGCGCGCTGTTCGGTCTGGCCGTCGCCGCGTTCGCGCTCCCCGGTACGAAGCGCTCCCTCGCGCGCAGCGGTGCGCGAGGATGACCCCGGGAGGATCCATGCGCTACATGCTGCTCATCTGCGGAACCGAACCCGAGGGCCCGCCGCCCGACCGCCCCCTCGACGAGGAGACCCTCGCCTGGGCGCAAGACCTCAAGACCGAGGGCGT
Organism: Phytomonospora sp. NPDC050363; assembly: GCF_040655735.1. Taxonomy (NCBI): domain Bacteria; kingdom Bacillati; phylum Actinomycetota; class Actinomycetes; order Micromonosporales; family Micromonosporaceae; genus Phytomonospora; species Phytomonospora sp. NPDC050363. The sequence goes on from NZ_JBFAKK010000002.1 coordinate 304,017, forward strand.
GCGCGTCTTCGGCTCCCGCCTGCGCCACACGTCGACCGCCTCGACCGTCCGCGTGCGCGGTGACGACGCGCTGGTCTCCGACGGACCCTTCGCCGAGACGAAGGAGCAGATCCTGGGCTTCGACATCATCGAGTGCGCCGACCTCGACGAGGCCCTCGCCGTGGCCGCGAGCCATCCGGCGGCCCGGACCGGGACGATCGAGGTGAGGCCGGTGTGGCCGACCCCGATCTGAGTGCCGTGTTCGCCGAGGAATGGGGCCGTGTCGTGGCCACCCTCATCGGTGTCACCGGCGACTGGGACCTCGCCGAGGAGGCCGCCGCCGAGGCCGTCGCGCGGGCACTGGCCGCCTGGCCGCGCGACGGCGCTCCCCGCAGTCCCGGGGCGTGGCTGACCACCGCCGCCCGCAATCATGCGTTCAACGTGCTGCGCCGCCGGCGGGCAGAGGCGGGCAAACTGCGGGAACTCGCCGCGACCCCGGTCCGCACGGACAATCCCGACGAGCGCCTGGCGCTCATGTTCACCTGCTGCCACCCGGCCCTGCCCATGGAGGGCCGGGTGGCGCTGACCCTGCGGACCCTGACCGGGATGAGCACCGCCGACATCGCCGCGGCCTTCCTGGTCGGGGAGCCGGCGCTGGCGCAGCGGATCGTGCGCGCCAAGCGCAAGATCACCGAGGCGGGCATCCCCTACCGCGTCCCGCCCGAGCACCTGATGCCCGAGCGGCTCCCGGCGGTCCTGGCCGTGCTGTACCTGCTGTTCAACGAGGGCTACTCCGCCTCCTGCGGGCCGGGTCCGCTGCGGCCCGACCTCACCGGCGAGGCCGTCCACCTCGCGCGGATGCTCGCCCGCCTGATGCCCGACGAGCCCGAGGTCCTCGGCCTGCTCGCGCTTATGCTCCTGCACGACTCCCGCCGCGACGCGCGCGTGGATGCGCGAGGCCGTCTCGTATCGCTCGAAGACCAGGACCGGTCGCGCTGGCGGGCCGGCGACATCGCCGAAGGGCTCGCGCTGGTCGAGACCGCCCTGCGCCGCCGATCGCCCGGGCCGTACCAGATCCAGGCCGCCATCGCCGCCTGTCACGCCGGGCCCGCTACGGCCGCCGGCACCGACTGGGCGCAGATCGCCGCCCTCTACGGGGTTCTGGAGGGCATGGCGCCCTCACCGGTGGTGGCGCTGAACCGGGCCGTCGCGGTGGCCATGGCCGAAGGGCCGGAGGCGGGGCTGGCGCTGCTCGGCGAGCTCGACGGCGACGAGCGGCTCGGCGGCTACCATCTGCTGCCCGCAACGCGGGCGGATCTGCTGCGCAGGCTGGGCCGTGACCGCGAGGCCGCCGACGCCTACCGTCGCGCGCTCGGCCTGGCCGCCACCCGGGCCGACCGGGAGTTCCTGCGCGCGCGTCTGTCCGAAGTGGACCCGCCTCAGTAGGTCCACCACAGGAAGCGACGCTTGTGGCGGACCGTGAGGGAGCTGCCCTTGAGTTTGCCGTGGAAGACGAAGTGCAGGGGTGTCCCGGTGCCCTCGAAGCCGTCCGCGCGGGCGTGGTTCTTGGCCGAGGAGCCGATCATGCTGATGTCGGCGTCGTCGGCGGTGGCGTGCTTGGGCAGCACCACCGAGACCGAACTGCCCCAGGTGTCGATGCCGACGTCGACGACGGTGTGCGGGATGACCGCCTCGGTCAGGTCGAGTTTGATGGAGGCGCCTTTCCCGCTGATGTTCAGCCGGCGCGGCACCAGCCAGCGTCCGCCGCGTTTGAGCGCGGAGCCGGTGGTCTTGATGTCGAGCGTTCCGGTGCTCACCGGAGTGGTGTCGGGGGTGTCGAGCCGGGGCAGGTCGGCGGTCACCGGTTCGAGGTCGCCGAAGGTGCGGGCGGCGTAGACGGCGTCGACGCGCTGGGCGAACTCGTCGAGGTCGAGGCGGCCGTCGCCGGTGCACGCCTGGAGGTGCTCGATGACGCGCTCGCGGTCGGCGTTGGAGATCCGCAGATCGCGCCGGGCCAGTTCACCGTTCACAGGGGGCTCCTCCACTCGCGCCGGGCTACTGACATCTTAGTGACGTCGCAGTGCTGGCGCCAGTGGAGGGCGGGGTCAGGAAGCGGTGAACACGGCCCGCGCGGCCTCAAGGACGGCGTCCTCGGACACCGAGGGCTCGAAGTCGCCCCCGCTCCAGGCCCAGGTGACGTGGACGTAGAGGTTGGCGTCGCGGGCGATAACACCGGTCCTGACGTCAGACTCGCCTTCGGCGCCTGCGCCCACGAGGAGGACGAACACGGCCGTCGAGGCCAGCGCGATCCACAGCCCGGTGCGGCTCTTCTTCGGCGGTAAACCCCGCGGCGGCCCGAAGGCGCCCTGCGGGTGAGGCGGAAATCCTTGCGGGGGCACGGGTCCGTACGGCTGTGGGCCGGGGTTCGCGCCGTAGGGTCCTGGGGGAGATCCTGGCTGGCTCATCCGGGCACCTCACGACTCGACGGCGATCCCGACACGTTATCCCATAAGGGATACAGCCCCGGGTCACACGATCCGCCGGGGCCTGCGGGCCAGCCCTCCGTCGCACCACTCGGAATAGTCGAACAGTTTCGGGTCGGCGATCAGCGCCTTGGTGTTGTAGACCCACAGGCTCACCCACGGGTCGCCCTTGCCCGCCGCGAGGTCGAGGAGCTTTTGCACCTTGCGCCTGGGGTGCGCGCGGAAACCGGTGCGCACGGAGTCGCCGGCATAGATGTAGAGGCAGTGCAGCGCGAAGGTCCGCTTGGGGCAGACCGGGTCGCAGGCCAGTTCGAGCAGCGCCGGGGCGATCTCGTCGTCGGCGACCATCAGGTCCCAGTCCTGGCCGACGGGGATCCCGGCGACCGGGTCGTACGCCCAGCCGACGATCTCCTCGCGGGTCGGGTTGACCGGGTCGGCGAACCCCGTGAACGCGGCACGTTCCACCATCGCGCCTCCCCATCCGGTGTCGTCACGCGTGGCGCCAAAGTAGCCGAGCGGAGTCCTCGCCCGCCAGCGCCGTGACCGAACTGCGACCGTAAGGGCGGGAGTGGGCGCGGGCGCCGATTGGCCCTCCCGACACGCGCCTTGCTACGCTTTTCGGCGGTCCGCGCAAATGGTGCGCCGACCCACAAGAACAGGAAGGCAGGTGAGCGGCACATGGCCAGTGGCAGTCTTGGTCGAACCCGTTGGCCGCTTGCCGCACCTGTTCCGGCCCTGATCTGACGAGGCCGTGACGCGCGGCGGGCGGCTGCGCGAGTGACCGAGATCTACCCAGCGGTGTGAGACCGCTTCGTGGTGTCTTTTGCATGGGTCCGGCGTTTCGCCGTGCCCTGTCCGAGCGCCGGCGAAGCCGCACACCGTGACCATTGTGTGCGCACACCCTCCCCCAAAGGAGGACGTGTGGTGATGATCGTCGACAACTGCGTGTACGAGTCGGGCCGCCCCGTGGCCCGCCCGGACTCGCTCGCGGAGACCTACCGGATGCTGCGCCGCTCGCAAGGGCTGGCGTGGATCGGGCTCTTCGAGCCCGACGTGCGCGAGCTGACCTCGCTCGCGCGCGAGTTCGAGTTGCACGACCTGGCCGTCGAGGACGCGCTCAAGGCGCATCAGCGGCCGAAGATCGAGCGCTACGGCAAGACCCTGTACGTCGTGCTGCGCCCGGCGCGGTACGTGGACGCCACCGAGAAGGTCGAGTTCAGTGAGCTGCACGTGTTCACCGGGCCCGACTTCATCCTGACCGTTCGGCACGGTGGCGCGCCGAGTCTGAAGAAGGTCCGCGCGCGGGCCGAACGCGAGCCCGAGCTGCTCGACCAGGGGCCCGAGGCGGTGCTCTACGCCATCCTCGACCAGGTCGTCGACGACTATCTACCGGTCGTCGACGGGCTGGAGCAGGACATCGACGAGATCGAGGCCGAGGTGTTCAGCGGTGAACCGCGGGTCTCGCAGCGCATCTACGAGCTGTCCCGGCAGGTCGTGGAGTTCCAGCGGGCGGCGCGTCCGCTCTCGACGGTGCTGGTGCGCCTGGCGGCCGGCTTCGCCAAGTACGGCGTCGGCGAGGAGCTTCAGCGCCGGCTGCGCGACGTCCAGGACCACCTGGTGCGCGTCATCGAGCGGCTCGACGGGTTCCGGCAGCTGCTCCAGGCCGTGCTCAACGTCAACGCCACGCTCGTGGCGCAGCAGCAGAACGAGGAGATGAAGCGGCTGACGGAGGCGAGCCTCGCGCAGAACGAGGAGGTCAAGAAGATCTCGGCCTGGGCGGCGATCCTGTTCGCCCCGACGCTGATCGGGACCGTCTACGGCATGAACTTCGACTTCATGCCCGAGACGCACTGGAAGCTGGGCTACCCGATGGCGATCGTGCTGATGCTCGCCACATGCCTGAGCCTGTTCGTGACCTTCAAGCGGCGCGACTGGCTCTAGCTCCCCTTCGCAACACAAAGGGCGGACCGCCACGGCGGTCCGCCCTTCCCCGTTCGCCTCCCCAGGCGTGCCTCAGGCGGCTGCGGTGGCCAGTTCGCGCGCGCGGCTGTGCGCCTGCTCGCTGGTGGCGTCGAAGACGTGCTTGAACTGCTCCAGCGCGGGCACCACGTGCGACAGGGTCATCTCCGTGTTGAGGAAGTGCACGTCGTCGGTGAGGCCGAGGAAGGTGAAGAAGCTGCGCAGGTAGGGCTCCTGGTGCTCGAAGGACGCGCGGGGCGTGCCGGGGGCGTAGGAGCCGCCGCGGGCGGTGGCCACGATGAGCTTCTTGTCCGACAGGGGGCTGCGGCCGTCGGCGTCGGCGGCGTACTTCTGCGTGGCGATGCGGTCCATCCACGACTTCAGGGTCGAGGGGATGGAGAAGTTGTACATCGGCACGCCGAGCAGGATCACGTCGGCGGCGTCGACCTCGGCGTGGACCCGCCCGCTGACCTTCCAGTGCTCGGCCTGCTCGGGGGTGTGCTCGGCGGGGTCGGTGTTCAGGGCGGCGTAGGCCTCGGCGGTCAGGTGCTCGATCGGTTCGGCGCCCAGGTCGCGGTAGATGTACTCGCCCTCGGGGTTCGCCTTGCGCCATTCCTCCGCGAAGGTCGCGGTGACCTTCTTCGACCAGGAGTTCGCGCCGTTGATGCTCGAGTCGACGTGCAGGAGCGTGGCCATGGTCGTGCCTCTTTCCGATGTCCGGGTCATTGATCTCGCCTCAGAACTTACGAGCTCAGATCGTCCGAGTCAAGATGTTCTCGGTTCGGAACTTATCACTCTGGAAGTGTCTGCGCTAGTCTGGGTGCCATGAGCGTCACGAGCGGCACCGCCGAGGGCACCGGGGTCTGCCCGAACCCCGACCGCAGCAGCCCCAACGGCGACCTCTCCTGGCTCCTGCACCGCGCCGCCCAGCGCATCAAGTCCGACCTCGACGAGCTCGCCCGCGACTACGGCCTCTCGGGCTTTCGCGACTGGATCGTGCTCGCGGCCCTCGTCGACGGCGAGAAGCGCACCCAGCTGGCCCTCGGCCACGAGGTCGCCCTCGACAAGACGACCCTCACCGCGCTCCTCGACCGCCTCGAACGCGACGGGTTCGTCGTGCGCACCGCCGACCCCGCCGACCGTCGCGTCCGCGTCCCCGAGGCCACCGCCAAGGGCCGCGAAGTGCAGGAGAAGCTCCAGGCCTGCCGCGACGGCGTCGAGAACCGCCTGCTCGACGAGTTCACGCCCGACCAGCGCCAGGCCTTCCAGCACGTCCTGCGCCGCCTCGCCTTCGGCGGGTCCGGCGACGGAGGCGGCATCCACGGGTCCTGCATGTGACCGGTGACCCCGGTCGTGACCTCGATCTCCTCGTCGTCGGCGGCACCGGCGTCGACACCGTCGTGCGCGTCGAGGCCCTTCCCGTTCCCTACCGCGACTCCTACCCCGTGCCGCCCATCCGCGACTGGGTCGCCCACACCGGCAACACCGTCGCCCTCGCCGCCCACGCGCTGGGCATGTCGACGGCCCTCATCGACTTCCTCGGCGAAGACCCCCAGGGCGCCATGGTGCTCGCCGAGTACGAGCGGCGCGGACTCGACTTCGCCTGGCTGCCCAACCCGGCCGGCACCTCCCGGGCCGTCAACCTCGTCGACCCCGGCGGCCGCCGCCTCTCCTTCTTCGACCCCCGCCACCCCGGCCGCGACCTGCCGCGCGAGTTCCACCTGCCCTACCTGCGGCGCGCGCGGCACGTCCACGTCACCATCACCGACCACGCCCTCGCCGTCTTCGACGACGCGAGCTCGCCCACCTCGACCGACCTGCACGACTGGGACGGGGAGAACCCCTACCACCGGCGCTTCGCGCTGCGCGCCGACCTGGTGTTCCTCTCGACGGCCTCGCTCGGCGAGCGCTTCGAGGCGGTCATGCGCGAGATCATGGCGGCGGGACGCGCCTCGACGGTCGTGGCGACCTCCGGCGCGGGCGGCTGCCACGTGCTCGACGCCGAGGGCCCGCGCCACTTCCCGGCGACGGTGCCGCCCGGTCCCGTGGTCGACACCAACGGCGCCGGCGACTCCTTCGTCGCGGCCTTCCTGTGGGCGAAGGCGCAGGGCGCGGCCGTCGACGACTGCGCGCGTGCCGGTCTGGTCGGCGGCGCTCACGCGTGCACGGTCGAAGGGACCTCGGAGGGCTTCGTGGACGCGGCGGCGCTGCGCGCGGTGCTCAAGGGGGAATAGGGCGTCTCAGCCCTTCCGGGCGGTGCGGCGGGAGTAGTCGGCGGCGACCGCGATCAGCAGCGGTCCCCAGGCCAGCATCGGCAGGTACAGGCTCATGATGTCGCCGTCGGGCTGCGGGTGGACCGTGCCGTCGCTGATCAGCGGCTCGAACGGCTGAAGGTGACCGAAGTAGTGGTTCCACAGGCCGTACCCGAGCAGCAGCATCACGGTGCCCGCGCCGGTGTAGGCGGCAAGGGCGGCGCGCTTCGCCGAGACCGGCCGGCCGGCGAGGAGGGGGATCCACCTCGGGTAGACCAGTCCCCACGGCCGGACCAGACCCAGGGCGAGCACGCTCAGGCCGAGCGAGGCGACGCTGAGCAGGACGAGGTACCAGCCCTCGTGGAGGAAGGCGCGCAGCGTGCCGTCGGCGCCGAACGCGCCGGTCACGCGCCAGAGCGCCGAGGGAAGCGGGGTCAGCGCGGCGGCCCACGCGCACACGATCGCCCAGCGGGGCGGCGGTGGCGCGGTGGCCGGGGCAGGGCCGGTGTGGACGGAGCCGTCGATCGTGGTCATGTGACCGATCCTCGTCACCGGGGCCGTCGGGTGACTCCCTCTCGTGGGGGAGCGGTCTCCCCCTCGTGGATAGAGGGGTCCTACCCCTACCAAGGATTAGGGGCATCACCCCATGTGCGCTCCGCCCCCTGCTCCATAAAGTTGGCCCGGAGACCCAAGCAGTGCCAGAGCCCCAGGAGAGAAACATGTCGGAGCCCAAGGACCAGTCGAGCAAGGCCATCATCCTGATCGGGTTGGTGGTGCTCGGCCTGCTGATCGCCGGCGGCCTCGTCGTCTGGGGCGCCACGAACGGCTTCGGGCCGCGCAAGACGGAGACCCAGAACCAGACCTACGCCCAGACCGCCACGCACATCGACGTCGACTCCGACTCCGGCGAGGTCGAGATCCGCCCCGGCAACGACGGCGAGGTCAAGGTCGAGCGGAAGCTGGAGTGGTACAGCAACAAGCCCACCGTCAACGAGTCCTGGGACGGCACGACCTTCAAGGTCGTCAGCGACTGCTCCGGCAACTGCGGCATCGACTACATCATCACGGTCCCGCCCAGCGTGAGCGTGAAGCTGCAGATCGACTCCGGCAACGCCAAGCTCCGCGACGTCACCGGTACCGTCGACGCCACCCTCGACTCCGGCGACCTGGAGTTCAGCGGGCTGAGCAACACCCTCAACGTGACGATGTCCTCGGGCAACCTCGACGCCTCCCAGATCACCTCCAAGCAGGTGACCCTGGGCGTCAGCTCCGGCGACCTGAGCATCGCCTTCGCCGAGCCGCCGACCCTGCTCGACATGGAGGTCGACTCCGGCGGCGTCGACGTCAAGCTCCCCGTCTCCCCCGACGGCTACCGGGTGATCACCGAGGTCAGCTCGGGCGACACCGAGATCGGCGTCGAGCGCAACGACGCCTCCACCCACGAGATCAAGGCCAATGTGGACTCCGGGGACGTGCAGGTCAGCAGCACGTGACCGGTTGACAGCGGCCGGCCCGGTCGGAGGGGTTCGCCGGGCCGGCCGTTCTCTGGAAAGGCGCTCCGCTTCGGCGGGGCGCCTTCTTCGCGCGCGGGCGATAACCTCTCGCCGCCGGTGGCCGTGACCGGGCACGATGTGCCGGTGCTGCTCACGATCTCGACCACCCACCGTCCGGCCACCGACCTCGGCTACCTGCTGGTGAAGCATCCCGGCCGTCTCCAGCGTTTCGAGACCTCCGCGGGTCCTGCCTACGTGGGCTACCCGGAGGCCGGTGAGGAGCGCTGCACCGCCGCGCTGGTGCTCGACGTCGACCCGATCGCGCTGACGCGCGGGCGCCACACCGTCGACGACTTCACCCTCGGCCGCTACGTCAACGAGCGCCCCTACGCGGCGTCGAGCCTGCTGTCGGTGGCGCTCGGCAAGGTCTTCCGCAGCGCCCTCGCCGGGCGCTCCAAGGACCGTCCCGAGCTGGCCGGGACCGCGATCCCGCTGGAGGTCGCCGTCCCGGTGACGCGGGGGACCGCCGAGCTCTGCGAGCGCCTGTTCGGCCCGCTCGGCTGGACGGTCGAGGCGAGGCGGATCCCGCTGGACCCGGACCGGCCCGAGTGGGGTGACTCGCCCTACGTCTCCTTGCGGCTGAGCGGTGAGCTGACCGTGTCGGCGGCCCTCAACCACCTCTACGTGCTGCTGCCGGTGCTCGACGACGCCAAGCACTACTGGATCTCCGGCGAGGAGGTCGACAAGCTCGTGCGGGCCGGCGAGGGCTGGCTGCCGGCGCACCCGGCCCGAGACCTGATCACCCGCCGCTACCTCAAGCGCAAGGCGACGCTGGTGCACGAGGCGCGGGCGCGGCTCGCCGAGGACATCGAGTCCCTTGTGGACGAGGCGGTCACGGCCGTCGACGAGGAGGCCGAGCTGCCGGTCGAGGAGGCCCGGAAGGTGCCGCTGGCCGCGCTGCGCCGCGAGGCGATCGTCGGGGTGCTCAAGGAGAAGGGCGCCGCCGAGGTCGCCGACCTCGGTTGCGGCGGCGGCGCGCTGCTGGTGGACCTGTTCGCCGAGCACGGTTTCCGGCGGATCCTGGGCGCCGACGTCTCGACGCGCGCGCTGGAGATCGCCGAGCGGCGGCTGCGGCTGGACCGTCGCGGCGACCTGGAACGCCAGCGGATCTCGCTGGTGCAGACGGCGCTGACCTACGCCGACGACCGGCTCAAGGGCTTCGACGCGGCGGTGCTGATGGAGGTCGTCGAGCACATCGACCCGCCGAGGCTGCCGGCGATGGCCTACGCGGTCTTCGGGCACGCCGCACCGTCCACGGTGGTCATGACCACGCCGAACGCCGAGTACAACGTGCGCTTCGAGGGCATGGCCGAAGGCGCCATGCGGCACCACGACCACCGCTTCGAGTGGAACCGGGCCGAGTTCGCCGCGTGGTGCGGCGAGCAGGCCCGCCGGTACGGATACGACGTGGAGATCACCGGCGTCGGCGACGACGACAGTGAAGTGGGAGCGCCGACGCAGATGGCGGTCTTCAGCAAGGGAGGGACGGCATGACCGGCGAGATCACCATCCCCGAGTTCGCCCTGGTGGCGCTCGTCGGAGTGTCCGGATCGGGCAAGAGCACCTTCGCCGCCCGCCACTTCGGGCCCGGCGCGGTGCTGTCCAGCGACCACTTCCGGCTGCTGGTCGCCGGTGACGAGAACGACCAGTCGGCCAGCGCCGACGCCTTCGACGCGCTCGGCTACGTCGCGGGCAAGCGCCTTGCGGCCGGGCGGCTCACCGTCGTCGACGCCACCAACGTCCAGGTCCACGCGCGCGCCTCGATCCTCAAGCTCGCCAAGGAGCACCACGTCCTGCCTGTCGCGATCGTGCTCGACGTCGACGAGGACGTGTGCTGGGAGCGGACCGAGGCGCGGCCCGACCGCGACTTCGGCCGGCCCGTCATCAAGCGCCAGCGCCGCGACCTCAAGCGCAGCCTGCGCTTCCTGGCCAAGGAGGGCTTCCGGCGGATCTTCGTGCTGCGCACCGCCGAGGAGATCGAGTCCGCCCGGGTCGTGCTCGAACCACTGTGGACGGACAAGACCGGGCTGACCGGGCCCTTCGACATCGTCGGCGACGTGCACGGCTGCGCCGGGGAGCTGCGCTCCCTGCTGACCGAGCTGGGCTACGAGCTGTCCTTCGACGAGGCCGGCCGGGCCGTGGGCGCCGCGCACCCCGAGGGCCGCACGGCGGTCTTCGTCGGGGACCTCGTCGACCGCGGGCCCGACTCGCCGGGAGTGCTGCGCCTGGCGATGGGCATGGTCGCGGCCGGGACGGCCTTGTGCGTGCCCGGAAACCACGAGGACAAGCTGGCGCGCAAAATGCGCGGACGCAACGTCAAGGTCGCCCACGGCCTGGCCGAGACCCTCGAACAGCTCGACGCCGAGACGCCCGAGTTCCGCGCGGAGGTGCTGCGCTTCATCGACGGCCTGGTCAGCCACGTGCGGCTGGACGGTGGGCGGCTGGTCGTCGCACACGCCGGGATCAAGGAGAAGCTTCAGGGCCGCTCCTCGGCGCGGGTGCGGGCCTTCTGCCTCTACGGGGAGACCACCGGCGAGACCGACGAGTTCGGGCTGCCGGTGCGCTACCCGTGGGCGCGCGAGTACCGGGGGCCGGCGACGGTCGTCTACGGGCACACCCCCACGCCCGTCCCGGAGTGGGTGAACAACACGATCTGCGTCGACACCGGCGTCGTCTTCGGCGGCCGGCTCACCGCGCTGCGCTATCCCGAACGCGAGCTGGTCTCGGTTCCGGCGACCGCCGTGCACTACGAGCCGGTCAAGCCCTTCCCTGTGGACAACCCTGTGGACAACCCTGTGGAAAACTCTCCCGCGGGCATGCTCACCCTGTCCGACGTGACCGGCCGGCGCACGGTCGAGACGGCCTACGGACGCATCACCATCCCCGCCGAGCAGAACGCCGCCGCCCTGGAGGTCATGAGCCGCTTCGCGCTCGACCCCGCGAAGGTGCCGTGGCTGCCGCCGACGATGGCGCCGTGCTCGACCTCGACGCGCGAGGGCTACCTGGAGTACCCGAGCGAGGCCTTCGCCGACTACCGCGCCGACGGTGTCGGCAAGGTCGTGTGCGAGGAGAAGCACATGGGCTCGCGCGCGGTCGTCTACGTCCACCGCGACGAGCCGTCGAAGGGCGCGATCTACACCCGGACCGGCCGCTCGTTCTTCGCGCCCGCCGAGACCGAGGCGCTGCTGACACGGGTCGCGGCCGCCGCCGGCGGGCTCTTCGAGGAGCTGAAGTCGGACTGGCTGCTGCTCGACTGCGAGCTGCTGCCGTGGTCGGCCAAGGCGATGGGCCTCATCCAGGGGCAGTACGCGGCCGTCGGCGCCGCCGCGACGGCCGCGCTCCCCGCCGCCGTCGACGTCGTCGCGGGCATCGCCGCGCGGGTCGAGGGCGCCGACGAACTGCTCGCCGGCCTGCGCGAGCGCCACGACAACGCCTTCGCCTACCGCGAGGCCTACCGCGCCTACGTCGGCGGCGAGGTCACGCTGGCGCCCTTCGTCGTCCTCGCCAGCGAGGGCGCCGCGCACCACACGCGCGACCACGGCTGGCACCTGGCCGCCGCCGACGCGCTCGTCGCCGCCGACCCCGCCCTGTTCACCCCCACCCGGCGGGTCGTGGTCTCGCTCGACGACGACGAGCAGGTCGAGGCCGCGACCGACTGGTGGCTCGAACTGACCGCCGCCGGCGGCGAGGGCATGGTCGTCAAACCCTGGGACGGACTCGTGCGCAACGGCCGCCGGATCGCCCAGCCGGGCGTGAAGTGCCGCGGCCGGGAGTACCTGCGGATCATCTACGGCCCCGACTACACCCGGCCCGAGCACCTGGAGCGCCTGCGCAACCGCCACCTCGGACGCAAGCGCGGGCTGGCGATCCGGGAGAACGCGCTGGGCATGGAGGCCCTCGACCGCCTCGCGGCCGGGGAGCCGCTGTGGCGGGTGCACGAGCTCGTCTTCGGCATCCTCGCCCTTGAGGCCGAGGGAGTCGACCCGAGGTTGTGAGGCCTTGACGCCGCCGGGAGACCGGCGGCGTCACGGGTGGTTCAAGGTCTGTTCGTCGTCCTGACGTGCGGCGGCGGGAATCACCGGCCGGGAGGATCTCCTTCGCCGCCTCAACACCCACGCAGCCCCGTCCGGCCAGCCATACCCAGGTGGTGGTCCCTCGAAGGGCCGGCCGGGGTAGGCAAGACCGCACTGGCGGTGCGGTGGGCGGGCCGGGTCCGCACGAAGTTCCCCGACGGGCAGCTCTTCGCCGACCTCGGCGGTCGCGCCGGGCGACGCCCGCCGGTCGAGCCGCTGGGGCGCTTCCTGCGCGTGCTGGAGGCGCCCTACGAACCATCCGAAGTGGACGAGGCGGTCGCGCTGGCCCTGCTCGCCGCGATGCTCGCCGAGCGCAGGGTCCGCGCCGAAGCCGATGCAGTCCGGGAGCTGGCCGCGCTGTGCGGTCGCTCGCCGCGCGAGCTGGGCACCGCCGCCACCCACCTCGCCTGCCGGCCGTCGCGGAGGATCACCGCGCACGTGCGGTCGCTGCGGGTCGCCGGATTGACGGTGGGTTGGTAGTCGCCCTGGCCCCGACGCGGTCGTCGAGATCGCCCGGGAGGAGGCCGCCGCCGGGTACACCTCGCCGCACCCCGACGAGGTGGACGGCGCGATCGAGGCGCAGGTCGCCGGGCTCGACGACGCGGCCTCGGAGGAGCACGGGAACGCCATGCACGACGCTCACCAGGCCTGCGTCACGGCCTACGAGCAGGTGTTCGCGGCGGCCTGTGAGCGGCCGGCGGCGGAGTGAGCCCTCAGTCCAGCATCCGTTCGACGTATCGCGCCGCCGGTCCTTCGAGCCGGCGGCGCAGCTCGTCGAAGATCGTCGTCGCCCTCGTCGCCGGCCAGTCCGGCGGGAGCAGCGAGATCGGCAGGCCGGGGTCGAGGTAGGGCAGGCGGCGCCAGTCGTTGACGGCCCGCACCCAGTGCGCGAAGGCGTCGGCGGGCCCGGTGTCGCCGGGGTCGGGGAGCATGCCGTGCACGGTGATCCAGTCGAGGTACATCCGGTGCAGCGCCTTGAGATCCCACCACCTGGCGACCTCCTCCGACAGCGGCGCCGTCCCGAGGTGCCCGGCGTGGAAGAGCGAGACGTAGGAGTCGAGGTCGTGGCGCTTGAGGGTCGCCGCGGCCGCGTCGGCGACGTGCGCGGGGGCGATCCACACCCCGGAGGTCGCGACGCCGAAACCGAGCCAGGTCAGCTTCGCGCGCAACGTGTGCCGCTTGGTGCGCTGCGACTCCGGTACCGAGAACACGCACAGCACCCAGCCGTCCTCGACGGTGCTGTCCAGCCGGCCGAAGATGCGCTCGTCGCCCTCTTCGAGCATCGCCCGGCCCCACTCGGTCAGCGCGTAACCGGCAGACTCGCCGACCCGCGCCGAGGCGACCACACCGCGTCTTTTCAGCCGCGACACCGCCGAGCGCACGGCCGGCTCGTCCACGCCGAGCGCGGCCATCAGGCGGATCAGCCCGGCGACCGGCAGCGCGCCGCCCGACTCGCGCGCGTAAAGGCCGTAGACCGTGACGATCAGAGAGCGAGGGGTCGCCATCTCGCACACATTAGCGGCATTCGGGCCCGCCGTCGCGCGTCATCGCGGGTGGGCGTGCGCCACCGCCGAGCGCGAACCCGGTGACACGGTTCCCGCCCAGCGTGAGCGCCGGGGAGCCGAAAAACCGCCATACTGCTCCCTACGAGACACCGCACCACTGAGGACCCAGTGGAGGGTTGCCATGTCAATGACGCCATCGGCACACGTCGACACGTTCGCGCGGGACAATCTCCCGCCCGTCGACCAATGGCCGCACATGCCCTACGACCTGCCCGAACTCGACTATCCCGAACGCCTCAACTGCGCCGCCGCCCTCCTGGACGCGACCATCGCGCGCCACGGCCCGGACCGCCCGTGCGTGTGGAGCCCGCGCGAGAACTGGACCTACGGCGAGCTCCTGGGGCACGCCAACCGCGTCGCGAACGTGCTGACCGCCGACCTCGGCATCGTCCCCGGCAACCGCGTCCTGCTGCGCGCCCCCAACAACGCCTACCTGGTCGCCTGCTGGTTCGCCGTCCTCAAGGCCGGCGCGATCGCGGTGACGACCATGCCGCTGCTCAAGGAGACCGAACTTCGCGCCATCGGCGACATCGCGAGAGTCGACCTGTCCCTGGTCGACGACCGCTTCGCCGCCGACCTGCTGTCGGCCGACGTCTCGCCGGTGCACACCTTCGAGGAGATCCGCGACCGCGCGAGCACCCGGTCGCCCGAGTTCTCCAATGTGGACACCGCCGCCGACGACGTCGCGCTCCTCGCCTTCACCAGCGGCACCACCGGCCGTCCGAAGGCGACCATGCACTTCCACCGCGATGTCCTGGCCAACGCCGACACCTTCTCCCGGCACATTCTTCGGCCCCGGCCGCGGGACGTCTTCGCCGGTTCCCCGCCGCTCGGCTTCACCTTCGGCCTCGGCATGGAGGTCGTCTTCCCGATGCACTCCGGCGCCTCCACCCTGCTGCTGGAGAAGGGAACCCCGGACCTCCTGCTGCCCGCGCTCGCCGAGCACGAGGTCACCGTCATGGCGACCGCGCCGACCGCCTACCGCGCGATGCTCAACCAGGGCGCGATCGAGCTGCCGCACCTGCGGCGCTGCGTCTCGGCGGGCGAACCCCTGCCGGAGCCGACCTGGCGCGACTGGGCCGAGGCGACCGGCGTGCGGCTCATCGACGGGATCGGCGCCACCGAGATGCTGCACATCTTCATCTCGGCCGCCGACGGCGACATCCGCCCCGGCTCAACCGGCAGGCCCGTCCCCGGCTTCACCGCGCGGATCGTCGACGAGGACGGAAAACCCCTGCCCGACGGCGAACTGGGCCGCCTGGCCGTCCGCGGGCCGACCGGCTGCCGCTACCTCGCCGACCCGCGCCAGACCGACTACGTGCGCGACGGCTGGAACCTCACCGGCGACATCTACTCCCGCGACTCCGACGGCTACTTCTGGTACCACTCCCGCAGCGACGACATGATCATCTCCGCCGGGTACAACATCTCCGGCGCCGAGGTCGAGTGGGCGCTGCTGTCGCACCCCGACGTCGTCGAGTGCGCCGTGGTGGGCGTACCCGACCCCGAGCGCACCATGACGGTCAAGGCCTTCATCGTCATGCGCCCCGGCGCGGCGGCGGGCGCCGAGGACCTCATCGGGCACTGCCGGGACCGGATCGCGGTCTACAAGCGCCCGCGCGAAGTGGAGTTCCTGGAGGCGCTGCCCCGCACCTCGACCGGTAAGGTGCAGCGATTCAGGCTGCGCTGAGGGAGTACGGGTGCCCCGCACCCGTACTCACCCAAAGCAATGACGCGACTACTTCAAAGCCGGTGCGTTTACCACGGGTTCGTCCGGGGTACCCCGTTCTGGCCCCCCTGTCACGTAATCCAGACGCCTGAAGAGGGTGGCATCGCCCGGACAAGTGCGGCATCCTTGAGCATTAGGGCGGTAAAGGTGTCGACTGTGGACTCATCAGCGAAGTCCCACAACCATTGGGGGCGCTGGCATTGAAACGAGTACCGGGCGCACAGTTTCACAACGGACAGTGGTTCGACCCCCACGACGCGGCACGACACCCCCACGCCTGGCGCTCGCCCATCCCGTGGCCCGCCAGAATCGGCGTCCTGCCTGCCGAAGCCCGTTGTTACCAACCACGAGAGGCCGCCAAGCCCCTCGACGAACCCCGAAACCGGCACCGCGAGACCGCCACGACCGGCCCCGTCCACCTCGTCACCGGTCCCAGCGGCGTCGGCAAGACCCAGCTCGTCGCCCACTACCTGCGCACCCTCTGGCAGGCCGAGGACGTCGACCTCATCATCTGGATCGCCGCCGCCTCAAGGGAGGCCGTCCTGTCGGCCTTCAGCGAGGCCGCCGAACTCGTCGACCGCGGCAGCGCCGCCCTCCCCGGCGCCGACGCCCGCGCCGCCCACTTCCTCACCTGGGCCCGCGACACCCACAAACGCTGGATCGTCGTCTTCGACGACCTCGCCGAGACCTCGGTCATCGAGCGGCTCTGGCCCACGGGCAACCCCAACGGCCGCGTCATCGTCACCACGACGAAGGACCTCGGCCTCCCCGAGACGCCCATCGCCATCACGCTCGGCGGCTTCCGGCCCGTCGAGGCCTACGAGTTCATCGCCACCAGCCTCCTCAACGAGCCCGAACTGCTCGACGAGGCCGCCGAACTGGCCGAGGACCTCGACCACCTGCCGCTCGCGCTCGCCCAGTCGGCCGCCTACATCCGCGACCAGCGCATCACCTGCGCCGACTACCGCAAACGCCTCAACACCGTCGAGACCTCCGTGGCCGGGACCAGCGAACTGTGCGCCGAACTCGCCGACGACCTCGTCCCCGACTCGATCGCGCGCATGCTGCGCGACCTGCTCTCCTATCTCGACGGGCGGGGCGTTCCCGTCGTGGTGTGCTCCCAGCCGGTGATACTGCACCATCTCGGCCGCTTCGCCGGCCGTCCGGTGTCCACACAGGACGTCACCGCCGCCCTCGACCAGCTGCACCGCCTGGGTCTGGTGACCCGCGACGCGGAGTTCGTGCAGATCGCCTCGCCGACGCAGGCCGCCGCCTTCGGACGGATCCCTGCGGACGCGCACTGGCTCGTCACGCATGTCGTGGCCGAGGCGCTGGCCACGGCGTGGCCGCAGAAGGACGCCGACGACGCCCTCACCAGGTCACTGCGCGACAACGCCACCGGCCTGCGCGACCGGGCCGGCGAGATGCTCTGGACGCCCGACTGCCACCTGCTCCTGCTGCGCCTCGGCGACAGCCTCGGCGCGGCCGGACTCGCCGCCGCCGCGACGGTCCACTTCGGACAGATGGCCCGGCTGGCGCTGCGCCACCTCGGCCCCGACCATCCGCGCACGCTCGTCAGCCGCCACCGCCACGCCCACTGGAGCGGGCACGCCGGCGACCACGACGCGGCCATCGAGGGCTTCGCGCTGCTGCTCAGCGACCGCCTGCGGACCCTCGGCGCCGATCACCCCGACACCCTCGACGCCTGGGCGCAGCTGGCGACCTGGCAGGGCAGGTCGGGCGATGCCGCCGAGGCCGCCGAGAACTTCACCGTGCTCTTCGAGCAGTGCGTGCGGGTCTTCGGGCCCGACCACACCGAGACCCTGCACGTCGGCGACGACCTTGCCCACTGGCTCGGCGAGGCGCAGGGACCCGACGCGGCCGTGCGCGTGCTCGCGCCGCTGGTCGAGGCCAGCTCCCGCACCCTCGGTTCCGGGCACCCCGACACCCTCGCCACCCGCCACGACCTCGCCAACTGGCACGGTCGCGGAGGGCACGCGGCCGCGGCCGTCGGGAGCCTCACGGCACTGCTCGAACTGCGTGAACGCCTCCTCGGACCCGACCACCCCGACACCCTGCTCACCCGCCACGACCTGCTGAACTGGCGCGGCGTCTCCGGCGCCGCCGCCGAGGCCGCAGCGGGGTACGAGGCGCTGGTCGGCGACGCGAAGTACGTGCTGGGGACCGGGCATCCGCAGACGGTCGCCGCGAAAGCGAGCTGGGAGTACTTTGCCGAGCGCGGCTAGCCTGTCGGCGTGGACCTCGCCGAAGTAGTGGCCCTGCATCGGGGCCTGCCGCCCGGAAGACTCGTCACCCCCGAGGACGGCGGGCCGCCGGTCCTGTGGCTGTCCGACGGGGCCGCTGAGGTGGACCAGTGGCGCTCGCTGCTCGCCGAGCACCCCCGGACCGGGCTGTACCCGCTGGTGCTCGAAGAGCTGCCCCACGGCGGCGAGGAGTTCCGTCCCTGGGAGTCCGGCGAGCTCTACCCGTTGATGATGAGCGCCGCCCGCCACTCCGACGCGGCGACGGTGCTGGAGTCGTGGTGGGGCCGCTATGCCGGGACCGTCGACGACGGCAGCTTCGTCACCGCGCCCTACGGGCCGCACTGGCCCGGTCTGGCCGAAGGCGCCTCCTTCACTCCGGAAGCCGCCGCGAAGGCCGCCGACGACCTCGCCGCCGAGATGTTCGCCAAGGGGAACCGCCGGCTCGGGCTGGTCGCGGCGCCGAGCGGAGCCGACGCGCTGGTCACCGCCGGGTGGAGCGGGCCGATGAACTACGACAACGACTTCGGGCTGTTCGCCGCCGTGCTGGCCGACTGGGGCCGCCGCTTCGGCGCGACGGTCGTGGGGGCCGGGTTCGCGCAGTTGTGGGTGAGCGTGGCGGCACCGCCGGAGAGTGTCGAGGAGGCGCTGCCGCTGGCGGCGGAGGTGTTCGCGTTCTGCCCGGACACCGTGTGGCAGGGGGCGGACATCCTGGAGATGCTGGCGGAGCGGCTGCTGGGGGAGCGAGTGTGGCGGTTCTGGTGGGACTGACGGTGCCGACACGGTATGACTGTATGGTGAAACCGTGCCACGGATCGTCGATCATCACCAGCGTCGCGCCCTGATCGCGCGCGCGTTCCAGCGCCTGCTCGCCGCCGAGGGTCTCGGCGGCGTCTCGTTCTCTCGGGTCGCGGCCGAGGCCGGGGTCTCCATCGGGCTCATCCAGCACTACTTCGCCGGGCGCGACGCGCTGCTCCGCTTCGCCTACGAGGACGCCGTCGGGCGCATGAGCGAGCGGGTCCGCGCCCGGGTCCGCAACGGCGAGGCCGCCGGCGCTCCCACCGCCGAGGTGCTGCTCGACAGCCTCGCCGAGCTGCTGCCGCTCGACGAGGAGCGGATGATCGAGTACCGCGTCCGCCAGGGGTTGCAGATCGAGGCCTCGCACGAGACCGGCCTCGCCCAGGTCGCCCGGCGCTCGGGTGCCGAGCTCCTCGGCTATGTCACCGCGATGGTGGACAACGGCGTCGAGCGCGGCGAGGTCGCGGCCGGCGTGGACGCCCCGCTCGCGTCGCGCATGATCCTGGCGACCGTGCAGGGTGTGGCCGACCAGGCGGCGATGTCCGGCCCGGACGCCTTTCCCGTGGGAGACGTCCTTCGTCCGGTGGTGGGCTTGGTGTTCACCTCACCGCCCCCGCGTTGACAATAAGATCATATTGTTACCATGGTGGTATGATCATATTGCGATCGACGCTCGACGGCCCTGCATCCGGGTCCCCGAAGGCGACCGGAGGACCCCGGCCATGACCGAGCACGTGACCCTCGACCTCGGCGACGGCACCGTCCGCGGGCTCCAGGCCGACGGATGCCTCTCCTTCCAGGGCGTCCCCTACGCCGCCCCGCCCACCGGCGAGCGGCGCTGGCGCGCACCGCTACCGGTCGAGCCGTGGGCCGGGGTGCGAGACGCGACCGTGCCGGGCAACCGGGCACCGCAGTCGGCCCAGTCCTTCGCCGAGGCCACCTCCCTCGACGAGGACTGCCTGACCCTGAAGGTCACCGTTCCGGAGACCTCGCGAGCCGGTCGTCCAGTGCTGGTGTGGCTGCACGGGGGCGGCGGGACCAACGGCGACACCTCCACCTTCGACGCGCGACGACTCGCCCTCACCGCCGACCTGATCGTCGTCGAACCGACCTTCCGGCTGGGCGTGCTCGCCTGCTTCGGCCACCCCGGCCTCGCCGACGGCGGCACCTTCGGACTGCTCGACCAGCAGGCCGCGCTGCGCTGGGTCCGCCGCGAGATCGAGCGCTTCGGCGGCGACCCGGCCACCGTGACCCTCGCCGGAAGCTCTTACGGGGCATCGATGGTCGCCGCGCACCTGGTCTCGCCGGCCTCGGCCGGACTGTTCCACCGCGCGATCATGCAAAGCCCCTTCGCGGTCGGCGGCGCGACCCCGGCGAACGCCTTCATCCCCGGCGTTCCGGCGCTCCCGCCGCGATGGCGCCCGCTCGCCGAGCTCGCCGAGTTCGGCGCGGCAACGGCGGCCGAACGCGGATGGGTCGCGCCCGGCAGCGACACCGAGTCGGCCCTCGCACAGCTGCGCCGGGTTCCGGTGGCGGACCTGCTGGAGGTCTCGGTCGACTTCATCCGGCCCGCGTTCGGCGGCCCGGTCCTGCCCGAACCGCCCGCCGAGGCCATCGCCGCCGGCCGGTTCCACCGGGTGCCCGTCCTGCTGGGCACCACCCTCGACGAGGCGCGGTTCTTCGTCGGGCTCTTCGCCGACCTCACCGGAAATCCCGTCACCGCCGAGAGCTACCCGCGGCTGCTGGCCGAGGCGTTCGGCGACGCGGCCGGCGAGGTCGCCGGGAACTATCCGCTCGACCGCTTCGCCACACCGAGCCTCGCGTGGTCGCGGATCAGCACCGACCGGGCATGGGCACGGCCCGCCTGGGAACTGGCCGGGCTGCTCGCCGCGCACACCGCGACCTGGTTCTACGAGTTCGCCGACCGTGACGCGCCGCCGATCCTGCCGATCCCCGGATTCCCCGGCGGAGCCGTGCACTCCAGCGAGCTGCCGTACCAGTTCGACATCCCGGGCGGGCCGCCGCCTTCGACGGCCCGGCGCGAACTCGGCGACGTGATGAACCGGTACTGGGGCGCCTTCGCCGAGAACGGCGACCCCGCCCGCGACGGGCTCGCGGCCTGGCCCGGTTTCGGCGCCGGGCACGTCCAGTCGCTGGCGCCGCAAGGCGTCGGGTACACCGACTACGCGACCGAACACCGCCTGGACTTCTGGGCGCGGACGCCCTGACGCGCTTGTCGGTGCCGCCCCACGCGCGGCTCCCACTCAACAGGCTGGTGGGGACGCGGTCGTGGGTGTTCCGGGTTAAGGCGGTCCGTCCGCCGGCCACGTCACGACAGGGCTGGTCAGGCCGGTCGTGTCCGGGTCTCGCCACAGGGTCGGCCAGGGCTGAACTCCGGGTTCGGCGCTGGCGGCCGCGAAGTACCGATGGCCCGGTTCGGGTCGAAGGGTCACCGGTCCGCAGGTGCTGTCCTGGTCCGGGGCGGTGAAGGCGGCCTGGCAGTGGTGGAGGGTCCCGGTCAGGCGGGTGTCGGTGGTGGCGTCGTGGAGCCAGAGGTGGATCGCGATCTCCGGGGCCGCTTCGAGCGAGGTCACGTGCACGACGATCTCCAGGCCCCCGTCCGTCGCCTTGACGCAGGGATTGACGGCGGCGAACTGTTTCCCGAACGCTCCACGGCAGTGCCCCGACTCGAGTTCGGGCGGTAGGGATGTGACCGCGGCCGGGGGACCGTCCGCGTCGGCCCCGGCGTCGTCGCCGTCGCCGGTGAGCACCACCGTGATGATCACCACCGTGAGGACGGCGACGGCGGTAGCGGTGACCGCGGCCGTCAGGGCGGTCATACGCCGGGAGAAGCGCCGCGCGGGCGGGTCCGGCAGGGCGTCCGAGGGCGCGGCGTCAGCCGGAGGTCGAGCCGGGTCGAGGATCGCGGCGAGGTCGTCGCGGCGCCGCACCCAGTCGGCGACGAGGTCGTCGGTGTCCAGGCCGAGGACGGCCGGGTCGGCGAGTTCGGTGCGGTGGTGCCGGGCGTGGCGCATGCAGGCGCGGACGAACGCGGCCGTGACCGCCGCGGTGGGCAGCAGCGCGCCGGAGGCCGCGTTGCGGAGGGTGCTGGCGGAGAAGGGGCACCCGATCTGCCGGGTGTGGCGGCCGAGGTCCTGGTAGCTGCCGGCCCCGGTTCGCCGGCGCAGGGCGCGAAGCTCATGGGCGAACCTGTGCAGGGGACTTTCCTCGGGGTCGATCTCGGACTCCCGCCTGCCGGGCCTTGTCATGTTCCTCCCCTGGGTTCGGCGGGGCGATGAACAATTGAAGACCGGCCGCTCAACGCCCTGTTGCTCATCATCATCGCGTCCATTGTCGACTCATGGACCGAGCGACTCAAGGAGCGGCGATGCGATCGGGTGAGTACGGGGAAGCGTGCCGGGTTCGGCGGGGGCAGGTCCCCGGTGCGCACATGCGGCCGGCCGCTGCGCCGGTGGAGCCGGCCTCGTGGCCGGTGGTGCGCACATGAACGACGTACGAGTGGTTCTCGCGACCTTCGGGACACTGGGGTCGGTGTTCGACGACGTGGCCGGCGAGGCCGAGGCCGCCGGTGCCGCGCTGCGGTCGGGCGTCCCGCGGAGCCTCGGGTCCGCCGGCCTCGACGGCGCCGCCGGGGATCTGGTCGACCACTTCGGTGAGGTGTTCGAGGCCGTCGCCGAGGCGGCAACGGAGATCAAGGGACTCCTGTCGACGACACTGCGGGAGTTCCAGGCCGTCGACGAACTCAACGCCGAGCGGCTCCATCCGCTCGGGGAGCCGGATCTGCCGTTCCTGGCCCGGCTCGACCCCGAGGCGGTCGCCTGATGCCCGGTCTGTTGGAGAACCTGGGCCTGCGGTACGGGTGGCCCGAGGAGTACCCCGCGCTCGGCTTCGATCCGGCTCCGGGCCGCTGCGAGCAGGTCGCGGCGCTGGCGGGTGTCCTGTCGGCGGCGGCCGGCGATGCCGGCGGCTTGGCCGCACGGTGCGCGGCGGCCGCGGGGACCAGTGACGGCTGGCACGGCGAAGCGGGGGACGCGTTCCGCGGTGCCATGGCGGCGGCCCGTTCGAAGCTGCTGCTGGTGGAGTCCGCGCTGGTCCGTGCCCGTGCGGCTCTGTCCGGATGGGCCGCCGATCTGAGCGGGATGCAGAATCGCGCCCGCGTCCACGAAAGGGACGCGGCCGAGGCGCAGCGTGCCGTCGCCGACGCGCTGTCGGCCGTGGACGGTGCGAAGACCGTCGCCGCCCAGGGTGCCTACGAGAAGGCCGTCGCCGCCGCGAGGCGCCTGTCCGTGCAGCATGAGGCACTGGCCGACGGGGTGGCCGCGGCGCTGCGCGCCGTGGTCGCGAGCGCTCCGGTGGCCGGTGAGATCGCGGATCTCATTCAGGACGCCCCCATCCCCGGCGGGGACCGCACGGGGAGCATTTTCAGCCGCAACGCGGACTCGCTGGCGAACCTCGGCGACGTACTCAGCGACATCGGCACCTTCGCGGGCCTCACCGCGCTCAGCCTGGCCGGCTTGGCGGGCGGCGCCGCGCTCACCGGGGGCGGTGTACCCGCCGCGGTGGCGTTGACGCCCGGCATCGTGATCGCCGGCCAGGTCGGCACGGTCACCGCGATCGGCGCGGCGGCCCTGCACACGCTCGGGAAGGTGGGCGGCGGCGACGTCAGCTGGACCGACCTCTTGTGGGACGGGTTCGGCATCGTGTCACTCGGCCTCGGCGGAGGCGTCGACGAGGTCGCCGACCAGTTCATCGCGGCTCCGGCGACGGTGCGGGCCGCCTGGGGGCAGCGGGAGGACACCGAGTCGCACTGGGACGACTACTGGCAACCGCGGACCTTCGAGCAGCAGGACCACGTGGACACGGCGGGCTTCGTCGGCCGCCTCGGGTACGTGTTCTCGAACGCGTGGGACCAAGGCGAAGTGGAGTACGGGGACGCCCTTCTGGACGCGGTCATGAAGGAGACGCCGTGAACACGGTGATGAGCATCCCGACCGCGTTTCGGCCCATCGCACCGGAGCCGACCGCACCACCCGGCGCGACACTGCTGTTCCACGGTGCCGCGGTGGACGACCGGGGCCGCGCTGCGGCGGTGCTGACCGTGACCGCGCATCCGCTGCCGACGGCGTACCGGGCCTCCGCCGGCATCCTCACCGAGCTCGTCGACGTGATGGGTTCGAAGGCCGGTGCTCGGGACCTGCGCCGTGTCGACCTCCCCTGCGGCCCGGCGGTCGTGGGCATCGGCGTGGACCGGCACGCCGTGGGCCTTGTGGCCACCATGACGGCGACGGTGCCCGACGCGGACGGACGCGGCGTCCTCTCGCTCGTTCTGGCGGTGCCCGGCGCACGGGACTGGGCCGGTTGGTGCGGTGTCATGACGGGGGTGATGCGAGGGCTTCGGTTCGGTCGCGGGCGGAGGTGAGGTGAAGGCGGCCGGCGCGGGTGTCACCGCGACATGGCCGTGAACATCGCCCTCGACTTGCCGCACTCAATAGGCTGTCGGCATGCCAGTCGACCCGCCCCCCACCGACCCCACCGTCGCCTACCGCCCCGGCGACCCGCATCCCGACTCGCGCACCGCCGTGGTCACCGGCGCGGGGCGCGGCATCGGCCGCGAGATCGCGCTGCGCCTGTCGCGGGCGGGACACCGGGTGGCCCTGGTCGCCCGCAGTGAGGAACAGCTGCGCGAGGTCGCCGAACTGTGCCCGAACCCGACGATGACGATCCCCCTCGACGTCACCGACCCGCAGGCCGCCGAGACGATCTTCCAGATCACCGAGCGCTGGGCGGGTCAGGTGGAGATCCTGGTCGCCAACGCCGGTTCGGCCGGTTCGGCCCCGCTGGCGCGGGTCACCGACGCCGACTGGCAGGCGTCGCTCGACCTCAACCTGACCGCGCCGTTTCGCTGCGTCCGGCGGGCGGTGCCGAACATGGCGGCGGTCGGGTTCGGCCGGATCGTGGTGATCGCGTCGATGGCGGCCAAGCGCGGGGAGCCCTACATCGCGGCGTACACGGCGGCCAAGCACGGCGTGCTGGGGCTGGTGCGGTCGGCGGCGGCCGAACTGGCGGGCAAGGGCATCACCGTCAACGCGGTGTGTCCGGCCTATGTGGACACTCCGATGACCGACGGCGCGGTCGAGACGATCGTCGCCAAGACCGGCATGAGCGCCGGCGACGCGCGGGCGCGGCTGGAGAACGTGCAGCCGATCGGGCGGCTGATCAGCGTCGACGAGGTCGCCGACGCGGTGATGTTCTGCGTCGGCAACGCCGCGATCACCGGACAGGGCATCAACATCGACGGAGGGGCGGTCCAGGGATGAGCGTCGAACGGGTCAACCCGCCGGAACTGGCCGCTCCCAAGGGATTCACGCACGCCGTGGTCGCCTCCGGCACGCACGTCTACCTCGCCGGGCAGACCGGCATGGACGCCTCCGGCGCGATCGTCGGCGGCGGGATCGTCGTGCAGTTCCGGCAGGCGCTGTCGAACCTGCTGGCGGCCCTCGCGGCGGCCGGCGGCACCCCCGACCGGCTCGCGCAGCTGCGCGTGTACATAGTGGACGTCGAGGCCTACCGGGCCGCGTCGCGCGAGATCGGCGCCGTGTGGCGGGAACTGGCCGGATCGGACTACCCGGCGATGGCCGGGATCGGCGTCGCGCGGCTGTGGGACGCCGAGGCGCTGGTCGAGGTCGAAGGCGTCGCCGTCCTCGACGGTTGAGCGCTTGCGAGGGGCTCGCCGAACGCCTCGGCGCGATCATCCCCGAGAACGCCACCGACCCGGCGCGGTGACGTGGACCGGGGCCGGGTGCGGACCCGGCCCCGGACGTCCGCCGCCTCGGTTCACGAAGAGGTGCGGCCCACTCCGAGTCGCCCGTCCGAGGCGCACCGCACTCTCACCACATCGGATGGACCAGACGTGCCAGCGGATCCTCGGTCCCGCCGGTGTTCGCGAAGTACACGTCGAGGCGCGGCGGCACGCCGTTGGAGCGCGCGCGGTCGCCGTCGAGCCGCGCGGCGCCGGCACCGTGGGCGTCGGGAACGATGGTGGCGACTTCGACCACGTACGGCCGCCGTTCCTCCGTCACCACCCGCAGCCCTTCGGCGAGCACGGCGGCGAGTTCGCCCGCGTCTTCGACGGCGGCGCCGTCCACGCCGTATCCCGCGGCCAGGGTGACGAAGCTGAGCTCGGGCGGCGGATCGATGCGCAGGTAGCCGGCGTCGCCGGTGCTCTTCCAGCCGTAGCTCTGCTCGATGAAGGTCAGCCCCTTGATGAGCGTCTGGTAGCGCCTGTTGTTCAAGACGATGTAGAGGATCGGCAGGGTGAACTTCGCCGCGGTCCACCACGCGTTCGGGTAGAACAGGGCCGAGCCGTCGCCGATCACGTTGACGACCGTCCGGGTGTCGCCGGCGGCGAGTTTGATGCCGATCGCCGCGGGCATCGAGAACCCGAGTGAGCCGCCCTGCGTGCTGAAGTAGGCGGACGGGGAGTCGAAGGCGAGGTGCCGCTGGAACATCCCCGACTCGGAGATGCTCTCGTTGGCCAGCGTCAGCGGTGCCGGGAGATCCGGCTGGAGGCGGGCGAGTTCGAGCGCCACCCGTTCGCCGGTGATACCGGTGGACTCGTCCTCGAGCACCGCCCGGCCGTGCTCGGTGATGGCCACGTTTCGGTGCTGCGACAGCCGTGTCAGTTCTTCGAGGCGCTCGGCCGTCGCGGCCGGCCGGTGGTCGGGGTGGGCTCTGGCGGCCTCGGTGATCAGGGGCAGCGTCCGTTTGATGTCGCCGAGCAGGGCGACCTCGCCGTAGCCGTTCTTGCCGATCTCCCAGGGATCGTTGTGCAGGTAGACCTGCCGCAGTTGCGACGGGATCAGCGGCCCCTCGTCCCAGTCGAAGATGACCACCTGCGCCTGTGCGTTGAAGCCGCAGAAGAAGGCGACGTCATGGACGCCCAGGACTTCGCGCATCGCCTGCTGCGTCGGGGGCAGTTCGCCCTGCCAGTGCAGGTCGGGCAGCCAGGGATGGTCGCGGTCCTTGGGGTAGTTCGCGTAGCTGCTGAGCTGTTCGCTGTAGACCGGGGCGCCGAGCAGTTCGGCGAGCGCGGCGATCTCGTCCCACGCGTCGGCGGCGCCGACTCCGTCGCCGGTGACGATGACCGGTCGCTCGGCTCCGGCCAGGGCGGCCGCCGCGCGCCCGACCTCGTCGCGGTCTCCGGTGAATCCGGCGGCGACGCGTGTGACGGCTGCCGTCGGGCGCACGGTGACCTCGCGGATGAGGAACTCCCACGGGATGGACAGGAACACCGGTCCCGCGGGCGGGGTCAGCGCGACCTTGATGGCACGCTGCATCGCCAGCGCGAGCTCGTCGGGGCCGCGGACCTCGTAGGACCACTTGGTGTACTGCCCGGCGAGCTGGACGAGGTCGGAGGCGAGCAGCGGCTCCTGGATGAGCAGGTTGCTGTGCTGCTGCCCGCACAGCACGAGCAGCGGGATGCCCGACTCGGCGGCGTTGAAGAGGTTGCCGATCGCGTGGCCGATCCCGGGTGTCACGTGCAGTTCGACGACGCCGGGCCTCCCGCTCTCCCGGGCGTGGCCCATGGCCGCGCCGAGGGCGATGTTCTCGTGCAGGCAGGGGACGTAGCCGACGCCGCTGCCGGGCACGGCGGTGCCGTCGATGAGCGGGACCTCGTTGGTGCCGGGCACGCCGAACATGCGGTCGATTCCGGCGGCGCGGAGGTAGTCGAAGATGACGTCTCGGCCGAGATAGGGCTCCTTGGTCGGCGGGTGGTCGGGAATCGCTTCGTGTGCCGGGTTCGTCTGGAGGCGTGTCATCGCGCTTGAGGCCACCTTCGGTCGCGGAGATGCGGACGCGGGCGGTTCGGGCGCCGGGGACGGGCGCGGGAGACCACCGCCCTCACACTTTCGACCCGCCGTGACGGCATGTCAGCGCAACGGGGGACGGACGGCGGCTTTCCGCCGCAAGAGGCGGAAGCCGACGGGGACGGGGCCGGCCGTCGCGGCGGGACACCGGGCGAGCGCGCGGGACGACCGCGGAACCCGAGGGCGTCGCCGAACTCGGCGGATAAGGGCTTGCGGCGGTCTCGCGCCGAGATCAGGCTGGGCGCCATGACCGACCACGTCGAGCGCATGTCCCGCGTCTACAGCCCGGTGACCTGGGACGTCTACGAGCGCCTCGATCGCGGTCTCGACCCCGCCGGTCCCGACTCGCTCCACGAGCTGGCCGCCGGGTACCTGTCTCCGGGCGCGCGGATCCTCGACGCCGGCTGCCGCGACGCCTACCACCTGATCCGCCTCCTCGAAGCCCACGATGCCACCGGTGTGGCCGCCGACCCGGTCGCGCGGCACGTCGCGATGGCGCGCGAGGCCGTCGCCGGATCCGGTCTGGGCGAACGGATCGAGGTCTTCGCCGGCGTCGCCGAGGAGCTGCCGCACCCCGACGGCCACTTCGACCTGATCTGGGCCCGCGACGTGCTGGAGCAGGTCGCCGACCTGCCCGGCTTCACCCGCGCGCTGGCCCGCCTGCTGCGGCCGGGAGGTTGCGTGATCGCCTACACCAACGTGGTCACCGGGCTGCTCGAAGCCGGTGAGGACGCGATGCTGCGCCGCCATCTCGGCAACGTCCGCGCCAACCTCGACGAGCGCGATCTCCTGGCGGCGTACGCCTCGGCGGGCCTGACCGTCGACCGGCGGATCTCGATCGGCACCGAATGGCGCGAGTGGGCCGAGGAGCGCACGCGGCCGGCCTCGGAGTCGCTGCTGCGGCTGGCGAGGTTGCGGCGGCAGCGCGAGTCGGTGGTCGCCGAGCACGGTCTCGACGTCTACGAACACGTCGAGGCGAACCTGCACTGGCTGCTCTACCAGTTCATGGGCAAGCTCGAACCGGTCGTGCACGTGCTGCGGCACGTCAGCGCCTGATGGTGAAGTACTTCCGCGCGTCGGGGTCGACGAGGGCGTGCAGGTGGCCGCCGACGACCAGGACGTCCTCGGGACGGCAGCCGACGACGGCGTCGAAGGGCTCGAAACCGGGGCCGGTCAACCGAAGCGTCACCTTGACGCCGGACTCCCCGTCGATGTCCTTGTCCTCGACGGCGATGATCTCGGCGACCGCCGGGAGCCCCGCGATGTCGAGGCGCCGCTGGCGATGCCGCGCGACCGCCGTCGACGCGCCGAACCACAGCCCCGAGGGCAAGATGATCAGGAGCACGACCATCGCGCCGATCCACGCGGGCAGCCGCTCGCCCTCGCCGGCGTTGAGGGCCAGCACCACCAGGGCCGGCCCGGCGCCGATCATGAGCAGGCAGCAGAGGTAGACGAAGAGGGAGCCGATCGGGCCGTGGCGGGCACCGAGACGCATCGAGGTCATCTCCAGCAGCCCGCCGCTTTCGACGGGGTAGGGCATGCCCGGCACGGTAACCGGCGGTGGCCACCGGACGCGGCGCTGTCGGGCGGCCGGGTTCAGCTTCGGCGGTCGACCTCGTAGATGCGCTCGACGAGGAGTTCCTCGGCCCAGTCGGCGCCGGCGTCGAGGTCCAGCCACAGCTGGCTGCGCGGCGGCCCCGCCTCGTCGAGGCCCGACATCGCGATCGTGAAGACACCCGACAGGGCGTGGAAACCGCCGTCGGGCGAGCGCACGCCCAGCCCGAAGGGGACGGCGATCGCCGCGCGGGTCAAGACCATGCGGTCACCGTCGTCGGTGCGGCGCCCACCCGTCAGGTGCCGCGGCTCGTCGGTGACCTTCAGCCACTCCACGACGGCGTCGGGCACCTGGTCGGAGAGCATCTCGGAGAGGGAGGTGCGGACGGTCGCCGCCGGATCCTCGCCCAGCCAGCCGATCCAGCTGTCGGGGGAGACCAGGCGGGAGAAGTCGTCGACAGGGGTGCCCGCGTTCGGGTTCGGCTCGAACTCGCCGGTGAGGCGGCCCTCATCGTCGACCCGCCACACGCCCCGCACCGCCTCGGAGGGGATGTAGCCGTCGGGGTCGCCCTCGAAGGCGGGGTCGATCTCGGCGACCACGCCACCGGGATTCTCCGCCGCCTCGGCGACCAACTCCGGGGTGATTTCGGGCGTCGAGGACATCACGGCTCCAGTTTCGTCACGGCGAATGGACGGTGATCTTACGGGAGGGCGGGGAGGGCGGGGGAAGGGTGGAGTCCACATTGGAGGGTAGGCGGGGTTTGGGGCGGGGAGCGGGGCGGGCGAGCGGCCCTCCCCCTGAAAACCCGCGCGCCGGTGAGGCCGCGCTCCCTCAGACCACCCAGACCCTCCCCGTCGCCACCATCCACACCCCGACCGCCGCCAGCACCGCCACGAAGCCCACCGACACCCGCGTCGTCCACACCGCCGCCGTCCTCCTGCCGGTGTCGCGCAGGTACGCGACCGCCGAGAAGTGCAGGCACACGCCGAGCACCAAGAAGCACGGCTCGTAGAACGCCAGGTCCCACCACGCCGTCGCCGTCTCGTCGATCCTCGCCCACGCGTCGGGGTAGGCGATGTCGATCACGCCGAGCAGCGCCAGCGACTTGGTGCTCACCCCGACCACCGCGTGCGCCACGGCGAAGACCGCACCGGCCACGACCGGCGTCAGGCACAGCGGCAGCAGCAGAGTCCCAGGGATCTCACGGCCACCTCCGACGGGGAACCAGCGCGGGATGCGGCGCACCGCGGGGACCCCCAGGTAGAGGCACGCGACTCCGCCCAGGAGGATCAGCAGCCCGGCGAGGTAGCTCGACATCTGGGTCGCGGCCTGGTGTTCGGGTGCCATCTCTCCGGCCATGCCGAGGCCGCCGCCGGCCGCCTGATAGAAGCGGACGAAGATCGCGTAGAAGGCGGCGAAGCCGAAGCCCCACCAGGCGATCGTGCGGCCGGCGGCCGCGCCGCGAGCCGGGCCCGAAGCCGTCTCGGGAGCGCCCGAAGGCGCGAGTGCGTGAGTTGCGATGTCCATGTGTCGAGGATCCGGCCTGACCCGCCCCGCTCTCCTCCCCTGCGCGGGGGAGCGCGTCACCCGCGTGAAGGAGAGGTCACCAGCCCTGGTTCGGCGGTCCCGACGTCGGGTTCCCCGGCCCGTACTGGTCTCCGCCGTTGTACGGCTGCTGGTTCCCCGGCCCGTACTGGTCGCCGTACGAACCCGGCCCGTACTGCGGCGGGTACTGCTGCTGCGGCGGGGGCGGTGCCTGGTAGGGCTGCGGGGGCGGCTGCTGCGGGTACCCCATGGGGCTTCCCGGCATGGGTCCGCCCGGGACGGAGAAGCCGCCGCCGGGACCCTGCGGCGGCGTGCCCTTGATCCACAGGGTCACCGAGCGCTGGGCGATCAGGATCATCGCCACGATCACGGCGACGACGGCGGTGAAGGTGAAGATCGAGGCCATCGTCAGCTCGGTGGTGGGCGCGTCGACCGGGTCGCTGCCGTCGTAGCTGGAGGTCTGCTGCGAGATGTCGCTGATCAGCGCGACGATCGCCGCGAAGCTCAGCCCGCAGCACAGGTTCACCGCGGCCAGGATGCCGCCGCCGACCCAGATCATGATCCGCCCGGCGTTCTGCTGGCGCATCGTCATGACGGCGCCGATCGCGAGCACGATGCTGATCACCGCGTAGAAGGCGATCACGATGATCATGTTCGATTCGAGCAGCCCCGCGGCCTGCTCGTCGCTGGCGCTGGCGGAGGTCTCGGCCGCCATCTGCTCGGTTACCCACTGGTACGACAAGACCAGCGCGAGCGTGGTGCCCAGGGTCAGCACGACCGTGCCGAACACGGTCATGACGCCCGCCATGAGCACAGTGGGCCGCTGCGGCTCGGCCGGGGCCTGTCCTTGGTAGTACATGCGCGCACTCTAACCGCAACGTGCGACCTTTGCACCCGGTGAACGCGCGGCCGCGCCGCCGTTCACCGGGGCAAACGTGTTCTAGGCGACCAGCAGGTGCTGCCCATCGGCGTCCACGTCGACCGTGACGGTGTCGCCGTCGCGCACGTCACCGGCCAGGAGACGCTTGGCGAGCCGGTCGCCGATCGAGGTCTGCACGAGCCGCCGCAGCGGCCTGGCACCGTAAACCGTGTCGAAACCGTTACGAGCGAGCCATTCACGGGCCGCCGGGGTCACGTCGAGCGTCAGCCGGCGGTCGGCGAGGCGCTTGGCGAGCCCGGCGAGCTGGACGTCGACGATCGAGGTCAGCTCGGCCATGGTCAGCGCGTCGAAGATCACGATGTCGTCGAGGCGGTTGAGGAACTCCGGCTTGAAGCTCGACCGGACCGCCCCCAGCGCCGCCTCGCGGCGGGCCTCGGGCGCCAGTGTCGGGTCGGCGATCGCGGTCGACCCGATGTTGGAGGTGAGGATGAGGATGACGTTGCGGAAGTCGACCGTGCGGCCGTGGCCGTCGGTGAGCCGCCCGTCGTCGAGGACCTGGAGCAGCACGTCGAAGACGGCCGGGTGGGCCTTCTCGACCTCGTCGAGCAGCACCACCGAGTACGGGCGGCGCCGCACGGCCTCGGTGAGCTGCCCGCCCTCCTCGTAGCCGACGTAGCCGGGGGGAGCCCCGACCAGCCGCGCCACCGAGTGCCGCTCGCCGTACTCGCTCATGTCGATGCGCACGATCGCGCGCTCGTCGTCGAAGAGGAACTCCGCGAGGGTCTTGGCCAGCTCGGTCTTGCCGACGCCGGTGGGCCCGAGGAACAGGAACGAACCGGTCGGCCGGTCGGGGTCGGACAGCCCGGCCCGGGCCCGCCGCACGGCGTCGGAGACGGCCGTGACGGCCGGGCGCTGCCCGATGACGCGCGCCCCCAGCTCGTCCTCCATGCGCAGCAGCTTGGCGGTCTCGCCCTCCAGGAGGCGCCCTGCGGGGATGCCAGTCCAGGAGGACACGACGCCGGCGATGTCGTCGGGCCCGACCTCCTCGTTGAGCATGGCGCCGTTGGCCTGGAGCGCGGCCAGCTCGGCCTCGGCCTTGGCCAGGTCGCCCTCCAGGGACGGGATCTTGCCGTAGCGCAGCTCCGAGGCCCGCTCCAGGTCGCCGTCGCGCTCGGAGCGGTCGGCGACGCTGCGCAGCGCCTCCAGCTCCTCCTTGATGTCCGAGATGGCGGTGATGTGCTGCTTCTCGTTGTTCCAGCGCTCCGACAGCGCCGTCAGCTCCTCGCGACGGTCGGCCAGCTCGCGGCGCAGCGACTCAAGGCGCTGCCTGGAGGCGGCGTCGTCCTCTTTGGACAGTGCCATCTCCTCGATCTCCAGGCGCCGCACGGCCCGTTCGATCTCGTCGACCTCGACCGGCCGCGAGTCGATCTCCATGCGCAGGCGCGAGGCCGCCTCGTCGATGAGGTCGATGGCCTTGTCGGGAAGGAAGCGGTCGGTGATGTAGCGGTCGGACAGGGTCACCGCCGCGACCAGCGCGGTGTCGGTGATCCGCACACCGTGGTGGACCTCGTAGCGCTCCTTGAGCCCGCGCAGGATGCCGACGGCGTCGGCGGCGGTGGGCTCGCCGACCATGATCGGCTGGAAGCGGCGCTCCAGGGCGGCGTCGGTCTCGATGTGCTTGCGGTATTCGTCGAGCGTGGTCGCGCCGACCATGCGCAGCTCGCCGCGCGCCAGCATCGGCTTGAGCATGTTCGAGGCGTCCATGGCGCCCTCGGTCTTGCCCGCGCCGACCATGGTGTGCAGCTCGTCGAGGAAGGTGATGATCTTCCCGTCGCTGTTCTTGATCTCTTCGAGGACCGACTTCAGCCGCTCCTCGAACTGCCCGCGGTACTGGGCGCCGGCGACCATCGCGCCGAGGTCGAGGGAGACCACGCGCCGGTCGCGCAGCGTCTCGGGGACGTCGCCGGCGACGACGCGCTGGGCGAGGCCCTCGACTATGGCGGTCTTGCCGACGCCGGGCTCGCCGATGAGCACGGGGTTGTTCTTCGTGCGGCGCGACAGGACCTGGATGACGCGGCGGATCTCGGTGTCGCGGCCGATGACCGGGTCGATCTTGCCGTCCCGGGCGGCGGCGGTGAGGTCGACGCCGTACTTCTCCAGGGCCTTGTACTGCTCCTCCGGGTCGGCGCTGGTGACCTTGCGGTCGCCGCCGCGGACGGTCGGGAAGGCGTCGATGAGGGCCTTGGCGGTGGCGCCGGCGCCGTTGAGCGCGGCGCCGACGGACCCGCCGACCTGCGCGAGCGCGGCCAGCAGGTGCTCGGTCGAGGTGTACTCGTCGCCCTGCGAGGAGGCGAGCTGTTCGGCGGTGTTGAGGACGTTGAGCAGTTCGCGGGCCATCGACGGCTCGCCCATGCTCGATCCCTTGGCGCTGGGCATGCGCGTGAGGGCCTGCTCGGCCTGGCGGGCCAGGGCCGCGGTGTCGGCGCCGGTGGCGCGCAGGAGGGCGACGGCGGTCGACCCCTGTAGGTCGAGGAGGGCGGTGAAGAGGTGCCAGGGCTCGACGCTTCCGTGGCCCCGCTGGCCCGCTGTGTGCACGGCTGCGGAGATGGCCTCGCGGCTCTTCGTGGTCAACCGGTCGACATTCAAGACTTCCCCCTGTCCGGGCGTGCGTATGGCGAAGTTGAGTCTATCCCGCTCAACTTTTTTATCGCGAGCCCTCGGCATGTGATCCTCGCGCGCGGCGTCGGTACCCTGGCGCGACCCCGACAGCGAGGAGGCGCCCATGCACCCCGCAGCACCGGCCCCGGACGAGCGACCCGCGAGCGTGACGCGAGGGGCCTACGCGGCGGCCGCCACCGCCCTGGGCCAACTGCTCACCACCGCCGGCGCGGTCGGGCTGGCGACCTGGACCTCGCCCGGCGAACGGCCCGGGGAGGACACCGCCGGCGCGGTGGTCATCGTCGCCTGGGGGCTGATCTCGGCGGCGCTGCTGATGGTCGCGGCCGTCACGACGCTGCGCCGGATCAACGGCGGCCGGACCCTGTTCACCGTCGTCGGCATCATCACGCTGACCAACCTCGCGCTCTGCGGGATCTACTACGGGATCGTCGGCTCCGAGATCGTGCGCCTGAGAGGCTCCGACTCGCCGCGCCCGCCGACGTGGACGGCGCTGCTCGGCATGACCGGCGCCGTCCTCGGCCTCGTCGCGGTGATCTACGGCCTGGTCCACTACGGCCGCCGCACCAGCCGCGACTGGCTCAAGCCGCCGCCCCCGCCGGTCGTCTACGTCCCCGCGCCCCCGTACCGGTAGCCGTCGGCGGACTCGTGCCCGGCCCGTAGGGTGGAGCCGTCCCCGAGCGAAGGTGAAAACGGCATGTACCAGCCCGCTCCCGCCGCCCCCGCCTCCGGTGAACGACCCCCGAGCGTCACCAGGGGCGCCGCCGCCATCGGCGTGACCTGCCTCGGCCTGCTCGTCTCCAGCTTCACGGGCGTGCTGACCTTCACCTACGAGCCGCCCGACTCGGCCAACGCCGCCATGGACGACCAGGGCGCGGCGGTCTTCCTGATCAGCTACATCGGCTGGGGCCTGCTGTCGGTCGTGCTGCTCATGCTCGGCGCGATCATCAGCCTGCGCCGGATCAACGCCGGCCGCGTCCTCATCTGGGTGGTCGGCGGGATCTCGGTGCTCACCCTGCTCAGCTGCGCAGGCGGCGGCGTCCTCGTGGAGATCCTCGGCAGCGCCGAGAGCGGCGGCCGCGACGACAGCTACCCGCCGCAGTGGATGTTCTTCCTGGCGATCTTCAGCTCCATCGTCGGCCTGGTCGCGCTCATCATGGGCATGGTCTACTACGGCCGCCGCGAGTCGGGCAACTGGTTCAAACCGCCGGTCGCGTACTTCCCGCAGCAGGGCTACCCGCAGCAGCCCTACCGGCCCTACTAGCCTGCGCGGGTTACCGTCGGCAGGACCCACCCCCTCGCACCCCAGGCAGGTCCCGTGGACGACTTCAGCGCGCGCCCCCGC
Source organism: Phytomonospora sp. NPDC050363 (assembly GCF_040655735.1). NCBI lineage: Bacteria > Bacillati > Actinomycetota > Actinomycetes > Micromonosporales > Micromonosporaceae > Phytomonospora > Phytomonospora sp. NPDC050363. Next base: position 339,558 of record NZ_JBFAKK010000002.1, read on the forward strand.
GCCATCCCCCGTGCGCTCGTCGCCGCGGTCATCGGCTGGGTCGCCACCGCCGTGCACATGTCGACCTTCCTCATCGTGATCATCGGCTTCCCCGACCGGCGCAACCCCGGGGACGGCCGCCTCCTCGCCACGCTCTACGTCCTGCTGCCCCTGGCGACCCTCGTGCTCGTCCCGCTGGGCTTCCAGCGCCTGTACCGGGGACTTCCCGACGGCCGCGTGCTGGCCACCGTCGGCGGCACGGCGGTCCTGCCGGGCGCGATGTGCTGCACGGCCTTCATCGGCTTCGCCGCGATGAGCTACCAGAACGTCGAGTACCCCGAGCCCGTCCGCGACACCCTCGCGCTCGTGAGCGGCCTGGCCTCCGCGGGCGCCGCCGTGGCCATGGTCGCGGTCCTGCTCTACCTCTGGCAGACCCCCGTCACCCACCACCTCCGCTCGCCCCTGGCGAGGCGCCGCACGCCCCGCCCGTCGGGTCCCGGCCAATGGTGAGCACTTTCGGCTGATCAACACGGTTGGCACCACCCGCTACCGTGGAAGATGTGGACGCACTCCTCGTCATCCTCATCGTCGTGGTCGCTTTGGTGGCCGTTGCCGGACTCGTGGTGGTTCTGCTCGCCCGCAACGCCGCCAAGAAGCAGCGGCGGAAGGCCGAGTGGGAGGCCAACCGCCCCCGCGACCCCTTCTCCAGCGCCGACACCGACTCGCTGCGCGGTGACCCTCGTCGCATCAAGGCCGGCGACATGGTCGACGTGCGCGGCGAGAACTTCGCCGTCCGCGGCACGCTGCGCCTGACCGAGGGCAGCTACACCTGGACCGAGCAGCTGCTCGACACCGGCACCGGCCGGCGTCGCTGGCTGTCGGTCGAGGAGGACCCCGACATCGAGCTGGTCCTGTGGGACGAGCTGCGCGACGTGACCGTCACCCCCGGTCCGCGCGACCTCCACCTCGACGGCCGCGTCTACACCTCCCACGAGAACGGCCGCGCGCACTTCTCCGGCGAGGGCACCACGGGCCTGCACCCCACCGGGACGATGCGCTACCACGACTACCGCGCCGGCGACGGCACGCGCCTGTCGTTCGAGGACTTCGGCGAGACCGGCAAGTGGGAGTGCGCGCGCGGCGAGGTCCTGAGCCGCTACGACGTCACCATCTTCGCCGCGTAGCGGCACCGGGTATGCACACCGAACTCTCGGTCCCCTACGCCGACACGGCTCCCGACCAGCTCAGCTTCGCCCTCGACCTGCCCGAGCTGCCCGCGCTGGAGACCCGCGACCTGCCCGGCGCCTTCGGGTCGGGCCTGGTGACGCTGCGCCTGCTGGGCGCCAGCCACCAGGTCGTGCTGCGGACCGGGCACGGATCGCTCACCGAGACCCTTGCCTGCCTGGGCGATCGCGCCCCCCACCTGCCGTCCACAGTGGACACGCAGCTTGCGGGCGTCAAGTACCGTTTCGCCGTCCGGACCGACCCCCTGCCCGTCGGAGAGTTCGGTGACACCGTCACTGCGCTCCGTCGAGGGGTTGCGCGCAGCCCTTACGGGCTGGTAGGAGTCTTCCCCGGTGACGAGAACGCAATAACGGCACTGCTCGTGGAACCCGGCCACCACCGTGTGGCCTGGCGGACATGGCACGCCTACCCGCAGACCGGTCACCTGGTCGCCACCCGGACGACCGCGATCGCCCAAACTGAAGGGGACCCGAGATGACGTCGGCATCCGACGCCGGATCCAACAAGAAGAAGATCATCTGGTTCGTCGTCATCATCGCCATCGTCGGCGGCATCATCGCCGCCTGCGCCATCTCGGCGAGCGCCAACCAGTCGCCCGACGACTTCATCGAACGCACCTACACGCGTGCCCCGCAGCTCGACGAGGCCGAGATCGACGCCTTCACCACGACGAAGTCCCCGTCGACGGTGGCCGCCGAGATCTCCGGTCAGTCGAAGCCGGTCGACAAGCGGACCGCCTCCGACGGCTCGATCTGGCTGCAGTACAGCGACGACATCGTGGCGATCTTCCCGTACAACGGCGGATCGAAGATCATGGCCGACGACTACGACCGGGTTCACCGCCACTACTACGGTTTCGTCGGCGGCTGGTGGTCCTCCAGCCCGCCCGGAGGCGGCTGGGGTCGCGGCGGCGGTTCCGGCGGCGGCGGCAAGTGACGCGCAGGTCCTCTTACTAGCCAAGAAAGGCAACCCATGTTTCGCACGCTGGCCGAGGAGACCGTCGCGTCGCTGGCCTACAGCGGGGTCGGCATCGTCCTGATGGCCCTGGGCTATCTCCTGGTCGACGCCATCACCCCCGGCAAACTCCACGAGCTGATCTGGCTCAACCGCAACCGCAACGCCTCGATCCTGGTGGCCTCCAACATCCTGGGCGTCGGCATCATCGTCGTGGCCGCGATCGTGGCCAGTGAGGGGAAGCTGGCCCAGGGCCTGCTCTACTCCTTCGCCTACGGCGTGGTCGGCCTGATCGTCATGGCGGTGGCCTTCCTGGTCCTCGACGTGCTCACGCCGGGCAAGCTCGGCACGATCCTCGTCGACGCCGAGCCGCACCCCGCGGTGTGGGTCTCGGCGGCCGTGCACATCGCCGTGGGCGCGGTCATCGCAGCGGCCCTGTCTTGACCTCGCACGACACCGTCGAATCGGCCGCCTCCCCATCCGGGGAGGCGGCCATCGCCGCGTCTGAGCCGACGGTGCCCCCGGCGCGCGCCGCCGGCCGGCTCGCCCGCGCGGCGCTGCTGACGGTCGTGTTCATCTGCGCGGCCTGCGGTCTGGTCTACGAACTGGCGCTGGTGGCGCTGGGCAGTTACCTGATCGGCAACACCGCCGCGCAGGCCTCGATCGTGCTGGGCGTGATGGTCTTCGCGATGGGCATCGGCGCCCTTGCCGCCAAGCCCTTGCAGCGCAAGGCGGCGCTGTCGTTCGCGGTGATCGAGCTGATCTTGGCCCTGCTCGGCGGGCTTTCGGTGCTGGCGCTGTACGCGGCCTTCGCGTGGCTGCACCTGTACACCTTCGCGATGGTGGGCGTGGCGCTGGTCGTCGGCGGCCTCATCGGCGCCGAGATCCCGCTGCTGATGGTTCTGCTGCAACGGATCCGCAAGCAGGACGCGGGCAGCGCGGTCGCCGACCTGTTCGCCGCCGACTACGTCGGCGCGCTGCTCGGCGGGCTCGCCTTCCCTTTCCTGCTGCTGCCGGTGTTCGGGCAGATCAAGGGCGCCCTGGTGGTCGGCGGGGTCAACGCCGTGGCCGGGACGATCCTGGTGTTCACCTTGTTCCGCAAGGATCTGAGCGTGCGCGGGAAGATCGGCCTGGGGATCGCCTCGGGCGCGGTCGCGGTGCTGCTGGGCTTCGCCTTCGTGTTCTCCAGCTCCTTCGAGGCCGGTGCCCGGCAGGCGATGTACCGCGATCCGGTCGTCTACGCGCAGCAGACGAAGTACCAGGAGATCGTGATGACCGAGGAGTTCTCCTGGGAGGGCTCGGCCGACTTCCGGCTGTTCCTCAACGGCGATCTCCAGTTCTCCTCGGTCGACGAGTACCGCTACCACGAGTCGCTGGTGCACCCGGTCCTGGCGGGGAGCCGCTCGAACGTCCTGGTCCTCGGCGGCGGCGACGGCCTCGCGGTGCGCGAGATCCTGAAGTACCCCGACGTGTCGACGGTGACGCTGGTCGAGCTGGATCCGGCGATGACCGACCTGGCGCGCACCGACGAGCGGATCAGCACCCTCAACGGGCACGCGCTCGACGATCCGCGCGTCACGGTCGTCAACGCCGACGCCTTCACCTGGCTGCGCGAGGCCACCGCCGGCTACGACGCGATCGTCGTGGACATGCCCGATCCCGACGAGACCGCGACGGCCAAGCTCTACTCGATCGAGTTCTACGGGCTGGTGTCGAGCGTGCTCGCGCCCGGCGGCCGGATGGTCGTCCAGTCGGGCTCGCCGTACTTCGCGCCGAAGGCCTATTGGTGCATCGGCGAGACCCTCGCCGAGGCCGGTCTGGCGACGGTCGCCTACCACGTCGACGTGCCGTCCTTCGGCGACTGGGGCTACTTCCTGGCCGTACCCGGCGACACGCCGCCGACCCCGGCGCTCGACCCGCCGCCGGGGCTGAAGTTCATGGACCAGGGGCTGTTGCAGGCGTCGACGGCCTTCCCGCTCGACCGGCCGAAGCTGGATCTGCAGGCCTCGACGCTGATGGACCCGGTGATCCTGGAGTACGCGCAGGGGGAGTGGCGCGACTACTGAGGGGTTCGCCTCGGTGGATGGTGGCCAGCGCGTGGAAGAGAGAGATCGGTCGACCGGGCCGAGCTTGTGCCCGGACCCGAGCCCCGGCCGGGCCTCCCCGATCCCGCCTCAGCCGAGCAACCCCACCCTGCGGGCGACGGCGGCGGCCTCGGTGCGGCTGCCCGCGCCGAGCTTGGGCAGCATGCGCGAGACGTGGACGCTCACGGTGTTGACCGAGATGAACAGCTCGGCGGCGATCTGGCGGTTGCTGCGGCCCTCGGCGACGAGCGCGAGCACGTCCTGTTCACGCGGTGTCAGGCCGAAGGAGCCGGTGGCCGGCGCGGGTGCGCCGGGCAGTGCGACGCGCATCCTCGCGGCGAGCTCGGTGACGCGGCGGTCGAGTTCGGCGTCGCCGAAGGCGGCGGTGGCCTCGGCGGCCTCGCGGATCCGTTGTGCGGCACCGTCCCTGTCGCCTTCCTCGGCGGCCGCAGCGGCTCCGCCGAGCAGCGATTCGGCGAGGCCGTGGGGAAGCGCGAGCGCGCGCCAGAGGGCAGCCGACGCGTCCCAGCGGGCCGTTTCGGCGCCGGTGAGCCCGGCGAGTGTCAAGGCTCGCGCGGCTTCGTGCAGTGGCCCGTTCACCGGCGTGGCCTCGGCGTAGTCGCGCCAGGGACGCCGTGCGGACTCGCCGGCCTCGGCGAGGACCCGGGCGACCGAGGGCAGGAACAGCCACGGGCGCAGCACGCTCGCCGGATCGGTCGTGGCCAGGACCTCGGCCAGGACGGGGCCGGCGGTGTCGGGATCGCCGGTGGCCACGGCGATCCGGCAGGCGAGTTCGACCCGGCGGGCCAAGACGACCTCGGGCCGTCCGCCGTCGAGGGCGGCGAGGTCGGCCAGCGCGGCCGACGCGGCGGCGGGGTCGCCGTCGGCGAGGTCGAGCAGGCCGCGCAGGGCGAGCAGGACGCCCCGGTAGAGGGGGGAGGGGTCGACGGCGAAGGCGTCGTAGAGGCGGCGGCGGGCCTCGTCGCGGTCGCCGAGGGCGATCAGCGCCTCGACGGCGAAGACGGCGAGCATGGGGCCCCGGCTGCGGTCGAGTCCGTGGCGGCGCGCGGCTTCCAGGCCGTGCGCGGCGGCTGTCGCGGACAGCGCGAAGGCTCCCGACTCGGCGTGCGCGCGTGCCTCGTAGAAGCAGGCGCCGGTGAGCAGGTCGCCGTCGCCGAGTGTCTCGGCGAGGGCGCGGGCCTCGGCCAGCGCGGGGGCCCACGGGCCGGGGGCGGCGCCGAGCGCGGCGCAGATGCCGGTGTTGAGCAGGGAGACGGCGATGAGCCGGGTGTCGCCGGTGGCGCGGCCGATGTGCAGGGCCTCGGCGGCCGGTGGGAAGGCGGCGGTGGGTTCGCCTTCCGACAGGTGGGTCCCGGCCAGCGCGGCCAGGGCGTGCCCGCGCGCGGCGCCGGGGCGGTCGGCGGGAAGTAGGCGTACGGCTTCGAGCAGGTCGTCGCGCCCGTGGCCGTCGGCGCGGTACTTCAGGCGGCCCCGGCGCGACAGGAGGGCGGCGCGGGCCTCGGGGGCGGCCTCGGGGCCGAGCGCGGCCAGGGCCTGGCCTGCCAGGGCGATCCCGCGCGCGAACTCTCCGGCGCGCAGGCACACCGCGACGGCCTCGGCGAGCACGTCGCTCCGGGAGGCATCCACAAGGGACGGTGAGTCCTCCCGCCACAGCTCCAGCACGCGTTCGAGGAGCCGGAGCTGTTCGGCGTGGGCGTGCGTCTCGCCCGCCGAACGTGCCGCCCGCCAGGCCCATACCAGGGCGGCGGCCGGATCCCCGGCTGCGTGCCAGTGCGCGGCGAGCGCCGCGGAGTGGTCGCCGGGGTTCTCGGCCAGCGCGCGGGCGCAGGCGGCGTGCAGCCGGACGCGCTCGCCGGGCAGGAGCCCGTCGGCCACCGCCGAGCGGATCAGGGCGTGCCGGAAGCGGTAGCCGTGCTCGTCGGGGACCAGCAGGGCGCGGTCGGCGAGCGGGCGCAGCGCGGTGTCCAGAGTGGACTCGTCGAGGCCGGTAACGTCCGCCAGCACGGTGTGCGGGACGGCCACGCCGATGACGGAGGCGGCGCGCAAAACGGTCCGGCTGCGGTCGGGAAGGTCGGTCAGGCCACTGAGGAGCATCTCCCGCACGCCGGCCGGGATTCTGCGCGAGGAGCGGTCGAGCGTCTCGACGAACAGCGGAATGCCCTCGCTGCGCTCGTGGAGGCGGGCGACCTCGGCCGGATCGGGCGCGCGGCCGTCGATTCCGGCCAGCTGCTCGGCGACCTCGGCGACCGTGAAACGCGCGGGCTCGACACGGCGGATGCCGGCGACCCGGGACAGGCCCGCCAGCAGCGGCGCGAGGTGAGCCGACTCCTCGGCGCGCAGGGTCGCCACGACGAGAACACCCGGGGCGCCGAGGTTGCGCACCACGAACAGCAGCAGCTCGACGGTGGAGGCGTCGGCCCAGTGCAGGTCCTCGAAGACCACGACCGTCGGCCGCCGCGCGGCCAGCGCCTCGAAGAGGGCCAGCACCTCTTCGAACAGCCGTGCCCGGCCGGAGGCGCCGGAGCGTTCCGGCGGCGCGCCGAGAACGGGGAGCAGGCGCGCCAGCTCGTGGTCGGTGCCCGGCAGCATCGCCGCGACCGCGTCGGCGCCCAGCTCCCGCACCGCCGCGCGCACCACCGACACGAAAGGCGCGTAGGGGAGCCCGCCGAGTTCGAGGCACTCACCGGTCAGCACGCGCACGTCGCCGAGACCGGCGGTGAACTCGGCCAGCAGGCGCGTCTTGCCCAGACCGGCCTCCCCGGCGACCAGCGCGAAGGCCGGGCCCTCGGCGGAGTCGGCGAAGGCGGCGCGCAACTCGGCGAGTTCGCGGACGCGCCCGGCGAAGACCGGGCTCAGGGGAGCCGACACGAGGTGATTATGGCCGCCCACCTCGGGAAATAGCGAATTCTTGTGATGCGCGACCCACGGGCTTACGGCGAGGCTTCGAGACATGACACATGACACCGAGATCCGCCCCTACCGCGTTGACATCCCCCAGGTCGACCTCGACGACCTCGCCGACCGCCTCGACCGCGTCCGCTGGACCTCGACCGTCCCCGGCGCCGACGCCGAGTACGGCGTCTCCCTGGAACGCCTCCAGCGGCTCGTCGCGCACTGGCGCGACGGCTACGACTGGCGCGCCTGGGAAGCGCGGCTCAACTCCTTCCCGCAGTTCACCACCGCGATCGACGGCGAGAACATCCACTTCATCCACGTGCGCTCGCCCGAGGCGGGCGCGCTGCCGCTGCTGCTGACGCACGGGTGGCCGGGGACGGTCGCGGAGTTCCTGGACGTGATCGGCCCGCTGAGCGACCCCCGCGCGCACGGCGGGGACCCGGCGGCGGCGTTCCACGTCGTGGTGCCCTCGCTGCCGGGGATGGGCTTCTCCGGGCCCACGACCTCGCGCGGCTGGGGCACCCGGCGCACGGCGGCGGCGTGGGTCGAGCTGATGGGGCGCCTGGGATACGGCGAGCGCTACGGGGTCGGCGGCAACGACGCCGGGTCGATGATCAACCCCGAGATCGGCCGGCTCGATCCCGAGCACGTCGTCGGCGCGCACGTCACGCAGCTGTTCTCGTTCCCGACGGGCGATCCGGCGGAGTTCGAGGGCATGACGTCGGAGGAGATGGCCGCGCTGGGCGTGCTCCAGGACTTCTGGGAGAACAAGGGCTCGTTCAACATGGTCCACTCGCAGCAGCCGCAGACGCTCGCCCACGCGATCTCGGACTCGCCGGTGGGGCTGCTGGGCTGGAACACCCAGCTGTTCGGGGAGAACCTCGACGACGACTTCGTGCTCACCAACGTGGCGATCGCCTGGTTCACCGGGACGGCCGGGTCGGCGATCCGCTTCTACCGCGAGGACTCGCTGGACACCGACCGCCCGAAGGAGCCCACGACGGTGCCGATCGGGCTGTCGTCGGCGGCCAGGGGCGACTTCCTGTCGATCCGGCGCTTCGCCGAGCGCGACCACGCCGACATCCGCAGCTGGCGGGTGAACGAGGAGGTCGACGGGCACTACGCCGCCCGCACGAACCCCGACGTGATCACTCGCGACCTGCGGGACTTCTTCGCGCTGGTGCGCTGAGGGCCGCCGCCGGGTCGCGGTTCGGTCCCGCGGCCCGGCGGCCATCGCCTCACGTCGCGATCGAGCTGAGACGGCCGAACTGAGCGTCGGAAAGCTCGATGTCGGCGGCGGCGACGTTCTCCTCCAGGTGGGCGATCGAGCGGGTGCCGGGGATCGGCAGGACGGTGGGGGAGCGGCGCAGCAGCCAGGCGAGGGAGGCCTGGGCGGGCGTCACGCCGAGTTCGGCGGCGACGCTCGCGACGGGCCCGTCGGCGGCGGCCGCGGCGCCCGCGGCGACGGGGAACCAGGGGATGAAGGCGATGCCCTCGGCTGCGGCGTGGTCGACGACGGGGTCGTGGTCGCGGGAGACGAGGTTGTAGAGGTTCTGCACCGAGGCGATGGGGGTGACCGCCTGTGCCGCCCTCAACTGATCGACGTCCACTTCGGACAGTCCGATGTGGGCGACCTTGCCCTCGTCGCGCAGTCGCGCCAGGGCGCCGACCTGATCGGCGAGGGGCACCTGCGGGTCGACGCGGTGGAGCTGGAGCAGGCCGAGGCGCTCGACCCCGAGCCGGCGCAGGGACAGTTCGGCCTGCTGGCGCAGGTACTCGGGCCGGCCGAGCGGAACCCACTCGCCCGGCGAGGGCCGCGCGACACCGACCTTGGTGGCGATCACGACCTGGTCGGGATAGGGCCGCAGGGCTTCGGCGATCAGCTCCTCGCCGGCGCCCAGCGCGTAGGCGTCGGCGGTGTCGACGAGGCCGACGCCGAGCTCGACCGCCCGGCGCAGGACGGCGACGGCGTCGGCGCGGTCGGTGGGGGCGGTCCAGATCGGCGCGGTCGCTCCGGCGTGCCCGGGGGCGTCGGCCAGTCGCATGGTCCCGAAGCCGATGCGCCGGACCGGGAGTTCGCCGCCGAGGAGGAAGGTGTTCGCCGTGTTCGTCATGAAGGCGACGCTAGAATCTCACATCGATGTCAGATACAAGGGTGAGTGAGGCAGCGCACATGAAGATCGGCGAACTCGTCGAGCGGACCGGCGTCAACCACCGCCTCCTGCGCTACTACGAGGAGCAGGGCCTGCTCAGCTCCTTCCGCGCCGGCGGCGGAGGCCACCGTCACTACGGCGACGACGCCCCCGGCACCGTTCGCCGCATCCGCGCGCTCCTGTCGGCCGGACTGTCGACCTCGGTGATCCGCGACATCCTGCCCTGCGCGAGCGGAAGCGGCCTCGACTTCGACTTCGAGGCCTGCACACTGCGGAAACTCCGCGGCCACCTCGACGGCATCGACGAACGCCTCGACGAGCTCCAGCGCATGCGCACCTCCCTGGCGGGCCTCATCGCCGACACCGAGGCCGGTGCCCTCGCCACGGTCTGACACCGCGCGGCGAGTACGGTGTCGCCGTGGGTGAGCTGCCGCGGCCGGGCCGGCCGGTGATCATGGGGGTCCTGAACGTCACGCCCGACTCCTTCTCGGACGGGGGACGCTACGCCGACCTCGGCGACGCCGTCGCGCACGCGCTGCGCATGCGCGACGAGGGCGCCGACCTGATCGACGTCGGCGGCGAGTCGACGCGGCCGGGAGCCGGGCGGGTCGACGCCGAGACCGAGATCGCGCGGGTCGTGCCCGTGATCGCCGAACTCGCCGCCCACGGCCTGGCCATGACCGTCGACACCAGCCGCGCCGCCGTCGCCGAGGCCGCCCTGTCGGCCGGCGCGCTCGGCGTCAACGACGTCTCCGGCGGACTCGCCGACCCCGACATGGCGCGCGTGGTGCGCGACGCGGGGTGCCCCTGGATCCTCATGCACTGGCGCGGCCACTCCGACCGCATGGCCGACCTCGCGCACTACGACGACGTGGTCGCCGACGTGCGCGAGGAGCTGTCGGCACGGGTCGAGGAGGCTCTGGCGGCGGGCGTGGACGCGTCGAAGATCGCCATCGACCCCGGTCTCGGCTTCGCCAAGCGCGCCGAGGACAACTGGGCCCTCTCGGCACGCCTCGACGTGCTGGTGGACATGGGATGGCCGGTCCTGTTCGCCTCCTCGCGCAAGTCCTACCTGGGCAGGCTGCTCGCCGACGCCGAAGGGCACCCGCGGCCGGTGGGGGAGCGGGAGGCGGCGACGCTGGCGACGACGGTGCTCGCGGTGGCCGCCGGAGCCTGGGGAGTTCGCGTCCACGACGTGCGCGGCAACATCGACGCCGTGCGGGTCTGGCAGGCCACGTCGGGCGCCCGCCCACTATCCTCCCCGTCATGACCGACGATCTGGAACGGCTGGTGGCACTGGCGATTCGGCGCCGCGACGGTGACATCGACGAGCTGACCGCGATCACCGGGGAATCCCCCGAGCTGCTGACACCGCATTTGCCGGCGCTTCTCGCGGCCGGTGTCGACTACCCCGCCGCGCTCTACTCCGCCGCCGACGCCGAGGTCCGGCGCGAGCTGGTCGCCCGCGTCGACGCCGGTCCCGGCGATCTCCTCGCCCTCGACCACCTGCTCAAAGCCCTCGCTCTGACGAGCGGCCCGGAGTCCGGCGACGCCTTCCTCCGCTGGCGCGACGCCCCGCCGCCGGGAGCCGAGAAACTGCACGTTCCGGTGGCGTTCTACCTCAACTTCGGCGGCCGCGCTCTCGACGGCGACGCGACGCGCGACCTGTGCGGCCCGGTCGCCTACGTTCTCGACGTCGAGGAGGGCGCGGTCGTCCCCGAGGGCGTGCGCTGCGGCGACTGCGACGGCCCCTTGTGGACGGCGCTGGATCTCGACACCGCCGAGCCGGCCGTCGCCGAAGCCCTGGCGCACACCGGATGGAGCGGGCGACTGCGCGTCGACCTGTGCCACCGCTGCGACTTCACCGCCGACGTGGTCTTCCGCGACGTCGCCCCCGACGGCACCAGCACCCGTTCGCCGCACACCCCGCCGGGCGCGGGAGCGGAGTCCGACCCGCCCACGCACCGGCTCGTCCCCGGCGAGCGCTCCCCGGCCCGGCGGCCCGACGTCGCGGCCGTCGGCGGGCTCCCCGAATGGACCGACGACCCGCGCTACCCGGCCTGCCCGAACTGCTCGGCGACGATGGACTACGTCGCCCAGATCGAGCTCGGCGACCCCTGGGACAGCTACCTCGACGGGTACCTGACCTTCTTCCTGCACACCGAATGCCGGCTGGCCGCCGCGCTCTGCCAGGGCTGACCGGCCGGGCCCGTCACAGCAGGATCGGCACGAACACCTCGGTCGATGCCGCGTCGGCGGCCTTGGGAAGCCCGTGCTCGACGGTGAAGGCGCCCTCCGACCGTCCACTGGGGAGCGCGCTCGGCTCGGGCGCGGTCGCCCCGCCGACGATCTTGCCCTCCTTGTCGCGGAACAGCGCGGTCGCGCGGGTGCTCGGCAGAACCATGCCGTAGGCGGAGTCCACCGCGAACATGAGCTTCTTCGGCGGACTGGAGCGGTCGGTGGCGACCTCGCCGACGGTGATCGGCGCGAACGCGTGGACGCTGTTGACCGGCGCCCACCACTCCTTCGTGGCCACCTCCACGTCCATCCTGCTCACACCCGAGGCCGGAGCCGCGAAGGTGTTGCCGAAGCCGACGCGCTCACCGGGCAGCACCACGGTCACCTCGGCTTTCAGGAACACCGACTCGGCGGGGATCACGTCCTCGCCGTCACGGCCGACGAAGCGGATCTCGAAGCTGTTGAGGTAGGCGACCCGGTCGCCGATGTTCTCCACGACGACCCCGTAGGACAGGATCTCCTTGCCGCCCCTGGTCTCCAGCGACCAGCTGCGCTCGGGGATCTGCAGGGCGCCGGCGGCGGGCGGGGTGAGGTCGGGCGCGTTCACCGTGGGAGGCGGAGTCGCCGGAGCCGACCCCGAGGAAGAGGGCGAGGGCAGCGCCGGCCCGTCCACCGGCGGCTCGTCCTTCGCGCAGCCGATCAGTAATCCGGTTCCGGCCACGGCGGCGAGTCCCAGCAGCGCTCGGCGATCGAAGCGGTTCGCGCCCATCACGACTCCTTCGGTTCGGGGGCGGTGACGTCCGGGCGGCCCGAACGTCACCTTGAGGTCGTTGTGGGCGAATACCCGCGCCGGGGCGCACATAATCTCGGTGACGAACTCCGTTTCGGCGCCGCGCGTGGCTCCGCCCGGCGCCGCGAGGTCGGCTAGCGTACGTGCGTGACAGATCGCATCACCCTCACCGGCCTCACCGTGCGCGGTACGCACGGCGTCTACGACTTCGAACGCGCCGAAGGGCAGGACTTCGGCTGCGACGTCGTCCTCGAAGTCGACACCCGCCCCGCCGCCGAAAGCGACGACATCGCCGACACGATCCACTACGGCGAACTCGCCGACGCCCTCGCCGCCGTCCTCGCCGGGGAACCGGTGAACCTCCTGGAGACGCTCGCCGAGCGGCTCGCCGCGATCTGCCTGGCCGACGAACGCGTCGCGGCCTGCGAAGTCACCGTGCACAAACCCCAGGCGCCCATCGCGCACGCCTTCACGGATGTTTCGGTGACCGTCCGACGGGAAAGGCACAGCGGATGACCCGCGTCCTGCTCTCCTTCGGCGGCAACCTCGGCGACCCCGTCGCCGTCTTCCGCGACGCCCTCGCGGCGCTCGGTGACGCCGTCGTGAAGGTGTCGCCGGTCTACGAGACACCACCCTGGGGGGACGCCGACCAGCCCCCCTACCGCAACGCCGTCGTCCTCGCCGACCGCGCCGACCTCGACCCCGAGGGATGGCTGACCCTGGCGCAGGAACTGGAGAACACCGCCGGCCGGGTCCGCGACCCCGCCCGCCGCTTCGGGCCGCGCACCCTCGACGTCGACATCATCGCCGCCTGGGACGAGTCCGGCGAAGCGGTCACCTCCGACGACGAGCGGCTCACCCTGCCGCACCCGAGGGCGCACCTGCGCGCCTTCGTGCTCGTACCCTGGTCGAAGATCGAACCGGAGGCCGTCCTACCCGGGCACGGCCGCATCGCCGGGCTCCTGACCGACACGACACTGGCCGCCGACGCCCGTCAGGTGACACCGACGGGCGAGGCCCTGGGATAGGTTCTGCGCCATGCCTGCGTCCACACCGAAGAAGCCGACCCTCCCCCCGACCCGGCCGTCCACATTGTTCGTGGCCGCCCTCGGTGCCGCGGCCGTCGGGCTGCTCATGGTCACCAGGTTCTACGGCCGGATGCCCGGCGCCTCCTGGTTCACCGGAGTCACGCTCCTCATCGTCGCCCTCGTGTGCGCCTACACCGCCGTGCAGACCCGCGCGCGCATCGAACGCCGGCCGGGGACCCGGCCCGTCGAGGCGCTCAGCATCGCCCGATTCGCGGCCTTCGCGAAGGCCTGCTCGCTCGGCGGCGCCCTGTTCACCGGCTGGTACGCCGCGATCCTGGTCTACACGATCGCCCAGCGCGGACGCCTGTCCGCCGCCGCCGACGACCTCCTGCCGACCGCGTTCAGCTTCGTCGCCGGGCTCCTGCTGGTCGCCGCCGCCCTGTGGCTCGAACGCGCCTGCCGCATTCCCCGCCGCCCCGACGACGAGTCCACAGAGGACGACGTGCCGGACGGCGGCGAACCCGCCTGAGGACGCCGTCGGCAAGCATTAGGCCCATTTAAGGTCCATCGGCCGCCGAGGGGGTGTCGTGGGACACCCCGAGCCTTGTACCGTGCGGATCGACCCCGTCTTACCCCCGAGACGCATGGGTGATTTCCGCAGGAGTGAGCCGTCATGGCGTATGACGACGGAGGCCGCAGATACCCCGACGGGTACGGGCCGCCCGACGACACCAAACCACCCGCCCACGGCGACTATCGTGACGATCCGCACGGCTATGCCTCGTCGCCGGACTACCGCGACGACCCCTACTCGACCTCGTCGGACCTGCCCACCGTCGACAACCGGTTCACGCCCGACCCCGTGAGCGCGCTGGGCGACCGCCTCGACCACGTCTACGACGAGGTCGGCGACCGGGGCGACACCAACGACCGCCTCCTGGTGCACATCGTCTTCGAGGTCGTCCTCATGCTCGGCGCGGCCGGCGTGCTGTTCTGGGCCTGGCAGACCGACGTCGACGCCTTCAAGGGCACCCCCTTGAAGAACCTCGTGCTCACCTTCTCCGCGGTGCTGCTGCTGGCCACCGCCACCGCCCTGACCCTGCGTGTCCGCGCGGTCAACCTCGGCCTGTTCGCCTTCGCGTTCACCGCGGCGGCCCTGTTCTACAAGTTCTACGACGCCCAGGGCACGGCCGTCTCGGCGGTCATCGCCGTCGGCGCGTGCGCGGCCGCCGGGATCCTGCTGAGCCTGCTGATCCTGCTCCTCAAGATCCCCGGCTGGGCCGCGGGACTGGGCGTCGGCCTGGCGCTGCTCGCCGCCGTCGGCTGGCTGAAGGTCCCCGCGACGGTGCCCGACTACGGCTTCGACATCGACGACCGCGGCATGATCATCATCGGCGTCGCCGTCGCGCTGTCCCTCGTCGGCGGAGTGGTCGGTTCGCTTCCCGGCACCCGCCGCCTCCTCGGCGCCTGCCGCGACGCCGACAACGGCGGCAAACGCACCCGCGGCGCCGTCACCCTGACCCTGTTCGGGACCGTGGCCGCCTCGGTGCTCGCCGGTGTGGCCGGCGTGATCGTGGCGCTGGGAACGGCGCAGGGGCTGCCGACGCACGGCGTGCAGGGCACGACGCTGCTGTACGGAGGACTCGCGCTGGCCGCCGCGTTGCTGGGTGGGACGAGCGCGCACGGAAGGCGCGGCGGGTTCGTGGGGACACTGCTGGCGACGGCGTTGCTGCTGGGAGTCGTGCAGCTGGGGACGTCGAAGGGGTGGGACGTCGGGCCGGTCGTGTACGTGGCGGGCGGGCTGTTCGCGGGGCTGCTGGTGACCTGGCTGGTCGAGGGGCTGGGGAAGCCGGAGGAGCCGCGGGACTACGGCGGCGGTCGCGACGGGAGCGGCAGCGGCGGCGACGGCGACTCGCGGCGGGACCGGGAGTCGTTCGCTTCGCTGCGGTGAGGCGCGGTTGAGCGTGCGGGGTCTTCCTTCGGGAGGGCCCCGCTTACGTTGGTGGCTAGGATCCGTTCGCCATGGCAGGATGGCGGCATGACGGCCCGAAAGGTACATGCCGCGTAGGCGGCCGGGCGCGATGCGCGCCCAACAATGGACACCGCCCGCTTACGCGCGCATCGCGATCCGCGGACTGTCGGCGGCGACATGCCGTGACATCGCGCGTGCCGAACTGAGGGACGATCATCCGTTCCTTTGGCGCGGCGGCACCGCGCTGGCCCTGCACGGCCTGGGGAAGTTCCTGGCACGGCCGGGGAGGTACCTGTATCTCCGGCGCTCGCTGTGCACGGCTGGGGCGTGTGAACTCATCGACGACGTGGCGCACGCTCGGGACTACCTCGCGATGATTCTGCCGGTACTGCCGTTGCGTTCCCGGCGTGAACTGGGCCGGATGCTGGCGGGGCTGGACAAGGAGATCCTGCGCCGGACGATCCCGGATCCGTTCCCGCCCGAAGGGACGTGGCGGGTCCTACAGGGACTCTGCGGGTGGGAGTGGTGGCATCGGCGGATATACGAGGGGTGAGGGCTGCGTCGGAGCTGGGTCGTTCCGCTTCGGCAGGGCGTCTCGGTTCGCCACGGCACGGCACGGCCGGTCAACAGCTCAGCCGCTCGACGGGCTCAGCCCAGCGTCTCGGCAGGGCACAGCGTCTTCCTCGCGCCAGAGCCGGCTGGGTGGCTCCGCCCCCAGCACCCCCGCCGGGACTCCGTCCCGAACCCTGCTGGGAGGCTCCGCCCCCAGACTCCCGCTGGAGCTTTGCCCCAGACCCCGCCAGGAACTCCGTCCCTGGACCCGGCACTCCGCCGAACCTTGGGGTGGCGTGTTCTCGGCGGCGTCGGGTGGGTCTCGCTTCTGCCTCTTCGAGCCGCGCGGCCACCACCCGCCACCTGCGGTGGCGGTGGCAGTGGCGGTGAGCCGCGCCCGTCGCGCTGACGGTGCGGCGAGCTGCGCCGTCACATCGCCGTGGTCATGCCATCCCCGCCACGGCGCGGTCTAGTCGCACCATCACCGCAGCACGGCGGGGCGTGGACGGCCGAGCCAGCGCCGTCGCACGGCGCCCCGCGCCGCCCGTTCACGGCCGCCGCGCCGTCGCACGGCGCCGCCCGTCCAGGTCCCGCCGAGTTGTCCGCGGCCCGCCGTCGAATCCCCGCCCGGGCCTTACGCCGCCACCCCCGTTGTACCCGTCGTGCCGTCCGCTTGGGCCGCGCGGTAGATGTCGTCGGCTGTCATCGCTCCCAGCAGCTCCTCGCCCGAGCGCACGACCACGTGCCCCGTCCCGCCCTCCAGGAGGGCTGCCAAGGCGTCGTACAGCGTCGCCGCCGCGGAGACCTCCGGCGAATCGCGGTCCACGTCGTCCATCGGGCGCAGCATCGTCGGGTCGATGGTGGTCACCGAGAGCCGTTTGATGCCGCGGTCGGCGCCCACGAACTCCGCCACGAAGGCGGAGGCGGGGCGTGCCAGAAGCTCGGCGGGCGGCGCGTACTGCTCCAGCTTCCCGCCCTCCGACAGCAGCGCGATGCGGTCGCCCAGCCGCACGGCCTCGTCGACGTCGTGGGTCACCAGCAGGATCGTCTTTCGCACCGTCTCCTGCAGACGCAGGAACTCCTGCTGCAACCGCCCGCGCACGATCGGGTCCACCGCGGAGAAGGGCTCGTCCATCAGCAGCACGACGGGGTCGGCGGCCAGCGCCCGGGCCACGCCGACGCGCTGGCGCTGCCCGCCCGAAAGCTGATGGGGGTAGCGCTTGCCGTGCAGGCCGCTGTCGAGGCCGACGAGGTCGAGGAGTTCCTCGACCCGTGCCTTGATGCGCGACTTCGGCCAGCCCAGCAGCTTCGGAACCGTGGCGACGTTCTGCGCGACGGTCTGGTGCGGGAAGAGTCCCACATGCTGGATGACGTAGCCGATCTTGCGGCGCAGGCCGACCTTGTCGATCTTCGCGGTGTCCTCGCCGTCGAGCAGGATGCGCCCGGCGGTCGGCGCGATGAGGCGGTTGACCATGCGCAGCACGGTCGACTTCCCGCATCCCGACGGCCCGACCAGGACGGTCAGCGAGCCGGCCGGGACGTGCAGGTCCAGATGGGACACCGCGACGCTCCCCCCGGCATATTCCTTTCGAACACCCGACAACTCGATCTCGGCCGCGGCGGTAGCGTCCATGTCATGCCTTTCCGAGGTGGAGCGGACTTGCGTCCGGACGACGTGTCGGCCATGCTCGACGCCGTGCCGGACGATCCCTGGTTCTCCTGGTCGTACATACAGAACAACGCCGATGCTCTCGGCGCGGCCTTCACCGAACATGTGGAGCTGACGGCCCTGGCGATGCTGTTCGCCGCGGTCCTCGCGATCCCACTGGGGGTGTGCGCGTACCGGGCCCGCTGGCTCACGGCTCCCATCCTCGCACTGTCGGGCGTTTTGTACACGGTGCCCTCACTGGCGTTGTTCGCCTTGCTGGCGCCGTTCTTGGGTTTGACGGCGACCACGGTACTCGTCGGGCTCGTCATGTACGCGTTGTTGATCATCGTAAGGGGCACCCTGACCGGTTTGCGGCAGGTCCCCGAAGAGGTCCGCGACGCCGCCGACGGCATGGGATACGGCAGTTTCGCCATGCTCATGCGCATCGAGATACCCCTGGCGATGCCTTCCATACTCACCGGCCTGAGAATCGCCGCCGTCTCGACGGTCGCTCTGGTCACCGTCGGCGCCGTCCTCGGCCGCGGCGGCCTCGGCGGACTCATCCTCTCCGGCTTCCGGAACAACCTGTACAAACCGCAGATCGTGACCGCGACCGTGTTGTGCGTCGCACTCGCCCTCGCGTGTGATCTGCTCCTCTCCTGGCTCGGCAGGCTGATCACGCCCTGGACCCGGAAGGCGGCGCGGTGAACGACGTCATCTCCCAGGCCGTGACCTGGCTCAACGACCCCCTGAACTGGACCAACCCCGGCGGCGTCTTCGACCGGCTCATCGAGCACCTGTGGCTGTCGGCCCTCGCCGTCCTCCTCGGCTGCCTCATCGCCTGGCCGCTGGGCATCTGGGTCGGGCACACCGGTCGCGGCGGCGGCCTCACCGTCGGCGTCTCCAACGTCACCCGCGCGATCCCGACGCTGGCCCTGCTCAGCCTCCTGCCGCTGACCGCCCTCGGCTTCGGCGCGCCCTCGGTCGTCCCCGCCCTCGCCGTCTTCGCGATCCCGCCGCTGCTCGCGACCGCCTACAACGGTGTCCGCGACGCCGATCCCGACGCCCGCGACGCCGCCTACGGCATGGGCCTGTCGGGCCGCCAGGTCCTCTGGCGCGTCGAACTGCCCCTCGCCGTCCCGCAACTCGCCAGCGGCTTTCGCACGGCGTCGGTACAGGTCGTGGCGACCGCGACCCTCGCCGCTCTCGTCAACGGCGGCGGCCTCGGCCTGATCATCTCCCAGGGCTTCGGTCTTGGCATGTCGGTCGGCGGCGGCCAGATCCTCGCCGGTGGCGTCCTCGTCGCGATCGTCGCACTGGTGATCGAAGGACTCCTCGCGATCGCTGAGAAACTCCTCACACCCCGGTCACTTCGTCCAGCTCGGTGACTACGTCGCCCACGTCCAGTACGGTCTTCCTCATGTCCCTGACACGGAGCAAATCCCTCATCGCGGTGCCTGCGATCGGGCTGATGGCCCTCGCGCTCGCCGCGTGCGGCAAGGCCGGTTCCTCGGGAACCGACGCCCCGGAGGACGTGGCTGGCGCGGGTTGCGCGCCGGTCGCCGGGACCTCCCTGGTCGTCCTCGAAGACGACAAGAAGCTGCAGAACGCCGACAACATCATTGCGGCCGTCAACGCCGACGCCTCAAGCGAAGCGCTGCTGGCGGCCGTCAACAAGGTCGCCGCCGCGCTCGACACGCAAAAGCTCATCGGCCTGAACAAGGCGGTCGACATCGACCGCAAGACCCCGGCACAGGCCGCCGAGGAGTTCGCCGCGGCCAACGGTCTGGCCGACGGCCTGTCCGGCGGCTCGGGCGAGCTGACGGTCGGGCACGGCAACTTCTCGGAGTCGAACACGATCGCCGAGCTGTACAAGATCGCCCTTGAGGGCGCCGGCTTCACCGTCGAGCTCCAGGACGTCGGCAACCGCGAGCTCTACGAGCCGGCTTTGGAGAAGGGCGACATCCAGGTCATGCCCGAGTACGCCGCGACCCTCGCGGAGTTCCTCAACGGCAAGGCCAACGGCAAGGACGCCCCGCCGGTCGCCTCCAGCGACCTCGCGGCGACCGTCACGGCTCTCCAGGGCCTGGCCGAGAAGAACAACCTGGTCGTCGGCGAGGCCTCCCCGGCCGCCGACGTCAACGCCTACGCGGTGACGAAGGAGTTCGCCGACCAGCACCAGATCAAGACGCTGTCCGACTTCGCCGCCAAGTGCAGCGGCAAGGAGTCGATCCTCGGCGGACCGCCGGAGTGCCCGGAGCGCGCCTTCTGCCAGCCGGGTCTCAAGGAGACCTACGGGATCGAGTTCGGGCAGTTCTCCAGCCTCGACATCGGCCCCTCGACGCAGGCGGCGCTGAAGGCCGGCGAGATCACGCTGGGCACGGTGCTGTCGACCGACGGCGGACTCGCGGCGGGCTGACCGCGGGTAGCGACGGTTCGAAGAACGACGAAGGCCCCGGCCGATGCCGGGGCCTTCCCCATGTCGAGATCAGACCTTGCGCCGGTATCCGCGGAAGGTCAGCGTCGACAGCCACACCATCGCCGCCGCGAGCGCGAGCAGCCAACCGCCGCGGACGAGGGTCGCGCTCCAGTCGGCCGACTCGGCGAGCGCGCCCCGCGCCGCTTCGAGTGACCAGTCGACGGGATTGGCCGCGGCGATGCCCCGCATCCAGCCGGGCATGAGGGATTCGGCCATGAAGGCCGAGGACAGGAAGGTCAGCGGCAGGAGCAGGAAGATGCTCAGGCCGATGACGCTCTCGCGTTGCCGGACGGCCATGCCGAAGGCGTTGGACAGGGCGGTGAACACCGTTCCGAGCACCATCGACAGCACGATCAGCGTGATGGGGCCGAGTGGTCCGCCGGGGTAGTGGGCGCCGGCGGCCCAGCCGAGCAGGACGATGACCGCCGACTGGAACGCGGTGCTCAGTGCGGCGACGATGACGTTGGCGTTCATGATGGCGCCGCGCGCGACGGGTGTGGTGAGGAAGCGGTCGAGGGTGCCGCGCTCGATCTCGTCGATCGTGGTCATACCGGCCCACATGTTGGCCGAGACGGCGTTCATCACGACGATCCCGGGCACCCGGTAGTCCAGATAGGACCCGGCGCCGAAGCCGGGCAGTTCGACGACGCGCCGAAAGAGGTTCCCGAACAGGAAGAGCCACACCACCGGCTGCATCAGGGTGATGACGAGGACTCCGGGCTGTCGTGCCAGGGCCTTGAGCTGCCGGTGGGTCAGCCACCAGGTCTGTGCGATCACGAGGAGGCTCCCGTCCGGTCGAAGCGGCGCCCGACGTGGCGCAGGTAGACGTCGTCGAGAGAGGGCCGCGCGACGGTTACCGCGGCGGCGGGGGAGCCCGCCCGGTCGAGGGCGGCGAGGACGCCCGGTACGGCGGCGGCGCCGTCGTCGGCGCGGGCCGACAGCAGTCGCCCGTCGAGGGTCACGTCCCGCACGACCGGCCCGATCGCCTGCCGCACAGCGCTTTCGTCGGCGTCGTCGCGTAGTTCTATGTGGACGGCGTCGCCGCGCAGCTCGCCTTTGAGCGCGTCGGCGGTGCCGGTGACCAGCACCCGTCCCTTGTCGACGATGGCCAGCCGGTCGGTGAGCCGGTCGGCCTCCTCCAGGTAGTGCGTGGTGAGCAGGACCGTCAGGCCGTCGGCGTCCGAGAGCCGCGCGATCTCGGCCCACACGGCCGATCGCGCCTCGGGGTCGAGCCCGCTGGTCGGTTCGTCGAGGAACAGCACCTGGGGGCGGTGCACCAGGCCGAGCGCGACGTCGAGGCGGCGGCGCATGCCCCCGGAGTAGCCGCGGACGGGACGGTCGGCGGCCTCGTCGAGATCGAAGCGGGTGAGCAGCTCGGCGACGCGGACGCGCAGGGCCGCGCCGCCCATCCCGTACAGGCGCCCTTGCAGGGTCAGGTTGTCGCGCCCGCTCGCCAGGGGATCGGTCCCCGAGTTCTGCGCGACGACGCCGATGGCGCGCCGGACCCGCTCGGGGTGGCGCGCCAGATCGTGCCCGGCGACGGTCGCGCGGCCGGAGTCGGCGCGGGCGAGGGTGGTGAGGATCTTGACGGTGGTGGACTTCCCGGCGCCGTTCGGCCCGAGCAGGCCGAACACCTCCCCGGGCTCGATGGCGAGGGACAGCCCGTCGAGCGCGCGAACGCCCGGCGGATAGGTCTTCACGAGGTCGTGGGCCTCGACGTGCATGGGGGGACTCCAGTTCGCGGGTGTGCGGTGTCCCGCCCGCGGGGGTGGAGTCCCTGGTTAACCTTGCGAGTGCCAACTCGTCGACCAGGTGTCCCGTTCCCGCGGGACGGTTCGCGAGGTTCAGCGCCCCGGTGCGGTGTTCCCGCACCGCGCCGGGTGCGCGGCTTCAGTCGGTGTCGAGCAGCTCCTTCCACACCGAGGGCGGGCGTGTGCCCCTCTGGTGGTAGTCGCGCCACTCCTTCACTCCCGACAGCGTCTCGTCCTCGATCTCGGTGAGCAGCCCGCGGACCCAGGCGGCCTCGGCCTCGCGCATGGCGAGGGTGTACTCGACCTCGATGAGGAGGACGCGCGGCAGCTCGCCGGCGGCGGCCAGCTGCTCGCGCTGGGCGGCGCTCTCGGCGTTGAGCGCTTCGAGCCGCTGCCGGAGCAGTCGCACGACGCGGTCGGGGGAGAGCACCCCGAGGATCGACAGCGCCGCGCGGAAGCGCGGGTACTCGTGCTGCGGGACGGCGACGAGCTCGCCGAGCCAGTCGGTCAGCTCCTCGCGTCCGGCGGGGGTGATCGCGTAGGGGGTGCGCTCGGGGCGCCGCCCTTCGCGTTCGGTGGTGGCGGCCTCGATGTAACCGTGCTTCTCAAGGTTCTGCACGACGGTGTAGAGCGAGCCGACCTTGATGTTCATGTCCTGCTCCTTGCCGGTGCGGCGAAGGATGCGGGCCATCTCGTAGGGGTGCAGGGGCTCGCCCGGGGCGAGGAGGGAGAGCAGCGCGAGGGCCAGGATGTTGCCGACCTTGCGCCGCTGCGTCACGTTTCCCCTCCTCATTACTCGTAGACGAATATACGTCGACGAGTAATGGCGGTCAAGCTCCTTCGCGCAGCTCCCGGAAGAACCCCCGCACGTCGCCGACCAGCAGATCGGGGGCCTCCATCGCCGCGAAGTGCCCGCCGCGATCGAACTCCGACCAGCGCACGACGTTGTGGTCGCGCTCCACCAGCCGCCGGATAGCCGGGTCGGTGGGGAACACCGCGACCCCCGTCGGCACGCCCGCGGGCCCCGGCGGCGTGACGGGAGCCGGTTCCGGTGGCGCGCAGCCGTTCGGCTGCCGCGATCCGCTCCGCCTCGACCGGCGACAGGTCGGCCAGGTCGCCGTCGGGGAAGGCGAGGCCGCCGTTGATGTGGACGCCGACGACGTGGTCGGCGTCGACGCGGCCGAGTTCAGGCGAGACGATCGACCCGGTGTCGCCGCCCTGGGCGCCGTAGCGGCGGTAGCCCAGCCGCGACATCAGTTCCGCCCACGCCCGGGCGATGCGGGCGTGGTTCCAGCCCGGCGACAGCGGTGTCGAGTACCCGAAACCGGGCACCGAGGGGATGACGAGGTGGAAGGCGTCGGCGGGGTCGCCGCCGTGCGCGCGGGGGTCCGACGGCGGGCCGACGATGTCGAGGAATTCGACGAAGGACCCCGGCCAGCCGTGCGTGAGGATCAGCGGCAGGGCGCCGGGTTCGGGGGAGCGAACGTGCAGGAAGTGGATGTTCTGGCCGTCGATCACGGTGGTGAACTGCGGGAGGGCCGCGATCCGCGCCTCCCAGGCGGCCCGGTCGTAGTCGTGGAGCCAGCGCTCGGCGAGGCCCTTGAGGTAGCCGAGCGGGACACCGCGCTCCCAGCCCTCGCCGACTTCGGCGGGCCAGCGGGTCGCGGTGAGGCGGCGGCGCAGGTCGTCGAGGGCTTCGGGCGGGGTCCGCGGATGGAAGGGTCGCAGGTCTGCCATCCCACCGAGACTAGGTCCGGCGCGGCCGGAAGACCCGGTCGAGGTGATGGCCGATCACGGCGAGGGCGTCCGCGGCGGTCCGCTGCCCCAGGACGACGCTGGTGCCCAGTCCGCCGTACATGCCCATGAGCGCGGCGGCCTCGGCGCGCGGATCGGTGCCGTCGGCGAGCTCACCGGCGTCGGCGGCGGCCTGGAAGCGGCCGGCGACGTAGCGCTCCAGGGCGTCGGGGTCGCCGAGGAAGCGCTCGCCGGCCAGTTCCGGTGAGGTCATGGCGAGCACGGCGTAGGAGGTGTAGACGATGTGCAGCATCCGGCTGTCGGCGTCGGTGGGGAAGACCTCGCCGACGATCGTCTCGATGACCTCCCGGTGCCCCGGATCCTCGCCGAGTCCCCGGACGCGGGTGGCGAGACGATCGGCGAGCCGGGTGCCGACATGCTCCACGGCGGCGAGGAGGAGTCGCTCCTTGGTCTGGAAGTAGTACTGGACGAGCCGCAGGGAGACGCCGGCCTCCTGTGCCACGGCGCGCATGGTGACCGAGTGCAGTCCGGTGGCGGCCACGATCCGCAGCAGGGCGTCGGTGATCTGCGCGCGGCGCTGTTCGTGGTCGGCGAGTTTCGGCATCGCTTCCTCGGGGTGGCGGTCGTCGGAGTTTGCTGATACAAATGTATCAACAAGGGAGGTCGGCGATGTCCACAGGTGGTACCCGTCCCGGCGTGGCCCGCTTTCGCAGCGCACGCGCCCGGGAGAAGTTCCAGCGCGGCTATGAGACGGCCTTCGCGCTGTGGCCGCGCCCCTTCGAGCGAATCGACGTGGAGACCCGTTTCGGGCCGACCTGCGTCCACCGCCACGGCCCGCGCGAGGGCACGCCGATCGTCCTGCTGCACGGACACGGCGGCAACGGCTCCCTGTGGTATCCCCAGGTCGCGGCCCTCGCCGCCGAGCACCCCGTCTACGCCGTCGACGCCATCGACGACCCTGGTGGGAGCACCCAGAGCGCGCCGCTGACCGGGTCGCAGGACTACGCCGTGTGGCTCGACGAGGTCCTGACCGGCCTCGGCCTGACGCGGGTGCACCTCGTCGGCCACTCCTACGGCGGCTGGCTCGCCCTCAACCACGCCTCCCGGCGCCCCGATCAGGTCGCGACGATGACCGCGCTCGACCCGGCGGGCATCGAGGACGTCCGCATCCGCTTCCTGTTCAGCGGCATCGTCGGCATGCTCCGGCTGGTGACGCGCTCGCGGACGCTGCCCCGGCTGGCGCGGCGAACCGCGAACGCCGCGCTCGTCATCGACTGGCGCGTGTTCGGCCGCGTCCTGGACGCGGCCTTCACCTTCGGGCCGCAGCGCACCGCCGGGCGCCGCTACACCGACGCCGAACTGTCGGCGATCAAGGCCCCCGCGCTGGTCCTCATCGGCGGCCGCACGACGCTGTTCCACCCGGCGAGCGCGGCCGAGCGGATCCGCGCGCTGATCCCGCACGCGCGGGTCGAGACCATCGAGGGAGCCGGTCACGGGCTCCAGTTCGAGTTCCCCGACCGCGTCAACGCCGCGATCCTCGCCAACGCCGCCCGCGCCTGATCACACCGCCGGCGCCACCTGCGGCCGCCCCCGCTGCGTCCACCGCACGACCGGCCCGGTCGCCAGCCCCGCCGCGAGGAACAGCGCGCCGAGCAGGAGCCAGCCCGGTACTCCCCACCCGAGCACCGCCACCGTCAGCAGTCCCGGCCCCGCCATCCGCGCGACGGGCACGCCGGTGCCGAAGAACCCCTGGTACTGCCCCTGCGCGCCCTCCGGCGCCAGCCCGAAGCTGATCTCCCACGAGCCCGCCGCCAGCAGCATCTCCCCGAGGACCTGGAGCGCGGCACCCGCCAGCAGCACCAGCCCGGCCGCCCACGCGCCCTCCCACATCCCCGACACGGCGAGGACCGCGCACGAGACCGCCAGCGCCACGCCCGCCCACCGCACGTACCGGGAGGCGTCGGCGAGGCCGCGGACACCGCGCGCGACCCGCACCTGGAACAGCACCACACCGCCGGTGTTGAGCACGAACAGCGCCGCCACCGTCCACTTGGGAGCGTCGGTGCGCTGCGCGATCCACAGCGGCAGGACCACCGACAGCAGCGGCATCGTCAGCAGCATCACCGCGTTCAGCCCCGTCAGGACCGCGTACGGCCGGTCCCGCAGGACCGTCGGCCGCCCCGCGCCCGCCGTCACCACGCCGGCGACCCTCCCGACCCGCGCCCGCACCTTCGTGCGCTCCCCGCTTTCGACGAGCCCGGCCAGCAGCGCCTGACGCGCCGCCGCCAGCCCGCTCTGGCAGGTCGCGTACACGACCAGCACCGCCAGGAACGGCCAGAACGAGCGCACGACGAGGAACGCCGAGACCGCCGCGCCCGTGCCGACCGCCAGCCCGACGGCGACCGCACGCGGGCCGTGCCGGTCGGCGAGGGCACCGACCGGCACCCCCGCCAGGGCGCCGACGCCCCACGCGGCGGTCAGCGCCAGCCCCACCCGCACCGGCGACAGGCCCACGATCGTGGTGAAGAACAGCGCCGAGGTCACGTAGTAGGCGCCGTCGCCGATCGAGTTGGCGAGCTGCGCGCGGGCCAGGCGGCGGCCGTTCACCGCGTCACGGGACGCGGCCGGTTGCCGCGCTTGAGCTCGTAGAAACCGGGAGCGGCGGCCAGCGCGACCACACCGTCGAGGATGCGGCCGGCGTCCTCGCCGCGCGGGATCGGCGTGATGACCGGCCCGAAGAACGCGACCGGCTCGCCGTCGGGACCGGGCAGGTGGATCGTGGGCGTGCCCAGGTCCTCGCCGACGAGGTCGAGCCCGGCGTGGTGGCTGGCGAGCAGCGCCTCGTCGTACTCCTCGGTGCCGGCGGCCTCGGCCAGACCCCCGTCAAGGCCGAGTTCGGCCAGCGCGTCGGCGTAGAGCTCGGGCCCGATGGCACGTTTGTCACGGTGAATGCGGGTGCCCAGCGCGGTGTAAAGGTCGCGCAGGACGTCCTCGCCGTACTTCTGGGCGGCGGCGATCGCGACGCGCACGGGCCCGCGAGTGTCGGCGAGCCAATCGGCGTACCAGGCGTCGAGCCCTTCGCGGCCCTCGTTGAGGACGGCCAGACTCATGACGTGGAAGCGGACCTCGACGTCGCGGACCAGCTCGGCCTCCAGCAGCCAGCGGGAGGCGTTCCAGGCCCAGGGGCACTTGGGGTCGAACCACATGTCGATCTTCATGAGCCCGAATCTATGGGTCACAATGGCCGCCTGCCAGATCCAATTCCAGGTGGAATGATCAGGCCAATGGACTTTCATGTCAGCCTCGCCGAGGGCGACCTCACCGCGGGCATCTACCGGCGGTTCCGCGAGGCGATCGTCGAGGGCCGGATGCGGCCCGGCGAGCGCCTGCCCTCGACGCGAGAGCTGGCCAAGAGGCTGTCGGTCGCGCGCAACACCGTCGCGGTGGCCTACGAGCGGCTCACCGCGGAGGGCTTCTGCACGGCCAGGGTCGGCGCGGGCACCTACGTGACCTACGCGGCGCCCGGGGAGCCGGCGACGGGCGGGACGGCGCCGACACCGCGCCCGCAGTGGCGGACCGAGCCCGCGCCGGACCCGCGACGCTTCGACTACGACTTCCAGATCGGCGTCCCCGACCCCGCCCTGTTCCCCTACGAGACGTGGCGGCGCCTGGTGTCGCGGGAGCTGCGCCCATCGGCCGCGCCCGCGCCGGGCTACGCGTCCGCCGCCGGGCATCCCGGGCTCCGCGAGGCCGTCGCCCGCCACATCGGCCTGGCGCGGGCGGTGCTCGCCGACCCCGAGGACGTCCTGATCACGCAGGGCGCCCAGCAGGCCCTGGACCTGGCCTGCCGGGTGCTGGTGGAGCCGGGCGACACCGTGGCCGTCGAAGATCCGGGCTATCCACCGGCGCGCGACCTGTTCGCCGCGCTGGGCGCGAAGGTCGCGCGGGTTCCCGTCGACGACGAGGGCATCGAGGTCGAGCGGATCCCGCGCGGGACCCGGCTGGTCTACGTCACGCCCTCGCACCAGTTCCCGCTGGGCATGCCGATGAGCCTCGCGCGGCGGCGGGCGCTGCTCGACTGGGCCGAGCGGCACGACGGTGTGATCGTCGAGGACGACTACGACAGCGAGTTCCGCTACTCCGACCGGCCCCTCGAACCCCTGTTCAGCCTGGGCGGCGGGCGGGGGCGCGTGCTCTACGTCGGGTCCTTCTCGAAGGTGCTGTCCCCGCTGCTGAGGGTGGGTTTCCTGGTCGCGCCGAGTGCGCTGCGGGGGCCGTTGCGCACGGCGCGGCGGCTGTCGGGCTGGCACGGCGAGTGGTGGACGCAGGCGGCGCTGGCGAGGTTCGTCGACGAGGGGCAGCTCGGCCGGCACGTCCGCAAGGCCACGCGCGTGTACGCCGCCCGGCGGGCGCGGCTGGTCGACGGGCTGGCCGGGATGGACGGGCTCACGGTCGTGCCCGGGCCGGCGGGCCTGCACGTGTGCGTGCGCGGCGACTTCGACGGTGCGGCCGTCGCCGGGCGTGCCGCGCGGCTGGGCGTGCGCGTGCGCGAGGTGAAGCGCTACGGGGGCACGCGGGACGGGCTGGTGCTGGGTTTCGGCGTCATCGGCGAGGAGCGGATCGGGGAGGGTCTGCGGCGGCTCGGCGGCGTCCTCGGATGATCTCGGCGCCGGCTTGGGGAAGCAAGGTCAGGTGACGCGGACCCCTTCCCATCCCAAGGGGAGCGGGTGGGGGATACGGTCAACACGTGCCTCGTGATCCAAAGACAACCCGCAACGAAGCCGCACGCCTCGGACCGCGGCGGCGAGCGGCCGATTCGGCCGCCGTTCGCACGCGGAAAGTCGACGTGTGCGTGATCGGCGGCGGCGTCACCGGCGCCGGCGCCGCCCTCGACGCGGCGAGTCGCGGCCTGTCGGTCGCCCTCGTCGAGGCGCGGGACCTCGCGGCCGGCACGTCGAGCCGGTCCAGCAAGCTCATCCACGGCGGCCTGCGCTACCTGGAGCAGTTCGAGTTCGGGCTGGTGCACGAGGCCCTGACCGAGCGAGGGCTGCTGTACACGCGCCTGGCGCCGCACCTGGTGCGTCCGGTGCCGTTCCTGGTCCCGCTGGAGGCCCCGGTCTGGCAGCGCGCGTACTACGGCGCCGGCGTGGCCATCTACGACACTCTCGCGACCGCCCTCGGGCACGGGCGCGGCATGCCGTGGCACCGGCACCTCTCGAAGCGCGCGGTGCGGCGGCTGTTCCCGTCGCTGCGCACCGAGGGCCTGCACGGCGCGATCCGCTACTACGACGGCCAGGTCGACGACGCGCGTTTCGTGATGTCGCTGGCCCGCACGGCCGCCTCCTACGGTGCGCACGTGCTCACCTCGACGCGGGTCGTGGACCTGCTGCGCGACGCCCGCGAGGTCGTCGGCGTGCGGGTGAAGGACATGGAGAGCGGCGAGGAGTACGAGATCCACGCCCGCACCGTCATCGCGGCCACCGGCGTGTGGAGCGACGACGTGTCGCAGATGTTCACCGACCGGCCGGGCCTGCGGGTCCGCGCCAGCAAGGGCATCCACCTGCTCGTCCCGCGCAGCGCCATCAACGGCGACGCCGGGCTGATCCTGCGCACCGAGAAGTCGGTGCTGTTCGTGATCCCGTGGGGCGGCCACTGGATCATCGGCACCACCGACACCGACTGGACCCTCGACCGTGCGCACCCGGCCGCCTCGGCCGCCGACATCGAGTACCTGCTGGACCACGTCAACACGATCCTCGACCGTCCACTGAAGACCAGTGACATCGAGGGCGTCTACGCCGGTCTGCGGCCGCTGCTGTCGGGGGAGAGCGACCAGACCTCGAAGCTGTCGCGCGAGCACGCCGTCGTGGAGCCGATGCTGGGGCTGATGCTGGTGGCCGGCGGGAAGTTCACCACTTACCGGGTGATGGCCTCCGACGTCGTCGACCACGCCGCCCGCCGTCTCGGGAACGTCCGTCCCTCGCGGACGGCCGACATCCCGCTCGTCGGCGCCGACGGCTTCCACAACGCCTGGGCCGACCGCAGCGGCATCGCCCGCCGCCACGGCACCACCGTCGGAGTCGTGGAGCACCTGCTGGAACGCTACGGCGCGCTGGCGCTGGAGGTGTTGAAGCTCGTCGAGGAGGACCCGGCGCTGGGCGTCTCGCTGACCGGCGCGCCGGAGTACCTGGCCGCCGAGGTCGCCTACGCCGCGCGCGCCGAGGGCGCCCTGCACGTCGACGACGTCATGGCCCGCCGGACCCGGATCTCCATCGAGACACCGCATCGCGGCACGGAGTGTGTGGAGCAGGTCGCCGACGTCATGGCCGCCGAGCTCGGCTGGGACGCTGCCGCCCGCGACCTGGAGGTCCGCCACTACCTGGCCCGCGTCGACGCCGAACGCGACTCGCAGCGCCAGCCCGACGACACCACCGCCGACGCCGCCCGCCTCGGCGCGGCCGACGTGCGCATCCCCCACCCCTAGAGCCATCCGGCGCTACCCTCGCCAACAAGGAGGGGATGCGCGATGCGGCTCGACGACGCTCTGCGCCGCCACGGCGTGCACCGTGTCGTCGAGGTCCGTGCCGGTGGCCGGATCTCCTCGGGTTACGCCGTGGCCGCCGACCTGGTGCTCACCACCCGGCACGGTCTTCGCGACGCCGAGGCGGCCGAGATCCGGCCCCTGGAAGGTGATCCGGTGCCCGCCGAGGTCGTCTGGCGAGGTTCGGACGCGGTGGACGCCGCGGTGCTGCGCGTCCCGTCGGAGCCCTGGCGCGACGACCCGGGCATCGCCTGGACCCGTTGGGGCGAACCGGAAGGCGACGGGGTTCCCGTCGTCGCGCGAGGCTTTCCGAAGGCCAAGGCCGCCGAGGGCCTGCGTGACCTGGAGACGATGCGCGGCACCGTCGACCGGGCCACCGGTCTGGCGGCCGGGCGCCTCTCCGCCGACATCCGCACGCCGGAGCTGCTGTCGGGCGAGGAGGGCTACTGGCGCGGCATGTCCGGCGCGGTGGCGCTTGCCGAACCCGGCCTCCAGATCCTCGGTGTGGTCGCCTTCGACCCGACCGCCTACCGGGGCCGCCGCCTCGAACTGATCCCGGCCGCCGCGCTGCTGGCCGACCCCGCCTTCGCCGAACTCGTCTCCGCGAGCGCGCTGGAGCGCGTCACCGCGCGAGCGCCGTCCACCGTCGACACCAGGCTGATCGGGCCGTCGGTGCCGCTGCCCGCTGAGCACTCCGACTGGCAGCTGCTGCTCCCGAAGTACGCCGTGGTCCCCTTCCAGGGCAGGGAGGAGGCTCGCGCGGGCCTGCTCGACTGGTGCCGAGGGTCGCGGCCCTTCGACCTGGCCGTCATCACCGGTGAGGGCGGCGCGGGCAAGACCCGCCTGGCCGCGCAGCTGTGCGCCGAGATCGCCGTCGAGGGCTGGGACGCCGGTCTGATCGCCGAGACCGCGCTCAAGCCCGCGCCGGAGGTGCTGCGCCCGACGCTGGCCGTGGTCGACTACGCCGAACCGCACGCCGAGCCGGTCGGATCCTTCATCAGCGCCATGAACGGCCGCGGCCACGGTCCGCCCGTGCGGCTGCTCCTGATCGCCCGCGCCGACCTGCGCGAAGGCCGCTGGTGGCGCGATCTCAACGCCCGCAGCGAAGGCGTCGCCGATCATCTGCGCCCGCCGGTCGCCGCGCTCAACGCCGCGCCGCTGTCCACAAAGGATCGGCGCGCGCACGCGTCGGCCGCTCTGACGGCCTTCGCGGCCGCGCCCGGAACCGAGCTGCCCGACCTCGACGCCCCCGAGTACGCCCACCCGATGCGCCTGCACATGGCCGCCCTGCTCACCGCCCGCGACGAAGCGCCCGGCTCACGTGCGAGCGTCCTGGCGCAGTTCCTGGCACGCGAGGAGCGGCTGTGGCTGCGCGCCTGGTCGGCCGACCCCGACGAGGACGACCGGATACTGACCACCCAGGCCGTCGCGCTCGTCGCGCTGGCCTCACCGGGGCGCGGCGAGGTCGGCGAGATCCTGGCCGCACTGCCCGATATGGACGGACCGGCGCTGCGGCGGCTGACCCGCTGGATCGGCACGGTCTTCCCCGGCGGCGAGGACCGGCTCGTCTTCGGTCCCGACATCCTCACCGAGGAACTGCTCGACAACACCGAGGGCCTCCACCTGCTGCTGACCGAACTCATCGGCGCCACCGACGACCGCGCCCGCCTCGCCCGCATCCTCGACACCGCGACGCTGGCCGGCGCCTCGCCACGAGTCCGCGCGTCGCTGACGGTCGCCCTGCGCGGGCACCTGGCACGAGTCGCGGAGCTGGCGTTGTCCGACGAGCGCGGCACCCTGGTCCCCAGTCTCGACACCTGCCTGCGCATGCTCACCCGTGACCCGGAGTGCCGCCCGGCCCTCAACGCCGCCTGCGCCGACGTTCCCGACGGCATCGGGAACCCCTTCCAGTACTGGCCGCTGCGCTCGACCATCGCCGCCGGAGCCGTCGACCGGTACAAGACCCTCAAAGACGCGGAGAACTTCGCCGAGCAAGCCGCCGACCTGGCCACCTACTGGCTCCACGACGGGCAGATCGAGCTCGCCGACCGCGTCGTCGACGACGCCCTGCGCACCGGACATCCCGTGCCGCTGCTGCACACCAACGCCGCCATCGTCGCCTTCTGCACCGCCCGTCCGGCCGAGGCGACCGAGCACATCGACGAGGCGGTTCGGCTCAACGACGGCGATCCGGGCCTGCTCGCGGCGGCGCTGATCAACCAGGCGGTGGTCCGGTCCTGGCGGCGCGACCTGCATGGGGCCGCCACGTCGCTGCTGGAGGCGTCGAGGATCGTCGGCGAGGATCCGGCGGTGGAGGCCATGGCGCGGTTCACCGCGCACCTGCCGCCGTGGGAGCCGGGCGGGACCGACAACCTGCCCGCCGGTTTCCTGCTGCACAACCGATCCGCCGTCCCCGACGGCCTGCCGGAGGACCTGCGCAAGGCGGCGGTGACGCTCGCGCTCACCGTCGTGGCACGCTCCGGCGAGGCACAGCCGGACCGGCAGAGCGCCCACCACCTCGCCCAACTCGCCGGCGAGGTCGGCGACGACCTCGAAGCCCACGACCAGGTGGCGATGCTGGAGACCGCCGTCGCGTTCTGCCGGCGCGGCCCCGACGGCGACGCCGGCGCGCTCGTGCCCGGCGTCTCCCTCGTGGGGGCGCGCCACCGGATCGGAGACTCCACCGGTGTTCTCGACGAACTGGCCTGGGCCGTACCCGCCGCCGTCGACGCCGGCGGCCCTGAGACGCTGCTGGGCCACCTGCACGCCTTCGAGGCCGAGGCGCTCGTCGATCTCGGCCGCCACCGCGAGGCCGTCGCGGCGCTCGGCCGGGCCGAAAACGCCGGGAACCTCGACACGCAACCCGGTCTGCGACGGCAACTGCTGCTCCTGCGCGAGCGGGTGGCCACCGCTCTCGGTGAGCTGCACGATGCCCTCGCCTTCGCCGAGGCCGGCGTCGAGCTGGTGCGCGAGACAGTCGCGGCCGATCCGGCCCGGCGCCGGGACCTGCTGTTCAGCCTCTCGGCGGTCGCCACCGCCCGGGGAGCCCTCGGCCTCGACAGGGAGCCGGTCGCGACCGAGCTGGCGTCGCTGTGGCGGGAGTTCCGCGACCGCCTGGAGCCCGACGAGGCGCTGGGCCTGGGCTTTTCCTTCCAGGAGCAGGGGTTGCTCACCGAAGAGGCGGACGCCGAGTGGCTGGCCGGGCGCGCCCGCGCCCAACGGGTCGCCGCGGAGGAGGCCTCACGGGAGTCCTCGGAGCTGGCCGTCGCCGCGTCCCTGGCGGTGCTGCTGATCCGCCTGCGCGACCGCCTGCCCCTTGACGCCGAGGCGGTCGCCGAATGCCGCGCGATGATCGAAGGAGAACTCGACGCCGAACCGCTGTACCTCGCCCAGCTCGTCATGATCGGCGCGCTGGGCCGCCTCCGCGCCGGTGACCCGGCCGGCGCGCGGCGGGAACTCGCCGAGGCCGAGGCCGTCGCCGAGCGGATCACCGATGCCGAATCGGCGGCCGGAGTCCGCGTCCGGGTGGCGAGGGTCTACGCCGAGGCCGCCGACCCCGTCACCGCCAAAGCACTGTTCACCAGCGCGCACAACGCTTTGCGGGACCTCGCGGACTCTGTCCGTCGCACCGAACTCCTCGCCGAAACCGAGACCGGGCTCGCCGCGCTGGAAGCCCTCCCCGAAGCCCGCGACTGACTACCATCCCTCGAATGGCCCAGCGCATCCTCATCGTCGGCTCCTGCGCCGCCGGTAAGTCCACCCTCGGCGCGGCCCTCGCCACGAGGCTCGCCCTGCCCCTCGTCCACCTCGACCAGCACTACTGGCGGCCCGGCTGGATCGAACCCTCCACAGAGGACTGGCGCGCGCAGGTCGCCGGCCTGGTCGCCGAACCGCGCTGGGTCATGGACGGCAACTACGGCGGCACCCTCGACATCCGCCTCCCGCGCGCCGACCGGATCGTGCTCCTCGACCAGCCCCGCCGCCTGACCCTCTACCGGGCCGTGCGCCGACGGGTCCTGCGCAACCGCGTCGACGAACTCTACGGCTCGCCCGAGCGCATCACCTGGCCGTTCCTGAAATGGATCTGGGACTACCCGGCCCGAGGCCGGCGGATCCTCCTGGAGGCGATCGCCGAGTACGCGCCCGGCACCGAGTTCGTGCGGCTGCGCGGACCCGACGAGGTCACCGCCTGGCTCGCCGCGCAACCGGAGTCGGGAGAGGGCTTAGCACGAAAGACCGCCGGAACCCGGCGGTCTTCGAGGTGAGGAGAGCGCGGCGGCTAAGGAGCGTTATCCGTAGATATACAAGAAGGAAGCCGCCACATGGCCTCACCGCCACCCTATCCCGTTACTCCGGAACCAGCTCACCGAGCCGCGCCAGCCCATACGCGCGCGACCCCTCCGGCAGACCGTCCGGCACCTCCAGGCCCACCCAGGTCACCGGCTCCTCCACGGGCACGTCCGGATCCCACGGCCGCACCTCGGTCCCGTTGCCGCGCAGCAGTCCCAGTAGATAGCGCATGCGCAGACGGGCCTTGCCGAGCTCGGCGCGGACCATCAGCGACGCGGGCGCGGCATTGCCCTCGACGGTGTTGAAACCCGGCTCGCCGCGCAGGAACAGGTGCAGCCACCTCGCCGTCCAGCTCCCGTCGTCACCGCGCGCGAACACCACCGGCAGCGCCACGCGGCCCGAACCGCGCACGTCGGACCTCACCCGGACCGTTCGCGGCTCGAAGGGCAGCCCTTCCTGCTCGGCGGAGCGCTCCATGTAGCCGAAGAAGGACTCGGCGACCTCGGCGAAACCCTCGCCGGAGTACACGTGCACCTGCGGCATGACGTACCGGGCCTCGATCCTGCCCAGGTCCACGTCGATGAACTCCGAGGCCCCCGAGGGCGCCCCGACGATGTCCCCGGAGTGCGCACCGCCGTATCGCTCCAGGTCGGTGAAGGACAGCCAGCCCACCGAGGCGAAGTCGTCGTCGAGAAGCAGCGCCGACAGGTCGAAGTCGGTGGACCGGGAGCTCTCCCGCCAGTGCGCGAAGAACCTCAGCAGCTCGCCGTTCACCGCGCTGACCGACCCCCGGTGCAGGACACCGAAACCCGCCGCGGTCCCCTTTTGAGACAACCCGAGCGCGAGGTCGAGGAGCCCGGGTTGGTAGACCAGCAGCGGGATCCGGGGCAGACGCGCAGCGATCTCGGCGTCCAGGATCGCGCACAGCTCCCCGACGAGCCCCGGATCCAGCGGTGGCAGGGGATCGGGCAACACCCACGGCCGGCAGTCGCGGTTGACGAACAGGCGCGGCCCGCCCGGCTCGGCACGATCGGCGAAGTGCTCCCGCAACGACAGCAGCACCCTCCCCGACGCCCTCGGCGCGGCCGCCCGCACGGCGTCGAGAAGTCCAGGAGTCCCGAGCCGCGCGAGACGGTCGACCGAGCGCAGCAGCGTGCCCGGAGCCCTGCCGAGCAAGGAGAGCGCCCCGGTGGTGTCCCCAGTGGACAGGGAATCCTCGATCCGGGCCGCGAGCGTGCGCACGGTCCGCGAGCCGCGTGCCACCGCGAAGACCTCACCGGCCAGCGGCCAGCGCGGGTGCTCGTGCGGGTGCAGGCGCTCGCCGAGGCGCTTCCAGCGCTCGCGGTGGCGGGCGACGTCGGCGAGCCGGTCCTCGTCGGCGGCCACCACGGCGTCGAGGGCCGACAGCAGCGCCCTGCGCTCCGCCCGCCGGAAAGGGCGAAAGCGCGTCGGTTCGAGGAGTGTCACGTCGCCGTCCGACAGCGCGCAGGCCGCGCGCAGGACGTCGGTGACCGTGTCGGCCAGCGGCGGCAGGCCGCGCAGGATCCGCTCCCGGTTGACGACGGCCTTGTTCTCGCGGACGGGGACGGCCTCGGGCACCGGAGCGTCCACAAGGGTCTGTGCGAGCAGGCGCAGGTCGTACAGGTCCTCGGCGTTGAGCGGGACGGTGCTCGCGGCGAGCGCGAGGTACAGCGCGGCGGCCTCCTCGTCGGGCGTCCCGCCCAGATGCAGGACGGTGACGCGGTCGGTGGCCATGTCGAGGAAGAGCTCGTGGGCGGCGGCCATTTCCTCGTGCGAATGGTGGTAGCGCCCGTATCCGGGCAGTTCGAGGAGGTTGAGGGGTTGCTCGGGGGTGACGAGGAGTTCCCGGGCGAGGCCCAGCCAGAACTCCATGGTGTCGGGGACTGCGGCGGGGAAGTCGCGGAAGTAGACGTTGTGCTCGACGTGGCCGCCGACCAGCGCGCGCACCGCCTTGAGCACGCTCTTCCCCAGCCGTGTCACCGCTTCGGGCGCGAAGCCCGACAGGTGCGTCAGCAGGTCCGCCGACAGGGTGAAGCCCGCCGACAGCAGCGCGGTGTCGAGGCGGCGCGCGGCCGCCGTTCCGTCGCCGGGAGCGGCCGTTTCGGGCGAGAGGGCGGGCACGCGCAGGGTCTTGCGGATGAGCAGGGCCTCCATGCGCCCGAAGTTACCGGGCGGCGTCGAGCCGCTCGCGGGAGCGGGCGAGCAGGGGCGTGTAGTCGTGGTCGGGGAACAGGCGGGGGAGGGCGTCGAGCATGTTCGCGATCCGGCGTGCCGCCGACTGGAACTCCCACTCGCCGAGCGGTGCCCGGGTGAACAGGTGCTGCCAGCCGAAGGCGCCCTTGGTCAGGAGCAGGAACTCGGCGTAGGCGGGGAAGTCGAGGTCCATCCGCCACAGGCCGAGCGTGTGGTCGTCGAACCACACCTCGGGGTCGGTGACTCCCGGCTGGAGCCTGATCGCGGTGTAGGAACCGCTTCCGGTGAAGGGCGCGGAGTCGATGACGCGCAGGTCGGCCGCGACGCGTTCCTCCTCCTCGGCTTCGTCGTCGGAGTCGAGCATCGAGGTGAAGTCGGGAGGGTCGGCGCTCACCGCCTGAGCGAGGGGTTCGAGGTAGAACTCGCCGGTGACCGGCGCGTAGGGCTCCACGGTGGTCCACTGACCGGCGATCGCGCCGAAGCCGACCGAGCGCTCGTACAGCGCCGCGTCGAGGACGACTTCGTCCACAGTGGTCTCGGCCGCGGGCTCGCGGAGCTCTTGCAGGACCCGCACCCCAGGGCTGGCCCGCAGTTCGTCCTGTACGCGGAACCACGCGCGGTCCCAGGCGGTCGGCTCGGTCATGCCGGGGATTCTCGCAGCAGGACCGCGAGGGCGGCCGGCGCCCCAGACGCCGGCCGCCGCGCTCCCGCCCTCAGGCCCGGGTGAACTCCATGATCCAGTTCTTCTCCCACGTCCGCCCGCCGTCGGCTGAGTAGTACTGCTCCCACAGCGGGCTGTCGGTGTCGGTCGCCGACCACACGAAGCGCGCCCGGACCGGCTGCCCCTCGTGGGTGTCGTCGCCCTCGAAGACACCACGCGGGCCGTCGAAGGTCCCGACCACCGGCGGGAAGAGCCGGCCCTTGGAGTTGGTCCAGTACAGCGACCACTCCTTCGTCTCCACGTCGAAGAGCCGCAGTGTCGCGCCACGGGACTTCGGGAAGACGATCTCGTCGAAGTTGCCGCCGCCGTCGAAGAAGGAGCGGCACTCGACGGTCGCGGGGTACTCGTCCCATTCGGTCGAGCCGGCGAAGTGCTTTTGAAGCTGGCGGTTGACGACCGTCCAGGACCCGATGAGGAAGTCGAAATCGTTCATGTCCCCCATGCTCGCGGGCATAGCTGACATCTTCTGTCAGCATCCTGGGATAAGTTCGGCGGCATGCGCGCCAGCCGTCTGCTCTCCCTGCTCCTGCTCCTCCAGAACCGCGGCCGGATGAGCGCGCCCACCCTGGCCGCCGAACTCGACGTGTCGGTGCGGACCGTCTACCGCGACATCAACGCGCTGACCGCCGCCGGGGTCCCCGTCTACGGCGAGCACGGCCCCCTGGGCGGCTACCAGCTCCTCGACGGCTACCGCACGCGCCTGACCGGCCTGACCCCCGCCGAGGCGGAGGCGCTGTTCCTGTCGGGGATGCCGCAGCCGGCGGCCGAGCTGGGCCTGGGCGCCAACCTGGCCGCCGCCGAGCTGAAGCTGACCGCGGCGCTGCCGGTGTCCTACCGGGAGGCCTCGGGCCGCATCCGCGAGCGCTTCCACCTCGACGCGCGCGGATGGTTCCGGGAACCCGACGAGGTCCCGCACCTGCTCACCGTCGCCGACGCGGTCTGGCGGGAACGGCGGATCCGCGTCCGCTACCGCCGCTGGGAGCCCACCCGGGAGACCGTCACGCGCACCCTCGACCCCCTCGGCCTGGTCCTCAAGGCCGGGACCTGGTACCTGGTCGGCGCTCGCGGCGGGCAGCCCCGGACCTACCGGGTCGCGTCGGTGCGCTCCGTCCAGGTCCTCGACGAGCCCGCCGCCCGCCCCGAGGGTTTCGACCTCGCCGCGCACTGGGCCTCGGGCGTCACCGAGTACGAGTCGCGCGCCAACCGCACCCACGCGCGTGTCGCGGTGTCGGCGAAGGGCTTCGCCGACCTCACCGACATCCTCCCGAACCTCTCCAAGGCCGTCCTCGACGCCGCCTCACCGGCCGACGCCGAGGGCTGGCGCGAGGTCACGCTCCCCATGGAGTCGACCGGCCACGCCGTCGGCCAGCTCCTGCGCTTCGGCCGCGAGGCGCGCGTGCTCGGCCCGCCCGACCTCGTCGAGGCGATCACGGGCGAGATCGAGGCCGTCGCGAATCTCTACGGCCGCAGCGTCGATGCCGGCCAGGAGCGTTCGTTCAGGGAGTGAACCAGGGTGCGCGGCATCGCCGAGCACGCCTAGATGGGCGTCTCCTCGACCACGATCGCGACCATCTCGTCGAAGGTCTCGTTCGGGGCCTGACCGCAGTCGTCGGTGCGCGTGGTCATGTCGCCGACGGTCAGCCCGTACTGGAACATGTCCGCGCACTGGTGGTCCGGTTTGTCCTTGCTCGGGGGCGCGAACAGCTCCGCCGACACCGCCAGCGTCTGCAGGCGCCGGAGCAGCTCGGGACTCAGCGCGCCCTTCTCGCTCTTGCCCGCCGAGCCGGTGAACTCCCAGGTCCCGTCCTCGGCGACGACCAGCCGCTCGTCGATCCCGGCGAACCCGCCGGTCTTGGTCACGATGATCTGCAAGGCGTGGCCGGGCTCGACCCGCCCGTCGTCTGGAGGCATCGACGCGTCTCCCGAGGAACCCGAAGTGACCGGGCCGGGAATCACGCCGTCGGCGCCCGGCGCGCTGGACCCTGCCGTACCGTCGCCGGGACTCGAACCGCCGCACGCGGCGAGGATCAGCCCCGTCGCCGCCACGGCCGCCGAAACGGCGAGAAATCGTGTCACCCGCATGGCTTTGTGACGCATCGTGCCAGCCTACGGTTCCCCCAGCCCCACCCCGGGTGGACGCGCGCGGGTGAGTCCGGGCAGCATCCTGGGCATGACCGAGATCATCGCCGAGCTGACCGCCGCGCTGCCCGCCGGAGCCGTGGTCACCGACCCCGACGTCCTCGCCGCCCACACCCGCGACCACGCCGACCTCTGCGACGCCGGCACCCCGCTTGCCCTGATCCGGCCCCGCGACACCAACCAGGTCAGCATCGTCGTCGCCCTCGCCTCCGCGCACGGAGTCCCCGTCGTCCCCCAGGGGGCCCGCACCGGCCTCGCCGGCGCCGCCAACGCCGTCGACGGCTGCATCCTGCTGTCGATGGCCGCGATGAACCAGATCCTGGAGATCGACCCGGTCAACCGCCTCGCCGTCGTCCAGCCCGGCGTCGTCAACGCCGACGTCACCAAGGCCGTCGCCGAGCACGGCCTGCGCTACATGCCCGACCCCGGCTCCTACGAGTCGTCCACCATCGGCGGCAACGTCGCCACCAACGCCGGCGGCATGTGCTGCGTCAAATACGGCGTCACCGGCGAGTACGTCCTCGGCCTCGAAGTCGTCCTCGCCGACGGGCGCGTCATGCGCTGCGGCCGCCGCACCGCCAAGGGCGTCGCCGGCTACGACCTGACGCGCCTGTTCGTCGGCAGCGAGGGCACCCTCGGCGTGATCACCGAGATCACCCTGCGTCTCCAGCCGGCGCCGAAGCCCGCACTGAGCCTCGCGGCCGTCTTCGAGTCGACCACCGCGGCGGGCGCCGCCGTCACCGCCATCACCGCCGCCGGATGCGTCCCGAGCCTGCTCGAACTCATCGACAACGTCCACCTGCGCGCCATCGAGGCGCTCGCCCCGCAGGGCCTGCCGACCGAGGCCGCCGCGCTGCTCCTGGCCGCCTCCGACACCGGCGTCCCCGAAGACCTCGCCACCATCGCCCGGCTGTGCGAGGAGGCGGGCGCCACCGAGGTCTTCCAGGCCACCGACGCCCAGGAGGCCGACGCGCTGCTCACCTCCCGGCGGCTGGCCTACCACGCGATGGAGAAGCTGGGCGCGGTCATCGTCGACGACATCGCCGTCCCGCGCTCGCGCCTGGCCGAGGCCCTCGACGGGGTCGCGGCCGTCGCCGAGCGCACCGGCGCCCACGTCGGCGTCATCGCGCACGCCGGTGACGGCAACCTGCACCCCAACATCGTCGTCGACCGCGACGACGCGGCCTCGGTCGAGCGGGGGCGGCAGGCCTTCGAGGAGATCCTGGCGATGGCCCTGGAGATGGGCGGGACCAGCACCGGCGAGCACGGTGTCGGGCTGCTCAAGCGCGACTGGCTGGAGAAGGAGCTCGACGGCGTGAACTACTCGGTGCAGCAGTCGGTCAAGGCCGCCTTCGACCCGGCGGGGATCCTCAACCCGGGGAAGGTCCTCGGCGCGCGCTGAGCGAAATGTCGTACCCCTCGCCCATAGTGGGATCCATCGACACGAAGGAGGACGACAATGGCCAAACTCGTCTACGCGATGATCGCGTCCCTCGACGGCTACATCGCCGACGAGGACGGAGACTTCTCCTGGGCCGAACCCGACCCCGAGGTGCACGGCTTCATCAACGAGCTGGAGCGGCCGCTGGCGACCTACCTGTACGGGCGCAACATGTACGAGATGATGACCGCCTGGCAGGACCTGCCGGTCGACGAGCGCGCCGAGATGAACGACTTCGCCGAGTTGTGGCGTGCCGCCGACAAGATCGTCTACTCGACGACCCTGCCGGAGGTGTCGACGCCGAGAACGAGACTGGTGCGCTCCTTCGACCCCGAGGCCGTCGCGCGGTTGAAGGACACGTCCGAGGGCGACATCGCGGTGAGCGGGCCCGGCCTGGCCGCGCACGCGCTGCGCGCGGGTCTCGTCGACGAGTGCCACCTGTTCGTGGTCCCGGTCGTGCGCGGCGGGGGCCTGTCGTGGCTGCCCGAGGGCGTGCGCCTCGACCTTGAGCTGATCGAGGAGAAGCGCTTCACCGGAGGTGTGGTCTTCCTGCGTTACGGGGTGAAGAGGGGTGCCCCGCCTGCGGCGCGGTGAGGGGACACCTCCTCGGTGAGGCACCACGTGCACGGCCAGCCGGACGCAACGATTCCCAGCGCCGGTGGGCGCGAGTTCTCGCACCGTCGCCGGACGCATGGGCGTCGCCGGGCCGACGCATGCCCGACACAACCGTCCACAATGGGTGGTCCTTCGCTAGCCTGTCCACGTGCGCTTCCTCCCCTGACCCACCACGGGCAGAAAGGGTGACGACGACGATGGCCACCGACGACCCCCGCGACACCATCGGCCGCCTCCTCGAAGGCCTCGGCGACCGCCTCGACTCCGAACAGGTCCGGGCCACGCGCGCCCACCTCGACGCCGGCGAACCCCGCAAGGCCCTGGAAGGCCTTCTCACGGCCCTCAGCGGCCACGAGGTGCCCCTCAGCGCCGCCGAACAACAGGCCCTCCTCACCCTCGCCGCCGAACTGGACCTGCCGGCCGAGCAAGTACCCCCGTTGCGCGTGAGCGACGACCTCGACGGCTACCACGACTCTTGAGGCGCGGTGGCGTCTGCGCGCTTCGTTCGCGGTGGCTTTTCCGCCAACGTCTCGCCCACGCTGCATGACTAACCTGACACCGTGATCAATGCTCAGGTCCGCGGTGAGACTGGTGAAGTCCTCGTTCGGGGCGAATCCGGCCTGAACTGGAGCAACGAGATGGCCGGCCTCGATCGGTCGTCGTTTCCGATGATCGGCCACGTGTGCCCGTACACGGACACCATCTTCAACAGCTGGCAAGTCCCGACCCTGATGGACGAACTCCTCCGGCTGCCAGCCGGCGTGGCATCCGCCGAAACCATCGAAGAACTCCGATCGCTTTGCCAGTTCGTTCTCGACGGCCCACACCGATACCTGTGGTTCCTCGGTGACTAGCGCCGAGAGAACACGTCCAGCGACGTCGACCACTTGAGCCCGATCTGATTTTTGACGCTGCTCAGGCAGCCTCGCCCACCGCCGCTCCCCACCACCCCCGCCAGGCGTCCTCGTTCGCCGCCGCCCAACGGCCCCGGCCAGGCGTCCCCACACACCGGGGACCCGGCACCGAAGGCGGGGCCGCAGCCCGATCCCATGCCCGCAAGGCGTCCTCTTTCGCCGCCGACCAAGAAGCAGAGTGACGTACGGCACACAAACCGCGCTCGGCCTGCCAAGATGTTCTCCACACATCCTGCGCGCTCCTAACGCGAGAGGTTCCCCTCATGCTCAATCTCGCCGTACTGCTGGAGGACTCGGCTCGCGAGTTCCCCGACCGCGACGCCGTCGTCCTCGGCCCGACTCGCCTGTCGTACGCGCGGGTGGACGCCGCCGCCTCGCAGGTCGCCCATGCCCTCAAGGCCCGCGGGATCGGACCGGGCGACCGCGTCGCGCTGACCTGTCCGAACCTCCCGTTCTTCCCGATCGCCTACTTCGGGATCCTCAAGACCGGCGCGGCCGTCGTCCCCCTCAACGTGCTGCTCACCGAGCGCGAGATCGCCTACCACCTGTCCGACTCGGGCGCCCGCGCCTACCTCTGCTTCGAGGGCACGGCCGAGCTGCCGATGGGCCGCAACGGCTTCGCCGCGCACGAGTCGGTCGAGGGCTGCGAGCACTTCCTGCTGATCACCGCCGACCCGTCCGCGCAGTCGCCGATCGAGGGCGCCGAGACGCTCGCGAGCGCCACCGCCGAACAGTCGCCGGTCTTCCGTTCGGTGTCGACGGCCGAGACCGACACGGCCGTCGTCCTCTACACCAGCGGCACCACGGGCCGCCCGAAAGGCGCCGAGCTCAGCCACAGCAACATGGTCCACAACGCGCTGCTCGCCAACCGCCTCTTCGGCGCCTCACCGCACGAGATCCACCTGCTCGCCCTGCCGCTGTTCCACTCCTTCGGGCAGACGGTGCAGATGAACGCCGGCTTCTCGATGGGCGCGACGCTGGTGCTCCTGCCGCGCTTCGACGCCGGCGCGGCGCTCGGGTTGATGCAGGCGGAGTCGGTGACCTTCTTCGCGGGCGTCCCGACGATGTACTGGGCGCTGCTGAACCATCCCGACGCCGAGAGTTTCGACCTGGCCGAGATCGCCCGCGCCATGCGCATCGCCGTCTCGGGCGGTTCGGCGCTTCCCCTCGAAGTGCTCAAGGGCTTCGAGGAGCGCTTTGCCGTGCCGATCCTGGAGGGCTACGGCCTTTCCGAGACGAGCCCGATCGCGACCTTCAACCGCGTCGACCGTCCCCGCCGTCCCGGCTCGATCGGCCTGCCCGTGTGGGGCGTCGAGGTGAAGGTGACCCGCCCCGACGGCACCGAGGCCGAGGTCGACGAGCCCGGCGAGATCCGCGTGCGCGGCCACAACGTCATGAAGGGCTACCTCGACCGTCCACAGGAGACGGCCGAGTCGATCGACGCCGAGGGCTGGTTCCGCACCGGCGACGTCGCCCGCCGCGACGCCGACGGCTACTTCTACATCGTCGACCGCATCAAGGATCTGATCATCCGCGGCGGCTTCAACGTCTACCCGCGCGAGGTCGAGGAGGTGCTGCTGACCCATCCCGACGTGAGCCTGTCGGCGGTCATCGGCGTCCCTCATGAGGCACAGGGCGAGGAGATCAAGGCCTACGTCATCCGCAAGTCCGGCGCCACCGTCAGCGAGGACGAGCTGATCGCCTGGTGCCGCGAGAACATGGCCGCCTACAAGTATCCGAGGTTCGTCGAGTTCCGCGACGCCCTGCCGATGACGGCGACGGGGAAGATCCTCAAGCGCGAACTGACCGCCGAACTGGAGGCCTAGGCCGCCTCGAACGCGGTCGCATAGAGGGCGAACAACCGCGGGCCGGTCGCGGGCTGACCGGCGCGCAGGTGCACCCAGCACTCGGCGGCCAGCCTGGACGGCCCTAAGGCTTCGCCTGACCGGCCACCGCGGCCTTCTGCTGCTCCTCCACCCAGGCGAGATGCTTGGGCCAGCTCTCCGTCCACAGTGTCCGGATGTCCGCGGGGTCCAGGCGGAGACCGAACTCCGCCGACAGCACCTCCCCGAACACCTCCGGGCTGTCCAGCACCCGCTCCACGGTGCGGTCGGCGTACGCGCGCGTGTAGGTGCACCCCCGCACGACCGCTTTCACTTCGGCCATCGGCCGCTGCACCACCAGGACCCGCTTGAACGGGGACTCCGGCGAGTTCGCCCGGAACTCGCAGGCCTCGGCGAAGTCGGC
The DNA here is from genome assembly GCF_040655735.1 of Phytomonospora sp. NPDC050363. Taxonomy (NCBI): domain Bacteria; kingdom Bacillati; phylum Actinomycetota; class Actinomycetes; order Micromonosporales; family Micromonosporaceae; genus Phytomonospora; species Phytomonospora sp. NPDC050363. Next base: position 384,224 of record NZ_JBFAKK010000002.1, read on the forward strand.
GACCTCGCGCGGTTCGGTGCGAAAGTCGAAGGACTCCACCGACCCCCGCGCGTCCGGGTGGCAGCGCCAGATCCCGTCGCCGAGGAATTCGAGGCGGTGCGACCAGATCCCGTCGGCGTGAACACCTTCGGCCAACGGCAGCGGCTCCAAGAACCCGTCGCCCAGCCCCGCGTCGGCCAGAAACCGCCCCTCCGGCAGGTCGACGAGCAGCGGCATGTGGTTGCGCCACATGTCATCCCCGCGCGCCGCCCGAAGGACGGCACCCTCCACATAGGTCACCGTGAACCCGATCGCCCGCAGAGCACGGGCCATCAGCGCGTTCTGCTCGTAACAGAACCCGCCACGCCCGGCCGTCACGAGCTTCGCCACGACGTCGGTCCCCGCGAGACTGATCCCCCGCGAGAGCTGAATGTCCAGCGCCTCATAGGGAATCGTGCTCACGTGCGCGCGATGCACCGCCCGCAACGTGTCCAGGTCCGCGCGAACCTCACCGAGGTGCCCGACCCGGGCCAGGTAGGCGCCGAGTTCGACGCGGCTCAGAGACGACATCCGACCAGCATCCACCGCGAGGCGCTGGACGCCAAGTCTTCGTCGGGTTCAGTCGTGGAAGCGCCCGCCGGAGTGTTTCTCCAGCGCGGCCCGCAGCGCCGCGGGCGACGGTTTGACGTCGCGGAGATAGCAGGCGCGGTAGCCCGGCCGGATGACGGCGTCCCAGGTGGGTTGGAGGCCCGGGATGACGCCGCCGTGGTCGTGGGTGCGGATGATGAGCTGGTCGGCGCCGTCGCTCTTTTCGATGTACACCGCCTTGACCCAGTCCCAGGGGACCCGCACCGGCGCGGCCCCTCGCGGACGGATGGTGAGGGCCTCACCGTCGATCTCGACGCGGTTCTCGCGCTCGTTCTGGTCGAAGGCCCAGGCGGCCATGGCGGCGAGCGCGAGCGCGAGGCCCCGGTCCAGCCACAGGGTGGTCCCCTCGGTGTACCGGGGATTGAACAGCAGGTAGCCCGCCATGAAGAGCAGGATCCCGCCGAGGACGACGGGGACGACGCTGAACTCGTTCCTGGTAAGGAACACCTCGCCGGTCGGGTACGGCCCGTGCGGTTCGGCGTCCTTCGCCAGGCGGTACTGCCGCCACGCGTAGTACGCCCCCGCCGCTCCGGCGAGCACACCGGCGATCTGTAAAGCCGTCTCCAGTTCGGGATCCACCCGGCAAGGCTACGGCGGGATCGTCGCGGTGCGGGTCAAGCCATACGGAGAGTCAGCGGGCCACTGTTCGCAGGAATCCCCGCCAGTCGTCGGCCGACATCGCCAGGACCGGCGACCCGTCGGCGAGCTTGCTGTCGCGGACCTCGAACCGGCCCGAGTTCGTGCGCGCCTCAACGCACTGACCGCCCTGTCCGCTGCTGCGGCTCGACTTCCGCCACGGGGAAGCGTTCACGTCAGGAACTCCTCTATGGGGATCGCATGATCTCGGATCACGTTGAGAACATCACGATACGCCGCAACGGCGGAAGGCTTCTCGATGTAGCGGCAGCCGTCGAGGCTTTCCAGGTAGACGACATCGGGGTCGAGCGGGTCGTTGAATTCGAGGATGGTGCAAGCCGTGGCCTCAGGCGCGGGATGGTCGGCGAGGAGCATGGGGACGACCAGCAGCGTGACTCTCGGAAGCACAGCGGCGTCTCTCAACTGAAGCAACTGCCCGTAGAGCACTTCGGGACCACCGACCGGCCGACGGATCGCCGCTTCGTCGAGGATGATCGTGGTGCTCGGACCATCCACTTTGCCGACCCGCTCCCAGTAGTCTCGCTGCCTGCGCTGCTTGAACCGGCGTGCCTGTTCGAGACTTCCCTTGTCCGACAACGGATGACGCCGGTAGAGGGCGGTCGCATAGTCGTCGGTTTGCAGAAGGCCTGTGACCAGTTCTGGATCGAAGATGAGCAGACGGTCGGCGGTCTGTTCCATCTCGGCGAACAGAGCGAAACCTTCGCGAACGCCCTGTCCGTACTCCTCCCACATCCCCGGATCGTCAGCCTGCCGGTACATGCGCTCAAGCTCAGACGTCACGGCCGTGTCCGCCCCGTACAACCGGGCGAGCCCGCCGATCACGGTGAACGGCATCGAGGTCGCCTCGCCGTTCTCAATGCGCGCAAGGGTTCTCCGCGACTTGATCCGGCCCGACCGCTCGACGTCGTAGGTGCTCATGTCGGCGCGTTCCCGAAGCCTGCGGAGCCGCTTTCCCAGCTGCCGACGCGTAAGTAGTGGCGCTGCCATGGCCTCATGATGCCCCACCGACGCCCCAGGTCAGAGCGTCCACGCGCCCCGGTTCGCCAGGGCGATGCGCCCTGGCCCAACGCCCTACCGTGTCGGGCGGCCTGCTCCGTTGTCCCGTACTCGCAAGGTCCGTAACGTCCGTCGAGTACCGGCACCGTCACATTGTGCGAGGCGACCGGTATAGGGGCGGCCCTCGGTCGCTGACCTCCGGACCGTTCGGGGGCTGCCCCTCCATTCGCTACCGACACCGCAGAGGAGAGGCCATGGCCGTGGTCGTCGACTGGAGCGCGATCGCCAGCGCCCACCGAGAAGAGACGGCAACCCGTCACACCGACGCCGGCAGGCCCGAAACCGTCGGCACTGGAATCTGTAACGACTGCCGCCGGACCTTCCCCTGCGACCCCGCCCGGATGGCGGAGATGAAGCGGCGCGCGGAGTGGACCGACCATGTCCGATGACCGCTCCCCGGCCGCCCTCTGGGCCCGCTGGCGGACACACACCCAGGCCGTCCACCCCTACAAGGTCTGCGTCGAGAACTGCCCCGAAGGCTGGCCCTGCGAAACCCGACGGGAGACCGAGCAGGCTCTACGGGAGCAGGGCATCGACCCGTACGCGGTTCTGCGCGGTGAGGTTTCCCTGCCGACGGGTTAGGTCACCGCCGTGGGGGCCAGTACGCCGCGACTTCGTCGGTATGGCGTTGCGGCAGGTCACCCGGGGCGAAATCCAAAGCTCGGGCCACGCAGGCACCCCCGAGACGCCCGGCGGCTCGTAGGCCGGGGCACCCCACCCCCGCACCCAAGGCAGAGGGGGTGTGGGTGGAGACGGAGTCTCCCCCACCCGCGAGCGAAGCGAGCACAAAGGGAGCGCAGCGACCGCGAAAGTATGGTGCGCCGGGGAGGACCGTGCCCGTTGGTCCTGCCCCGGCGCGTGCCCCCGGAGTTCGTTCCGCGCCAATCGGTCGGGTGCCCAAGCCTGACGGATCGGCTAGTCGGCTTGACCGGAACAACTATTACTTTGACGCCGGGGGCTGAGTTGAGGCTTGGGGCACTCTGGGAACTTCCTGGGAATTTCAGCCCATCTCCCGAGTGCGGTCGACCCCTACGTGCCCGGTTTGCGACCGAACGTGTGGACGGTCGTATCCGTTTTGAGGGTTTCATAGAACTTTACGGCATCTTTGTGCAGGAGGTTCACACATCCGTGGGAACCGAAGGAGTCGTGGATGTACGTCGTGGTCTCGTGGAAGCCCATGCCGTCGATGAAGTGCTGCCAGTAGGGCAGCCACACCTTGTACGGCTTCGACCAGGCCTTCTCGGAGCGCCAGTCGATCTTGTACTTGCCCTCCGGCGTCTGGTAGCCGCCGCCCATGCCGGTGCGGGTGATGGTCGGGTCGACGATGATCTCGCCGTCCTTCATGATCCACGTGGTCTGGTGGGTGAGGTCGATGCAGGCGACGAGGCCCTTGTCGCCGTCGCACTTGTCGACGTCGGTCTCGGCGAGGCGCTTGGCGATCTTCTCGGTCAGGGGACCGGCGCTGCCTTCGCTGGGACGGATGTCGTAGCGCTCCTGGAACTTCTTGATGGCCTTGCAGTCGTCCTTGCTCTGCTCGCCGTCCTCGACGAGGGTCCCGAAGCCGCCGAGCTGGTTGAGGAGCTTCTCGACCTTCGCCTGCTTCTTGCCGACCGGGCAGTTGTGCTTTTCCTTGGGCTTGGGCGGGGGCGCTTCGCTGGTCTCCGACGAGGAGGGGTCGGGGCTCGGCGAGGCGGGTCCTTCGGAGGGCCCTAGGCGCGGCTCCGGCATGCCGGAGGAGGGGTCTTGGATCGTGGGGTTGCCCACGGGGTCGCCGTCGTCGCCGGCGAAGGCGTACGTGCCTCCGGCGATCAGCCCGGCGACGGCCACCACCGCGGCGGTGATCAGCACGGATCGTCTAACCCGCATCGCTCCTGCCCTCCCTTTGTGATTGTCAGCGGCGCGCGCGCCGGTATAACCCTTGATATCGAAATAGACGCGCGCCGAACAGCCGGAAGTTGCGCCTGTGTCCGTATTGAGACCAATCCGAGTCTGTGCGGGCGCTTACTTCGGCGTCACCCGGATTCGTGCCACACTGGAAGATCTGTTTTCGCACCCGGGAGGGGGAAGCCGCTGTGTCCACGGGGCCGCTCATCGTCCAGTCCGACAAGACGCTACTGCTGGAGGTCGGACACCCCGGGGCCGCCGAGGCCCGGGTCGCGATCGCTCCCTTCACGGAGCTGGAGCGCGCCCCGGAGCACGTGCACACCTACCGGATCACCCCGCTGGGCCTGTGGAACGCCCGCGCGGCCGGTCACGACGCCGAGGCGGTCGTCGACGCGCTGATCAAGTTCTCGCGTTTCCCGGTGCCGCACTCGCTGCTCGTCGACGTCGCCGAGACGATGGACCGCTACGGCCGCCTCCAGCTGGTCAACCACCCGACGCACGGGCTCGTCCTGCACGGCCTCGACCGCGCGGTGCTGGTGGAGGTCGCGAAGTCGAAGAAGCTGGCGGGGATGCTCGGCTCCTTCCACGACGCCGACACCGTCGCGGTGCACCCCTCGGAGCGCGGCCGCCTCAAGCAGGCGCTCCTGAAGCTGGGCTGGCCGTGTGAGGACCTGGCCGGCTACGTCGACGGCGAGGCGCACCAGATCGAGCTGGCCGAGGACGGCTGGTCGCTGCGGCCGTACCAGAAGGAGGCCGTTGAGTCGTTCTGGGCGGGCGGCTCCGGCGTGATCGTGCTGCCCTGCGGCGCGGGCAAGACCCTGGTCGGCGCGGGTGTGATGGCGCAGGCGAAGGCGACGACGCTGATCCTGGTGACCAACACCGTCTCGGTGCACCAGTGGCGCCGGGAGCTGATCGCGCGCACGTCGCTGACCGAGGAGGAGATCGGCGAGTACTCCGGTGAGCGCAAGGAGATCCGGCCGGTCACGATCGCGACCTACCAGGTGATGACGGCCCGATCGAAGGGCGCGTTTCGCCACCTCGACCTGTTCGGCGCCCGCGACTGGGGCCTGGTCCTCTACGACGAGGTGCACCTGCTGCCCGCGCCGATCTTCCGTTTCACCGCCGACCTCCAGGCGCGCCGCCGTCTCGGTCTGACCGCGACGCTCGTGCGCGAGGACGGCCGCGAGGGCGACGTGTTCTCGCTGATCGGCCCGAAGCGCTACGACGCGCCCTGGAAGGACATCGAGAACCAGGGCTGGATCGCGCCGGCCGACTGCACCGAGGTGCGGGTGACGCTCACCGACGCCGAGCGCATGACCTACGCGACGTCGGAGACCAACGAGAAGTACCGGGTGTCGTCGACGGCCCGCACGAAACTGCCGATCGTCAAGGCGATCGTCGACAAGCACGCCGGGGAGCAGGTGCTGGTGATCGGCGCCTACCTGGAGCAGCTCCACCAGCTCTCGGAGCACCTCGACGCGCCCATCATCGAGGGCTCGACCTCGACGAAGAAGCGCGAGGAGCTCTACGAGGCCTTCCGCACCGGGAAGGTGTCGACGCTGGTGGTGAGCCGCGTGGCGAACTTCTCCATCGACCTGCCCGAGGCCGCGGTCGCCGTGCAGGTGTCGGGGACCTTCGGGTCGCGGCAGGAGGAGGCGCAGCGGCTCGGCCGGGTGCTGCGGCCGAAGGCCGACGGGCGCCAGGCGCACTTCTACACGGTGGTCTCGCGCGACACCATCGACACCGAGTACGCCGCGCACCGCCAGCGTTTCCTGTCCGAGCAGGGCTACGCGTACACGATCGTCGACGGCGACGACGTGCTGCGGCCGCTGGACGGGTGAGGACGGTAGCGGCAGGCCTTTCGGCACTTTCGGGTACAGGCCGCCTGCCGGAAACCATCACCGCCGTCGGCGCCGATTCAGCACCGGCTAAATCCCTTCGGGAATGCCGAGCGGGAGAGGAGGGTTGCCCCAGACGATCTTCCCCGACCCGAAAGGCACCACCATGGCGCGCATTGGCAGCACCGATCTCGACGTCTCCCCGCTGACCCTCGGCGGGAACGTGTTCGGCTGGACGGCCGACGAGGCGGAGTCCTTCGCGATCCTCGACGCCTACGTCGCCGGCGGCGGCAACTTCATCGACACCGCCGATGCGTACTCGGCGTGGGTCCCGGGCAACTCCGGCGGCGAGTCGGAGGCCATCATCGGCCGCTGGATGGCCGCGCGCGGCAACCGCGACCGGCTCGTCATCGCCACGAAGGTCTCCAGCCACCCCGAACGGCCGGGCCTGTCGGCGGACAACATCGCCGCGGCCGCCGAGGACTCGCTGCGCAGGCTCGGCACCGACCGCATCGACCTCTACTACTCGCACTTCGACAAGGAGCCCTACGCTCCGGTCGCCGAGACCCTCGGCGCCTACGACGCGCTCGTCAAGGCCGGCAAGGTCCGCCACATCGCGGCCTCGAACATGACCCCCGAGCGCCTCACCGAGTCCCTGGACACCTCCGCCCGCGAGGGCCTGGCGTCCTACGTGGCCATCCAGCCGAACTACAACCTCGTCTCCCGCGACACCTACGAGGGACCGCCGGCCGACATCGCCGCCGAGCGCGGGCTGTCGGCGATCCCGTACTACGGCCTCGCCTCGGGCTTCCTGACCGGCAAGTACCGTCCGGGCGCGAACGTGGACAGCGCGCGGGCCGGGTCGGCCGGCAAGCACCTGGAGACCGAGCGGGGCCGAGCCGTGCTGGCCGCCCTCGACGCCGTCGCCGCCCGCCACGACGCCGAGCTCGCCACGATCGCGCTGGCGTGGCTGCTGGCCAAGCCGACCGTCGTGTCGCCGATCGCGAGCGCGCGGACCGTCGGGCAGCTCCCGGCGCTGCTGGCCGTCGCCGACGTGAAGCTCAGCGCCGAGGACGTCGCCGAGCTCGACGAGGCCTCGGCCTAGAGCGCTAGGGCGGGCCGCGATCCCCCGTCAGATGATCGCGGACCGCCCGACTGTTCCACCTTGGCCTTTCGCCGCCCCCCGACGCCATGGGTGCGGCCGGCGTCAGGCGTGGTCATGATCGACATCACACGCTCGATATGCACTGGTCGACCCCCCTAAGTGCTGAATATTCGGTACGAAGGTGCGGACACGAACCACAGGGGGACCGCGAACACCGCGGCGCCCGCCCCTCGCCCCTCGCCCACGACGACGAGTTCACCGCCCGCCCCTGACCGCAGTGAAGCCGCGCACGTCAGTCGTCGGCGTGCTCCGCCTTGTAGGCGTCGGAGTCGGGATGCCCACCCCACATGCGGAGCACCGCGCCCGTCACGTCGGTGACATAGGAGCCGTGGAAGTACTCGTCGCTGAGCGACACGCTGATCTCGATAGGCCCCGGCGTCGTCTCGAACTCCGTGCTCATCGCCGTCCCGCGCGAGATCAGCACCGCCGCCGAGTCGTCGCCGGTGATGCCGGTCGCGCGTTCGGCGGCGGCCGTGAGCGATGGGATGAGGCCCAGGTCGAGCTCGTGGAGGTCGAAGAGTTCGGCGGCGAGGTCCTCGGGCTGGATCATCGTCGGGCCGGTCCGTTCGGCGGCGCCATAGCGGTACTGGAAGTCGTCGGCGGTGACGGCGCCGGGCGTGGTCGGCGCGGTGGTCAGGACGAAGTCGCCGAAGAGGCTCAGGTCGACGACTTGGGAGTCGCCCATGACCTCGATGAGCGCGTCGACGGCGTCCTGCGCGCCTTCCTCGCGGACGAAGTCGCCGGTGCTGCTGGTGAGCTGGTCCCAGTTGACCGCGATCGGGCCGCCGAGGCCGACGGCGAAGGCGAGCGCGAAGACGGCCAGGCGCAGCGGCAGTGCCCTCGGTCCGATGCCGAAGGCGCCGGGCGCGGTGCCGGGGTCGGGTTTCCAGACGGGCGCGGAGGTGGGGACCGTCTCGCCGCTCTCTTCGAGCGCGTTGCGCCAGGTCGTGTCGGGCGTGTCGATGATCCACACGTCGGGCCGGTCGAGAGAGTGGCGGCCGACGACGACGGGCGTGCCCGGCTGGTAGCGGGCCATGGCGAACATGTCGACGGGGGTGCGGATCACGGTCTCGTAGGGGGCGCGGTCGCGGGGTGCGATGACCAGTCCGACGCGGCAGAAGGGGACGTTCTCGACGGAGGCCGCGGTGCGCACGACGCGGGTGACGCGGGCGAGGGCGGCGCGGCCTTCGGCGAGGGCCTTGGCGCTGTCGCCGGCGGAGGGCTTGACGGTCACGCGCACGGACCGGGCGACGGGGGCGAAGGAGCCCAGGATGATCGTGACGGGCAGGGCCGTCACCCAGATCCACAGGAAGTCGGGGTCGCCGGTGACGCCGTTGAGGATCGCGCCGCCGGTGAGGAATCCCAGGGCGAGGAAGGAAAGGATTCTCAGCATTTGCGGTCACTTTAGCGACCTGAGACCACTTCGTGTTCACGAGCGAGCGGGGCGTCACGGAGGATCGCGGTGTTGACGGTTCCGGTGATCTGCTCGTACGGAGTGCGACCATCGCGGCGCAGCAGCGCGGCCAGCGGCGACCACACCCAGGCGACGGCGACGGCGGCCGCGATGAGCCATCCGTACCAGGGGTCGCTGGGGTCGTCGCCTTCGGCGGCCAGGCCCACGCCGAACCACATCAGCCACAGTGGGGAGAGCAGGATCGCCTGCCGCAGCAGGAGCGTGCCGCCCCAGGGCCGGTCGCCTTCGGGGCCGACGACGCACAGCAGCATCGCGCGCTTCCCGAGCGTCCAGCCGCCGGTGGCCCACGGGATGAACCAGAACCAGGCGAGGCCGGCGCCCGCGCCGATCGCGACGAGCAACCCGTCGCCGACCGCCACGCCCGCCAGCACCAGCCCGCCGACGATGAGCGTGAACGCGAACAGCCACCCGAGCAGGTCGGTGACATAGGCCAGCGCCCGCCGGGTGAACGTGACCCGCGCGGCGAAGCGCCGCCGGTCGGCGCTCGGGTCGACAGTGGGCAGGAGGCGGATCAGCGGCCCGGCGATCAGCCATCCGGCGACCGCGCCGGCGGTGTTGCACAGCAGGTCGTCGACGTTGAACTGCCGGTACGGGCAGGGGTAGACGAACCACAGGCCGGTGAGCTGGGTGAGTTCGAAGAAGAGGGAGGCGCCCAGCGCGATCGCCGCCGACGCCGCCAGGCTCCGGCGCCACAGGTAGCGCAGGTAGAAGCCGAGGGGGAGGAGCAGGGCGACGTTGAGGAGCGTCGGCCACGCGGCGGCCGAGCCGTTGCGGGCGATGTCGCCGGCGAAGGCGAAGGGCCGCAGGTTCGGGTGGGAGGCGTAGGTGTGGGTCGAGCAGACCGCCGCCGGGTCGGCGGGGAGGGGGACGACGGTCTGGAGGAACGCGGCGAGGGAGTAGAAGACGAAGGTGTAGAAGACCAGGGCCGCCCAGCCGCCCGCGCGGCCGCGGCGGCGGTAGGAGACGAACGCGGCGGGAAGGACGATCGCGACGGCGAGGACGGGGAAGGCGTAGACGGCCGCCTCGACGGGGAGCAGGTAGTGCTGGAACATCGCGCGACCGCCTTGCGTTCGACTGGCCGGATCGGTGATCGGGTCGGGTGATCGGAACGAGGCGGACAACGATCAAGGGGATCAGGACAGATTAGGGCAGGGCGGGGCGAAGGGTGGGCGGGTTTTGTCATAGGTCGCCCGTATCGTGAAATTCAGGGGTCCCCCCGGGCGGGGGCGATGGGTGCTGCCCTCGGTGAGGTCGGGGTGGGATCGGTGAGCGCTGGTCTGCGGGGTGTGGTGACGCTGTCTCCTGCGCTCAGCCGCCGCCCACAGCCCCCGTGAGCCGTCGCAGGGCGGCGTGAGCCGGTGGCCCCCAGCTCGGTTTCCCGCCGGGCCCCTCGTCGGCCGCGATGAACAGGCAGGCGAGCGCGCGCTCCACCGCCACGCCTCGGGCGCGCCGCGCGGTCGCGGGATCGAGGGCCGGCCGGTAGGCGGCGTGGAAGCGGTCGACGGCGCCGTCGGGCAGCAGGATCCAGGCCGCGGCGAGGTCCCAGGCGGGGTCGCCCGCGAAGAGGTCGCCGAAGTCGATCACGCCGCAGAAGGTCCCGTCGGCGGTGAGGACGTTGGCCGGATGCAGGTCGCCGTGGAGCCACAGCGGCGGGCCGGTCCACTCGGGCGCGGCGGCGGCGTCCTCCCAGACGGCGCGGACGGCGTCGGGATCCTCGACGAGCCCGCGCTCGGCGGCCGTGGCGAGCTGCCCGGCGAAGCGCTCGGCGCGGTCGGGCGACCGGGTCCCGCGGTCTCGCCCCGCGGGCGCCCCGGCGGGAGCGGGCAGATGAAGGGCCGTGAGGAAGGCGGCCAGGGCGTCGGCGGACTCCTCGGCGCGTGTGGCCGGCGCGCGGTCGGCGGGCTCACCCGGCACCCAGGTGGTGACCAGCCAGGGGCGCGGAAACCGCTCGGAGGGTTCGCCGAGACGCTGCGGTACGGGAACCGGCAGGGGAAGCCGCGACGCGAGAGCGGGCAGCCAGGTGTGCTCCTTGCGCAGCAGCGCGTCCGCCGACGGCGTCGCCCACGGCAGGCGGACGGCGAGGTCGTCGCCGAGCCTCCAGAGCTGGTTGTCCCACCCGCGCGCACCGAGCCGCAAAGGATGATCGGCCAGGTCAGGGTGCTGATCGCGGAGCAGATCCCGGATCAGATCCGCCGTGATCTCGGTGCGGGTCACGCCGGGTCGCCGGGGTCAGTGACCGCCCGCGTAGGAGTCCAGCCGCGTCGGTACGGGCTCGGAGTGCTCCCAGTTCAGTCCCTCGACGGGCAGCGGGAAGGTCAGGTCGTCGCCGAAGGGCGAGCCGGCGGCCGGCCGGTCCGAGGTGGCCTCGGTGATCGGCAGGTGGCCGTCTTTAACGACCTTGACGCGGGACTTCTTCACAGCTGAGGACGCCATGGTCGCTAGTTTGACATGCCCGCCGCCTCGCCGCCCGCTCAGCCTGCGATGGGCGCGATCACCGAGGCGGTCTCGGCGACCCGTTCGCGCAAGACGTCGCGGTGAGGGAGCGCGAGCACCGGCTCGCGGCGCCAGTTGGGGCGCACGCCCCGGTCGGCGAGGAGGTACAGCACACGCAGCGTGCGCAGGCTGTTCGTCACGTTCGGCGCGATGAGCGCGCGGTCGCGGGTCTCGAAGGTCTCGCCGACCGTGGCCAGCCACCCCGTCGCGGCCTCCTCGTCCAGCTCGGGCCGCGTGAGCGTCAGCGCGACGGCGTGCGCGAGCCGGTCGTCCTCCATGTCGCGCCACGCGTACTCGGTCGGCGCGGTCATCCGCCGCGCCGCGAGCTCCAGCATCGACTCCGGCGCGACCTCCGCCCGCCGTCCGAAGGCGCCGAGAAGGTCGGCGCCGTGCGCCACGGCGTGCAGCCACCCCAGCGTCGCGTCGTTGCCCCGCAGGTCCTCCTCGGCGCCGTACCAGTCCGCGAACGCCGCCACCCACCGCTGCTCGAAGACCCCCGCTTCCACGATCGTGTGGAGGATGAGCGGCGCGAAGCTCCGCGCCTGGATCTCGGGGTCGCCGAAGCGTTCGGCCATCACGTCGCCGAGCCCGCGCAGCGCCGCGTCGTCGAGGACCCCCTGCCCGATCCACGTCGCCAGAACCGCATAGCCGTGCCGATCCCGCGTCACCGGATCCGGTGACCGCAGCGCCTCGCACAACTCCGCGACGAGCCCCGCCACCTCCCCCTCAGGGGGTACGGCGAACCCGCCGTCGACGATCCTCTGCCAATCCGTCATGGACTCACGCTAGGGAAGCCGCCCGCCGCGCGCATTCCGATAAGGGGCGTCACGCGTGGCCACGCCTCGGTAGCCCTGTGCACGGCGTACCTTTGACGAGATGTCCGCACCCGCCCTACCAGGAGACCAGCTCGCCGCCCGGCTCCGCCGCATGTCCGACGAAGCCCTCGCCGGGCTCCTCCGCGACCGTCCGGACCTCGCCGTGCCCGAGCCCGCCGACTTCGTCGCGCTCGCCGCCCGCGCCACCGCGCGCGCCTCGGTGGCCCGCGCGCTCGACGGCCTCGACCGTTTCGCCCTCCAGATCCTCGACGGCCTGCGCTACGTCGCGGGCCCCGACGGCACCGCCGACCTCGACGCCCTGCTCACCCTCGTCGAGGACACCGAGAACACCCTCGCCACCGTCGACCGCCTGCGCGGGCTGGCGCTGGTGTGGGGCCCCGACGCGCAGATGAAGGTCGCCGACGCCGTCACCGACCTGCTCGGCCGCTACGTCGCCGGGCTCGGCCGCCCGGCCGAGGAACTCGACCCCGACGTCGCCGCCGTCATCGCCGACCCCGCGACACTGCGCCGCACGATCATGTCCGCGCCGCCCGCCGCGCGCGCCGTCCTCGACCGCCTCGCCGCCGACGGCCCCATCGGCACCGTCCGCACCGGGTCCCTGCGCGACGACGCCGCCGACACGCCCTTGCGCTGGCTCGTCCGCCACCGGCTCCTCGCCCTCGTCGGCGACGAGGGCGACGACCGGACCGTCGAACTCCCGCGCGAGATCGGCATCCTCCTGCGCCGCGACACCGGACCCCTCGGCGAGCTCCAGCCCTCGCCCCCGCAGCCCGACCTGTCGGTCGTCGACGCGCGAGCCGTCGACAACGCCGGCGCCGGCGGCGTCATGGAGGCCGTCCGCCTCACCGAGACGCTGCTGACCGCCCTGGCCGACACACCCGCCCAGACCCTCAAAGGCGGCGGGATGGGCATCCGCGACCTGCGTCGCCTGGCCGCCGGAGCCGACGTCGACACCGCGCTCGCCGCACTGCTGCTGGAGATCGCCTACACCGCGGGTCTTCTGGGCGCCGAGGAGGAGTGGCTGCCGTCGGCGGCCTTCGACATGTGGCGCACCGTGCCCATCGCGACGCGGTGGGCGAGGCTGGCGCGCGCCTGGTTCGTGATGCCGCGCGAGGTCGCCCTCGTCGGCGGCAAGGACGACAAGGGCAGGCCGTACAACGTGCTGGCGCCCGAGCTGAGCCGCACGATCGTGCCCAAGCGCCGTGCCGAGACTCTGGGCATCGTCGCCGCGCTGCCCGCCGGCAGTGCGCCCACTGTGGACGATGTGCTCGCGCTGCTCTCCTGGCACCATCCCAGGGCCCGTGACCTCGACCGCTCCCGCGCCGTCCTCCGCGAGGCCGCCGCGCTCGGCGTGATCGCCCGCGACGCGCTGACCTCCTACGGCCGGATGCTGCTGGCCGAAAGGAATCCCGACGACGATCCGCTGGGCGTCACCGCTCCCGAGGTCGACCCCGTCGTCGAACGCCTCGACGCGCTCCTGCCGCCGCCGGTCGACGAGGTCGTCGTGCAGACCGACCTCACGATCGTCGTGCCGGGCCCGCCGTCGACGACCCTGGCGACCGAGCTGCAGATGCTCGCCGAGCGCGAATCGCCGACGGTGTACCGGGTCTCGCCCGCCTCCGTGCGCCGCGCGCTCGACGCCGGCTACACCGCCGACGACCTGCATGCCCTGGTGCGCAGGCGATCCCGGACCGACATTCCGCAGGCCCTGACCTACCTGATCGACGACACCTCGCGGCTCCACGGCGGGCTGCGCGTCGGCACCGGCGGTTGCTACCTGCGCGGTGAGGACGCGGCTTTGCTGACGGAGGTCTACGCCGACCGTCGGCTGGCGCGGTTCTCGCTGCGGCGGATCGCGCCGACCGTGCTGATGACCAGGGCGCCGATCACCGAGCTGCTGGACGCCCTGCGCGAGTACGGATACGCGCCCGTGCCGGAGGACGCGGCCGGTGCGGCGGTGCTGACGCGGCCGACCGTGCGGCGTGCCGCACACGCGGCGAGACCGCCGCACGCGACCGACGCGGTGCCCAAAGTGGACGGTATTCCGCTGCTCGCCCTCATCGAGAGGCTGCGGCGCGTCGACGCGCACGCACGGAGCAGGCCGGCGGCGATGAGTTCGGTCGGTGATTCCTCGGCGGCGCTTTCGGTGCTGCAGCAGGCGTTGCGGGAGAAGCAGTCGGTGTGGGTCGGGTACCTCGACGGGCACGGGGCGCAGGTGACGCGGCGGTTGCTGCCGGTCTCGCTGGGGGCGGGGTACCTGCGGGCCGAGGACCAGCGGACGGACACGCTGCACACGGTGGCGCTGCACCGGATCACGGCGGCTTCGCTGGAGGAGCCGGTGGAGGGGGCTTAGGCGGGGCGGGTTTCGCGTGGCGTGGGGCGGGGCACGGTGGGTATCGCGTGGCGTGGCGTGCGGCGGTTTGGTGGCGCTGGGCGCGCCGACGTGCGGGTGGGTTTCGCGCGCGGCGTGAGGCTGGCCTCGACGGGATCGGCGCGCGGGCGGCGGACGGGTTCGCGCGGCGATGTCTTGGCTCGGTGCCGGTGTGTGCTCGGCAGCCTGGATCCGCTGGGGAAAATGTCGTACCTCGCCCGTATCGTGATTTTTGGGGCCCCTTTGGGGTGGGCGATGACGCTTGTCCGCCGTACGGGGCGCACCCCCGGCGTGCCTTCAGGCCGGTCCCCGCGAGGGCTTCACCCCCGGCGTGCCTTCAGGCCGGTCCCCGTGAGGGCTTCACCCCCGGCGTGCCTTCAGGCCGGTCCCCGTGAGGGCTTCACCCCCGGCGTGTCCCGAAGTCGTGGGCGCAGACCGCAGCCTCTGTTTTGCGCTCGCGGCTCGCGGCTCGCCCCGAGCCCGCACCCTGACGTGTCCCCCATCACCCCGCCGCCCTCCATGCGCTCTCTGCGTGCCCCTTCCGTCCCAGCTCACCCCACTACATACCCCGCACGCCCACGGCCTCACAGCTAGGTCCCAGGTTCGTCTCAGTCGCGTCTCAGCGCACGCCGCCATATTCGAAATACGCCTCGCGGCGACACTGACGGGGCGGGCGCCGGGTGAGTCGGAGTGTTCTCGTTTCAAGTCGACGAGGGGCGATGGGGCGAGAGAACTGACGACCTCCCTACACCCGGCGCCCGCCCCAACCCTCAGCAACACCAGCAACACCAGCGACACCAGCGACACCGCGAGCGCCACATTCTCCGGGGCCGGGGCTTCGCGGGCGGGGGCTTCGGCCCCCGCCCCGCGTATTCGCCGCCTCGATCATCGGGTGCGTACCCTCGGTTCCGTGACGGAACTCGCGGTCGGCTTCGACCTGGACCTGACCCTCTTCGACACCCGGCCCGGCATCGGGGCGACCTGGCGCGCCGTGTCGGCCGAAAGCGGCCGCTTCATCGACGCCGACCGCATCGTGTCCCAGATCGGCCCGCCCATCCAGGACCTCATCGCCCCCTACGTCCCCGCCGACGAGATCGACGACTACGTCGCCCACTACCGGCGCATCTACCAGCACCACGGCCTCGCCGTCTCCCCGCTCCTGCCGGGCGTGCGCGAGTCGATCGCCGCCATCCGCCGCAACCACGGCAAGGTCTTCGTCCTCACGGGCAAGAACGGCCACGACGCCAAGCGCCACATCGAGCACGCCGGCCTCGACGTCGACGAGATCATCGGCTGGGTCTGGGCCGACCAGAAGGCCGCCGCGATGCGCGAGCACGGCATCTCCGTCTACGTCGGCGACCACCCCGCCGACATCGCCGCCGCGCACTCCGCGGGCGGCGCCGGCGTCGGCGTCCTCACCGGCAACGACACCCCCGACACCCTCGCCTCGGCCGACGTGATCCTGGCGTCCCTCGCCGACTTCCCCGACTGGCTGGAACGCCACCTCACCGAACTGCGCCTCGCCGCCCTCGACGCGGCCTTGCGCTCCTTCGACTCGCTGATGGTCGCCTTCTCCGGCGGCGCCGACTCCGCCTTCCTGCTCGCCGCGGCCGTGCGGGCGCTGGGCGCCGACCGCGTCGTGGCGGCCACCGCGATCTCCCCGAGCCTCCCGTCGGCCGAACTCGACGCCGCCCGCGACTTCGCCGCCGAACTCGGCGTGCGCCACGTGACCCCGGTGACCGACGAGATGGCCCGCGACGGCTACCGCGCCAACGCCGGCGACCGCTGCTACTTCTGCAAGGCCGAACTCCTCGACACCCTCGGGCCGCTCGCCGACTCGATGCGCGTCGGCGCCGTCGCCACGGGCACCAACGCCGACGACGCCGTCGCGGGCTTCCGCCCCGGCATCCGCGCCGCCCACGAGCGGGGCGCCACCACGCCGCTGCGCGACGCGGGCCTCACCAAGGCCCAGATCCGTTTCACGTCACGGCAGTGGGGGCTGTCCACATGGGACAAACCGGCCGCCGCGTGCCTGTCCAGCCGGGTCGCCTACGGGATCGGGATCACCCCGACGCGCCTGGCTCGCGTCGAGCACGCCGAGTCGGCCCTGCGCGCCGCCCTCGGCAAGGCGGGCGTCCCGGTGCGCAACCTGCGCGTCCGCGACCTCGGCGACCAGGGCGCCAAGGTCGAGATCGACGCCGAGCACATCGGCGCCCTCACCCCCGAGATCCTCGCCGAGGTGCAGGGCTTCCCGGCGGTCACCGTCGACGAGAAGGGCTTCCGCTCGGGCGCGATGAACGAACTCCTGCCCGAACCCGAGCGCTTCAGGTAGCCGCGAAGGCCACGTCGGCGGCCTCGGGCGTGATGTCGACCTCGTTGCTCAGCGCCCACTCCGCCGCCCGCGCCGCGACCGCCGCCGAAACGATCTCGTCGCGCCACGGCACCGCCGGAATGTCCTGCGTGGCGTGCGCGTCGTGCGGGAGCACCACCCGAAACCCGCGCGCGGCGGCCGTTCGCGCCGTCGCCGCGACGCACATGTCCGACATCACGCCGCAGATCGCCAGCGACGTCACACCGGCGCCGACCAGCACGTGCCCCAGCTCGGTCTCCGCGAAGCCGTCCCCGTGCGGCTTACGGATCACGAACTCCCGCGGCCTCCCGACGACCGGCAGGTACAGCTCCCAGCCCGGTGTACCCGGCGCGTCGGCCGAACCGGGCTTCCCGTCGTTCTGCAGGTGCACGACCACCGCGCCCGCCCGCCGCGCGCGGTCGAGGAGACCGGCGACGCGCTCCAGCAGCTGCGCGGCGGCCGGAACGGCGTCCGCACCGGTCACACCGGCCTTCTGGACGTCGACGATGATCAGCGCCTCGACAGGCGCGGCAGTGGCGGTCACGCCGCACATGATCGTCGATCCCCGCGCCCGGGCGGCGTGCGGGGGCGGTCGGCCGGGCCTTCCCAAGAGCCGGTCCCGCCCGCCACGTAACCTGATGCGCTGGAGGAGAGGTGGGCTTCGTGACCGACACCCCGCGCGACCAACGCGGACGACTCGTGCCCGCCGCGGGACTGCTGGCCGCGGCCTGGCTCGTCCCGGTCGCCACGCACCTGCTGTCCGTGGACTGGCTGCTGCTGCCGCTCATGGTCGCCGCCCTCGCCTGCGTCCTGCGCGCCGGCCGGTCCCTCGTCGACCGGCTGATGATCGCCCTGTTCATCACCATCGGCGGTTTCATCGTCTTCGGCCTGATCTACTCGGCGTGGCCCTGGGGCCTGGCGCCGATCCCGATCGCCGGCACCTGGTTCACCGCCGTGCTCGCCATCGGCTTCTTCACCGGCCGCCGGCCGAGCATTCCCACCCGCGTCCTCGGCACCGACCTGCTCGTCTTCGCCGCCTTCGTCGTCGGCGGCCTGATGGCCCGCTGGCCCGTCCTCGGCCGCGGCTTCGAGACCTCCCTGCGCTACACCTCGGCGCGCGAGGACATGTTCCGGCACTTCTCGCTCTTCGACGCGATCGGCTACTTCGGCGGCTACCCGGTCTTCAACGAGCCCGAGGTCCAAAAGATCACCGCCGACATGGACGTCTACCCGCCCGGCGCGCACTTCTTCTACGCCACGGTGGACAACTTCCTGCGCAGCTCCAGCACCCCCGGCGACACCGAGATCCAGTTCTGGAACTACTACGGGTACACCGCCGTCGGCTTCGGCCTGCTCTGCGCGGCGATCGTGTGGGCCACCCGCTGGGTCGCCGGCCCGACCGTCGCCGGGTGGCGGCGCGCGCTGGCCTGCTCCTTCGTCGCCGTCGTCGTCTGCTCCGGCCCGCTGACCACGCTGTTCTGGCAGGGCTACGACTCCGAGATCATCGGCCTGGCGCTGCTCGCGGTCACCTTCGCACTGCTCCTGCGGCCACCGCCCTCGGCCTACGAGTGGATCACCACGGTCACGCTCCTGGCGGCGGCCACCGTGATCACCTACAACCTCTTCGCGCTGTTCCTGCCCGCCGCGGCCGTCGCCGCGATCATCGCCTACCGGCGGCGGCTGCTGCCCATCTGGAAGTACACCGCCGCCGCGATCGTGGTCGCCGGCGCCGCGGCCTCCTTCGTGTTCTGGCAGCAGCTGCTCGTCGGGCTCGGTCCCAGCCACACCAACGAGATCGGCGGGATCGTCCCCTTCGACCGGGGCACCGTCGCCGCGCTGGGCCTCGTCGTCATCGCCGCCGTCCTCACCCGCACCGGCCGCCGGGTCGCGGTGTGGCCGATCGCCGGCGTCACGATCATCGTCGGGCTCGGCATCGTCATGGCCTTCGCGGTGCAGCAGCTGGCGACCTTCGGCGAGACCAGGTACTACCTGGAGAAGTTGATCCACGTCGTCTACGTGATGGCCCTGGTCGGCATCGGCGCGGTCACCCTGGTCCTCAAACCCTGGCGGCGCCTGGGCACCCGCCGCGTCGAGGAGGGCGTCCCCGCCCTCATCGCCCTGGTCATCATGGTCGTCGCCGCCGGGATGCTCCCCTCGGCGACCGACAAGATCTTCACCGCCTGGCCGACCTTCCACCCCGGCCCCAACACCACCTGGGCCCAGGGCTGGACCTCCCGGAAGGTCCAGTCGCCCTTCGACGACGCCACCAAGGCCCTCCTGGAGAGCGGCCTGATCGACGGCTCGCCGAGCCTGGTCGTCTACAACAACGACGGCCACTTCAACCGGCACGTCACCATGTTCGTCGGCGTCCTCAACCGCGACACCGGCCAGATCACCCCGCCCATGGAGGCCGTCGACGACATCGACGGTCTCGGCGACCCCACCCTCGACGCCGACGGCCGCATCACCGGGCCCGCCGCCGAAGCGATGAACACCCTCAAAGAAGCCATCCGGGCCACCGACCATCCCCTCCAGGTCATCGTCGGAAACGAAGCCGTGGCAGCCGAACTGGCGGAGTTCTCCCTGGCCAACCCGGACCTGAAGCTTCGGGTGGAGCACCTGCCGGAGATGCAGCTAGCCTAGGCGGGTAAGTGTTGCGTCTACGAGCTGAGGTCAGCGGTGCCCACGGGTCGAGTCAAGTGGTACGACACCGAAAAAGGTTTCGGATTCATTTCCCGCGATGACGGGGACGGCGACGTCTTCGTGCACAAGGCCGCGCTGCCGACGGGTGTAGAGGCCCTCACCCCCGGCCAGAAGATCGAGTTCGGCGTCATGGACACCCGGCGCGGCGTCCAGGCCATGACCGTGAAGGTCCTGGAGGCGCCGCCGTCGGTCGCCGCCGCGGCCCGGCGCTCGCCCGAAGACCTCAACAGCCTCATCGAGGACATGATCAAAGTCCTGGAGATGAAGGTGCTGCCGTCGCTTCGGCGCGGCCGCCACCCCGACCGCCGCTCCACGGCCAAGATCGCCGAGGTCGTCCACGCCGTCGCGCGCGAGCTGGAGGTCTGACAGTCCGGGCGGGGGCGGCCCACCGCCGCCCCGGCCCACCGCCACCCCGGTCAGCCGCGACCTACAACGCGACCTTCGGCACCAGCCCGGCCTCGGCCGCCCGCCCGAGCAGCGTCCGCACGGCCGCGTACCCCTCGTCGCCCAGGTCCTCGGTGAACGAGTTCACGTACAGCCCGATGTGCTGCGCGACCACGTCGTCGGCCATCTCCTGGGCGTGCTCGACCACATAGTCCCGCGACGCCTCCGGATGCGCCCACGCGTAACGCACCGACGCCCGGATCGTCTCGGTCAACTCCGCCGTGTCCAGGCCCTTGCGGGCCAGGATCGCACCCAGCGGAATCGGCGTGCCCGTCTCGCCCTCCCACCACTCGCCCAGGTCGGCGAGGGACGTCAGCCCGTACCGGTGGTAGGTGAAACGCGCCTCGTGGATCACCAGACCGGCGTCGAAGCGCCCGTCGCGGACCCCCGGCATGATCTCGTGGAACGGCACGACCTCGATCCGCCCCGGCTCCACACCCGCCAGCCACAGACGGAACAGCAGATAGGCCGTCGTGCGCTCGCCCGGCACGGCGATGACGGCCCCGGCGAGGTCGGTGCGCCCGGCCGTCAGGACCAGCGGACCGCACCCGCGCCCGAGAGCGCCGCCGCAGGGCAGCAGCTCGTACTTGTCCAGCAGCCACGGCAGAGCGGCGTAGGAGACCTTCACGACGTCGAACTCACCGCGCTCGGCGGCGTGGTTGGTCACGTCGACGTCGGCGTAGGTCACCGAGACCTCCGGCCCGCCGACGAGCCCGTGCGTCCACGCGTGGAACGTGAACGTGTCGTTGGGGCAGGGAGAGTAGGCGAGCTCAAGCAAGGCCGCCGACCGCCTTCGTGAGGGCCGCGAAGGCGTCCTGCAGACGCCAGCCGTCCTTGTCGCGGGGGCCGACGATGTTGGAGATCGTGCGGATCTCGGCGAAGGGCACCCCCAGGAGCTTCGCGGCGGTGGCCACCCCGAAGCCCTCCATGGCCTCGGCGTGGGCGTCGGGATAGCGGCCGGCGAGTTCGTCGGCGGTCTCCTGGGTCCCGGTGACGGTGGCCAGCGTCAGCACGGCGCCGCGGTGCCCGTCGACGTTGGCGGTGATGGAGGAGTCGGCGCTGATGGAGCTGACGCCGCCGAAGCCGAGGGAGACGACCGGCAGCCAGCCGCGCGGGCTCTGGGCGCCCAGGTCGGCGGCGATCGCGCGCGTCGCGACGACCGTGTCGCCGATCTCGGCGCGCCCGGCGAAGGCGCCGGCGATGCCCGCGCTGACGACGCCCCGGTAATTGCCCTTGGTGAGGAGGAGTGTGGTGGCCGCGGCGGCCTGTGCGGGACCCAGACCGATGGTCTGAACGGAAATGTCGGCGTTGTCCTTGAGTCCCGCGCGCACCGCGTCGCGTTCGGCGTCGACCGCCGTAACGATGAGGAGAGTCACGGGTTGTCAGGGTAGTCCTCCGCCCTGGAGCGCTTGCCGGGTCGGTACAGGTGGTAACCGGCGGGGGCGTCGTTCTCGCCGTCGGTGGCGAACGGTTCGGGCGTACTGACGGTGGGTGCCTCCGTGCCGACGGTCTCGGCGCCCGATTCGGTGACCGGCGCCTCGTCGAGCAGGTGCGGATCGGAGCCGGTGAGGCGCTCGCCGCGCAGGCCGCGGGCGCTGACGGCGGTCTTGATCGTGGCGGCGAGCACGGCGATGGCCATGACGGCGATGCCGAGGGGGCCGTTGAAGGGGACGAGGCCGAGGCCGCCGCCGGCGACCCAGGCGAGGATGAGCAGGGTCTCGGAGTGGGCGAAGGCCGAGGCGCGGAATTCGGGTCGGACGCGTTCTTGGATGACGGCGTCGCCGGCGAGTTTCGCCGCGCCGGCGGCCGCCGCGGTGACCACGCACAGGGCGGCGACGCTGCCGAGGTTGTAGACGCCGGCGGCGCCGACGGCGACGGTGAAGGTCGCGGCGAGCGCGGCGGTCTGGACGCGCAGGGGCCGGTGGATGCTGCGGCGGGCGAAGGCGGCCGTCGCGGCGAAGGTGCCGATGGCGAGTGCGGCGGCGACGACGCCGAGGGCGAGTTGCTGGGGGAGGCGGCCGGTGATGGGGAAGTCGCCGGCGCGGGCGCGGAAGGCGAGGTAGAGGGTGAGGAAGCCGTAGCAGAAGCGGAGGGCGGCCGAGCCGAGCAGGCTCGCCCACACGAGGCGTCCGGTGAGGACGCGGGCGGTGCGGCGGCCGGGGAGCTGGAAGAGGCGGGGGACGGTCTCGGGGGGCTGGGAGTCGGTGCGGGGTGGCAGGCGCAGGGCCCAGACCATGCCGACGAGGAACACGACGGCGGCGGCGCGCAGGGTCCATTCGGGGCCGAACCAGATGGCGAGCAGGCCGAGGGGGAGGACGACGGCGCCGGCGACGGTTCCGTAGAGGGATGCGCGGGCGCCGGCTTCGACGAGGGTGAGGCGTTCGGGGAGCAGGCGGGGGAGGGCGGCGCTGCGGGCGACGCCGTAGGAGCGGGAGAGCAGGAGGATGCCGAAGGCGGCGGGGTAGAGGCCGAGGCCGTCGAGGTTGTCGGAGGCGATCCAGACGAGGAACGCGCGGCCGAGCATGGTCGCGGCCAGGGCGTAGCGGCGACCGTGGCGGACGCGGTCGAGGACGGGGCCGACGAGGGGCGCCAGTAGGGCGAAGGGCGCCATGGTGATGAGGAGGTAGAGGGCGACCTGGCCGCGGGCCTGGTCGATGGGGACGTTGAAGAAGATGGTGCCGGCGAGTCCGATGGCGACGAGGGTGTCGCCGGCGCAGGAGGCGGCGTGGAGGTCGAGGAGTCGCATCATTCCGGTCTCGCCGCCGCCGCCTTTTTCGCGGGCCGAACCCACCTGGCGGCGGGCGAAACCGGCGAAGCCGCGCGCGACGGCGATCACGCCGCGGGCGATCGCCCGGACGGCGCGGAAGAGCGTGACGATGAGTCGGCGCACTGCCCTATCATCCCCGTTCCCGGCGACCACTGACCGTGAGCAACAATAGGCTCGTGACCACCAGCATCGCGACTCGCCGCGCCCGACTCGACCGCACCTGCGCCGACGCCATCGACGTCGCCCGTGACGCGCTGGACGAGACCGGCGCGGAGGGCGTCGGCGAGTACGCCGATGCCGTCAACGAGGGCGAGCGGCTCGTCACCCACCTCTTCGAGTGCGAGCTGCCCGGGTACAAGGGCTGGCACTGGGCGGTGGTCGTCACGCGTGCGCCGAGGGCCCGCAAGGTCACGGTGTGCGAGACGGCGCTGCTGCCGGGGCATGACGCGATCAGCGCGCCCGTGTGGGTGCCGTGGTCGGACCGGCTCGCGCCCGGGGATGTCGGGGCCGGCGACCTGCTGCCCACCGCGCCCGACGACGACCGGTTGATGCCGGCCTACACGTACTCCGACGACGACGCGGTGGAGGACATCGCGTTCGAGCTCGGTGTGGGGCGGACTCGCGTGATGAACCGCGAGGGGCGCATGGAGACCGCGCAACGCTGGTACGAGGGCGATTCCGGGCCCGAGGCGGAGATCGCGACGAGCGCGCCCGCCGACGCGCGGTGCGGGACGTGTGGATTCTTCCTGCCGCTGGCGGGTTCGCTGCGGCAGATGTTCGGGGTGTGCGGGAACCTGTACGCCGCCGACGACGCGCGTGCGGTGTCGGCCGACCACGGGTGCGGGGCGCACTCGGAGGTGCTGGTGGCGGCGGACGTGCCGGTCGACACGCTGGAGACGGTGTACGACGACAACGCGGTGGAGTCCCTGGAAGGGGAGTTAGCGGCGGGCTCGGTTGCGGGTTCGGCGGCGGCCGGGGGTCGGAACGGTGACGAAGAAGTTCGTTCTCTTCGACCATGACGGGGTCCTGGTGGACACCGAGTTCTGGTATCACCGGGCGGGGGAGCGCGCCCTCGCCGACATCGGGGTGAGCCTGGACAAGGACCGGTACCTGCGGGACATGGCGCGGGGTCTGGGTACGTGGGCACAGGCCAGGGCGGCGGGCGTCGGCGAAGAGGTCATCGGCAGGCAGCGCGCGGTTCGTGACGCCTACTACCGGGAGTATCTGCGCACCGAGGCCATCGAGATCGAGGGCGTCGTCGAGGCGTTGGCGGAGTTGTCGAAGCACGTGCGGATGGCGATCGTGACGACCGCGAAGCGCGTGGACTTCGAGATCATTCACGAGAATCGCGGCATCAGGCGGTTCATGGACTTCGTGCTGGTGCGCGAGGACTACGAGCGCGCCAAGCCGCACCCGGAGCCGTACTTGGCCGGGCTGAAGCGCTTCGGCGCCGCCCGGGAGGAGACGCTGGTCGTGGAGGACTCGGCGCGGGGGTTGAGTTCGGCGGTGGCGGCGGGGATCGAGTGCGCGGTGGTGCACAACGACTTCACGGCGGAGGACGACTTCTCGGGGGCGGCGTACCGGATCGGGGCGCTGGGGGAGTTGCGGGGGATCGTGCTCGGGGTGGGGTGACGGGTGGGCCGTCTCGGTTCGTGATGGGGCCGTGGGGTTGTGGCTCGGGGTGGTGGCTTGAGATGGTGCGGGGCGGGTGACCGGCGCCGCCGCCGCGTCGTGTTCGGGGTGGGGTAGCGGGGGACCGCAAGCGTGGGGCGCCGTGTCGGGGTGGTCTGACGGCCGATCGAAGCCGTGGAGCGGCGTGGGGTGGTCCGACGGCCGATCGAAGCCGTGGAGCGGCGTGGGGTGGTCCGACGGCCGATCGAAGCCGTGGGGCCGCCCAGGCCGCCTCCCACTTCTGACAGTAGAGGGGCGCCAGGCGTGGGTGTGTAGGGCTCAGCGGCCGGGCCTGTGGATAACTCGCCGGTTGTGGACAACGCGCTCGCCGCCCTCGCGCCCGCAATCGGCCCAGCCCCAAGGCTGCCGGCTCCCGTGCCCCCGCCTCCGAGGCCGCCCCGCAACCACCAACTGGCCCCGCCCCCGTCCTGCCTCCACGGCCGCCGCCCCGCAGCCCTCGCCACCATCCCCCAAACCACCCCCCACACCACCCCCAAACCACCCCCAAACCACCCCCCACACCACCCCAACAGCCCTCTCGCCAACACCCGTTGACATTTCCCCGCACCCCATGCCAGACTTCAAGTCAACAGCCGTTGGCCAACACCAGTTGACCACCCGTCCGCCCCCACCCGCCACCCCGAGGAGGCGCCACCATGCCCACCCCCGACGTTCTCGTCATCGGCGCCGGCCCCACCGGTCTCCTGCTCGCCGGCGACCTCGCGGCGGCCGGCGTCGCCGTCACCGTCGTCGAGCGCCGCTCGGCGGAGTCGAACCTCACCCGCGCCTTCGCCGTCCACGCCCGCACGATGGAGCAGCTCGACGCCCGCGGCGTCGCCGACGAACTGGCCGCCACCGGCCAGAAGCTCCAGTCCCTGCGCCTGTTCGGCAGCGTCGAACTCGACCTCGGCAAGCTCCCGACCCGCTTCCCCTACCTCCTGGTCACCCCCCAGTACGAGACCGAGAACGTCCTGGAGCGCCGGGCCCTCGCCGCCGGCGCGACCATCGTCCGCGGCCTCAAGGTCACCGCCCTGCGCCAGGACGACACCGGCGCCGAGGTCGACACCGTCGACGAGTCGGGCGCCACGGCCACCCACCGCGCCTCCTACGTGGTCGGCACCGACGGCCACCGCAGCGTCGTCCGCCAGGCCCTCGGCATGGACTTCCCCGGCGAATCGGCGGTCTTGTCGGTCGTCCTTGCCGACGTGAAGATGTCCGACCCGCCCGCCGAGGTCCTCACCGCCAACAGCGGTGAGGCCGGCTTCGTGTTCACCGCCCCCTTCGGCGACGGCTGGCACCGCGTCATCGCCTGGGACCGCCACAAGCAGCTCCCCGACTCCGCCCCGGTCGACTTCGAGGAGCTGCGCACCCTCATGACCAGCGTCCTGGGCACCGACCACGGCATGCACGACCCGCGCTGGACCTCCCGCTTCCACAGCGACGAACGCCAGGTCGAGCGCTACCGCGTCGGCCGCGTCTTCCTCGCCGGCGACGCCGCCCACGTCCACTCCCCGGCCGGCGGGCAGGGCATGAACACCGGCCTCCAGGACGCCGCCAACCTCGGCTGGAAACTCGCCGCCGCCGTCCACGGCCGGGCCCCCGACGGCCTCCTCGACACCTACCACGCCGAACGCCACCCGGTGGGCCGCGGCGTCCTCAAGAGCAGCGGCGCGATCCTTCGCCTGGCACTGCTGGGATCCAACGCCGCCCGCGGCCTGCGCAACGTCCTCGTCAAGACCGCGATGAGCATCCCGCTCGCCGCCCGCAAGGCGACCGGCACGCTCTCCGGTGTCGCGATCGCCTACGCCGCACCGAAAGGCGCGCACCGGCTGGTCGGCGAGCGCGCCCCCGACGTGTCCCTTGTGGACGGCCGTCTCTACGAGGAGCTGCGCGGGGGCCGCCACGTCCTGGTCCTCGGCGAGGGCGCCAAGGCCACTGTGGACGGTCACTTCGCTGTGGTGACCCCCGCCGAGCCGACCGCGACGACCGTCCTCGTCCGCCCCGACGGCTACGTCGCCTGGGCGGCCGACGGCGCCGACGGTGACGCGATCGACCGCGCCCTGACCGCCGCCGGTCTCGCCTGAGGCGCGCGACACGACCTCGCACGAGAAGCGGCGCCCGCCGGCCGGGCGCCGCTAATCTTGCGGTCATGCCGGTCAGCCAGCGGGAAGTCACGCTCTTCGAGGCCGCCAGGCCACGCCTGGAGGCCATCGCCTACCGCCTCCTGGGCTCGGCGAGCGACGCCGAGGACGCCGTCCAGGACACCTTCCTGCGCTGGCAGTCCGCCGACCGCGAACACGTCCTGGTCCCCGAGGCCTGGCTCACCAAGGTCTTGACCAACCTGTGCCTCAACCAGCTCACCTCCGCCCGCGCGCGGCGCGAGACATACGTCGGCCAGTGGTTCCCCGAGCCGGTGCTGGCCGGTGACACGATGCTCGGCCCGGCCGACACCGCCGAGCAGCGCGAGTCGGTGTCCATGGCCATGCTCGACCTCATGGAACTGCTGCCGCCCAAGGAGCGCGCGGTCTACGTCCTGCGCGTGGCCTTCGGCTACCGGCACGACGAGATCGCCGCGATCCTCGACATCAGCGAGGCCAACAGCCAGCAGCTCCACCGCCGCGCCAAGCAGCACCTCGCCGACGACCGCCCCCGCGTCGAGGTGACCGCCGCCGACGCCCGCCGCATCGTCGAGGAGTTCCTGGCCGCCGCGGTCAGCGGGCGCACCGAACCGCTCGTCGAACTGCTCGCCGACGGCGCGATCGGCGCCGGTGACGGCGGCGGGATCGTGCCCAGTCTCGGCACGCCGGTCGCCGGCCGGCTCCAGGTGGCGCGGTTCATGCGCGGGCTGCTGCGCTCCTCGCGGTCGCGGGAGTTCGCCGCCGGCGGACTGGTGTTCGCGGCCGTGGTCAACAACGAGCCGGCGCTGGTGATGGTCGAGGGGGAGCGCGTGATCGGCGTGTTCTCGCTGGAGCCGACCGCCGACGGCATCGCCGCGATCCGCATGCACGCCAACCCCGAGAAGCTCGTCCGCTTCACGCGCGCCTGGGCCGCCACGGAGGACCACGGGAGCCCTCTCGACCTTGGCTGGTGACCCACATCACAGTCCTTTCCTGTCAGGAAACGCGCCGCCGCCCGGTTCAGGAGGCGTACACATCCCGACAGGAGTGAGCCATGAAGCACCGCATCGTCGTCCTCGGCGCCGGATACACCGGGACCAGCGCCGCCGGGCGCCTGGCCAGGAGCCTCCACCGTGACGACGTCGAGATCACCCTCGTCAACGCCGACACCGAGTTCGTCGAGCGGGTCCGCATGCACCAGCTCGCGACCGGGCAGCGCCTCAAGAGCCGCCCGCTGACCGCGATCCTCGCCGGAACCGGCGTGAAGGTGCGCACCGCGTGGGTGACCGCCATCGACCCCGACGCCAAGACCGTCGCCGTCGAAGAGGCCGGCGGCCCGGCCGAGATCGCCTACGACACGCTCGTCTACGCCCTGGGCAGCGCCGTCGCCGACCACGGCGTGCCCGGTGTCGCCGAGCACGCCCACAATGTCGCCGGGAAGGGTTCGGCGCTGCGCCTGCGGGATCGCCTCGCCGCGCTGCCGGCGGGCGCGACCGTCCTGGTCGCCGGCGGCGGCCTGACCGGCATCGAGTCGGTCACCGAGATCGCCGAGTCGAGGCCCGACCTCGACGTCGCGCTCGTCACGCGCGGCGAGCTGGGCGACTGGCTCGGCGAGAAGGGCCGCGAGCACCTGCGCGCGGTTCTCGGCCGGCTCGGCGTGACCGTCCACGAGCACACCGACATCACCTCCGTGTCCGCGTCCGCCGTGACCACCGGCGACGGCGGCGACATCCCCGCCGAGGTGACGGTGTGGACGACCGGCTTCGCCGTCCACCCGATCGCGGCGGCCTCCACCCTCGCCGTCGCGCCGAACGGCCGGATCATCGTCGACGCCAGCGTTCGCTCCGTCTCGCACCCCGACGTCTACGCCGTCGGCGACGCCGCCCACGCCGAGGGCGCGGGCGGCAAGACGCTGCGGATGTCGTGCGCCTCGGGCATTCCGCTGAGCTGGCACGCCGCCGACGTCATCACCGCGCGGCTCACCGGCGGGGAGGTGCCGACCACGACGATCGGGTACAGCCAGCAGTGCGTGAGCCTCGGCCGACGCGACGCCCTCATCCAGAAGGTCCACGAGGACGACACCGCCAAGCCCGAGGCGATGACGGGCCGGTTCGCGGCCAGGTACAAGGAGCTCATCTGCCGGGGAGCGGCCTGGGGGACCGCCCACCCGACGCTGCTGCTCCCGCGCCGCCGTCGCCGGGTCGTCGTCGACCGGGCCCGATCCGACGCCGCTCGGTGACCGGGATCCCTTCAGGCGAAGGGATCCCACAGCCGCACGGCCCCGTCGCCGCTCGTCACGGCCAGCACGCGGCCGTCGACCTCCCCGGCGGCGAGCAGCGAGAGGCGGCCTCCCGCGGTGAGCGGCGCGGCCGCCTCGGAACCGTCGGCGGGATCCCAGATCCGCACCGCCCCCTCGTATCCGCAGGCCAGGACGAGCTCGCGGCCGCCGGGCGAGACGGTCAGCAGCGTCGACAGGCGCCTGCCCTCGCCCGGGATCCGGCGGGCGCGCTCCTCACCCGACTCCAGGTCCCGCAGGTGGATCTCGGGGAAGTCACCGCCCGCGAGGATCGTCGCCCGGCCGTCCACACGCGACAATGCGACCGCGCGGACCTGACTCGGCAGTGTCCACGCCGAGCCGATCTCGGTGGCCTCGCGCATGTCCCAGGCCCGGACCGTGGAGTCGTGGCTCCCGGTCAGCCCGACCGCGCGGCCGCCGTCGAGCGCGATCGCGGTCGCGGAGACGCCGTCGAGGTGCCCGGTCAGCGGCTCGCCGATCGCGGTGCCCTCGTCGAGGTTCCACGCGACCGCCCGGGTGCAGCCGTCGCCGCCACCGGAAAGGCCGAGCAGTCCGTCCGGTGTGGACAGTGCGGCCATGCCCCAGACGTGCCACTCGTGACCGATGACCGGGCCGTTGACCAGTTCGCCGGTGGCGACGTCGTAGAGCCGCACCGAGGCGCCGGCCTCGGTGCGGCCGTCCTCGTCCTCCCAGTCGACGCAGTCCTCTTCCCCGTCGTCGTGGACGTGCTCCTCGGGGTCGTCGAAGTGGGATCCGGCGAACAGCAGCGGCCGCCCCTCGTGCCACACGAAGGCCGTCTCGTAGAGCAGGTCGTGGGCGCCGGTGTAGTCCACGAGGTGCAGGTCGTAGCCGGTGTGGACGAGATCGCGCGAGGCGAACCCGTCCGTGCGCGGGTCCCAGGTCCACACCCCGCCCTCCCCGAAGGGCCCGAAGACGAGCGGGCCGTCCGGTGTCGCGGCGAGGCCCGCGCGGGCGATGGGCCGGGTCCCCGGCTGTTCGGGCAGGACGATGCGGTTGATCTCACGTCGATCGGACATGCCGGGCAGGCTAGCCCGGCCCTGCGACATGGGAAAGGCCCCGCCCGCAATCCCGGGCGGGGCCTGCGATCTGGGGCCTACAGCCCCGAGCACTGCCCGGAGGCACGGCCCAGGACGCGGTTGGCGAAGCCGCCGTTGACCGGCGCCGGGTCGTTGCCCGAGCAGGACAGCGCCCCGGTGATCCGGTTGCCGCCGACGAGGACGCCGCCGGTGTTGCCGCTCAGTGAGATCACGCCGGTCAGCGTGTTGGCCGCGCACTCGCCGCCGTCACCGAGCACCACCGGGCCGGTGCCGCCGCGAACCGACAGCGCGCCCAGCAGGGTCGTGCCGCAGACCTGCGTGTAAGCGGCTCCATTGACCGACACGGCCCCGATCAGCGTCGAGTCCGACACCAGCAGGCTCGCGCCCGGACTGACCGTCACGGCGCCGATCTGGGTGGCGCCGTCAAGGCAGACCACGCCCGTCGTCACGCGCAGCACGCCGACGTGGTCGCCGGTGATCGTGCTGGTGCACGCGGGAAGCGTCGCCGGGCGAAGCCGCGCGACCTGCGGGTCGTGATCGCTGGCCTGCTCGGAGAACTCGGCGTTGATGTGCACCACGTCGTACTCCACATCGGACAGCGCCGGCGAGACCAGGATGTGGTCGAGCACCTGCGACAGGCCGTTGTAGACGTAGGTGTAGCGCTCGTTCTCCGGCAGCGTGTTGATCAGGTCGTTGAGCACGCCGCCGTCGGTCAGCGCGGCCAGGGCCGGGCTGAACTGGTAGTCGTTGATGTCACCGGCGACCACGACGTTGGCCGCGCCGTCGACGTCCAGAACGGACTTCACGAAGGCGTTGACCGAGGTGGCCTGCGCGATGCGCTGGACCTCCGAGGAGCGCGTCGCCGGCTGGAAGCGGCCGTCGGCGTTCTGGTCGCCGCCTTTGGAGTTGAAGTGGTTGGCGATGACGATGACCTTCTCGCCACCGAAGAGGAACTCACCGGCCAAGGGCTTGCGGCTGCTCTCCCACGCGGTGTTGCCCGGGTCGACACGGCCGGGCGAGGCGCTCAGCGCGGCCGTCCCGTCGGTGTCGGCGGTGACCGTGGTCGGGGTCGTCGCGTCCCCGCCGGCGCGGTCCACGAAGGACACCCGCTCGGGGTTGAACAGGAACGCCACCCGGATGTTGCCGCCGGGCTGCCCGCCGTCCTCGCCGTTCTCCGGGCTGATCTGGCGCCACTCGTAGGCGGGACCGCCGGCCGCGACGATCGCCGCGGTGAACTGGTCGAGGGTCTGCGCGGCGTCGACGACACCGTCGTTGGTCGGGCCCGTGTTGTCCTGGATCTCTTCCAGCACGACGACGTCGGGAGAGGCGAGGCTGTCCACGACGCCCTCGGCCAGCTGCGCGAACTTGCTCGCCGGGTTCTTCGGGCTGAGGTTCTCGACGTTGTAGGTCGCCACCGACAGCTGGTCGGCGGCCTGCGGCTCGGCCGTCTCGCGCTCGATGCCGCTCGGCGTGACGCCGCCGACGGTGGTCGCCACGATCCCGTAGCCGCCGAAGAGCGAGTAGTCCACCGGCCCGGACGTGGCGCCGGTCAACACGGACCCGACGTCGGCGAGCGGGGCGTCACCGGTGATGGGGGTGACGACGATGCGCCCTGTCGGGGTGGCGTCGTAGCCGGTGTTGACCGTTCCGCCGCGCGGCGAGGCGAACTCGGCGGGCTTGGCGGTGATGTAGATCTCGCCGTACTCGTTGCCGGCGCCGACCACACGGGCGTCGTCGACCTGGACGTTCATGCCCTCGCGGCTCTCCCAGAAGTCCAGAGTGGACCGGACCGGGTCGACCGTGCCGAGGTCCTCGATGTTCCCGGTCGGCGAGACCGGGGCGTAGACGCCGGGGATGGTGTCGGGCGTGATCAGTTCGGGGGCGGGGACGGGATTCCCGCTGGAGCAGACCGCGATCGACGGGCTGGTGATCTCGGTGGTCGACAGGCTCGACACGTTCGGGAAGGTCTCGCCGGAGGGGACCGGGTAGTAGTCCTGGACCTTGCCGGAGACCATCACCGCGTCGCCGACGGCGACGTCCATCGACCCGGTGGAGCCGACGTAGACGAGGATCGCCTCGCTGGTGGCGGCGTCGCCGTCGGGCTGCGGCTCCTGGATCCAGAAGGCGCGGCCGCCGGCGGTGCGCACGGCCGTGACGACACCGGGGACGTCGGTGACGGTCTGGTCGTCGAAGCCGGAGATCCAGGTGTCGCCCTGGATGTCGTGGATCCGCGCCGGGCCGGGCTCGGCCGGGCAGGTCGGATCCGGGTCGGGCGTGCCGTTGGCGGCCTTCGGGGTCGGGACGGCCGCGGTGAAGTCGGCGGAGTTCACGTCGCTGTCGGCGCCGGCGGCGCGCTGTACCGACTGCGTCGCCGAGGCGCCGCCGACCGGTGTGCCCTCACGGATGAGCGCCGTGCCGTAGCCGACGAGGTCCTTAATGGACGCGACACCGCCGCAGTCGGCGTCGGTGCAGGTGAGCGCGGTGGAGCCGTTGACCAGCGCGACGGTGCCGTCGCTGCCGCCCATCGGGATCGTGCCGGTGACGTCGGGCGCCGGAAGCGGTTGCGTGCCACCGGTTCCCTTCGCCTCGGCGATCAGGTAGAAGGCGCCCGGCGCCAGCGTTCCCGACAGCGGCGTGACCTGCCACGTGCCCGTGCCGCTGCGCGAGTGGTACTGCACCGACCATCCGGTCAGGTCGATGGGCGCCGAGCCGCGGTTGGCGAGCTCGATGAAGTCCTGGTTGAGGGTGGCGCCGGAGTTGCCGCCGCCCCCGTAGACCTCGTTGACGACTAGGTCGGCCGAGGGCGCGCTCCACGCGGGAGCCGCGGCAAGCGGCGCGATGGCGGCGGCGAGTACGAGGGCGGTCGTGCCGCTCGCCGCGCGAATCCTGGGTAGGGGCACGTAATGCTCCTGAGGGATGGGAGAAGGGAGGGGTCGAGTGTGCCTGGCGAAAGTTATCAGGCCGGTGGTCCCCGGGGCAGGCGAGCGGGAAGGTTTCGGTGGCCGTTCGCTCAGCGTTCGTTGGTCGGCGGCTGACGAGACCGCCTGAGAGGTAGGGGATCGGGCTGCGGCACCGCCTCCGGTGCCGGGACCCCGGGGTTTGGGTACGGCTGGGCCGGCGGGTTCCCGGTGTGGCCGCGCGGCTGGAGGCTCTTGGTCGGCGGTTACGTCCCTTCTAGGCGACGTCGCAGCTCGTGCAGTCGTAGTCGGCCAGGTCGTCAGGGACGTCCGTTGTGGTGGGGACCGCGACGGCGATCTGCCGCTCGTCCTGCGGGAAGAGCCGCAGTGGGCCGGTGCCGCCTTCGGCGCCGAGGGTGTCGTCGGGGTTGGCGAGCATGCAGTGCTCCAGCGACAGGCAGCCGCAGCCGATGCATCCGGCGAGGGTGTTGCGCATGTGGTTCATCTCGGCGATGCGCGCGTCGAGGACCGTGCGCCAGGCGTGCGCGAGGCGGACCCAGTCGCCCTGCGTCGGCGTGCGCCCGTCGGGCAGCAGCGCGAGGCCCTCGCGGATCGTCGACAGCGGGATGCCCAGGCGCTGCGAGGCGCGGATGAACGCCACGCGGCGCAAGATGTCGCGGCGGTACCGGCGCTGATTCCCGCTGGTCCGGCGCGACTCGATGAGGCCCTTGCGCTCGTAGAAGTGCAGCGCGGACACGGCCAGCCCCGAGCGTTCGGCGACCTGGCCGACGGTCAGTTCGGTGCACGACGGTGAGATCTGGTTCACCGTTGAACCTTAACTTTGATTCGGCTTGAGCCCAACGGCGCGGGCGGCGAGGTCGGCCACCGCCTCGATCATGAAGTCCGCCGCGACCTGCGCGTTGCGCCTGGCGGCGGTCGTCGCGGCGCCGGCGGCGGGGCCGTCGGCGAGTTCGGTGAGTATTCCGGCGAGTTCGGCGCAGTGCATTTCGGCGACGGCCGGTTCGAGGCGCCCGAGGCGGGCCGAGCGGGCGGCGACGACGTCGGACACGACGGTGGCGACGAGGAAGGCCACGACCACGGCGATGGGCGAGCCGACGGTGAACCAGGCGAGGAGGGTCGCCACGAGCCCGCAGCAGACGGCGAAGGTGTCGCGGGCGGCGGGGCCGAGGCCGCGTGTCGGCGGGTGGTCGAGGCGCATCGCCGACTGGAGCATGAGGTCGCGGGCGGTGGCCAGGCGCCCGACGGCGTTGGCGACGTACTCGCGGGTGCTGTCGAGCCGCAGGAGCGACCACATGACCGGGCGCAGGGCCCGCGAGACGCGTCCGGAGGTGACCGCCAGCGCGCAGCCGTCCGACTCGTGCCGGAAGGCGCCGTCGGGGAAGCGGTGCGAGCCGGTGTACCAGTCCTCGTCGGACAGGGCCTGGTAGGCCTGGCAGACGCAGGTCTCGGCGTTGGCGAGCAGCTCGCCGACGGTGACCGATTCGCCCCGGTCGACCGGCCGCAGGGGGATCCGCGCGGTCTGGGCGGGCAGGTCGCCGCGAACGTCGACAAGGGACTGGCGCAGTTCGGTCAGGGCGTCGGCGACGACGGGTTCGGGGACGTGCGGGACTTTGCTGCCGAGCTTGCGGCGGAGCCTGCGGTGCGCCGCCGTGGCGAGTTTGCCGCCGGCCAGGCCGGCGAAGACCACGGCCACGCACAGCACCCACATCGGGGCCTCGCCGTAGGGCAGGTACGCCACGGCCGTCGCGGCCAGGGCCGCGCCCGCGTACCGCGCCGCCACTCCGTGCCACCGCCGGGCACCCGACCCCACCACGCGGGCCGCGCGGTCGGCGTCCTCCGCGGCGCCGACCAGGCGGTCGTGTGCGAGCATCGCGCGCTGTTCACTGCGGTCGGCGTGCTGCCGCGCCGCCTCTCTCGCCAGGCGCGCGACTCGGCGGAGTCGGGCGGCGATCTCGCGGTGTACGGGGGTCAAGGGAGCCTCCGGTGACGGTGTCCTCGGGTACCCATGCAACAGCATCGGTGCAAGTTCTCGGCCTTCGGGAGTGCGGAATTCAACCTAACGTCGCGTCGAAACGGGTCGTACGTCCTGCTGTAGGACATACCCCGATTTCTCCGTGTTCGATCATGCGCCGGCCGTGAAAGTCACAGCCTCCCGCGATAATGCCCGCATGGAACTGTGGAATAACCCATCCTGCTCCAAGTGCGCCGGCGCCCGCGCCCGCCTCGACGCCGGCGGCATCGGGTACCGGATCCGCCCGTACCTGGAGGATCCGCCCACCGCCGCCGAGATCACCGAGGTCCTGCGCCGCCTGGGCGCCGAGCCCTGGGACATCTGCCGCACCGGCGAGCCGGCCGCCGCCGAACTCGGCCTGGAGACCTGGACCAGGCAGCCGGCCGACCGGTCCCGCTGGATCGAGGCCATGGCCGCCCACCCGAGCCTCATTCAGCGCCCCATCCTCATCTTCGACGACGGGACCGCCCTGGTCGCCCGCGACGAGGCGGCGCTGGACGCGGCGGTCGAGAAGACCTGACGTGTACGCCGTCATCGACCTGGAGACCACCGGCCTGTACAACCGGGACCGGGTGGTCGAGGTCGCCATCGTGCACGCCGACGAGCACGGCGAGATCACCGGCCGCTGGCACACCCTCGTCAATCCCGAACGCGACCTCGGCCGCCAGGACGTGCACGGCGTCCGCGCCGCCGACGCCCGCCGCGCGCCCCGCTTCGCCGACATCGCCGGTGACATCGCCGTGCGCATGGCCGGGCGGATCCCCGTCGTGCACAACATCTCCTTCGACAGCCGGCTGCTGTCCGCCGAGTACGCCCGCCTCGGCCTTGGCATACCGCACCTGGCCGAATACGGCGTGTGCACCATGTCCTGGGCCGCCGAATACCTCCCCGGCAACGCCCGCAGCCTCGCCGACTGCCGCGCCGCGATCGGCCTGACCGGCGACCGTCCACATGAGGCGCTCGACGACGCCCTCGCCACCGCCGCCCTCCTGCGCGTCTACATCCGCCGCGCCGGCTATCCGCCGCCTTGGGCGGTCCTGGCCACGACCGCCGCCTCGATGCGCTGGCCCGGCCTCCCGCACGGCCTCGTCGCCGAACGCCATCGCAGCCTCTTCGACGTGCCCGGTGAGTTCCTCACCCGCATCCCCCGCGCCCGCGAGGGCCCGCCCGGGGACCCGGTGAAGTACCTGACGGCCGTCGACATCGCCCTCCTCGACGGCTGCGTCTCGGCCTCGGAGGCCGACCAGCTCGTCGAGATCGCCACCGGCGAGGGCTTCGACCGCGACCACGTCCTCGGCCTCCACCGCGCCTACCTGCGCGGGCTCGTCGCGCAGGGCGTCGGCCGCGCCGACCTCGCCGAACGCGCCCGGCTGCTGGGCCTGCCGACCGTCCCGGCCTCGCCCGCCGAGCCGATCACGCCGCGTTTCGCGCTGCGGCCCGGCGACGTCGTCGTGCTCACCGGATCCTTCGCCGAGACCAAGGAGTACTGGGCCGAGGTCGCCGAGGCGGCCGGCCTGTCGGTCGCCGGGCACGTGTCGCGGCGGACGGCGATGGTCGTGGCGGCCGACCCCGACTCCATGTCGGGCAAGGCGACCACGGCACGCCGTTACGGGATCCCCGTGGTGGCCGTGGAAGGAATGCTGCGGGCGATGTCAGCCGGGTTCGAGCACGCCGGTGGCCAGGCCGTCCTCGACGGTCCGCCGTAGCGTCCGGCCGAGCTCGGTGACCCGCTCGGCCGACTCCTCGAAGTCGCGCAGCATCGCGAAGGCGCGGCCGAGGGCGCGCTGCTCCGGCAACGCGATCACGGGAACCGTCAGGCGGCGGACCACCTCGCCGGTCAGGCCCGGCCCGCGGTCGAGGAGCGCCTTGTTGGCCGGCCCGCCGAGGAAACCGGCCAGGAACGACGGATCCAGCCGGCCGGGAGCCGGGCGCAGCACGAAACGCGAACCGGCCGCCTCGGCGTTCGCCTCGGTGATGACCGTCGGCTCGCGCCGGTCGCCGACACCGCGCAGCACGATGTCGCCGACCTGCGGGACCTCCGCGCGCAGGATGACCAGCTCCCCGCCGCGTTCGAGGTCGGCGACGGTGTGGAGCTCCCACCGGGCGCGCGCGCCGGACTCGGCGAAGCTCAGCCGTCCCAGGTCCTTGCGGAAGACGCGCAGCCGCTGTTCGAGCGCGTCGGTGAGGCCGTCGGCCATCGAGGCGACGACCTCGGCGCCCAGCGGCTGGTGCGCCACGTGCAGGGACGGCGTCAGGTCGACCGCGTCGTCCAGCAGCGTCTCGGCGGGTACGACCCGGCGGGTGCCGGTGGGCGGGATCTCGCCGCTGTCGGCGAACTCGCGCCATGCGGGCAGCACCAGCTCCGACAGCCGGCGCCAGGCGACCTCGCGGGCGTCGGTGCACGCCGAGCCGTCGACGAACAGAGTTCCTTGTGGAAGGTCGACCGTCGGTGCGGTGAGGATCCACAGGTGCAGCCCCAGATGCGCCGGCGGCGCCGCGCCCGGAGGCAGTGCGACCACGGCCCGCAGCGCGCCCCGGCGCAGCAGTTCGGCCCGGATCGCCCGCCCGCTGGGACGCGACGCGACGGCCGGCGGCAGCAGCAGCACGACGGGCGCGCCCGGTTCGGCCAGCCACAGGCAGTGCTGGAGCCACGCGAGCTCGGACTCGTTGCGGGGCGGCCGCCCGTAGGTCCAGCGCGGGTCGGGGCCCGTGGCGGTCGCGCGCTCCTTGAAGGGCGGGTGGCACACGACGGCCGAGGCCCGCCCGCGCGCCTCGGTCCGGGGCTCGCCGAAAGGCCGGTCGACGGTGATCTCGCCGCGCCCGCCGTCGAAGGCGAGCCGGACGCCGCTGAGCGCGGCCAGCCCGGGATCCCGTTCGTGGCCGTGGACGCGGCCCGCTCCGGCGGCCAGCGCGGCCAGCAGCAGGTTCCCCGAACCGCAGGCCGGGTCGAGGACCGTCGGGCGGGGCCCGGCGATCGCGGCCATCAGCGCCGCCAGCTCCGGCGGAGTGTGCGGCGCGCGCGGGGCGACGGTGGCGAGCATGCGGTCGTGGAGTTCGTCGAAAAGGCGGCGGGCGCCCCGGGCCGCCGCGACAGGGGCCACCTCGGCCGCCAGGGCCGTCCACGTGAGGTCCACATCGGATGCCCGCGGGCCGCCGTTCTCCAGGTGCAGCAGGATCGCGGCGAGCGTCGGCACCGTCGAGGCGTCGACGGTGTGGCGCAGCTCGGCCCACAGCGTGTCCGCCCGGCTCTGCTCGGGCAGCCGCCGGTGCCCGCGCAGCCAGGACAGGACCTGCTCGCGCTCATAGGCGGGACTGGCGGCGGTGCCGCCGGCCGGCTCGGGGAAGTCGGCGTGCCTCTTGCGCCAGTGGCTGACCGTCGCACGCGTGACGTTGGCCAGTCTGGCGATGTCGGCGGCGGTGATCATCGTCGCGTCCGGCATTCCTTGGCTCCCAACGGTAAGGCCCAGGTCAGGTGTTCGACCGTTGCAAGATATCGAAGATTTGACATAGCTGACACCACTGATGGGTAACCGTGTCCGTACCGTGCTAATTTGACCGTCCACAAGGGATCGCTGGCGGTCAGCCGATCCCTCGCGGACCAACAGGAGAAATGCCACCCACCACGAAAGGTCGGACATCACATGTCGAGCTTGGCGGGGGAGCCGAGGCTCCCCTGGCGGCGGCGTGTCATCAGCGATGGCGAGCCGTTTCGGATTCCTGACCCCGACGATCCCCCCGATCAGGCGCGCTCGCGCCCGGCCGGTTCCCTGCACGCCGGGCTGGCCCGGTTGAGGGGCCCCCGGCGCGACCGGACGCGCCCGGCGGCCGAACCCGGGCGCTTCAGCCGGACCGGTGAGAAGCGGCTCGCGGCCACCGATCCGGCCGAACTGGGCGCCCGGCTGGTCGCGCGCATGCGGGAATCCGGTCACGATTTCTTCATCCGCACCGTGCTGGGACTGCTCGCCGCCGACGGCTACCAGTCGCCGGACGGGCACCGGATGACGCTCGACGCGCTCGGCCACACGATGGTGCAGGGGGTGATCTGGCACGACCCTTACGACACCGATCCGCTGTTCGTGGTCTGCCGCAAAGTGGGGATCGCCCGTACCGTCGGCCTTCGCGAGATCGAGGTCTTCGCGCGGGAGATGTCCGCGCAGCCGACCAGCCGCGGCTGTGTGGTGACCACGGGCCGCTTCACGCAGGAGGCCCGCGAGTACGCCGCCGAGGTCGCCGAGCGGGTGACCCTGCGGCTGATCGACCAGCGCGAACTCGGTGAACTGATGATCCGGCACCGCTGCGGCGTGCGCCGGACCCTCGACGTCGACGAGGCGTTCTTCGAGGTCGGCTGAGTTTTCGCCTCGTATCGAGGCGTGGACAACGGTCGGTCCCGGGGGTGGGTCCGGGACCGACCGAGTACGAGGGGGATCGCTTACCAGGCCCAGGCTTCGGGGCCGGGGCCGCCGTTTCCGACCGGCGGGAACATCTCGTCGAGCGCGGTCAGCTCCGCCTCGTCGAGGACGACGTCGAGGGCCTTGAGCGTGTCGTCGAGCTGCCCGGCCGTGCGGGGTCCGACGATCGGCGCGGTGACGGCAGGCTGCGCCAGGAGCCAGGCGAGCGCCACGTGGGAGGGCGCCTTGCCGAGCTGGTCGCAGAACTTCTCCCAGGCTTCCAGCTGGTCGCGGTTCGCCTCGACGGTCTCGGCCGAGCGGCCGGTGCCGCTGCGGTCGGCGGTGCCCTCGCGCATCTTGCGCAGGACGCCCGACAGCGCGCCGCCGTGCAGCGGGGACCAGGGGATGATCCCGATGCCGTACTCCTGCGCGGCCGGGAGGACCTCCAGCTCGACGTGGCGGGTCATCAGGTTGTAGATGCACTGCTCGGAGACCAGGCCCAGGCTGTGGCGGCGGTTGGCGGCCTCCTGCGCCTGCACGAGGTGCCAGCCGGCGAAGTTGGAGGAGCCGACGTAGCGGACCTTCCCCTGCGCCACGAGCAGATCCATCGCCTGCCAGAGCTCTTCCCAAGGCGTGGAGCGGTCCACGTGGTGCATCTGGTACAGGTCGATGTAGTCGGTCTGCATGCGCTTGAGCGAGTCCTCGCAGGCGCGGATGACGTGCCGCGCGGACAGGCCGCGGTCGTTGGGTCCCTCGCCCATGCCGCCGAAGACCTTCGTGGCCAAGACGACGTCGTCGCGGCGGGTGCCGCCCTTGGCGAACCAGGTGCCGAGGATCTTCTCGGTGACGCCCTCGCCGGTCTTCCAGCCGTATACGTCGGCGGTGTCGAAGAAGTTCAGTCCCACGTCGAGGGCCCGGTCCATGATCGCGTGGCTGTCGTCCTCGGTCGTCTTGGGACCGAAGTTCATGGTGCCCAGGCACAGGCGGGACACTTTGAGGCCGGTTCGGCCGAGATTGGTGTAGTCCATGATTCGAAGCCTTTCACCGACCGGCGCCGACGTACAAGCCCGACGAGGTCGGCGCGTCGCCGTCGTGGCGGACATCGAGGCCCGCCGCCTCGAAGGACGCCCGGTACTCCGCGTCGGTGAACAGTCCCAGCTCGTGGACCTCGCGGAAGGTGTGGACCTCGAAGCCGCGGGCGTAGACGTGGTGCATGTCCATGATCCCGTGGCGGCCCTCCCGGCGCTGGACGATGAGGGTCGTCATCGCGCTGTCCGCCGCTCGGGCGGTGACGGGAATGCGCGTCTCCTCGAAGACCGCCGGGGTGTGCCAGGGCTCGACGATGAGGACGCCGCCGGGGTTGAGGTGGGCGGCCATGCGGGCCACCGCGGTGTTGAGGGCGGTGGGCTCGCGCATGTAGCCCACGGAGCCGAAGAGGCAGATCACGGCGTCGAAGCGGCGGCCCAGGTCGAGTTCGCGCATGTCGCCGACGCTGACGGGAACCCGCTCGGGGAGGCGGTCGCGGGCGAGGGCGACCATCCGCTCGGACAGGTCGACGCCGGCGGTGTCGGGGAAGACCTCGGAGAGGCCGAGGAGATGTCGGCCGGGACCGCAGGCGACGTCGAGGAGCGAGGTGGCGGCGGGGTTGGCGGTGCGGACGAGTTCGGCGAGGTGGGCGGTCTCGGCGGGGTAGTCGCTCTGGTCGAAGATCAGGTCGTAGGCGTCGGCGAGCAAGCCGGTGTAGGGAGGGGTGTCGGGGTGCACGGGGACCTCCGTGGATGTGGTTTTTGGCGGCCCTGGGACGTGGCGGGCGTTGGGGCGGGGTTTGGGTCACTTTACGGGGGGTGAGGGCGGCGTGGGGGGCGTCGTGTTCGGGGCCGAGGCGCTCGGCGCGCCATGGGTACTCAACGGCGCCGCCTTCCCGTACGCCGCCGCTCCCCCCTCGTCGTGGACTCGATCGCCCAGCCCTCTACTTCGACGGCTACCGCCGCGCCCCCACGTACAACCCCCACCCCATCAGCACGTCGTCCACCCGCGTCACCGACAGCCCCGCCGCCGCGAAGGCCCGCTCGAAGTCGGCCGCCGAGTACAGCGACATCTCGTGCCGGTCGACGAAGGACCGCACACCGGCGTCGTCGGCGTAGACCATGTGCATGTCCACCACGCCGAGGCTCCCGCGCTTCCGCGACACCGACAGCCGCGTCAGCACCCGGCCGTCCTCCTCCCACGCGCCCGCGACCCGGTACCCGTCGAAGAACTCACCGGGCGCGCGGAAGTTCTCCACCATCACCACCCCGCCCGGCCTCAGGTGCGCCGCCATGCTCGCCACGGCGGCGTCGAGCCCCGCATCACCGCCGGCGTAACCGATCGCCCCGAACAGGCACACGACGGCGTCGAACCGCCGCCCCAGGTCGAAGCCGCGCATGTCGCCGACCGTCACGGCACAGCCGCGCCCACGGGCGATGGCGGCCATCTGCGGCGAGAGTTCGAGCCCCTCGGCGGCGAAGGGCTCCGAGAGGTACCGCAGGTGCCCGCCGGACCCGCACGCCACGTCGAGCAGCGCGGCCGCGTCCGGGACACGCTCGCGGATCAGTTCGGTGACGGCCGCGCTCTCCCCGGCGTAGTCCTTGCCGGAGTAGAGCAGGTCGTAAACGGTGGCCATGTCGTCGGCGTACATGCCCGCACGCTAAACCCATGCCGGGGGCGGCGACAGTCCTTTTCGTCCATGCGAAAGGCGCACCTCGTTCGAGACGGGGTGCGCCTTTCGGGTCGTTTATAAGCGGGTGCTCGACCGCGGCGAGGTGTCGCCGAAGAGCACGTCGTCCCAGGCCGGCAGCCGGTTGCGCGGCTTCCCGCCGGGCGTGGGCTCCGACTCGGTGTCGGTCTCGGTCCGGCGCGGCCGCAGGACGGCCAGCGACGGCACGCTCGGCGTGTCGCGGATCTCCACCGGCTCCGAACCGGGCAGGCCCAGTCCGCCCGAGGCGGGCTCGGGACGGCTCGGCGCGCCCATCGGACGCTCCAGGACGGCCCGAAGCGCGTCGCGGCGCAGCGGATCGCGCGGCGCGGTCTCCCGCACCGACGGGCGGCTTCCCGCCCCGTGCAAGGGATCGCGCGACGGACGCGAGGTCGGCGCGGTCATCGTCTGCGTCGCCGGACCACCGCCGAGACCCAGGCCCGTCGGGGACAGCCCGGCCGGGCCCTCCGTCGACAGGAACTGCGCCATCTCGTCATCGGGTCCGACCGTCTGGCGGGCCTTGTCGAGCTCCCACACGGCCTGCGCGGTCGCCTTGCCGCTCGGCCACGTCGCGATGATCCGCCACGTGCCGTCCTCACGGCGGTAGGCGTCCCACGAGACCTTGTCGGAGTCGACGCCGTGCTGCCCGAGCTTGCCGTCGACGATGTCGGCCAGGCGCGCGCCCCGGTCGGAGGTGCGCAGCCGGGCCCGGCGAGCGTGCTGCGCGAGCATGGCGCGTTCCTGCAGGACCGGACCGGCGTAGCGAAGCACCCGCGTCACCGGCACGCCGGCGTGGCGGGCCACGTCGTCGGCGGACTCGCCGGCGCGGATCCGGGACTGGATGTCGCGCGGCGAAAGGGTCACGGGAGTCGAGGTGATGACCGCGGGAGGCTCGTCGCCTTCGAGGGCGGTGCCCTTCTCGTGGCGGACGGCCGTGGCGATGCGCTCATCGAGCGGCAGAGTGAGAAGGCGGCCCACCTCGTCGGCGAGCACGAGGGCCTGACCGTCCTCGGAGAGGGCGACAAAACGTACCGGCCGCATCGCGCTCCTCCTCGCATCGGATGTCGCTTCAGGTCACATTACGCCCCACCGTACCGGCATACATCCGTGCCGCGCCGCCGCGAAAGGAAGAAGATCACCAATTTCTTCCAGACGTTGGTCACGCGATTCGATCCGTACGGATGTATCCCGACCTCGGCGGACCGGAACACCGCAGGTCATCACGGATGTGGACCACAGTAGTGCCGGAAACGTGATATCGCCCGCTGTTTAGGCGACGTAACGTGAACGTGGAGTCGAGGGGGCGATGCCATGACATTCGGCGCGCGACTGAACGGCCACCGCGTTCGCCTGGGTCTCACCCAGGAGCGTCTCGCCGAGCGGGCGCGGCTGGGTGTGCGCACGATCAGGGATCTCGAACGCGACCGGGTCGCCAGACCCCGGCCGAGCTCCATCGCGTTGCTCGCCGACGCGCTGGAACTCGGCGGACGCGAGCGCGGCGAGTTCGTCGCCGCCGCGCGCGGAGTCCCCGAGGCGCTGTCGGTGGCTCCCGACCGCTTACCCGCCGCGCCGCGCCAGTTCGTCGGGCGCGAGACCGAGCTGCGCGAATACGCGGCCGTCGCGCGCTCCGGGCCGCTGGTGATCACCGGGCCCGGCGGCGTCGGCAAGACCGCCCTCGGCGTGCGCCTGGCCGAGGCGATGGCCGCCGACTGCCCCGACGGGCGCGTCTACCTCGACCTGCGCGGCACCACCGAGCCCCTGTCGACGACCGCGGCGCTGCGCTCCCTGCTCACCGACCTCGGCGTCACCGGCCTGTCCGACGATCCGGCCGAACTCGCCGCCCGATGGCGTGCCACGACCACCGGCCGCGCCCTGTACCTGTTGCTGGACAACGCCTCCGGCGACGAGCAGCTCCGGCCGCTGCTGCCCGCGCGCGGCAGCGTCACGGTCGTCACCGGCCGCCGGGCTCTCGCCACGGGCACCAACCGGGCCCTGTGCCCGCTGAGCCGACGATCGGGATCAACGCTGCTGCGATCCCTGTCGGGCCAGGCGGCCGTCGACGAGAAGGCGCTCGCGCGCGTCGTCGACGCCTGCGGCGGTCTGCCGCTATCGATTCGGATGGCGGCCGCCCGGCTCACCGCACGCCCACAGTGGACCATGACGGAACTCGCGAGCCGCCTGGAGACCGTCGGATCGGGCATCGTGCTCGCCTATCGCTCCCTGACCGCGCCCTCCGCCCGGCTCCTGCGCCTGCTGACCGTCGTCGCGCTCGACCCCGCGCCCTGCTGGCTCGGCGCGCAACTCGCCGGACTGTCCGAAGTGGAGGCGGCGACGCGCTTCGGCGAACTCGCCGACGCCCACCTCGTCGAGCGGACGGCCTACGCCGAGGGAAGCCGCCGGTACAGGGTGCACGACGCCGTGCGCGCCTACGCGGCCGGCCGGCGGGCGCTCGCCGATCCGGCCGCCGACGTGCGCCGTGCGGTGGAGCGCGCGGCACGGGCCGTCGTGGCGATCGCGGCCGACGCGGAGCACGCGCCCGGCGCGGTCGTGGGACCGCTGTGGGCGCGGTTGCGGACCGAGCCGACGCCCGCGCGGCCCGGTTG
The DNA here is from genome assembly GCF_040655735.1 of Phytomonospora sp. NPDC050363. Classification (NCBI taxonomy): domain Bacteria; kingdom Bacillati; phylum Actinomycetota; class Actinomycetes; order Micromonosporales; family Micromonosporaceae; genus Phytomonospora; species Phytomonospora sp. NPDC050363. The sequence goes on from NZ_JBFAKK010000002.1 coordinate 428,685, forward strand.
GTACGAGGCCGCGATGGCGCTGCTTCACGCGGCGGTCGCGCTCGGTCCAGGGGACGTGGTGTGGCGGCTGGCGGCGGTGACCGCCGCGCATCAGGACCGGCGGGCGCTGCACGATGACCGCGGGGCCGCCACCGAACACGCGGTGCGGGCCGCCGACGGACTCGTGCCGCGGGCCGTCGCGGCGGTGACGCGCGCGGCGCACCTGCGCTGCGTGGGGCGGGCCGGGGAGGCCGTCGGGTGGTACGCGAGGTCGAGGGTGGCCGCGATGCGGCTCGGGGACCATCCGGCGCGGCTGCACGCGGAGCTGGGGATGGTCGAGGCGCTGCTGGCGGCCGGTGAGGTCGAGAGAGCCGAGCGAGGGCTGTGCCGGGTGCTGGCGGATCCGGCCGTCGATGCCGACGCGGGCGTGCACGGCGCCGCCCTGCGGGCGGCGGCGAGAGTGGCGGGGGCGGTGGGGTAGGGGGTTGTGCGACCCCCGGCGCTGACGTGGGGGCCCTGCCGATCACGCGCACAACGGGGTTCTCGCCACTGTGGACGGAGTCAAGGTCTGCTCAAGCTTTTCCGCCCGAGTACCAAGGACACTGCCCTCATCGTGCCCCGCCCTGAAGGCGGAAACCGAGGAAGGAGCAGGCCATGAAAGCCCTGACCGAGATCTGCGACCGTCTGGTCGCCGTGTTCGTCCCCCGAGCCACCGCCCTGGCCGACGAGTGCCAATACGTGTACCGGTGTGAATCGAGGGACTGCAACTCCAGCCCCATCGGCCAGCAACGGATGCGGCGCCTGGTATGCGCGAGTGGGCGCCTCACCTTCTGGGAGAACTACGGATGCTGCTGCTCGTCTCCGCTGTGCTGACGAGATGGCGGGCCGCAACGGCTCCCCGGACCGGCCCGCTGCCGTCGAAGCCGGCAGAGACCAGGCCCTCGGCGTGAACGTGCGGTAGCTCTCCGCCCGGCGAAACGACCACCCACCATCCCACCCCTTTGCCGACACGCCCTAGCGCCGGACACGCGCCCGCCCACCCTCGACACGACGTCCGGGGGTGGGCGCAGTGCGGCCCGTCACCCGGTCTTCACGCCGCCTGCTCCTCCGCGGTGCCGTCACCCGAGTCGCTCGCCGACGGCTCGGCCGGCTCGTCGACTGGCTCGTCGACGACCAGTTCGCTCAGGAACCGGCCGATGCGCGAGGCCTCGGCGGGCGTCAGGTCGGCGGGCAGGCTGAAGCTCAGCCGCATCCCCGGGCGCAGCTGGAGGGGGTAGTCGATCATCGACTTCTCCTCCTCCGGCTTCTTCAGCGGCTCGCCGGCCGCCCACGCGCGCGACTCCTTGACCATCCGCCGCAGTCTTCCGGCGTAGGCCTCGGCGGTGCTCGACTTCAGGTCGAGCGACTCCAGCTGGCTCCTGATCTGGTCGATGTCCAGGTCGTCGAGAACGGTGTCGATGGTGACGTCGGTGGCCTCCAGGACGCGCTTGAGCGTCGAGCGGGCCAGGTCGATCGACGTCCGCTTCAGCCGCCCGGTCTTGCCGAGCGCGTCGAGATAGACGAACAGGTCTTCGTACCGGGGTGCGTTGCTCATATGGCCACTGTATCTGTCTGAGATACATACAGCAACTATCCGGATAGATGGAGATAGGCGCCGGTGGGCTGGGCCGGCGCCTATCGGCTCAGGTGAGCAGGCGGTGGGCGTGGTCGAGGGTGTGCCGTGCGACCTTCTTCCCCAGCGCGATGCCGGCCTCGTCGGCGATCCGGGTGTGGATTCCCGACCAGACGCGCGCGTCGACGTTCTCCCGCGACGGCGTCGCCCAGTCGGTGTAGGTCCGGGTCAGACCCGGCGCCGAGGGGCTGCCGATCGTGTAGGGCCGCGCGCTCGGGCCGGTCAGGTCGGTGAGCACGGCCTCGGCGGCGCCGGAGTAGATGTTGTGCCCCGACACGTAGTCGGGGTGCGATGGCGTGTCGTGCAGCGGCGTCCACTGTGGATCATGCAGTGCCCTGATCGCGGTGACCGGCCGCCAGGTGCGGTAGTGGTACTTGGCGTCGGAGGTGGCGATCTGCGTGTCGACCAGTGCCACGTGGAACAGCCCCACCAGGCCCGTGCGCCAGGCCAGTGACCGCCGCGACTGGACCAGCGCGGCCCGCAGGATCCCGTTGTAGAGCACCAGGGAGGACCCGAGCCAGAACTGCGCGGTGGCGGTCTGCGCCGGCGTGCGCACCGAACTCTCCCGCGCGCCGAAGGCGCGCACTTCGGCGAGGTCACGGGTGTTGCGGCTTGAGCCCAGGGGCGGGGGAGGGGGCGGGCGGAAGCGGTCGGCACGAGAGAGCAGGAACGGCCTGGCGTAACGGGTTCCCGACTGCTGACCGCCGCCGAAGGCCGGCGGCGTCGGCTGCCAGACCCCGGGCGCGGGCGGGTCGGGGGTGAACGGTGCGTTGACCGAGGCCGGGTCGAGGCCGTCGCCCACGCGGTCGGTGAGCAGCGCCCGCGCCTCGGCGCTTCCTGTCGTCACACCGCGTTGCTTGGCGCGGCCGTCGGGAATCCGGGCGAGGGACGCCGCCAGGGCGGCGTCGAGATCCCCCGCGCGGGACGGGATCTGGTCGCGGAGCACTTCGTGGACGGCGGAGGCCAGGGCGGCGTGCTGGAAGTCGGCGTCGCCCGACCGGCGCAGCGCTCGGGCCGCCGCCAGCCAGCCGATCGCCCAGGTCCGGCTGTTGGCCACCTGGGCGGAGGCGCCCGAGGCGGTGATGACGGCGGCGGTCAGGTCGTACCACTCGGTCGCCGGGTCCACAGTGGAGTCGGCGGACGCGGTCTGCGGGAAGGTCGCGATGGCCACGGGGGTCAGGGCGGCGGCCACCACGAGCCGCCTTCGGGTCGTCTTGTGCACGAGGACTCCTTGGTCGAGATCGGGGCCGCGGCTCATGCCGCGACCGGGTCGGCGTACCTGTTCACGGGGCGCGCCAGTCCGTAGTGGTCGCGCAGGGTCGTGCCCTCGTAGTCGTGCCGGAAGAGCCCGCGCTCGCGCAGGATCGGCACGACCTTGTCGACGAACGCGGTGAGCCCCGACGGCAGCACGGCGGGCATGATGTTGAACCCGTCGGCGGCGCCGGCGTCGTACCACTCCTCGATCGCGTCGGCGACCTGAACGGGAGTGCCGGTGAAGGTGCGGTGCCCGCGTCCGCCGCCCAGGCGCCCGATCAGCTGCCGCACGGTCAGGCGCTCGCGCCGGGCGAGTTCGACGATGAGCGTGTAGCGGCTCTTGGCGCCCTCGATCTCGTCCTCCGAGGGCAGACCGGCCGGCAGTTCGGCGTCGAGGGGCAGGTCGGCGGGGTCGACGCGGAGGGTCTTGGCGAGCTGGTCGCGGGCGTACTCGGGGACGATGAGGCGGTCGAGTTCGGCGTCGAGTTCGGCGGCCTCGGCCTCGGTGTCGCCGATGACGGGCACGATCCCGGGCAGGATCTTCACCGACTCCGGGTCGCGGCCGAGGCGCGCGGCGCGCAGTTTCACGTCGGCGTAGAAGGACTGCGCGTCGGCGAGGGTCTGCTGGGCGGTGAAGACCGCCTCGGCGTAACGGGCGGCGAAGTCCCTGCCGTCCTCGGACGATCCGGCCTGCACGAGCACCGGATGCCCTTGCGGTGAACGGGGAACGTTGAGGGGGCCGGCGACGCGGAAGTGCGGGCCGGTGTGGTCGATGGGCCGCACGCGGTCGTTGTCGCCCCACACGCCGCCGGCCTTGTCGCCGAGGGCGGCGTCGTCGTCCCAGCTGTCCCAGAGCTTCTGCGAGACCTCGACGAACTCCGCGGCCCGTTCGTAGCGCGACCGGTGGGCGGGGAGCCGGTCGAGGTTGAAGTTGCGGGCGGCCTCGATCCCCGCCGTGGTCACGATGTTCCAGCCGGCCCGGCCGCCGGAGACGTGGTCGACCGAGGCGAATCGGCGCGCGAGGTTGTAGGGCTCGTTGTAGGTCGTCGACGCGGTGGCGATCAGTCCAATGTGGGTGGTGACGGCCGCGATCGCGGTGAGCACGACGGTCGGTTCGAGGGAACCCGACGGGCGTCTGCCGATGTCGCCCCACAGCTGCGGCGAGTCGGCGAAGAACACCGAGTCGAGCTTCCCGCGCTCGGCGATGCGGGCCAGTTCCTGGTAGTGCCGTACGTCGGTGGTCGCGTGGGGGTTGCTCTCCGGGAGCCGCCAGGACGCCTCGTGGTGACCGGTGCTCATCAGGAAGGCGTTGAGGTGCAGGGGTTTGCGGGTCATGTCCGGTCCTTGTCGTCGGCGCCCACGCCGAGCGCGGCGAGCAGTCGTGTGCGGATGCGGGCGAAGCCGGGGTCGGCGGGCCCGCGCGGTCCGTCGAGGTCGACGGCCTGTTCGGCGGCGATGTGTCCCTTGTGGAGGATCAAGACGCGGTCGGCGAGCGCGATGGCCTCGTCGACGTCATGGGTGACCAGGAGGACGGCGGGGCGGTGGCGCCGGTGCAGCGCCCGCAGGAGTTCGTGCATGCGCAGGCGGGTCAGCGCGTCCAGGGCGCCGAAGGGCTCGTCGGCCAGGAGCAGTTCGGGCTCCCGGACGAGGGAGCGGGCCAGCGCCACGCGCTGCTGCTCGCCGCCCGACAGCTGGTTGGGCCACGCGCGTTCCCGGCCGGCCAGGCCGACCTCGGCGAGGGCGTCGAGGCCGCGGCGTTTCGCGTCGGGAGTGCGCAGCCCGAGCAGCACGTTGGGCAGGACCCGCTGCCACGGAAGGAGCCGGGAGTCCTGGAAGACGACCGAGACCTTTCCGGGCACTTCGATCTCGCCGGCGCCGGTGACCTCGTAGTCGAGGCCCGCCAGAGCGCGCAGGAGCGTCGACTTGCCCGAACCGCTGCGGCCGAGCAGGGCCACGAACTCCCCCTTGTGGAGGGTGAGGTTGAGGCCGTCGAGGACCGTGTGCTCCCCGAAGGCGCGGTCGAGGTCGCGGATGCGGACGGCGGGGGCGTCGACGGCTAGTCGGCCAGGGTGCGTCGCCATGACAGCGCTCTCCTTTGGATGAGGCGGACGGCGCCGTCGGAGAGCAGGCCGAGCACGCCGTAGAGGACGAGGCCGACGACGATGACGTCGGTCTGTCCGTACGTGCGGGCCAGCTCCATCATGTAGCCGATGCCGCTGGTGGCGTTGATCTGCTCGACGACGACGAGTGACAGCCATGCCGAGGTGACCGCGAAGCGCAGTCCGAGCAGGAATCCGGGGAGCGCGCCGGGCAGGATCACGCGGCGGATGAAGGACGCGTGGCTCAGTTCGACGGTCTCGGCGAGTTCGGCGTAGCGGCCGTCGATGCCGCGCAGGCCGTTGTGGGTGTGGATGTAGACGGGGATGAGGACGCCGAGGACGATCGTGGTGATCTTCATGCCCTCGCCGATGCCGAGCCACAGGATCAGCAGGGGCAACAGGGCGAGGGAGGGGACGGCGCGCTTGATCTGGATGGGGCCGTCGAGGACGGCCTCGCCCCAGCGGCTCAGGCCCGAGGCGAGGGCCAGGACGGTGCCGATGGCGACGCCGAGGACGAGGCCGTAGGCGAAGCGTTCGGCGGAGGTGGCGAGGTTGTCCTGGAGGCGGCCGTTGGCGATGAGCTCGCCGGTGGTGGTGACGACGGTCCACGGTGCCGACAGGACGCGCGGGTCGAGGAGGCCGGTCGCCGAGCCGGCGAACCAGGCCGCGAGCAGGAGCGCCGGGCCGAGGAGGGCGCCGCCGGGGATGCGGCGGCCGGGGCCGAGGCGGGGGCGGCGGCGCAGGTGGGTTCGGGGTTTGGCGGCGGTCTTCGGACGGGTTGTCCACAACCGGGGGGTTATCCACAGGGAACGCCGTTCACGTTCGCCGGCCTCGCCTGGCGGCGCGCTACGGTCGGCCGTGGAGGGAGGAACGGGCGGCCCCAACGTCGTTGGCGCAGCGTGGAGGGCCCGTGCCTCTCGCGGGGTGGGGGCGCTCGCCGGGGTGACCGGCGCGTTCGGCGAACCGCTGACCGCACCCGTGCCCACCCCCGCCCCCACGACGCCGGTGGCACCGGCCGCTCCCGCGGCCGCGAGCACGACCTCCTGGTGCACGGGATCGGCGCCCGCCACCCCGTCGACGGTCCTCGTCACGTTCGCGGTCATCCCTGCCCACCGCTTCCGTACGCCTCGGCGCCGAGCTTCTCGTAGCGCCGGTCGTAGAGATCGTCGGCCTTGATCGCGTCGTTGCCGGTCTCGGCGGCGAGCAGGTCGATGGTCTCCTGGTGGCGCGCGATCACGTCGGTCCAGTCGGCGGGCACGTCGGGCTCGCCGGCGGCGTCGACGAGATACTGCCCGTCCTCTTTGGACAGACCTTGGTCGGCGACGTAGTAGCCGTCGATCCACTCCTGCGGGTGCTCGTAGACCCACTTCGTCGCCCTGCCCCAGGCCGCCACGTACTCGGCGATCGCGGCCGCCTTCCCGGCGTCCTCAAGGGTTTCGGTGCGCACGTACAGGTGGCTGGGGTCGTCGCGCAGGCCGTGCGGGATCGTCGTGGCGCCGTCGGGGCCGTACTTGGTCAGGTACCGCGAGATGTTCACGCCGCCGAGCGGTGCCACGTCGACCTGCCGGCCGGCGAGCGCGCTGGGATAGACGTCGCCGGTGCTGGGCAGCTCGATCAGCTCGACGTCCTCCTTGGTCAGTCCGGCCTGCTTGAGGACGCGCAGGATCAGCGCACCCTGCGCCTGCCCTGGGCTGTAGGCGATCTTCTTGCCGCGCAGGTCGGCGATCGAGGCGACCGAGACGCCCGGCGCGACGCCGAGCTGGTAGATCGGGTGTCCGATGGGGTCGACGCGGAACTTGGAGGCCACGATCTTCACCGGCAGCCCGGTCCAGGTCGCGTGGATGGCCGGGATCTCGGCGACCGCGCCGACGTCGAGGGCGTCGGCCCGAAACGCCTCGGTCGTCTGCGGGCCGCCGCTGATGTTGGCCCACTCGATGTCGAAGGAGAACTTGTCGAGTTCACCCGACAGCTGGAGCGCGACCTTCGTGGACGGATCGCCGACGATGAGCTTGGTGCCCTCGGGGACCGAGGCCGGCAGCGGCGCGTCGGCGGCGAGCGCGGGCCCGGCGGATTCGGCGGCGGAGCAGCCGGTCAGCGCCACCAGTGCGGTGAGCACGAGGACGGCGAAGGGGACGCCGAGCGGAAACCGGCGGGGGGATGGCGTTGACATGACGGCCTTTCGTGGTCAGGTGAGCGAGGCGTACGCGCCGCCGTGGTACAGCAGCGGTGAGTGGGGGCGGATGACGTCGGCGCCGGTGAGGCGGACGACGACGATGTGGTGGTCCCCGGCGGGGACGCGGTTCTCGACGACGCCGCGCAGCCGCACGGGTGCTTCGTCGAGGACGGGTTCGCCGGTGTCCAGGCGTGACCAGCGGGTCGGTTCGGCGAAGCGGTCGACGCCGCTGGTGGCGAAGCGGGAGGCGAGTTCGTGCTGTCCCCGGTCGAGGAGGTGGACGACGAGGCTGCGCGCCTCGGCGACGGTCGGCCAGGTCGAAGCCACTGTGGACAGTGCGAAGGTGACCAGCGGCGGGGACAGCGACACCGTTGTCAGCGAGGTGGCGGTGAATCCGGCGGGGCCTCGGCCGGAGTCGGCGGTGATGATCGCGACGGCGGCGGCGTGGCCGCGGAACACCGTGCGGAAGGCGGCCGCGTCGAGTTCGGGGCGGGTCACGGTGGTCACGCCCGCACCTCCGCTTCGGTGACGAGCGCGCGGACCGCCGGGGCGAACCTGGCCGCCCACGCCTCGGAGAGCGCGACGAGGTTCGGCAGCTCCTTCTCGGTGAGCGTGAGCGAGGGGACCGGGAGGCTCGCGCCGAGTTCGGCGAGGACGGGGCGCAGATGCAGGTCGGCGAGGAGGGTGTGGGTCGGCGCGGCGGCGATGGTGACCGGTACGGCGATCACGCCGTCGAGCGCGCCGGGGTGGAGCTGGTCGAGGAAGAGTTTGAGGAGGCCGGTGAAGCTGGCCTTGTAGACGGGGGTCGCGACGACCAGGACGCGCGCCTGCGTGGCGGCGCGGATCGCTTGCGCGGCGGCGGAAGTGGGCGGCGGGTCGGCCGCGCCGACGGCCGCGGGACCGAGGGTGGCGAGGTCGATGGTGACGGATTCGGTCGCGGCGCCGGGGAAGTGCGCGGCGAGGTCGACGGCGACCTGCTCGGCGGCGATGCGGGTACGCGACGCCGGTCGGGGATTGCCGACGAGGGTGACGAGGGGTGCGGATGGCATGGAGGTGCCCTCTCGGGTGGGTGGAAGGCGGGGCTGAGGGTGTGCGGGATCGCCGACGGCCGCGTGGATGCGCGGTGCGGGGAGGCTTTCGGCGAGGGCCGGGCGGCGGTGCCGGGCTTCGCGGCGGATCGGCGCGACCGGGCGGGTGCCGAACCGGCGACGGCCGGCGGCGGTAGGTCGGTGGGTACCGGACTACGGGCGGACGCGACCTCGCGGCTGGCCCAGGTCGGCGGCCGGAGCGGTTCTATCGACAGCGACAGACGACGCCGCGAGGGCGCGTCGAGACGACCGTTCGTCGCTGGGTGAACTCGCCGGCCAAGGTCATGAGAACGACTATCCGCTATTTCCGATCGGATAACTAGGGATTCTCGGATGTTGGGATGGCGGTGTGGATCACGGAATGGCGGGGGTGTCGGCCCGGTCGCGTTCATCCTCGTGAGGCGATGTCGACGCGCGCGTTGTGAGCCAGGCAACGCCTCCGAAAGCGGAGATGCATAAAGGATTCATATAAATCCGCTATGCTTCAGGCATGAGCCGCCGAGACGCCGCGCACGGCGCTTCCGATGCCATCGGATCAGCCCTCTACGCCCTGGCCACCAGGGCGGTGAGACGCCTTCCCCGCGATATGAGCCTGACGTCCGCCGCCACCTTGGCCACCCTGGACAAGACCGGCCCGCGACGGATCACCGACCTGGCGGTGGCCGAGGGCGTCACCCAGCCCGCGATGACCGTCCTGGTCCGGGTGATGGAGGAGTCCGGGCTGGTCGAGCGCAACGGCGATCCGTCCGACAAGCGGGTCACGCTGGTGTGCCTGACCGAGGCCGGCGCGTCCTACGTCCGGACGCGACGCCAGGCGGGCGTCGACGCGTACGCGCGGTTGATCGACGAACTCACCGGTGACGAGGTCGAGGCCCTGGCGGCTGCCCTTCCGGCGCTGCTGCACCTGTCGGAACTCGAAGGCCACGCCCGAGAGGAGTCGGACCGGTGACCGCGGGCCAGGCACACGACCAGCCCGTGACCACTGCCCCGACACCTTCCGAGGCGCGTCTGCTCGTCCCCGCCCTGCTGTTCATCGCCCTGGTCGTGGCGGCGGTCGCCAGCCTCGGGACGCCGCTCATCACCAGCGTGGCGACCACGTTCCACGTCTCCCTCGACAATGCGCAGTGGACGCTGACCATCGCCCTGCTCAGCGGCGCCGTCGCCACACCCGTCCTCGGCCGGCTCGGCGCCGGTCCGCACCGGCGGGCCACGATTCTGGTCACGCTGGCGATCGTCGTCGCCGGCAGCGCGCTCACCGTGCTGCCGCTGCCGTTCGCCTGGCTGCTCGCCGGCAGAGCGGCCCAAGGCGTCGGACTCGGTCTCACCGCGCTGATGATGGGCGTCGCCCGCGACCATCTTCCCGAGGAGCGCAGCGCGCCCGCGATCGCCCTGATCTCGGTGGTGTCCATCATCGGAGCCGGCGTCGGCTACCCGCTGGCCGCGCTGCTCGCCGAGTTCGGCGGACTGCGGGCCGCCTACGGCCTCGGCCTGCTCGTCACCGCCATCGCTTTCGTCACCGCGTGGCGGTCCATGCCCGCGGCTCCCGAAGGCCGCTCCGCTCACGTGAACGTGGCCGGTGCGCTCGCCCTGGCGGGCGGACTGCTCCTCGTCCTGTTCCTGGCCGGCCAGAGGAGCCTGTGGACCCGGCACCTCGCCGTGGCGGCGACCCTCGCCGTCGCCGCCGTGCTCCTGCTGTTCGCCTGGACCGCTTCCGAACTGCGGACCAAGACGCCCCTGGTCGACGTCCGGGCGGTACGGCACCCGGCGGTCGCCGGGGCGAACATCGCCATGTTCGTCGGCGGGATCGGCATGTACCTCCTGCTCACGCTCATCACCCGCTACGCGCAGACACCGCACGGCGCCGGCTACGGCTTCGGGCTGACCACTTTCGTGGCGGGGCTGGTCCTCATCCCGTTCTCCGTGCTGGGATTCGCCGCCGGAAAGCTCACACCGCCGGTGCGCGAACGGATCGACGGCCCCCTGCTCCTGGCCGTCAGCGCCGCCATCGTCGGCGGCGGGTTCGTCCTGTTCGCCACGGCCCGGTCCAACCTGGCCGAACTACTGGCGGCCATGGGCGTGCTGGGTTTCGGCGTCGGCGGCTTCTCGGCCGCCATGCCCGGCGTCATCCTGGCCGTCACGCCCAAGAGCGAGACGTCGAGCGCCATGAGCTTCAACTACATCGTCCGCAGCGTCGGGTACTCCCTGGGCAGCGCCATCGGCGGTCTGGTCCTGGCCGCCGGCACCGACACCGGCCGCCTCTTCCCGAACGAGGACGCCTACACCACAGCGGCGCTGGTCGGCGTCGCCGCGATGGCGATCACGACGATGGTCAGCCTCGCCCTCGCCCGCCGGCGCTCGCCCGATCCGATCACCGCCGGTTGATCGAGCCGTCCGACGTCGGCTCGCTGACCCACAGCGCCCCGGCCATGGGGCTGAGTATGTTTCCGATGATCGATACCGAAAACAGGAGAAACCGTGGCCAAGGGCTACTGGGTCAGCGTCTACCCCACCATCGCAGACGCTGAGGCGTTCGGTGTCTACAACGGACTGGCCGGTCTGGCCGTCGCGGCGGCGGGCGGGCGGACCGTCGCCCGCGGCGGCAGCCGGGTCGTGGCACATGAAGCCGGAATCGCCGAGCGCGTCGTCCTGGTCGAGTTCGACAGCTTCGAACAGGCGGTCGCCGCATACGAGAGTGCGGCCTATCAGAAGGCGCTCGCCGAACTCCCCGACGGCTTCGAGCGCGACTTCCGCATCATCGAAGGCCTCGACTGACGAGCGATGCCGTGTCGGGGAGGAACACGATGCCGGCTGCGGGGTCTCGGCCGACCGGAGAGCCGCTTCACCGCGAGGCTGCGCCCGGGTCAGCCGTGCCACGGGCCGACCTCAACGCGGTGTCACAGGCCCGTGATGGGATCACCGCCATGGAAAGCGAAGCGGCCATCGCGGAGCTGCGCGAGTTCTTCACCGAGTGGCTCGGGCCGAAGCCCGCTGCGGAGCTGACGCGCCTGGCGCGGCCGGGATTCGGGCTGACCGAAGCCGATCGCGCGCGGGCCACCGGCCGCTGGCGGCGCGAGGGCGTGGCCTTGCTGGAGCCGGAATCGCCGTGGCCGCACTGCGAGGACCACCCGCTGACCCTGCTGGCCGAAGGCTGGCCGGACCGCCCTGGACAGGTCGCGGCCGACGACATCGCCTTCGGCCACGGCGAGTACCCGACCGGCGGGAGCCCTCGGCACCCGAAGGCTCCCGGAGTCGCCGAACGGGACTGGCGCCACCTCCTCCAGCTCGGCGGCCCCGGCTGGCGACTCGGCGGCGAGGGCGGCTGGATGCACTGGTCGGTCCCGCGAGACGCCTTGTACCGGGCGGACTCAACCGCCGCCCGACCCACCCCGGACTTCTGGTGACGCCCGCCGCGACCGCGCACGAACCCCTGCCGTAGAACGGATCCCCATGAACCCCGACCATCACCGGGCCCTGCGCGACGCCGGACTCACAGACCGCCCGGCCCGCGTCCTCGACGCTCCCGGCGGGGGTACGGCGCTGCTGGTCGACGTCGCCGACGACGAGTTGCTCACCGTGTGGGCCCGCGCCCGCGAGGCGGTCGGGCGGACGGGCCGCTGGCCGCTGCTGTGCAACCGCGACGACGAGGACCTGTTCTCGCGCTTCTACTTCGAGGAAGGCGCCGGCGGCGCCGACAGCGACCCGGCGGCGATCCTGGCCCGCGCCGAGACCATCGACGTCGACGCGCGGCTCACCGAGCTGCGATCGCGGTTCCCTTCGGAGAACGTCGATCCGGTCGACTACGAGCGCTCGCTGACCCTCGCCGCGTATGGCGAGGCGCCCTCGGCGCAGGAGATCCGCGCGGCCGTCGGTGGCGAGCCCGCGCGGATCTCCGTCGAGAGGTACCTCTTCGACTGGGAGCGTGCCCGCGAACCTTTGGGCGAGCCCGATCCGGGCGTCCAGGACTGGTTCGGCTCGGAGCATCTCGTGTGCCTGGCCCTGCTCCCGACCGCGGTGCCGTGGGAGTCCTACGCCTACGTCCACGCCCTCGACGCCGCCGGCTGGTACGGCCAGGATCTGCTCGTCGCGGCGGCCCGCCGCTGGCACGAGCGCTTCGGTGCCGAACCGGTCGGTGCCTTCGGCGTGATGACCTGGCTCAAGCTCGCCCGGCCGCCGGCCGACCCGGAAACCGCCTGGCGGCTGGCGATCGAGCACGCCACGCTCGCCGAGAACACCCTCAGCACGCCGGGGATCCCGGTGCGCGCGCACGCTCGGCAGCTGCCCGCCCTCGACCGCTGGGTCCTGTTCTCGCGGCCGTGACTTCGACCTGGTCGCCGCTTTCGTTTCCTGGCACGGATACTGGCCGCATGCCGCGATTGATCAACGCCGTGCTCCCCCCGGGAACCGTGGCGCGACGCCCTCAACCGGTCCTCGAACTCGGCGACATCTTCCTGCGTCCCTGGCGGGCCGGCGACGCCGAAGCCGTCGCCGCGGCCTACGACGATCCGGGGATCCGGCGCTGGCACGCGCGATCGATGTCGCCCGAGGAGGCGCCCGGGTGGATCGGCGAGTGGCGGGAGCGCTGGAACGCCGAGAGCGGTGCGGGATGGGCCGTGGCCGACGAGTCGGGAGTGCTCGGCCAGATCGCGCTGCGGCGGCTGTCCCTCGCCGACGGCGTCGCCGTCATCTCGTACTGGGTGCTGCCGGCCGCTCGCGGGCGGCGCGTGGCGGCCAGGGCGCTCGTCGGGCTGAGCGCGTGGGCCTTCGACGAGCTGGGCCTTCAGCGCGTCGAACTCAGCCACTCCGTCGGCAACCCGGCCTCGTGCGCGGTCGCCGAGCGGGCCGGCTTTCCCTTGGAGGGCACCAAACGCGGCGAAGCCCTGCACACCGACGGCTGGCACGACATGCACCTCCACGCGCGGCTTGCCGCCGACCCCCGGCCGTAGTCAGAGCGGGAAGGCCCCCGCGCACGCCAGGTAGGCGCGCCAGCTGTGGCACGCGGCGACGTCGCCGTACCCCAGCCCGGCGGCGTGCCCGAGCAGGAAGTCTGCGGCGTCGACGAGGCCGACCAGGTCCAGCGCGAGCGGCAGCAGCTCCCGCTCGGCCGCTCCGAGCCGCCGGATCTGCTCGTACCCGGCGAGCATCCAGGCGGCGGCCTCGCGCGGCAGGGCGAAGTCGGCGCGGTCGACGGCGAGGTAATGGAAGGCGCGCGCGAGGTCGACGATCCAGGGCCCGCGCTGGAGCTCCCCGAAGTCGAGCAGCGCGGTGACCGTGCCGTCGGCGACGAGGAGATTGTGGCGGTGCAGGTCGTGGTGCAGCGGCCCCGACGGCAGTTCCGCGAGCGCGGCGAGCCCGTCGGCGCGCTGCCGGAGGAAGTCGCGCGCGGCGGCCCGCCACTCCTCGGCACCGGTGAGGGTCAGCGGTGCCGTGATGGCCCGGCGGAGGATCGCGACCCGGTCGACCGTGGCGACGCGCGGGTCGTCCCAACCGGCGGTGAGCAGATGGAGCCGGGCCAGGACGGCACCGCACTGCGCGGCGATCGCGCCGTCGATCTCCTCGGGCGCCGCACCGGCGATGAGCCGGAACACCGCGACCCCGGGCAGTCGCGGTTCGAACGGCGCCGGGGTCGGGAAGCCCTGCGCGGCAAGGAAGACCACGAGATCCAGTTCGGCGTCGACGGTCGGCACGTCGGCGCCGAGGTAGCGCCGGACGACCACATCGCCGTGGCCGGTGGCGACGCGGACGGTGTCGTTGTCGGCGCCTCCCGTCAGGGTGACGGCCTCGCCGAGCGCGACGAGGCCGTGGTGGGCGAGGACGGCGGTCAGGTCGGGCGTCACCACGGCACCGTAACCCCTGGCACGTCAGCCTTTCCGGCGCAGCATGACCGTGTTGTCCATGCGGATGCCCGTCGTCCCGTCGGGCTTGCGCTGCTCGCGCTCGTGCTCGGCGCAGATCAGCGTCTCCCACTCCCCGTCGGCGAGTTCGAGTCCGGCGACGGTCTCCTGCGGCGAGGGGAACTCCACGCCCTCGGGCGGGTTCTCCATCCAGGAGGGCCAGCCCGCGTGGCTGCCGATGAGCAGGATCCCGCCGGGCGCGACCGCGCGGGCCGCCGAGCGCAGGATCCCCTCACGCGGGAGACCGGCCGGGGAGTGCAGGAACTGCGCCGAGACCAGGTCGTACTCGCCGTCGGGGAAGGTGTCGCCGAGGTCGTGGCGCTGCCAGTCGACGCGGTCGGCGACGCCGGCCTCGGCGGCGTGCGAGGCGGCGCGGTCGAGGGCGACCTGGGAGATGTCGGCGGCGGTGACCCGCCAGCCCCGCGAGGCCAGCCAGATCGCGTCGCCGCCCTCGCCGGCGCCGAGGTCGAGGGCGCGGCCGGGCGTCAGCTTCGCGGCCTCGCGTTCGAGGACGGCGTTGGCCTTGCCGCTCCACACGTGCGGGCTCTCGGAGTAGCGGTCGTCCCAGTATTCGCGGTTGGCGTCGTCATGGCTCATGCCGCCATGGTGGGCGCGGTGGGCGAAAGCCGCAAACTTCGTTGCCGAAACGGCAAACTCAGCGTCGCCGCCGCTCCGGGGAGTGCTCTCCGGGCGCCGACAGTTCGGCGAAGACCTCGTCGGGGTCGTGGGCGCCGTGGAAGTGGACGTGCACGTACTTCCACTCCCACGCCGTCTCGGGCGCGACGAGGTACCTCGCCTCGCTCCACTGCTCGGCGACGACCGCGAGGGGTCTCCCCGCGGCCGCCACGACCCACGTCGCCTTCCCGCCGGAGATGTAGGCCAGGTAGGGCATGGAGAGGATCGTCTCGACGACCTCCCCGATGGTCGCGCCCTCGATGATCTCCAGGTGCGGTGCCCGGCTGTCGTCGCCCATCGCCACGCTGTCGCGCGTCAGTTCGATTCCCATCGGCGAATCCTAGAGTCACACCGCCCGCGACATGCGCTCCAGCAGCCTCGGCTCCATCCGCAGCACGACCAGCGCCGCACCGACCCCGGCCGCAGCCGCCGCCCACCACAGGAACGCCGGGCCGACAGTGGCGAACAGCACCGTCGTCAGCGCCGGGCCGACCAGCCGCGCCAGCGCGTGGATCCAGTTCATCGCGCCCTGGTAGCGGCCCTGCGCGCCCGCCGGGGCGAGGTCGGCGGCGATCCCGCCGTAGACGATCCCGACGACGACCTCACCGACCGACCACACCACCGTCGAGGCCATGTAGGTCCACAGCCCGCTCGCCAGTCCCGTCGAGGCCACACCGAGGCCGATCACGATCCACGCCGCGGCGAGCACCCGCACCCGGCCCAGCCGCGCCAGCCTCGCGTACAGGACCGGCTGGAGGACGACGACGAGGACCGCGTTGACGACCGAGACCGCGCCGAACACCGCCGGGGACAGCCCGTCGAGGCGGATCGCCAGCGGCAGCGCGAACTCGACCAGGCTGTAGGTCGTCTCGCCGACCAGCGCCAGCGCGAGGAACGCCATCATCAGCCGGTCGCGCACCACGACCCCGTAGCCGCCGCGCTCGCCGGCCGCGCGGGTCCGCGCCGCCGACTTCGGCACGCCCGCGAGCACGATCCCGGCGAAGACCAGGCAGGTCACGATGTCGATGGCGAACAGCAGCCCGTAGCCGCGCTCGGCGAGGAAACCCGCCATCGCCGCGGCCGTCGCGGCGCCGATGTTGATCGCCCAGTGCATCAGGCTGAAGGCCCGTGCCCGCTTCGCGCCGGTCACCACGCTCGCGACCAGGGCCGCCGCGGCCGGCGGGTACAGCTTCCCGGCGACACCGACCAGCAGCGCGGCGGCGATCATCAGCGGGACCGTCGGCACGACGTACAGGGCGCCGAGGCTCGCCGGGGCCGCCACCAGGCCGGTCAGCAGGGCACCGCGCGGGCCGATGCGGTCGGTCAGCCAGCCGCCGGCGACCGCGCCCAGCAGGCCGCCGAAGCCCAGCGCCGCCACGACCGTGCCCGTCGCCTCTTCGGTGACGCCCTTCGAGCCGAGGAAGAACACGATGAAGGGCACGACCATCGCGCCGATCCGGTTGGCGATCGTCCCGCCCGCGACGATCCAGAACTGGCGGGGGAGGCCGCCGAAGCGGCTGTCGACGGCGGTGCGCGCACGGCTCTTCGGGGGAGTGTCAAGCAACATGGGATGAGCTTCGGTTTCCCGTGATCACCGCAGTAGTGTTTTAGTCCCCGCTGAATGTTGAGGACCATTGTGCTCACCATCGAGTTCTCCGCCGGCGACGTCGCCCGCATGCGTTTCGCGCTGTCGTGCCTGTGGGAGGTCGCCAGCGCCTACCACGTCCTCCAGGGACCCGAAGGCCACACGGTCCTGCACCCCTGGGTCCGCCACGTCCGCCCTGCCCTCGACCGCGCCGGCCTCACCCCCAGGGGGGACAGCCTCCTCGCCGGGCTCATCCCGCCCGGCCCCACCTACGCGCCCGACTTCCTCACCCCGCCCCCGACGAGCCTCGTCCCCGACCTCGACCGGGAACTCACCGTCCTGCGCGCCACCCCGCACGAGACCGTCCGCAAGGAGATCGACCTCCTCCACTGGGGCCGCACACCCGCCGTCGAGGCCATGCACGACGACCCCGCCACCGGACTCGAACGCCTCGCCGGCGAGATCGGGACCCTCTGGGACATCGCCATCGCCCCCTACTGGCAGCGCATGCGAGCCCTCCTCGAAGCCGAGGTCTTCCACCGCGCGCGACTGCTCGCCGAACAGGGAGCCGAAGGCCTGCTCAACAGCATCCACGAACGCGTCAACTGGCACGAGAACACGCTGTCGGTCGCCAAGTGGTGCGCGGGCGCGACGACCCTGTCGGCCAACGGGCTCCTGCTCGTCCCGACCGTCTTCGTCTGGCCCGCCGTGCGCACCGTCCCCTCACCGGTCGACCCGCAGCTCGCCTACCCGCCCCGAGGCGTGGCGACCCTGTGGGAAACCGCCGCGAAGGCGCCGGCCGCGCTCGCCGCGGTGATCGGGAAAGGCCGGGCGCAGCTCCTCGTCGAACTCGACGCCCCGGCCTCGACGTCCGAGCTCGCCAAGCGCACCGGCATGACCGCCGGCGGGGTTTCCCAGCACCTGCGCGTGCTGCGCGAGGCGGGGTTGATCACCCCGCACCGGTTGGGGCACTCGGTGCTCAACGTGCGCACGGCCGCCGCCGACACGCTGCTGGCGGCGACGGCGAGCGCTGCTTAAGCCTTCCGCAGGGCGCTGTCGAAGTCGGCGATCAGGTCCTCGGCGGCCTCGATGCCGCAGCTGAGGCGGATGAGGTCGTCGTAGATGCCGACCGCCTCGCGTGCCTCGGGGCTCATGTTCGAGTGCGAGGTGCGCGCCGGGAACGTGATCAGCGACTCCACGCCGCCGAGGCTCGGCGCGACGAAGGGCAGCGTCAGCCCGGCGAGGAGGGCTTCGGCGGCATCGACTCCGCCCGTGAGGCGCAGGCTGAGCATGCCGCCGAAGCCGGACAGGAAACCCTTCGCGTGGTCGTGGTCCACGTGCGAGGGGAGACCCGCGTAATTGACCGCGCCGATCTTCGGGTGCGCGGTGAGGAACTCGGCGAGCGCGAGCGCGTTGGCGTTCTGCGCGGCGACGCGCAGCGCGAGGGTCTTCAGGCCGCGCGCGAGGAGGAAACCCGTGTGCGCGTCGAGGCTGCCGCCGTAGAGGTTGAGGGTCTTGCGGACGCGCTCGATGATCTCGGCGCTGCCCGCGATGGCGCCGGCGGTGAGGTCGGAGTGGCCGTTGAGGTACTTGGTCGCCGAGTGCACGACGATGTCGAAACCGGCCGGGACGGGCCGGTAGTTCACCGGCGAGGCGAAGGTGTTGTCGACGACGCTGACCAGGCCGTGCTCGCGCGCGAAGGCGACGACCTCGGGCATCCGCGCGACCCGCATGACGGGGTTGGCGATCGTCTCGACGTAGATGGCGCGCGTCCGCGGGGTGAGGGCCGCCTCCCACGTCTCCGGGCGCTGCGCGTCGATGAAGGTGTACGTCCAGCCCAGCGACGCGGCGCGCTCGACGAGGAAGTCGTGCGTGCCGCCGTAGAGGGCGTCGGCGACGAGCAGGTGGTCGCCCTCGGTCAGCAGCGTGTGCAGCGTCGAGGTGATCGCGGCCATGCCCGACGAGGTCGCCACGGCCGCCTCGGCGCCTTCGAGGGCGGCGAGCTTGCCGTGCAGGTAGTTCTGCGAGGGCGTCGAGTTGAGCCGCAGGTACTTGAGGTCGTGGTAGCGCGTGCCGGAGTCGACGGCGTAGACCGTGCTCTGGTAGATCGGGTAGACCACCGAGCCCTCGGGTCCCGGCCGCTGCTCGCCGGCGTGGACCGCCTGGGTCTCGATGCGCGGGTCGTCGATCATGCTTCCTCCTCGGTCGCCTCATGGTCAACCTAGGCAACCGCCGGGTGTCCGGGCAGTCCATTCCGGGCCGGGGTGGCCGGTCTTTGACCGACTCATCGACAGGTGCCGATCTTCGCGTCCGCCGCCGCGCGCCCGGCGGTACGCTGGCGGCGTGCCGCACCCCAAGCCCACCGCCGACAGCCGCCTGCGCATGGCGCCGCCCCCGCCGGACATGCCGATGACGCCCTTCGCCGCCACCGGCACCGCCATCTGGCTGATCGCGGGCCTGGTCATGTACCTGTTCTTCAAGGACGACCTCGACGCCGCCGGGAAGGGCTGGTGGATCAGCACCTGCTGGGCCGGCGTGCTCTCGGGGCTGGTCGGGACGACGTGGATGGTGCTGCACGACCGGGCGCGGCCGAAGGACTGAGCCGCCCGGCCCCGGCTCACACCACCGGGTCGTGGCTTCGGATGAAGTCGAGAACGAGCGGCATCACCACATCCGGCTCGTGGAACAACAGGTCGTGGGTGCGGTCCTCGATGATCTCCACCCGCGAGTCCGGGACGTGCGCCAGGATCCGGTCGCGGGCCTCCAGCGGCTTGCCGACCGGGCTTCGCGCGCCCAGGACGGCGAGCACGGGGACGTCGAAGGCCGCCAGATCCTTGTCGGTGAGGACCCGCGGCCACGGCAAGGTGCGGCGATACCCGACCGCCGCGCGAGAGAGGTCCACCTCCAACTCGGTCGGCGGCCGATGCGGCATCGCGAACTCGGCCAGACGGCGCAGGTTCCTCTCGGTCGGCCGCAAGCCCGCGCGAAGGAACATCAGCACCATGCGCCACGGCAGCTTCGTGAACGGGGTCGAGCCGTCGACGAAGGTCACGCTCGCCAGCCGTCGCGCGGAACCGTTGACGGCCAGCGCGGCATGCCAGGCCCCGTCCGAGTAGCCCATCAGGTGCGCTTTGGCGACCCCGAGCGCGGCCAGGACCTCGTCGAGCCAGGCGGCGAACTCGGCGGGGCCGGTGACCGGGGCGGTCTGCTCGGTGCGGCCCGGTGTCCCGATCGTGTCCGGCGCGATGACGGTGCGGTCGGTCGGCAGGTGGCCGATCAAGGGGTACCAGCACAGTCCGTTGCCGCCCATCGGAGGCAGCAGTACGAGGGGGGCCGCGTCGCCTCGGCCGTGGAGGTAGACCCGGGTCGATCCGAAAGCGGTCGCGACGTCCGTGGATTCGGGACGCTGCGGCCACTGTGCCTCGAACCGGTCGTAGTGCTCGAAGAACTCGGCGCGCGCCGGTGCGCTCGGGAATCGGCCGACTCGCCTGCTCATCTCAGCTCCTCCAGATTTGATGATATGACCATACCACTTAAATGATATGGGCGTACCATGACGGGCGTTCGTCCTGCGACAGGAAGGAGCGCGGCCGGTGCCACGCTTGGTCGACCACGAGGTGAGGCGGCGCCAGATCACCGACGCGGCCCGGCGGGTGATCGTGCGCGGCGGTCTGGACGCGGCGACGTTCCAAGCCGTCGCGGCCGAGGCCGGGATGTCGGTGCGCCTGGTGCAGTACTACTTCGGCACCAAGAAGGAGTTCCTGCTCGGCACGCTCGATTCCGTCGTGCACGCGATGGCGGCCAGGTTCACCGTGGAGCTCGAAGGCCTGGGGGCCGAGCCCGAGCCGCGAGTCGCGCTGCGAACGATCGGACGCGCTCTCCTGCCTCTCGACGACATCCGCCGCGACGAGGCCAAAGTCCTCGCCGCATACCAGGCCGCGCGGCTGAGCGGTTCCCAGTCCGTGCCCGCCGAGACGCTCGACCCGGCCGCCCTGCTCGTGCGGACGGCGGCCGAGCACATTCGCCGCGTGCGGGACGACGGACCCGACACACGCGCCGCGACCGAACTCGACGCCGAGCTGTTCACCGTGCTGGTCGCAGGGCTCTCGCAGTCGGTGCTCAGCGGGTTCCACTCCACAGAGAGGGCCGCGGAACTTCTCGACCACACCGTCGACCGCGTCCTGGGGTCGGGCGGCGGCTAGACCCACACCTCGCGCAGCTCGGCGCGGCCGCGCGCGATGACGTCGAGGACGGGCGCGATGTCGGCGCCGGGCGGCCAGGGCGCGAGGTCGTCGGCGACGGGCTCGGGCGTGGTCAGCCACTCCAACAGCGCGTCGAGGGCCGGCTCTCCCGGCTCCAGCGTCGCCGGGTCGACGCGGTAGGGCGTGGCGTCCTCGCCGCCGAGCGTCGTGATCAGCGCGGCGTACCGCACCAGGCAGGGCGCGCACGTGCCGCAGTTGACGACCGCGCCCTCGGCCGACTTCGGCGCCGCGCAGGAAACCGTCGTGAAAAAGCCGGCCGGGTCGGCGCCCGCTTCCAGGGCTTCCCGGCAGGTCTCGCCCTTCGTCAGGTAGGCGAGGGGGTTGACGACGCGGTGCGGGAGGGCCAGGTGGCGCAGGACGACGTTGAGGCGCGCGAGCGTCACCGGATGCGCCGCGCGCACCCCGCCCGAGGGCGGCCACGCCGCGATGAGGCCGTTCTCGGGCACCCGCAGGTTGCGGATCCGGTGGCTGGAGCAGACCAGCAGGCCCGCCGCGAGGAACAGCAGCCCGCGCGTGCGGCCGCCCGTCGGGACCGTCAGCGACGCCAGCCGCGTCGGCGGCACCCCGAGGTCGGTGGCCAGCCTCCGCTGCACCGGACCGAGGCGGCGGTGGCCGCGGCGGTCGACGAGGACCAGCGGGCGGTCGGCGACGGTCGTGCCGTGGCAGAAGGAGTCGAGGCCACCGGTGAAGGCCACGACAGCGTCGGCTCGGCGGCCCCACCCCGGCACCTCCGGCGACCAGTACGAGCTGCCGCCGCGCACCTCCAACGCCCACTCGTCGCCGGTCAGGTGGCCGAGGAGTCGCGACAGCATCGGCAGCGCCCGCCCCCACCTGGCGGTGTCGACCACGGGCAGGCTGACGGTGATGGACCGGGGGGAGCCGTCGGCCGTGGGCTCCGCGAGGCGGTCGGCGGTGTGGATCGCGTTGGCGAGGAGGAACAGGTCGACGGCCGTCTGCGCCGGTGGGCTGTGCATCGCGCCGGCCAGCCGCGTGACGCCGGCGCTGACCTTGCGGCCGTTCACCGGGCGCACCGGCAGCGGCACCGGTGTCCAGCCGGGACGCGGCGACACCCGCGAACCGGCGAAGTCGAACCTCACGCCGCTTCACCCCTCTCGCAGTCCACCCGGCGGCGGGGCGGGCTGGGCCCGCCGCGAGAAGTCTGCCGGATGGGGGTGACGGGATGGGGGAGGGTGGGGGTGCGGTCGGGCACGGCCGCGGTGGCTCCGGGGGCACCGGCGGCCGTGCCCGGGTCTCTCAAGGGGACTCGCGGCGCAAACGTCGCCGACTCGGGCGGTGAGTGCGCAGGGTGTTCTCCCGTCGCCGGTGGCGGGTGAGGAGGAGCCCGAGCCGGAACTCCACGGGGGATGAGCGTTGCGGTATCGAGAACGGCGGCAGGGTCGAGACGGTCATGACGCGGCCTCCCCGGTGGTCGCGGAGCCGGGCCTGGGGTCGGGGTCCTCGTCGTCGGTGTGTTGAAGTTGCGCGGCTTCGATGGCGGCGAGGCGGTCGAGGAGGTGGATGTAGAGGGCGCACGGGCCGGGGACGTCGCAGGTCGGGCAGACGCCCGCCCAAGGGTCGTGAAGGTGGAGGCGGAACTGGGTGTAGGCCAGGTCGGTCTCGGCGACGAGTGAGGTGTGGCGGTGAGAGTTCATGACGGGCCCTCCGGAAACCCGGCGCCGCCGTTCTTCTGCCAGCGGAGGTAGAGGATTCCGCCGCCGGCCCAGAGCAGGCCGAAGCCGCCGCAGATGATCAGGAGTCCGAGGCCGATCGGACCCGGTATGGGGGACGGCGGGAGGAGATCCCCGGTGGCGAGGAGTTCGGTCGTGGCGATCGCCCACTCGCGGATGGAGAACCAGCGCGGCCAGGGGAAGAAGTGGCCGAGAAGGTTCTCGAAGCCGAGGACGTAGACGAGGAAGGCGATGAAGGCGGGACGACCGAAAGTGGCGACTGCGGTCGCGAAGGCCGAGTACGCCAGGGTCGTGACGAGGGCGAGGGCCGCGTACGTCCACAGTGCCCGGGTGGAGAAGTCGGCGGACATGGCGCCGATGACGAAGGCGGGTGCGGCGACGTTCGGGATGGTGACGAGGAGGAGGACGCGGAAGGTGAGGACGGCGGGGTAGTCGCGGTAGGGGGAGTTCCAGTACTCGACGCGCCAGGCGAGCATGAGTTTGACCTCGTTGTAGGCGGCGAAGGCGCAGACGAGGGGGACGAAGATCGTGAAGGTGAAGAGGACGGCATCGGCGGGGGACGCGGTGAGGGCGAAGACGAGGGTGGAGATGAGGGCGAGCAGGTAGAGGGGGTCGTGGCGGCGCTGGTCGTGGAGACGGCGGCGGACGTAGAGGCGCGTGGTCATGACGCACCGCCGGAGTAGTCTGCGGAGTACGCAGAGTTGGATGCCCGCATCGCGGGTTCCTCCTTTGGCTCTGTGGATCGGGGCGGGCTGCGGTTTCTGAGGCCTAGTTGGCCCGCCCCGATCGTTTATCTGGGTCGTGACACCGGTCGTGACCTCGAAAGATCACCCTTCGTAACAGGTGTCACACGGGCATCATTGCATAGCGCACTAATTAGCACAAGGCCCTGTAGTATGCGTGTCGTGGGCAAAAACCAGGCACTATCGCTTCGTTCGCAATGGCTGGGTGAGCGCCTTCGGGCCGCTCGGGCGAGGCTCGGCTACACGCTTCGGGACGTGGCTGAGTACGTAGGTCTCGACTTCACGACCATCGGCCGCTTCGAGCGCGGTACCCAGATCATCCGGCCCGCCTACGTCCGCGACCTCATCGCGTTCTACGGCATCTCCGACGAGCTAGAGCGCGATCGACTGCTACGGCTGAACGAGGACGCATGGCGGAAGGACTGGTGGAACGGCGACACCAGCGATCTGGACGTGGGGTTCATCGACTACACCTGGCTCGAAGCGCGGGCCGAGCGGATCTGGTTGTTCGAGTCGACCTTGTTCTCGGGTCTGCTTCAGACGGCGGAGTACACGCGTGCGGTCACGGTGGCCGGGTTGCCCGGCGCCAACGAGGAGACCATCGAACGGATGGTGGAGTTGCGCCTTACTCGGCAGCGCATCCTCACGGGTGAGGCTCCAACTCATCTCTCGATGGTCGTTGAAGAGCACGCCTTGCACCGGCCGATCGGTGGTGTCGGCGTGCAGCGGCGACAGCTCCAGCATTTGCTCAACCGCGCCGAGGAGCCGAACATCGACGTCCGGATCCTGCTGCCGGAGGTTGGTTGGCACTTCGGTAATGCCGGACCTTTCATCATCTTCGGGATGCCCGACCCCTACCCGGACGTGGTCTACCTCGAAGGGATCGTGGGCCGCACTTTCCTTGAAGAAGAGGAGACCGTCGATACCTGCAAGCGTGGATACGATGACCTCCACCGGGCATCACTGTCGCCCGAGAAGTCGCGAGAGCTGATCGCAGCTGTCCTGAAGGGACTCACATGAAACCCCTCGCCTGGCGAAAGAGTTCCCGCAGCGCCAACAGTGCAGGTCAGTGTGTTGAGGTAGCCGTTTACCAAGAGCGCGTCATGGTCCGGGACAGCAAGAACCCCGAGGGGGCGGTGCTCGCCTGTCCTCGGGGCCAATGGGAAGGGTTCGTCGCTAGTAGCTGTCAGCCTCGGCGATGACTCCGTCGATGTAGGCGTTCTCCGCCAGAGGGTCGAGCTTCTCCTCGCTCATGATCGCGTACACCAGCAGGAAGCACATGCTGAGCACCTCTTCACCGCTGAGCGGCTCGATCAGCGAGGGGTCGCCGGTGATGGCCGCGCGGATCAGCAACTCGGCATGCAGTGGCTTGACCCCACCCGAGCTGTTACGAAAGCGGACCAGAAGATTGTCGGCGTACGCCTTGATCTCCTCCAGGGATGCCGAGGTGAACCGACGGCGTGCCGCCTCGGCGAGTGCAGCGGAGATGAGTGCGGTCACCCGCCGGTCGCCGAGCCGGTCGACGATCTCATCTGAGACCTCCTCGCCCTGGGTGATGGTCTGCCGCAGCAAGGTCACATCGTCATTCATCGTGCCTCCATCGGTTCGAAGCCGCCGTTGCCTTCTTGATCTTCCCCACGACCTTTGTGCCTACCGCGGTCCCCAAGAGGACCAGGTTCAGTATCTGCCCGGCGTCGGGGGCGGGTGTGGGCGGCGCCTGTATCACCGGGTGGTGACGATGGCCGACCTCGACGGATATCGTCTCGCCTGAGCCTGTCGCCGGAGGCAACTCGTCTGCCTTCTCGATGTTCACGAGGCTGACCAGGTCCTTGCCGAGGGTCTTCGAGGCGTCGTCCACCTGATCGGCTTTCGTGGTGATCATGCTGAAGAGGGACTTCTGCTCGACCTGCTCCTTCGACCGTTTCAGCAGCTCCTCCCCCGACGGCTTCGCGATGTCCGCGTTCCTCGAGCCCGCACCACTGCCGGGACTCAAGATCTCCAGGTACTCGGCCAGGGCCTCGTCGGCCGCGACCAGCTTCGCCACCGTGAACTCGTTCCCGCTCTGGGCGCGCCTCCACAGATCCAGCCCGTCACCGGCCAGGCCGTGGTTCGCGCCGGCCAGCGCGTCCTCCGCCTCGGCCAATGCCGCGGTGGCCTCGTCGGCGGCGTTGGCCGTTAAACCGATCGCGGTCTGGATCGCCCCACGCACCGAGACAAGCTGCGCCACGACCTCCCCAAGCGCCATCAGGCCACCGTCGCCAAGTACTCGTCGAACTTCCCCGACCCGTCCCGCAGCAGCCCCGCGAACTCCTCGCACGCCTCGACGGCCTGCGCCAGCTCGACCTCCGCCGACACCGCCCGCGGGTTCATCGCACCCTTCAGCGCCGTCATCAAAACCGGCCGCGCCTGCTCGATCTCACCCCTCGCCGCCTCCAGGGCCGCTACCGCGGCCTGAGCTGAGTCCTGAGCGGCCCGAATCCCGTCCCGTACCTCATCCATCCCCACGCCCGGACCCTACCGTCCGTCCCACAACGAGGAAACCAGCGCTACGTCGCCCCGTCCTCACTGAAAGCACCGGATTCTCGACCGCGCCCGTCTCCCGCCGACCTCAGCGTTCGGGGGAGTTCCCCGACATCCGTCGGCGAATTCCACTCTGTGGACGGTGGTGACGGAATTCTCCGGCGTGAACTCCGTCGCTCTCCTGGCGCGGGTTCACCGAACGGCGTTAGGGTGCCCTTTCGTGCACTGCATGCTTCGGGCGGGGCTCTCAAATGGCGCTATAAACGCAGAGTAATCGTCGCCGGGCGATTACCGGTCCGTCCGAAGGGTTCGCCGAGGGTCTCGGTACGGGTGCTGCGCTCGTCCGTCAGGCGCACTTCCCCTCCGTGTCGGCAAGATCGGTGAACTATATGTATTTGGCGGGGCCGCAACTTCCTCTTAGATGGTGGCGTGTCGGCATTGCCAAGCCGTCACTGGTATTGATGGGGATCGTTATCTCGAACATGGTGGAAAGCGTGAAGGACTGGACTGAGGTCGTCGGCGGGATGCCGTCGGTCATCGTGCGGATGCAGGGGCGGTCGGCTGTCGTGGCCGCCGAACTCGATGAGGGGGAGTGCGCCCGTCGTGGGGACGGGCCGGGGCTGGAGGGTTTCGAGGCTCTCGACTTGCTGATGTCCTTGCCGCAGGGGGAATCCGTGCCCGAGGCGGTGCTGTCGCAACCGCAGCGCGAGCTCCTCGACGGCATGCCCGAGTGGGCGGTCGAACGATCCGCCGGCGGTGTCGTGCGCTTGTGCAGGGTCCCGTTGCGGCCGCTGGTGGCCGTGGCGTTCACCCGCAGGTGGGCGCCCGGTTTGCGGACGGCGCACGTGTTCTCGTCGATGTGCGCGCAGGCCGTCGTCCTGCCCACGGAGCCGACCGACCCGCTGGTGGCCATCGAGGCCGACCAGTACGGCGTGGGCCTCGGTGTCGGCGCGGCCGGGCAGCCGGTGCGCTCGATCGTCACGCCGGAACCGTTCCGGCTGCGGCGGCACTCGGTGGCGCGCTGGTGGTTCGCCGAGCACGTCTACGGACTGCTCGCCGCCCAGAAGCGCAGGGCGCTCGGCGCCGGCGACAGCGAACTGGCCGAACGCCAGCGGCTCGACCAGCGCCTGTAGCCCGCGAGGGAGTCGCGGCAACGGTTGTGCCACCAGGCAGCACGGTATGCGGGTTCGACGTAGTGGAACTCGCCGAGTAGCCCGGTCAGGTGGAACTGGGCGTGGGCGGCGGCCTCGTGCGCCATCCGGTCGGACGATGCGGTGAAGCGGTCGAGGCGGCGGCCCTGGCAAACGGGGCAGGAACATGGAGGGGCGGCGGCGTTGGCGAACACGACGGCCAGCGACCGCCCGTCCTTCCAGGTGAACAACTCCGGCAGGTAGACGTGCGGTGGGCGGCGGCCCATGCGCCGATCGCCTGCCAGGACGGGGATCCAGGCGTGCCGGTGGGCCGAGGTGGCGCCCAGTGAGGCGAAGCCGGCACCGTGCACGAGAGCGTCGAAGGCGGCCAGGTCGGTCCGCAGCACGCTGAGACCGGGGAAGCTCTCGACGAGGGCGCGCAGCCTGCGGGCGGCTCCCCAGGAGTCCAGCGGATCCCGGACGGCACCGAGCATGAGGGCCGTGGGAATCCTGATGTCCCACAGGGCCTGGCGCAGCGTCGCGTAGTGCGGCGGGCGCAGCCAGCCGAAGTGCAGCGGCAGCAGGCAGACGGTGTCGTCGCGGTCGAGGCGGGCGGTGGCGCTCAGCGCCGAGACGAGCGCGCCGAGATCACCGGCCCCGACGAACAGCGTCGGGGTGAGTGCGACGGTGGCACCGGCGTCGAGTTGCGCGTCGAGCAGTTCGGCCAGGGGAACGCGATGCAGGCCGTCGCCGTATTCGAAAGGCGCGTCGAAGCTCGCGACGCCTTTCTCGTATCCGCCGGTGTCGAGCAGGATCGGCGCCTCGAAGCCCTCCTCGCGCAACTCCGCGAGTCTCGTGCGGGCGTGTTCCCCGGCGAGCACGAATCCGCCGTGCTCGGGGCTGACCTGCGTCGACAGGATGTGCGGCAGCGCGCGTTTTCGGCCGCCGACATGGGTGAGGACACGGCCGTCGAGGGCGTGCAGGGGCGCGTCCGCGGCTTGCGCCCACCACGGACCGGGACGCTTTCGGCCGCCCATGCCCACTCCCAATAGTCCACATTGGAGAAACACAGTGTGTGCGCCGAAGCGTTGCACGGGAAGGGAAGTGTCACCGATCCGTCATCAAGAGTGACGCGGCGATACTCAGGAAACTCACAGGACGAGACGCCCTTTAGCGATCGTTAAGTCGTTATGGTCGAAAAACCTCAAAGGCGCGTCCGGTACACGCGCCTCCACAATGGAGACAGGAGTTCTCGTGACCCGAATGGCACGGAAACTAATGGGACTGGCGGGAGTGGCCCTCACCGGTCTTTTAATCGCCGGCTTCGCCGCGGCCCCGGCGCAGGCTGACACCACCGACGGCGGCATCACCCCCGATGTCGTCGGCGGAACCCCGGCCGACCAGGGTGAGTATCCCTGGATCGTGCGGCTGTCGATGGGCTGCGGAGGCGCGATGTACGCCGCCGACGTCGTCTTGACCGCCGCGCACTGCGTCGACGGAACCGGCGCGGACACCTCGATCGGAGTCACCGCCGGGGTCGTCGACCTCGAAGACCCCGCCGCGGTCACCGCGCAGTCCACCTACGTCCTGCAGGCTCCCGGCTACGACGGGAACGGCAAGGACTGGGCCCTCATCAAGCTCGACACGGCTCTCGACGGCATCCCGACACTGCCGATCGCGACCACGGCCGAGTTCGACCAGGGCGACTTCACCATCATGGGCTGGGGAGCCGACAGCGAGGGCGGCGCGCAGCAGCGCTACCTGCTCGAAGCGACGGTTCCGTTCATCGACGACACCGCCTGCGCCTCGGCGTACCCGAGCCTGATCGCCGCCGAGGAGATCTGCGCCGGGCTCGACGAGGGCGGCGTCGACACCTGCCAGGGCGACTCGGGCGGGCCGATGGTCGGCACCGACGCCAGTGGTGAGTGGGTCCAGATCGGCATCGTCAGCTGGGGTGAGGGTTGCGCGCGGCCGGGCAAGCCGGGCGTCTACTCCCAGGTGAGCAACTTCGCCGACGACATCGCGGCGGCCGCCGCGGAGTTGCCGAGCAGTTGACCGGTAAGACCGGGCCGCGTCCTTGTGTGAGGGGGCGCGGCCCTTTTCGTGTGTCAGGACAGCATTCCGCGCACCACGACGCCGATCTGGCGTTCGGGCGCCCAGTCGGGGTCGGGCGCGGCGAGCTGGTTGCTCAACAGTCCGTCCAGAGTGGACAGCAGGGCCCAGAGGTCGCCGGCCGGGTCGGTCGAGCCGAGGCCGGCGATCCACGGCACGCCCCACTCCTCCAGTAGCCGGCGGTCGGCGGCGATCCGTTGCTGCAACGGCGGACTGTGCGCGGCCTCCAGGAAGATCGCGTGCCGCGCGAGGGTCATGACGCGGCCGGGCCCGGTGGCCAGTCCGCGGGCCATGGCCGCGATCAGGCCGGTGAACTCCTCCGCCGACGTCGGCTTCGGCGCGCCCGCGAGCCCCTGCCACGCCTCCCGCTCCATCTCCTGGAGCCGGCCGAGCACGCCCTCGACCAGCGCCTCCCGGGTGCGGAAGACGTTCGAGGTGGCGCCCATCGGCAGCCCCGCCTCGGCGTCGACCGTCCGGTGCGTGAGCTGCCGCAGCCCCCGGTTGCCGAGCACCGAGATCGCCGCGTCGAGCACGACCCGCCTTCTGTCCGCCATGAGACCGATACTACAGGTGTAGTCAGCGGGACTACATCTGTAGTACGGTCGGGGCATGACTAGGACAGCGGCCGTCGTCGGCGGCGGGATCGGCGGCCTCGCGGCGGCGATCGGACTTCAGGCAGCGGGCTGGGACGTCGTCGTGCACGAGCGCGCCGACGCCCTGCCCGACAAGGGAACCGGCCTCGGGATCTGGCCCGACGCCCTCGACGCGCTCGACCGGCTCGGCCTCGGCGCGCGCGCCCGCGAGGTGGGCCTGGCGCAGGTCAACGGCACGATCCGGCGGCCCGACGGCTCGCGCATCGGCATCCTCGACGTCGAGAGCATGCGCGAACCGGTCCACCTGCTCACCCGCCCCGAACTCCTCGGCCTGCTCGCCGAGGGGCTCAAGCCCGGTGTCATCCGCTTCGGCTCCAACATGACGGATCTCGACACCCTGCGCGCCGAGCACGACGTCGTCGTCGGCGCCGACGGGATCCGCAGCGGCGTGCGAACGGCGCTGCTGGGCTCGCGGCACACGCTCAAGTACGCCGGGGGAGTCGTGTGGCGCGGCGCGGCCGACATCACGGTCCCCGCCGGCGGCGAGACCTGGGGTCGCGGCCGCAAGTTCGGCATCACGCCGCAAAGCGGTGGCACCACGAACTTCTACGCCGTCCTTTATGGACCGCCCGAGCTCGGCGCGCACGGCGGACTGGAGATCCTGCCCGAACTCTTCGGCGACTGGCACGACCCCGTGCCGGCGGTCCTGGCCGCCATCGATCCCTCGACCGTGCTGCGCCACGAACTGCACTACCTGGGCCCGCCGCTGCCGAGCTACGTGCACGGCAACGTCGCGCTCCTCGGGGACGCCGCCCACGCCATGACGCCCGACCTGGGACAGGGTGCCTGTCAGGCGCTCATCGACGGCCTCGTCCTCGCCGAATGCCTTGCCGCGCAAGAGGACCCCCGCGCGGGCCTGGCCGCCTACGACGCGCGCAGGCGGCGGCCGTCGCAGCGGGTCGCGGCGATGGCCCGCCGGGTCGGCGGGCTCACGGCGTGGCGCTGGACGGGCCTGCGCGACCTCGTCGCCAAGGTCGCGCTGAAGGCCGGACCGCCGAGCTAGACGGACTCCTGAGTGAAGAAGCCCTTCGCGCGCAGCCGGCTCGCCTCGTCGTCGAGGATGTCGCCGGGCCGGTTGCCGTAGCCCAGAAGCGCGCCGGCCCAGCGCATTCCCATGTACTGCGCGGAGATCCGCAAAGTCCCGATCAACGGGTCGGCGGTGGAGAAGTCCTCGTCGCTGATCGCGCTGACCGCCCACATCGTCTTGCCGGCCATGGCCGGGCGGAAGTCGGCGCCGGGCACGCGCAGCCAGGCCGACCAGTAGTCGAGGTAGCGCTTGACGCTCGCCGAGACGCTGTACCAGTACAGGGGCGAGACGATGACCAGGTCGGTCGCCGCAAGCGTCGCCTTGAGGAGGGTCTCCTCGGCGCCCGAGGGCCAGACGTAGGCGTTGCCGGCGGCGTGCCGGGAGTCGACGAAGTCGGGCAGGCGCAGCTCTTCGAGGTCGAGCCAGGTCTGCTCGGCCCCGGCGGGCAGGTCCTCGGCGGCGAGGCGGGCGAGGGCCTCGGTGTTGCCGCCGGGACGGGAGCTGCCGAGGATGAAGACGAACTTGCGGGTCACGGGGAATCCTCCACGTCGTATGTGCAGGCAATATATGCGCGCGCAAGTAACTATGTCAAGAGTCAGGCCACGCACTCCAGCAGTGCGTTCAGGAGCGCGTCGCGACGCCGGTCGGGCCACCCCGCCTGCAGGTCGTTCATCGCGTAGGACACGCCGATCCCGTGGGAGGGCCACGCCACGTGGATCGACCCGCCCGCACCGGCGTGGCCGAAGGCGTCGGCGACGGGACCAAGCGCGCCCGGCGCGGCCTCCAGTTCGAGGCCGAAGCCGTAGCGAAGCGGCGCCCCGCCGAGGGCGACGTCGACGGTGCGGCCCAGCTCGGTCCGGCCGAAGGCCAGCGTCTCCGGCGACAGCAGGCGCACGCCGTCGAGTTCGCCGCCACGCGCGAGGGCGCCGTAGAACCGTGCCATGGCGCGGGGTGTGGCGATCGCGCCGACGCCCGGGATCTCGGCCCGCTTCCACGCGGCGGTGTTCCAGTGCGCGGCGTCGGTGCCCCAGGTCGGCGGGTTCCACCAGATCGCCTCGATGAACTCGACGACCTCCGGTGAATGCGTCCACTCAGGACGGACGGTCAGCTCCGGTGCGATCGTCACGTCGGCGACGCGGTGCAGATCATGCCGTGGGACACCGATCCAGGCGTCGAGGCCGAGCGGTCCGGCGATCTCCTGGGCGACGAAGCCGCCGATGGAGCGCCCGTCGACGCGCCGCATGATCGCGTCGGCGAGCCAGCCGATGGTGTAGCCGTGATAGTTCATCACGGCGTGCTCGCCCCGCTCCTGCGGCTGCGCGGCGAGGCGGGCGGCCATGGCGACGGGGTCGAGCTGGTCGTCGTAGGTGACCGGGCCGCGCACGGCGGGAAGGCGCGCGCGGTGCGACATCACCTCGGCGACGGTCACGTGTCCCTTGCCCTCGGCGGCGAACTCGGGCCAGTACTTCGCGACCGGCGCGTGCGGGTCGAGGCGGCCGTCGTCGACGAGCATCAGCATCGCCACGGCGACCAGCGCCTTGCCACCGGAGAAGATCCGGGTCGCGGTGTCCTGGCACCACGGGATTCCCGGTGCGGCGACGCCGCCCCACAGGTCGACGACCGGGCGGCCGTCGAGGGTCACGGCGACGGCGGCGCCGAGGGTCTCGCGCTCGGTGAAGTTGGCGTGGAAGGCGTCGGCGACCGCTTCGAATCCGGGCGCGACGAGACCGTCGAGGTGGGGCATCGCGTGATCGTATGGTGCGCGAGCATTAGATGTACGCGCATGAGAGCCGCGTCACGACGACGGCTTACCAGGCGCCTTTCATCGGGAAGGAGGTCCAGCCGTTCAGGCGCAGCGGCCGGCCGGGCGGCAGCGCGGGCTCCAGCGGCGCATCGAGCGAGAGGCCGGCCCAGTCGACGACGTAGGGGCCTTCCGTCGGCTGCTCGGGCACCATGGCGACCAGGTCGCGCACCGTCGTGGCCTCGCCGGGCCGGTGGATCTCCAGGGTCAACCGCACGTGGTCGCCGAGGAGGTCGCGATGGTCCGGGTCGTATTCGGCGAGGGCCGCGTCGGCCGCCTCGCGAGCCTCGGCGAGTGAGCCGAACAGGCGGCGCACCTCCCGCCATTCGGAGTTGGTGAACCTGCCTTCCTCACGCAGGTGGGCGAACCCGTGGCGGCGCCCGGGACGGGCGGGCGTCTCGGGCGCTTCGGCTTCGAGGCCTTCGAGGCAGGTCCCGGCGAGCTCGTCGCCCGGATCCCTGCGCAGCGCCTCCCGGCAGGCGGCGACGGCTCCGCTCCGGTCGCCCGACCAGGAGAGCGCGTGCCCGAGTTGCAGCGGCACGAGCGGATCGGCGGGGTCGGCGAGGAGTGCGGCGCGGGCGGCGGCCGCCGACGCCGTGGCGAGTGCCCGGCTGACGCCTTCCTCGTCGTCGTCGGCCATTCCGTCGAGCGGGGGGCCCTCGTAGTCGTAGTCCCAGCCGGCGTTGAGGTCATCGGTGACATCGATGCACAGGCGCAGTTCGAGAGCAGCGACAGTGGACCGTCCGATGGCGACGGTGGCGGCCGTGTCGGTGTCCTGCGGCGTGGACTCGCGCGCGGCGGTGTCGTAGAGCGCGCGGGCTCCGGTGAGCAGATCGGCGACCTCGTCGGTGCGGAGGTCGTGTTCGAGGCGCATCGCAGCGGCGGCGAGCAGTTCGCCGGCGCGGATGAGCGAGTCGGGGATCGCCATGGCGGCAGGCTAACCCGCCGCCGCCCGCGTCAGGCCGGCGAGACGAAGTGGTGCAGGTGTGCGGGCTCCCCCGACGGCGTCAGCCAGTCGCCCGGTCCACTGTGGACCCGAAGCCAGCCCGCACGCTCGTACAGCGCGATCGCCGCCGCGCCACCGGCCTCCACGTCGAGTACAGCCCGCGCTCCCCGCTCGGCCGCCATCTCCACCGCCGCGTCCAGCAGCAGCCTCCCGAGTCCGTGGCCGCGCCCGGAGGGCGCCACGAACAACCTGACCACCGCCACCACCGGCGTGTCCCCGACCTCGGCCAGCACCTCGCCGGGAAGCCCTTCGGCCTCACCGATCCCGGTCTGCCCGACGACCTTCCCGCCGGTCTCGGCGACGCGGGAGTCGAGCAGCTTCGGCGGGGTCAGCCACGCCGCCGGGTCCTGCGGCCAGTTCACCGGGTAGGCGTCCGACTCGTGCACCTCGCGCAGCGCGGCGACGAGGGCGGGCAGGTCGGCGGTCCGGCGGGGGCGAATGATCACGGCCCGATCCTGGCACGCCCGCCTCAGGCGCCGTCGGCGGCCTGTTTCGCCGAGCGCGGCTCGAAGGCCGGCCTGGTCAGGTCCAGCAGGAGATCGAGTCCGCCCCGGGCGGTGCTCCCGGGCGCGGCGCTGTACATCAGCACGCGCTGCCCGGAGTCGTCGGGAAGGACCATGTTCTCGAAGTTGAGCTCCATCTCGCCGACCAGCGGATGGTGCAGCGCCTTCACACCGAAGGTGCAGGTCCGCACCGGGTGCTTGGCCCACAGCGCGGTGAACTCGGCGCTCTTCATCGACAGCTCGCCGATCAGCTCGGCCAGTGCCCGGTCCTCGGGGTTCTCCCCGGCGACCATCCGCAGCGAGGCCACCGCGACCCGCGCCTCCTCTTCCCAGCGCGGGTACAGCTCCTGGGTGTGCGGGTCGAGGAACAGCAGGCGGGCCAGGTTCGGCCGGTCACCGAAGGCGAGGTGCCCGGCCAGAAGCGCGTGCCCCATGCGGTTCCAGGCCAGCACGTTCGTGCGCCGGTCGAGGACCGCCGCCGGCACGCCCTCCAGCGAGTCGATGAGCTGCCGGGTCGCCGGGCGGGCGGTCTCGGCCCGCGCCGCCGCGGTCCGGCGGCGCTTCACCGGCCGCGCGAGGTGCAGCAGGTGGGCGCGCTCGTCGTCGTCGAGCCGCAGGGCCCGGCCGATCGCGTCGAGCACCGAGTCGGAGGCGTTCAGGCTCTGCCCCTGCTCCAGCCGCGTGTAGTACGCGACGCTGACCCCGGCGAGCTGCGCGAGCTCCTCGCGGCGCAGCCCCGGCACCCGCCGCCGCGCGCCGTAGGAGACCAGGCCGGCGTCGTCGGGGTTGAGCCGGGCGCGCCGGGTGCGCAGGAAGTCGCCGAGTTCGCTCATGGCTCCAGTATTCGCCGAAGATCACCCTCGCCGCCACCGCGAGCCTGACCCTGGCGGTGGTAGGAAATCCGGGTGTCTGGCAGCGCCTTCGCCGTCGGCCCAACATCGTCATCGACACATCCGGCAAGGCCCTGAAAGGCGAAGACGATGACGACGGTGCTGGCACCCTCCCCGACCGACACCCGCATGACCGGACGCGGCAAGGCCGTCCTGGTGGTGCTCCTGCTGGCCCAGTTCATGCTGGCCGTGGACTTCTCCATCCTCAACGTGGCGCTCCCGGTGATCGGCGACGGTCTCGGCTTCACGCTGGCCAACCTCCAGTGGATAGCCACCGGCTTCGCCCTCGCCGCCGCCGGTTTCACCCTCCTCGCCGGACGGGTCGCCGACCTGTTCGGCAGACGCAGACTCTTCATCGGCGGCATGGCCGCCCTGGGTATCGCCTCCCTCGTCGGCGGCCTGGCCACGACCCCCGAGATCCTGCTCACCGCCCGCGTCGTCCAGGGCCTGGCCACCGCCGTGGTCACCCCCGCCGGCCTCGCCCTGCTGACCACGTCCTTCCCCGAGGGGCCCATGCGGTCGAAGGCCCTCGGCCTCAACGGCGCCCTCATGTCGGCCGGCTTCACCACCGGCGCGATCCTCGGCGGCCTGCTCACCGACCTGCTGAGCTGGCGCTGGGCCTTCTTCATCAACGTCCCCGTCGCCGCCGCCGTGCTCATCGCCGCGCCCATGCTCATCACCGAGAGCCGCTCGGCGGTCCGCAAGCTCGACGTTCCCGGCGCGATCACCGTCACCGGCGGGCTCCTCGCGATCGTCTACGCGCTCACCGTCGCCGGCGAGCACGGCTTCACCGACCCCCTCGCGCTGGGCTCCTTCGCCCTCGGCGCCGTCCTGCTGGTCGTCTTCTGGTTCGCCGAGAAGCGCTCGGCGGCGCCGCTGGTGCCGGTCGGGATCCTCAAGCGCCGCACGGTCATCTGGGGCAACCTCGCCGGGCTGATCGCCTTCGCCACCGAGACCTCCCTGGTCTTCCTGATGACCCTCTACCTCCAGGAGGTCCTCGGGTACTCCGCGCTGGCCACCGGCCTCGCCTTCGGCGTCCTCGGCGCCGGGACCGTCGTCGGCGGTGTGATGGGGGCGCGCGTCATCGCCCGCATCGGCACCCGCTCGGCTCTCGTGTGGGGGCTGGCCGTCCAGGCGGTCGCCACGGCGTCCCTGGTGCTCCTTGGCGCCGACCGGGGCTGGCTGACCCTCCTGCTGGCCGCGACCTTCCTCGGCGGCGTCGGGAACATGGTCGCCATCGTCGGCTTCATGGTCACCGCGACCTCCGGCCTCCCCGACGGCGAGCAGGGCCTGGCCACCGGCCTGGCCACGATGACCCAGCAGGTCGGCATCACCATGGGCATCCCGGTCATGAGCGCCATCGTCGCGGCCCGCACCCTCGGCGGCGCCGACGTCCTCGGCGGAGTCGGCACGGCCGTCCTGGTCAACGCCGCCCTCGTCCTGGCCGCCGCCGGCGTGGTGGGGGTGATGCTCAGGACCAAGCGATAGCCGTCACCCGGACGCGGGCACCCCATTGGGTGCCCGCGTCTACGCTGCCGTCCATGGGTTACGACGCCTACGCCCTCATCGCCGACTGGCCCGCCCTCGTCGCCGCCCGCCGCGAACACGAGGGCGACGACCTGTGGTGGGCCGTCCGCGAGGAACTCCCCTTCCTGACCGTGCGCGACTTCGTCGGCGGCTGGGCCTTCCAGGCCGCCGCGTTCGTCTACGAACAGCTCCGCGCGGCCCTCACCCCCGACCTGCTCGCCCGGGTCGACCCCCTGCTCGGCGCCCTGCTCGCCGACGGCGGACCCGACGACCTCGCCGAGGACGCGGGCCGCGACCTGTCCGGCGCGGTCTACGCGATGCGACCCGAACGGGTCACCGCCCTCGCCGCGACCGACCTCCCCTGGGACCACCTCCGCACCGCCTCGGCCGGCGTCCGCTACATCGACCCCGACCACGTCCGTGACTTCGACACCTTCCGCTGGGTCGTCGACCAGCAGACCGCCTGGCTCGGCGAAGCCCGCGACCGCGGCCGCGGCCTCGCCGTCGTGGTGAGCTTCTAGCGCGAAAGATCCCCTTAAGACCAATCCACCGGCCTCTCGGCGGCGAATCCCTGGCAGACGACCACGGGAGACACGGTGAGACGGCTGCCCGAACGAGAACAGGCCGGCGGAGCCCCGCCGGTCACCCCCGACGACCTCATGCGCCACGTCGCGAAAGGCGACGAGGCCGCCTTCGAGTCCCTCTACGACCTCATCGCGCCACGCGTCTACGGCCTCGCCCGCCGCGTCCTGCGCGACCCGGCCCAGGCCGAGGAGGTCGCCCAGGAGGCCCTGCTCGACGTGTGGCGCCTCGCCGCGCGCTTCGACCCGGCACGCGCCTCGGCGATCTCGTGGATCATGACGCTCACCCACCGGCGAGCCGTCGACCGCGTCCGCAGCTCCCAGTCGCGCGCCGAACGCGAGACCCGCGCCGCCACCGCCGCCGTCGCCATCCCCTTCGACGACGTCACCGAGGAGACCCTCGGCCGGCTCGAACGCCAGCAACTGCGCCGCTGCCTGCGCACCCTCAGCGAACTGCAACGCGAGTCGATAGCGCTCGCCTTCTACGGCGGCCTCACCTACCCGCAGGTCGCCGCGTCGCTCGACATCGCCCTCGGCACGGTCAAGACCCGCATGCGCGACGGCCTCATCCGTCTCCGCGACTGCCTGGAGGTGTCACGATGAGCGAAGACGTGCACGTCCTCGTCGGCGCCTTCGCGCTGGGGGCCGTCGACGACATCGACCGCGCCCGCGTGGAGCGCCATCTCAAACGCTGCCCGTCCTGCGCGGCGGAGGCCGCCGAGCTCACCGCCACCGCCGCCCGGCTCGCCGACGCCACGATCGTCGTCCCGCCCGAACGGCTGCGCGCCGACGTCATGCGCGCGGTCTCCCGAACCCGCCAGCAACCGCCCCGCACGCGGGAAACCCCGGTCACCCAGGCACCGGTCGTGCGCCGCTGGCGGGCCCGCACGGCCGTGGCCGTCGCCGCCGGGATCATCGCCATCGGCACCGCCGGGGTCACCTACGCCGTCCAGGAGGACCGCGTTCAGGACGCCCGCGCCCAGGCCCAGGAGCAGCGCGCCGAGTCCGACCGGATCGCCGCCGTGCTCAGCGCCCCCGACGCCGTCGCCGCGACCACGCCCGCCGCCGACGGCGGAGAGATCTTCGTGGTGCGCTCGGCCTCCCTCGACGCCGCCGTCGTCACCCGCGTCGGCATGCCCGTCCTGCCCTCCGACGAGGCCTACCAGCTGTGGCTGGACGTCGACGGCCACATGACCGACGCGGGGCTGATGCCCGAGGCCACGGCCATCGTCGACGGCCTCGACGCCGCGACCCGCGTAGCCCTGTCGACCGAGCCCGCCGGGGGCTCGCCCAGCCCGACCCACCCGGTCGGAATCGTGAATCTCACATGAGACCAATCCGTTTCCGCAGCGGCTCCGAATGCCTCTTGAGAGAATGAGAATCGTCAAGCCGGATGGGCGCACCGTCATCGGAAACGCTCAACGCACTCGATCGGATCACCTGCGATCCGACCGGCCGGTCTCATCCTTGCCGGATTCTTTCCGCCGGCCTCGCGATCAACGAAGGATACCGTCATGCGTAAGACGCTCACCGCCGTCGCTGGATTCGCCCTGCTCTTCGGAGCGGCCGCCTGCACCAGTGACACCAAGGAACCCGCCAGCAACGAGAACGCCGCGCCTCCGACGGCGGCGTCCTCATCGCCGGCCACGTCCGGCGGAGTCTTCGGACCCGCCTGCGACCAGATCCCGACCGACCCGTCCGACTCCGGCAGCCTCGACGCGATGGCACAGGTGCCCACCGCGACCGCCGCCGCCGGCAACCCGCTGCTGAGCACGCTCGTCACCGCCGTCGGCGAGGCCGACCTCGGCGACTCGCTCAACACGGCACCGGCGATCACCGTGTTCGCGCCGGTCAACAGCGCCTTCGAGAAGATCCCCGAGGAGGACCTCAACGCTCTGCTGGCCGACAAGGAAACCCTCACGAGCGTGCTGACCTACCACGTCATCGGTGAGCGCGTCGCGCCCGATGCGCTGGCCGGTTCGCACGAGACGCTTCAGGGCGAGTCCGTCGAGGTCACCGGCTCCGGTGAGGCGTACACCGTCAACGGCGACGCGATGGTGGTCTGCGGCAACGTGCAGACCTCCAACGGGACCGTCTACCTCATCGACACCGTTCTGATGCCGCCGGCGACGAAGTAATCGACTCGGGGCCGGCCGGGGTTTCCCGGCCGGCCCGGGAAACCTGGGAGACTTCGTGCTGAAGAAATCGTGGAGCTTCGTCCGCTCGCATTTCCCGGACGCGCTCATCGGACTGGTCTCCTTTGCCGTAGCCGTTTCCGTCGCCGAATTTCTGGCGGCGGTACTGCGCGCGGGGAGTCCCTTTCTCATTGTCGGATCGACGATCATCGATGCGACGCCGACCCCCGTCAAGGAATACGCGGTGCGCGAATTCGGCACCGCCGACAAACCGATTCTGCTGGGCACCGTCGCGGCCGGGATGGCGCTCGTGGCGGTGGTCACCGGCATCGTCGCGCGGCGGCGCATGTGGATCGGCGTCGTGGTCCTCGTCGCCTTCGGCGCCGCCGGGGCGGTCATGGCGATGATCCGGCCGGGCGGAGCCGCCTCGGGCTGGGTGCCTCCCCTGGTCGGCGGGGCGGCGGGTGCCGTCGTCCTCGTGGTGCTGACGCGGCTGCGCGCCGAGGCTCTGCCGAAGGCCTCGCCCTCGGCGAGGTCGCGCCGCCGATTGCTGGTAGCCGGAGGGATCGCGGTGGTCGCCGGGGCCGCCGGGCTGGCCGGGGCGCGGTTCTTGACCGCGGCCGGGGCCGTCGGCGAGCAGTCGCGCGCGAAGGTGCGGCTCCCCGCGCCGGCCTCGCCCGCCGTCGGGGTGGCGCCGCCGGACTTCTTCACCGCCAACCGGGACTTCTACCGCGTCGACACGGCCCTGGACGTTCCGCAGATCGACGCCGACGCCTGGCGTCTGCGGATCGGCGGGAGGGTCGCCGCCGAGCGCGAGTACTCCTTCGCCGACCTGCTCGCCCGTCCCCTCATCGAGCGCGACATCACGCTCGTGTGCGTCTCGAACGAGGTCGGCGGCCCCTACCTGGGAACCGCGCGCTGGCTGGGGGTGCCGCTGGCGGAGCTGCTCGACGAGGCCGGGGTCGAGGGCGACGCCGACCAGGTCGTGAGCCGTTCGGTGGACGGGATGACGATCGGTACGCCGACGCGGGTCGTGATGGACGGCCGCGACGCGATGCTCGTCGTCGGGATGAACGGCGAGCCGCTGCCCCTCGAACACGGATTCCCGGTGCGGATGCTCGTGCCGGGCCTGTACGGGTACGTGTCGGCGTGCAAGTGGCTGACCGAGATCGAGCTGACCCGCTTCGACGACTTCGACCCGTACTGGGTGCGGCGCGACTGGGCCGCGGAGGCGCCGATCAAGACGTCCTCGCGGATCGACACGCCCAAGGCGCTGGGCAAGGTCGCGGCGGGGATGGTCCGCGTCGGGGGTGTGGCGTGGGCGCCGCACCGGGGGATCAGGTCCGTCGAGGTCCGCGTCGACGGCGGGCCCTGGGAGGCCGCGACGATCGTCGAGGCGCCGACCGCCGACACGTGGCGGCAGTGGACCTACGACTGGAACGCCACGCCGGGCCGCCACGACATCGCCGTGCGCGCCACCGACGGCGGCGGCGAACTGCAACTGGAGCCGCGGGTGACACCTTTCCCCGACGGCGCGACCGGCTGGCACTCGGTGGCGGTGCGGGTCGGATAGACCGGGGCGCAGGGGAGAGGGGACCGTCCGATGCGGACGGTCCCCTCGGTGGCGCCTTACTTGTCGCGGGTGAGCGCGAAGCCGGTCATGAACGGCCGCTGGAGCGCCAGGAACACCAGGATCGGCGGTACCGAGGCCACCAGGGCGCCCATCAGCAAGGGCCCGTAGGACTGGCCCTCCCCGGCGGCCTGGAGGCTGGCCAGACCGACCTGCACGACCTGGTTCTCACTGCCGGAGACCGACAGCAGCGGCCACAGGTACATGTTCCAGCCGAAGAGGAACTGGATCACGAACAGCGCGCCGGTGACGTTCCACGACATCGGGATCAGCACCCGCCACAGGAACTGCAGCGGGTTGGCCCCGTCGAGCTGCGCGGCCTCCGACAGGTTCGCCGGGAGGTTCGCGAAGTGCTGCCGGAACAGGAAGGCCGCCGTCGCCGAGGCCAGGAACGGCACGGTGAGACCGGCGAGGGAGTCCGACATGCCGAGGTCGTCGACGATGCGGAACAGCGCCAGGATCGACACCTCGGTCGGCATCATCAGCGTGATCAGCACCAGCACGAACACGATCGAGCGGCCCGGGAAGCGGAAGTACACGAAGGCCAGGCCGGCCAGGATCCCGGTGATGGCCTTGCCGGTGGCGATGAGCGCCGACATGACCGCCGAGTTGAGCATGTAGCGCCACAGGTCGCGGTCGTTCCACACCACCGAGAAGTTGTCGCCGAGGAACTCGCCCGGCGAGAGCCGGAAGTTGAGCAGCTGCGAGTTGTTCTGGGTGGCGCCGAGCAGCGCGTAGACGACCGGCGCGCACAGCACCGCGCAGATCACGATCAGGGTGATGTGGATGTGGATCGTGCGGCGCCTGGGTCTGCGCCGGACCGTCTTGACGTCAGCCTCCATAGTGGACCCGCCTTCCCGTGGCGCGGAACTGCCAGGCGGTCACCGCGAGGACCATGACGAACAGCACCAGCGACCGGGCCGCGCCGTCGCCGACCCACTCGGAGGACTGCACCACCGAGGTCATCGCGTCGACGGTCGCGCCGGACGGTCCGCCCTCGGTGAGGTAGGAGATCGTGCCGAAGATCTCGAAGAACGCGTAGGTCACGTTGGTGACGACCAGGAAGAACGTGATCGGCGTCAGCGACGGGACGATGAAGTACCGCAGGCGCTGCCAACCGTTCGCGCCGTCGAGACGGGCCGCCTCCAGCATGTTCGTCGACACGTTCTGGAGTCCGGCGATGTAGAACAGGATCGTGAAGCCGAGGGTCTTCCAGACGCTGGCCATGATGACCAGCCCGCGTGCCAGGACCGGGTCGGTCCGGTAGTTCGGCATGTCCCAGGGCGTCAGGGCCTCGAACACGTGCCCGGCGATGCCGGTCAGCGGGTCGAACATGACGAAGAACAGGATGCCGGCGATCGGCGGGCTGACCGCGAAGGGCCAGATCAGCAGGGTCCGGTAGATCGCGCGGCCCTTGATGGGCTGCGAGACCAGCAGCGCGATGCCGAGGCCGGCGGCGAGTCCGATGAGGACGGTGCCGCTGGTCAGGATCATCGTGGTGAGGAACACCGAGCGGTAGGACGGGCCGAAGACCGAGGCCGCGGCGGCGATGACGACCACGACGGTGAGCCAGCCGCGCACACGGCGAAGCCGCGGTGCCAGCAGGCCGCTG
Organism: Phytomonospora sp. NPDC050363; assembly: GCF_040655735.1. Classification (NCBI taxonomy): domain Bacteria; kingdom Bacillati; phylum Actinomycetota; class Actinomycetes; order Micromonosporales; family Micromonosporaceae; genus Phytomonospora; species Phytomonospora sp. NPDC050363. The sequence goes on from NZ_JBFAKK010000002.1 coordinate 470,921, forward strand.
CCGACCTTGTCGGCGCGGCGCGCGAGTTCGGCGCCGACGGCCGTGACGAGCAGGGCGGCCAGCGGGACCAGCAGCCACCACTCGGCGGTCGGGCCGAGCAGTTCGGTGTAGTTGTCGACGCAGGAGAAGCGCTCGATGGGGTTCCCGCGCCGGGTGAGCTGCGTCGAGAGGCGAAGCGTCTCGAACAGCGGCCAGTACAGGAAGACCGCCAGGACGGCCAGCGTCGGAAGCAGCAGCGCCATGGCGGCGGCCGCGCCGCCGCGGAAGCTGCCGGCCTCGGCGCGGTCGTCGAGGTTCGCCCAGCCGCCGGGCTTGGACAGGGCGCGCCCGATCCAGGCCGTCGCGGCGATCAGGACCGCCGCGCCGGAGGTGAAGGCGACGATCCCGACGGCGATGTCGAGCCCGGTCCGTTCGGGCTCGAAGGTGCACGCCTCCATGGGGACCATGGTCAGCAGGGGACCGAGGAAGCCCGCCGGGGCGACGACGAGCGCGCCGCGCCGGCCGGACAGTCCGGCATTGCGCCAGACCGTCCAGCCGACGAGCGCGCCGATGAGGGTGACCGCCGCGAAGAGCGGCAGCATCAGCGGATAGATCGGCACGGCGGTCGATCAGCCGCCGTACAAGGCGTTGTAGTCGGTGAGGAGCTTCTGCGCGTCCTCCTGTGCCTTGGTGAACCGCTCGACCGGGTCGGCGCCGGAGACCAGCACGTCCTCGATCGCCTGCGTCAGCACCGCGCGGATGCTCACGAAGCTGCCGAGCAGCGCGCCGGTGGCCGCGGGGGTGCCGTTGGCCAGCGCGAGCTGTTCGGTGGCGACCTTCTGGTAGGGGTTCTCGGTGAACCAGCCCTCCTGCTCCAGCAGGGCGCCGGCGGCCTTGGTGATCGGGATGTAGCCGGTGGTCTTGTGCCAGTCGGCGGCGTTCTTGGGGTTGTTCAGGAACTGCATGAACGCCAGCGAGCCGTCCTGCTTGGCGTCGCCCTGGTCGGCCGTCAGCCACAGGGTCGCGCCGCCGATGAGGTTGCCGGCGTAGGGGACGTCGCCGTTGTAGGGCATCCGGGAGACCTCGACGTCGAAGCCGCCGTCCTTGCCGGCGCCGACGATCGCGGTGGCGTCACCGGCCGAGGTCATGAGGAACCCGACCTCCTGGGCGGCGAAGGCGTTCTGCGGGCCGTCCCAGTCGTTCTGCTTGCCGGAGTAGTAGTACGTGCCGTTGTCGTAGAGCTCCTTCTCCCACTTGACGAAGTTGAGCAGCTCCTCCGACGTGTAGTCGATGTTCTGCGCCCGGCCCGCCCGGCCGTTCTCGTTGTCGGCGATGAGGCCGCCCTGCTGCGCGACGGCCTGCTCGGGGAGCCAGCCGTGGTTGGGCCAGGAGATGCAGTGCTTCGGCGCGTCGGCGAGCTTGAGGATCTTGGCGCACGCGGCCTCGATCTCGTCCCAGGTCTCGGGGACCTTGTCGACCTTGGCCTTCTTCAGCAGGGATTGGTTGCTGTAGAACAGCGTGGTCGAGGTGTTCCACGGCATCGAGCTGAACTGGCCGTCGGTGGTGTAGTAGTTGCGCGCGGCGTCCACGACGTCTTCGAGCACGACCGGCTCGCCGAGGATGTCGGCGCGGCCGTTGATGGCCGCCTGCACCGAGACGAACAGCGGTTCGCCGTCCTTGTTCACCGCGTCGCGCGCGTCCTGCGTCGCGGCCTCGAAGTACTGCACGATCTCGGGCGGCGTGCCCTTCTCGATCGCGGCGCTGACGGCGTCGAAGAGCACCTCATAGCTGTCGTACCCGCTGATGACGACCGGGTACTCGGGGTGCTTGGCGTTGAACTCGTCGGCGCGGGCCTTGGCCCAGTCGAGGCGGTAGTCGGTGAAGGCGATCCATACGTCGATCTGCTTGTCGCCGGCCGCATCGTCCTCTTTGGAGCAGGCGACGGTGCCGGCGAGAAGGGTGAGAGCCGCCGTGGCGGCGATGATTCTGCGCGAGAGGCGCATTGACTCTCCTGTGGTCGGGCGCTTGCCGGGGGATGGCAGGGGCTTGAGGGGTGTAACCGTGCAGGTTGGAGTATCAGCACTGTGTACGGACGGCGTGCGGTAGCCCATGTTAAGCGAATGTGACTCGCAGGTAAAGATCGCCGCTGATCGGATATGTCGGTGTGCTTTCGGCCTTCCCGCCCGTTTCGCCGACGGCCCGTCCGGGCCCCGCGAGCAGCGGCGTAACCTGCCGGTGTGAGTCCACGAACCGTTCGCATCGGCACCCGTTCCTCGCCCATGGCGGTCGCGCAGGCCGAGGCCGTCGCCCGCGCTCTACGCCATGTGCATCCCGAAGACCGCGCGGAACTGGTGCGCGTCACCACTTCCGGTGACCGCTGGAAGGGCAGCCTCGCCGCGCTCGGCGGGAAGGGCGCCTTCACCCGCGAGCTCGACGCGATGCAGGTCGAGGGCGAGTTCGAGATCGGCGTGCACTGCCTCAAGGACGTGCCGGGCGACGTCGACCTGCCCGACGGCCTGATGATCGCCGCCTACGCCGCCCGCGAGGACGCCCGCGACGCCGTGGTCTCGCTGAGCGGCCGGGATCTCGACACGATGACGCCCGGCTCGATCGTCGGGACCAGTTCGGTGCGCCGTGCGGCGCAGCTGGCGAAGTACTGGCCCGCCCTTCGGGTGTCGCCGATCCGCGGCAACGCCAACAGTCGTCTGTCCAAACTCGACGGCGGCGGGCAGTACGACGCGCTGATCCTCGCCCGCGCGGGCCTGGAGCGCATCGGCCTGCCGCACCGGGCGACCGCGCTGGTCGACACCGAGCGGATGCTGCCGGCCATCGGCGCAGGGGTCATCGTGATCACCACGCGCACGACCGACACCGCGACCCGCGAGCTGGTCGAGGCCCTCGACGACAAGCCCACCCGCCAGGCCGCCCTGGCCGAACGGGCGCTGCTGCGCGCGCTCGGCGGCAACTGCCACAGCCCCATCGCGGGCTGGGCGACGCACGGCAAGGACGGGCGGCTGCACCTGCGCGGCGCGGTCTACAGCCCCGACGGGCAGACGATGCTGGAGGCGTCGGGGAGCGAGAAACCGCGCGACGCCGAGGAACTGGGCGCGTCGGTCGCCGAGGAGCTGCTGAAGGCCGGCGCGGGCGAGGTCATCGCCGCGGCCAAGGAGGGCTAGGCCGGCCGTTCCCGCAGGTCGGGGGATGGCGCCCGCCGCCACCCCCTACCCTCACCCCATGCCCGACCTGCACCTGACCCTCGACGCGACCCGCCGCCGGGGCCTCGCCCGCGACCTCGCCGCGCAGTTGCGCGAGGCCGTGCGCGACGGCCGCCTGGCCGCCGCCGACCGGCTGCCGCCCAGCCGGGCACTGGCCGCCGACCTCGGTGTGTCGCGCGGGGTCGTGGTCGAGGCCTACGCGCAGCTGGTCGCCGAGGGGTTCTTCACCTCCGCGCAGGGCTCGGGCACCCGCGTCGCCGACGTGCCGCAGCGCCCGGCCGCCCCCCAGCCGCCGCCGGCGCCCCCGCCGCCGAAAGGCCCCAACCTCCGCGTCGGCACACCCGACCTCACCGCCTTTCCCCGCCGCCAGTGGCTCGCGGCCACCCGCCACGTCCTCAACACCCTCCCGCACCACGCCTTCGGCTACCCCGACCCCGGCGGCGTCACGTCCCTCCGCGAGGTGCTCGCCGGATACCTGCGGCGGGTCCGCGCCGCCGGCGTCACCGCCGACGACATCACCATCGTCGGCGGCGTCGCCCACGGCCTCAGCCTTCTCATGCGCGCACTCGGCACCCGCGACCTCGCCGTCGAGGACCCCACCAGCACCCGCCAGCTCCCGCTGCTCACCTCCGCCGGCGCGCGCCTGATCCCCGTCCCCGTCGACGCCGAGGGCATGGACATGGCCGCGCTCGCCCGCACCGACGCCACCGCCGTCCTGCTCACCCCCGCCCACCAGTACCCCACCGGCGTCGTGCTGTCGGCGGCCCGCCGCGCGGCCCTCGGGGAGTGGCTCGACCGGCCCGGGACGGTCGCGATCGAGGACGACTACGACGCCGAGTTCCGCTACGACCGCGACCCGGTCGGCTGCCTCCAGGGGTTGCGGCCCGACAGCACCGTCCTCATCGGGTCGGTGTCGAAGGCCCTCGCCCCGGGCCTGCGCCTGGGCTGGATCGCCGCGCCCCCGGCGATCACCGCCGCCCTGCACCGCATGCGCGCCGAGACCGACCTCGGGTCGCCGATGCTGGAGCAGCACGTCCTCGCCCGCTTCATCGAGTCCGGCGAGTACGACCGGCACGTGCGCGCGATGCGCCAGCGCTACCGGGCCCGCCGCGACGCCCTCGTCGCCGCGCTCGCCCGCCACATCCCCGGCTCGCTCGCGCACGGCGTCTCGGCGGGCCAGCACCTGTTCGTCGAGCTCCCGCCGGGCACCGACGAGGCCGCGGTCGTCGCCGGGGCCCGCGGGGTGGGCCTCGACATCCCCGGCGGCGGCGAGTACCGGCTGTCCGCGAGCGGCCCGCCCGCGCTGGTCATCGGCTTCGCCGGGCTGACCGAGCGCGCGATCGAGGACATCGTCCGCCGCCTCGCCACCGTCATCACAACCTAGTTGTACAACGCGGTTGTGTGCGCTAGTGTCCAGGCATGACCGACGGCATGGACTTCACCCCCGAGCAGATCGACGGCTACCTGGCCTTCTACACCCACCAGGTCGAGGACGGCCGCAAGGCGGAGAAGATGCGCGCCGCCATGGTCACCATCGCCCGCACCGCCTACCCCGACATCTACACCCAGGCCCGCCTCGCCGAGCTCACCGGCGTCAGCCAGCAGGCCATCAGCAAGACCGTCACCGCCGGACGCCGCCGCTTCGACAGCCGCGACGGCGGCCCCTACCTCCTCGGCCGCGTCCTGGCCCTCGCCCTCGCCAGCGGCGAGAGCGACATCGGCGCGGTGGAGTCGCTGTCGGCGCTGGCCGCCATGCGCGTCCACACCGACGGCGCCGTGTCCGCCAAGTCCCTGCACCGGCTGATCTCCTTCCTGCGCAAGGACATCGCCGCCATCGCCGAACGCGATCCCGCGCTGGCGGACCGCTTCACCGCCGGCCTCCACCAGATCGCCGAGCTGGCCGCCTCCACCGAGGCCGACGAGCACCCCGGCCTGCACGCCGTGTTCACCGAGGCCTTCGCCGGCGGCGACTCGACGGCCGAGGTCCCGCTTGGGGAGGAGACCGTCCGCGTGGCCATGACCGAGGGCTTCTACGCGCAGCGCTTCGGCCTGCGCCACTCGCCCGACGGCCTGCCGTTCGCGCGGGGCGGCAAGGTCCGCGGCGTCGCCGACATCGCGGCGGCGCTGCGCGAGGGGTGAGCGGTCAGTGCCGCGGCCGCAGGCGGACGTTCACCACGGCCCTCGGCTCGCCGCCGACGTGATCCAGGTGCACCGGCGAGCCGCCCGGGTTGTCGAACAGCCGGATCCCGTCGCCGAGCAGCACCGGGGCGATGTGCAGGTCGATCTCGTCGATGAGGCCGAGCTCCAGCAGCCGGCGGCCGATCGTCGGCGAGAAGACCTCGACGTTCTTGTCCCCGGCGGCCTCCTTGGCGATGCCGAGGGCCTCGACGACGTCGCAGCTGAGGAAGGTGATGCCCGGGGCGGGCTGAGCGTCCTCGGGGTGGTGGGTGAGCACGAAGACCGGGCCGTCCCAGTCGCCGTAGGGCCTGGCGCCGGGCAGCGCGTCGTAGCCGGAGCGGCCGCCGAGCACGGCACCGGTCGTCGAGGTGTACTCCTCGACGAGGCCGGGGCGGGCCGTCATGTCGCCGGTCATCCAGCCCATGTCGTGCCCGGGCCCGGCGACGAAGCCGTCGAGGGACATCGTGAAGTGCATGAGCACCTTGCCTTCGGCGGTGCGCGGGTCGGTGTCGTCCATCGCGGCCTCCCTAGTGATTGCGGATCGCAATCAGTCCTGGGATCACCGTAACCAGAGTGGTGGTAGATTGCAAGCACTTCGGAGAGGAGTCCGGTGATGGCGGAGCCGCGTTCGGGATGCCCGATCAACGCCGCGGTCGAGGCCTTCGGCGACAGCTGGAGCCTGCTGGTCCTGCGCGACATCCTGTTCGGCAATCGGCGGTACTTCCGCGAGCTCCTCGCCGGGTCCGAGGAGGGCATCGCCTCCAACATCCTGTCCGACCGGCTCAAGCGCCTGGTCGGCGCCGGGCTGTTGACCCGCGAGGACGCCGGCCGGGGGAAGCGGGCGGCCTACAGCCTCACCGAGTCGGCGATCCGGCTCGTGCCCGTCTTCGCGCAACTCGGTGAGTGGGGCGTGCACAACCGGCCGACGACCAGGCGCCTGCGCGTGCGCGCCGAGCTGCTGGCCGAGGGCGGTCCGCGGCTGTGGAGCGAGTTCATGGACGAACTGCGCCACGTCCACCTCGGCGCCCCCGCCCCCGAGAGCGGCGGACCCGGCGTCCTGGCGCGGCTGGCCGACGCGTACGCCGAGGCGGCGGCCGAGTAGCGCGACGAGAAAAGACCTCGCCCGCCCCGCGCCGGTCGGCCACAATGCGCGCGTGACATCCACCGAGATCGACGCCGGCCTGGCGCGCGCCCTGGTCGCCGAGCAGTTCCCCGAGTGGCGCGACCTGCCGGTGCGGCCGGTCGACAAGCAGGGCTGGGACAACCGCACCTTCCGCCTCGGCGACGAGCTGTCCGTGCGCCTGCCCAGCGCCGAGGGGTACGTGGCCGCCGTTGCCAAGGAGGACCGCTGGCTGCCGTACCTCGCCGAGCGGCTCACGCTGCCGGTGTGCGCGCCGGTCGCGGTCGGGAAACCCGGCGCGGGGTACCCGTTCCCCTGGTCGGTGCGCAACTGGATGACCGGCACGCCGATCGAGGGCGCTGACCCCGACCGGGCCGTCCTCGCCCGCGATCTCGGCGCGTTCCTCACCGAGCTGCGCGAGATCCCCGCCGGCGCGGGCCCGGCCGCCGGGCGCCACTCCTTCTACCGGGGCTGCCACCCGAGCGCCTACGCCGACGAGGTGCAGGCCGCCTGTGAGGCCATCGACGGCCTCGACGTCGAGGCGTGCCGGGAGATCTGGCACCAGGCCGTGACCTCGGTCTGGACCGGGGCGCCGGTGTGGTTCCACGGCGACGTCTCCGTCGGGAACCTGCTCGTCGAGGACGGCCGGCTGTCGGCCGCGATCGACTTCGGCACCTGCGGCGTCGGCGACCCCGCCAGCGACCTCGCCATCGCCTGGACCTACTTCGAGGGCGAGGACCGGCGCGTCTTCCGAGAGTCCGCAGGCCTCGACGACGCCACCTGGCGCCGCGCTCGCGGCTGGGCGCTGTGGAAGGCGCTCATCGTGGTCGCCTGGCCCGACCGCCCCGACCTGGCCCGCGATCAGGAGCGCAACCTCGCCCACATCCTGGCCGATCCGGTGGTGTGAGCACCCGAGCGGGCGTCCGCTGTCGTATTTCGGCCAGTACCTGTGCTGATGATCCGATTTACCCTGGCCATGGATCCCGGACGGTGGGACCATGGATCCATGGCCAGGGACACGGGGCGGGTACTCCGCGTGATCGCCGAGATGCCCGCAGGACAGCAAGCGACCGCGAGTCTCGTCGCGGCGACCTACCAGATGGACGAGGGCTTCGTCATCAACGCCGTCCGCGAACTCGCGGCGGCCGGATACGTGACCATCCTCGACGTCGGCGACTGCCCGGTGGTCCAGGGCGTCACGCCGCTGGGGCGCAGATGGGTGGCCACGCACCACGCGAGCGTCGTGCACGACTTCTGGGGCGTCTAGCGCCACGGGTCGACCACGATTGGTCCGCGTGATCGCGGCATGATTGGTTCAGACCGACAGACCAATCCTGCCTAGCGTTACCGGGGTGAACACATCCCAGAAGCGCGGCGCCGTGCAGGCGGCGCTCGGCATGCTGCTCGTCGGCACGCTCGTCGCCGTCTCCGCCCGCATCGGCGACTACCCGGTCTTCGGCGGGCAGGCCCTGCGCTACGCCGTCGGCGCCGCCGCCCTCTTCGCCGTCATCGCCGTCCGCCGCCCACCGAAGGTCCGCCTGACGCGCGGGCAGTGGTTGCTCCTCGGTGCCCTCTCGTCGACCGGTCTGGTCATCTTCAACGTCTGCATCGTCTTCGGCAGCGAATATGCCAGCCCCGCCACGATCGGCACCATCATCGGCTCCGCCCCCGTCGTCATGGCCGTCCTCGGACCGCTCGTCGCGCGCTCGGCCAAGCCGTCCACCCGCGTGCTCGTAGCCGCCGGGATCGTCACCGCCGGCACCGCGATCGCCACCGGCTTCGGCGGCGCGAGCCTGACCGGCATCCTCTTCGCGCTGGGCGCCCTCGTCGGCGAGGTCTCGTTCTCACTGCTGGCCATCCCGCTGCTGCCGACACTGGGCGCGCTGCGCGTCTCCGCCTACTCGGCGGCGCTCGCCGTGCCGCTGCTGCTCGGCACCGGCGTCGTCGTCGACGGGGCCGACGTCCTGCGCATCCCGACCCCCGGCGAGCTGACGGCCTTCGTCTACCTCGGCGTGGTCGTGACCGCCGGAGCCTTCCTGCTCTGGTACGACGCCCTGCCGCGCCTGGGCGCCGACCGCGCCGGACTCTTCGCGGGCATGATGCCGGTCGGCGCCGTGCTCACCATGGTCGTGCTGGGGATCGGGACGCCCTCGGTGGCCGAACTCATCGGCGCCGGACTGGTCGTCACGGGCATCGTGTTCGGATTGAGGGCTACTGCATCGAAGTCCGCACGGGATGGGAGTAGTCGGCCGGGCACACCCAGATCCACAGCGCGTAGCCTCGCCCGATCGTGATTCCCGTGGGGTCCCCGTCGAAGGTGTCGGAGTCGTCGGGGACCCAGAGGCGGTCGCCGTCCCACTCGCCGCCCTCGACCTTGAGGAACAGGCGCAGGTCCGAGCCGCACTCGCAGATCATGTCCATGGGATCCGACAGCGTCCACGACGCGAAGCCCCCGACCTTCCAGCCCTTGGTGATCGACCGCCCCCACCCGTATTGGACGGTCCCGGCCTCCCACGCCTGGATCCGCCGACGCAGATCGCCGGGGAGGAGATGGCCGTACTCGTACTCGGTGACCTGCTCGGGCAGGACCACGCAGGGCGCGGGCACGTAGGGCTCGCTGACCAGGTCGGGGCCCTGCTCGGAAGCCGGCAGGCGCTCGCCGACCTCGGCCGCACGGCGCCAGCGGACGGTGACGGTGGGGCAGTAGTCGTCGCTGGGGTGGTCCATCGGGCACCACAGGACCTGGGCGAGGTCGGCGTCGTCGGGGCCGATGAAGTCGAAGACGTTTGACCGCCGCAGCTGCGCGACCGGCAGGAGCGGCAGGGGTGTGTCGTTGCCGAACTCGGCGTCGGCGGGTGCCCAGGCTTTCGCCTGGTCGTCCAGCTCGGCGGGGGTGAGGGGCCGACGGTCGGCGAGTTCGCGCAGGCGGCGCTGGGTGGCGACGTCGGCGCGGTTGCGGACGTCGCCGAAGGGCTCGTGCGGGCCCTCGCAGACCGGCCAGGGTTCTTCGGCGGGCCACAGGAGCGGGGAGCCGACGGAGCTGTCGTCCACGCGGGGGTTGCCGCGGCGCGGGTGGAGGCGCGTTGCGGTGCGGCGGTAGGCGGCGAGTTCGGGGAAGCGGTCCTCGATCCCGGCGAGGTGCTGGGGGGTGGTGGGCATGGGGTGATGGTAGGGCGGGGCTGTGACGGGATCACTGCATGGCGGCGTGGACGGGGTGGGTGGGGTCGGTGCGGCACACGCGGATCCAGAGGGTGTAGCCGCGGCCGATCATGATGCCGGTGGGCTTGTCCTCTTCGGCGTCGGGCTCCCAGGGGTCGGCGGCGAGGAGCAGGCGCATGGGGGAGCCGCAGTCGTCGCACGGCAGCTCGGCGGGACCGGTGAGGTTCCAGGCCGTGAAGCCGCCGGCCTTCCAGCCGCGGGCGACGGAGACGGCCTCGTACTCGTCGCTCGACGTCTTCGCCCGCAAGGGTTCCGGGAGCAGTTCCCAGTACTCGTACTCGGTAACCTGCTCGGGCGTCACTACACATGGGTTGGGCAGGTATTCGTCGTGCAGTGCCGCCGGCTGCGGCGGTTCTGCGAGCACCTCGCCGACCTCGGCGGCCGTCCGCCAGAAGACCGATACCTCCGGGGTCCAGTAGTCGTGATCCAGCGGGCACCAGAGGACCTGGACGAGGTCGGTGCCGGGCGGGCCGAAGTAGTCGGGGATGTCGCGTTGGAACAGCTGCGCGACGGGGATGAGCGGCACCGGGCCGCCGTGCGCGAGGATCCCGGCGGGGTGGCCTTCGGTGACGGCGGCCAGCGCGGCCCGCTCCTCGTCGGTGGGGGCGCCACGGCCACGGGCGGCGAGAAGCGCGCGAGCGGTGTGCACGTCGTCGGGCGAGCAGAGCCGACCACCGGTCTGCCGCAACTCCTCGTGCGCGTCCTCGCACACCGGCCACTCCTCCTCGGCCGGCCACAGCAGCGGCCCGCCGACCGACGATTCCCGCACCCCCGGCGTCCCCCGCCGGGGCCGCAGACGGGTCGCGGTCGTCCTGTACTCGGCGAGTTCGGGCACGCGCTTCTCGAAGTCATTGATGTCCTCGGGCATGCCCGGATGCTAGATCCCCGCACCGACATGACGCCCATCCGTCACCGCCCGTCCGATGCAAGACGACTTCTTGCAAAAATCTGTCCTACACTTCCGGCCATGACACGACGCATCAGTGAGGTCGCGAAGAAGGCCGGGGTCAGCGAGGCCACCGTCAGCCGCGTTCTCAACGGCCGCCAAGGCGTCGCCGAGACCACCCGCGCGGCGGTCCTCACCGCCCTCGACATCCTCGGCTACGAGCGGCCCACCAAGCTCCGGGGGGAGCGCGCGAGACTCGTCGGGCTCGTCCTCCCCGAACTCCAGAACCCGATCTTCCCGGCCTTCGCCGAGGTCGTCGCCGGGGCCCTCGCGCAGCGGGGGTTCACGCCCGCGCTGTGCGCGCGGACCATCGGCGGAGTCCAGGAGTCCGACTACGTCGAGATGCTCCTCGACCACCAGGTCTCCGGCGTCGTCTTCGCCGGCGGCCAGTACGCCCTCGCCAACGCCGACCACTCCCACTACGCCCAGTTCACCGACCGCGGCCTGCCCGTCGTCCTGATCAACGCCGGTGTCGAGAACCTCGGCTTCTCGCGCATCTCCGCCGACGACGCCGTCGCCGCCGAACAGGCCTTCGGGCACCTGGTGTCCCTCGGCCACGAACGCATCGGGATGGTCCTGGGCGCCGAGGACCACCTGCCCTCGCGCCGCAAGGCCGAAGGGCTGCGGGCCGCCGCCGCGCGCCTCGGCTCACCGCTGGCCGAACCCGGCGCCATCGAGGCGAACACCGAGCGCTCGCCCTTCTCCATGGAGGGCGCGCGGGCGGCGGCGACGCGACTCATCCAGCGCGGCATCACCGGGATCATCTGCGCCAGCGACGTCATGGCGCTCGGTGCCGTGCGGGCGGCGCGCCGGATGGACCTGCGGGTGCCCGAGGACGTGTCGGTCATCGGTTTCGACGACTCGGCGATGATGACGTGCACCGACCCGCCGCTGACGACCGTCCGGCAGCCGATCGAGGCGATGGGGCAGGCCGCCGTCGACCTGCTGGCGAACCTCATCGACGGTGCCGACATCACCCCCGACGAGCTGCTGTTCGAGCCCGAACTGGTGGTGCGCGGCTCGACGGGGCCGGTGGCGCGCGGCTAGCGCACGGCAGAAAAGGGCGGGATCCGGACGGATCCCGCCCTTTCTCATGCCCAAAAGCGGGAGCCAGCTGTCGAGTAGTTCCGAATCTCAGTCGTAATCTTGCAGAAACACATTCGCTTCTGTATGTTCAGCGGCAACCTTCATGACATGACCTACCTCACAAGACAGCCCGACACCGGAAGGCCCCACCCCCATGAAGCGCTCCCTGTACGGCCGGGCGACCGCCCTGATCGTCGCGACCGGCCTGGCTTTCAGCCTCACGGCCTGCGGCGACGACGAAGAACCACAGCAGGACGGTCCGGTCACGCTCGTCGTCAACGGCCTGCCGCCGGAGACCGAGAAGGTCAACCGCGAGAAGTTCCTCGCCGACGTCGCCGAGTTCGAGGCCGCAAACCCCGACATCACCATCGACGCCCGCGAGGGCAAGATGGTCCCCGAGGAGTTCCAGGCGAAACTCGCCGGCGGTCAGCTCGAGGACGTCTTCTACACGTACTTCACCGACCCCGCCGGGCTGATCGCGCGCCGCCAGGTCGCCGACATCACCGACTACGTCAAGGACTTCCCGGCCCTGGCCCAGATCCGGCCCGAGCTGATGCAGGTCTACTCCGACGACAAGGGCCGCGTGTACGGCGTCCCGCAGGGCAACTACTCGACCGGGCTGGTCTACAACCGGGCCCTGTTCGAGAAGGCCGGCCTCGACCCGAACACTCCGCCCACGACGTGGGCCGAGGTCCGCACCGCCGCGCAGAAGATCGCCGCGCTCGGCAAGGACCACGTCGGATACGGCGAGTACAGCAAGAACAACACCGGCGGCTGGCACTTCACCACCGCGCTGTACTCCGTCGGCGGCGACCTCGCCGTCAATGAGGGCGGCACGTGGAAGGCGGCCTTCAACAACGATCTCGGCAAGCAGGTCCTGCAAAACCTCAAGGACATGCGCTGGACCGACGACACCATGGGCACCCGTCAGGGCCTGGAGTACGCCGACCTGCTGCGGCTCATGGGATCCGGGAAGCTCGGCATGTACCTCGGCGACGCCAACATGCTGCCGACGATCGTGCAGGAGTTCAAGGGCGACTACAAGGACTACGGCCTCGGTCCCATCCCCGGCGGCACCGCGACCCTCGCCGGCGGCGACGGGTACATGTTCAACGCCAAGGCCAGCCCCGCCACGATCCGCGCGGGCCTGAAGTGGCTCACCTACGCCTTCGCCAACCCCGACCCGGCGCGCATCGAGTTCAACACGAAGTGGTCCTCCGACACGGGCAGCCCGGTGGGCCTCCCCGAGCCGCAGATCTGGGCCGGCGACGCCGCCAAGGCGCTCACCGACGCGCGCGCCAAGTACGCCAACATGCCGGTGGAGAACTTCTCGCCCTTCGTCAACGCGATGAGCACCATTCCGCTGAAGCTGGAACCGCCGAACGCGCAGGCCCTCTACGCCCTGCTCGACGTGCCGATGAACAAGGTCCTCACCGACCAGAACGCCGACATCGCCGCCCTGCTCGCCGACGCCGAGGAACAGGCGAACGCGATCCTGGCGACCGTCAAGTGAACCCGCGGCGGGCGGGTTCCTCCGGCCCGCCCGCCGCACCGGTTCGCGAGGGTGGTTCGGGACGGCGGTTCAGGAAGGCGGCCCGCCGGGCCGGTCTGCTCCTCGGCGGGCGTGCGGGGTGGCGTCCTCGTCCCCGCGCCGTCTCACTGCGCGGCCCGCCGCCTGCCGCTCATCACCCGACACCCGCCGCCCGCCGCCCGCCGCCCGGCCCGTCCCCCACCCGCCGCCCGGCCCGTCCCCCACCCGCCGGCCGTCCCCCACCTGCCCCGCCGCCCCCGCGTCCCCCGTTCCCGACCGTGGGGCCTCCCGGCCTCCTCCCTACATCTGACGGTAGACCCGCGCCAGGCGCGGCCGTCGAACACGAAAGGCGTTTCCTGTGGATAAGTCCGCCATTGTGGAGAAGCCACAGTGGACGGAGCCGTCGGACGACCCGGAACCACCGTCGTCACGCGGCCCCGGCGCACTCGCCCGCCTCTCCGCCCGCCTGCCCGTACGCTTCCGCCGCAAGCTCGGCGACAACGCCCTGGCCTACCTCTTCCTCGTCGCCGGCATCGCCTGCTTCGCGCTCTTCTCCTGGTACCCGCTCGTCCGCGGCGTCATCCTGTCGTTCCAGCAGGTCAACTTCGTCACCGACCCCTACTGGGTCGGCACCGACAACTTCGACGCCCTCTTCGCCGACCCGCTGTTCTGGACGGCCTGGAAGAACACCCTCGTCTTCACCGGCATCGCCCTCGTCCTCGGCTACGCGGTGCCCTTCCTCCTCGCGGTCTTCCTCAACGAGCTGCGCGCCCTCAAGGGCTTCTTCCGCATCGCGGTCTACCTCCCGCTGATGCTCCCGCCGATCGTCGTCGTCCTGCTCTGGCAGTACTTCTACGACCCCGGCAACGGCCTGTTCAACTCCGTCCTGAGCGGAATCGGCCTGCCGCCCTCGCAGTGGGTCCAGTCCCCGGACACCGCGATGGTCTCCCTCGTCCTGGTCGCCACCTGGGCCAACCTCGGCGGCACCACGATCATCTACCTGGCCGCCCTGCAGAACATCCCCGGCGAGCTCTACGAGGCCGCCGAGCTCGAAGGCGCCAGCGTCTGGCAGCGCGTCCGGCACGTCACGATCCCGCAGACGCGCTTCGTCCTGCTGGTGATGCTGCTCCTCCAGATCATCTCGACGATGCAGGTCTTCATCGAGCCCTACCAGCTCACCGGCACGACCAACCCCGACACGATCACCGTGATGGTCCTGGTCTACCGCTACGCCTTCACCGTCAACCACGACTTCGGGCTCGCCGCGGCCATGAGCGTCGTCCTGTTCGTCGTCCTGGCCCTGTTCTCCGCGATCTATCTGCGCGTCACCCGTGACAAGGACCCGTCATGACCCGCACCCTCATCTCCGACACCGTCCTGCGCCGCCGCCGCGGCCGGATCCTGCACCTGGTCGCCCTCGCGGTGACGGTGGTCGTGTTCGCCTTCGTGTTCCTCTTCCCGCTGTACTGGATGCTCACCGGCGCGGTGAAGGACCCCACCGAGCTGGCCCGCGCCACGCCGACGGTCATCCCCGAGTCCTGGAACTGGGACACCTTCGGCACCGCGTGGAGCGAGCTGCAGATCGGCAAGTACTTCCTCAACACCGCCTACTACGCCGTCGGCGGCTGGTTCATCCAGATCGCCGTCGACGTGTGCGCGGCCTACGCCCTGTCGCGGTTGCGGCCGTGGGGCGGGAAGGTCGTGCTCGGCGCGATGCTGGCCAGCCTCATGCTGCCGGCGACGGCGCTGCTGATCCCGGCGTACATGACCGTCAGCGACGTCCCGCTGTTCGGGGTGAACCTGCTGAACACGCCGTGGGCGCTGTGGCTGCCGGCCGCCGCGAACGCCTTCAACATCTACCTGCTCAAGCGCTTCTTCGACCAGATCCCCAACGAACTGCTCGACGCGGCCAGCATCGACGGCGCCGGTCGGCTGCGGATCCTCTGGAGCGTCGTGCTCCCGCTGTCGCGGCCGGTGCTGTCGGTGGTGTCGATCTTCGCGGTGATCGGCATGTGGAAGGACTTCCTGTGGCCCTTCCTGGTGCTGCAAGACCCCGACACGCAGACGTTGAGCGTCGCGCTGAGCCGGCTGGCCAACACCAGCTACATCACCGACAGCGAGATGTTCGCCGGACTGGTCATCGCCAGCGTCCCCATGGTCGTGATCTTCCTCGCGCTGCAACGCCAGATCCTCGCCGGACTGTCCGCCGGCGGAGTCAAGGGCTGATCCCCTCACCCGTAACGAAAGCAGGTTCGTCAGTGGCTACAACCAACGGTCACCGCTGGTGGCGCGACGCGGTCATCTACCAGGTCTACCCGCGCAGCTTCGCCGACGGCGACGGCGACGGGGTCGGCGACATCGCCGGGATCCGGTCCCGGCTGCCCTACCTCGCGGGGCTGGGCATCGACGCGATCTGGTTCAACCCCTGGTATCCCTCGCCGATGGCCGACGCCGGCTACGACGTCATCGACTACCGCGACATCGAGCCCGTCTTCGGGACCCTCGCCGAGGCCGAGGCCCTCATCGCCGAGGCCCACGACCTCGACGTGCGGATCATCATCGACATCGTGCCCAACCACGGCTCCGACGCGATGCCGTGGTTCCAGCAGGCGCTGGCCGACGGCCCCGGAAGCGAGATGCGGCAGCGGTACTGGTTTCGCCCGGGCCGCGGAAGCGACGGCGGCGAACCGCCCAACGACTGGCAGTCCATCTTCGGCGGCTCGGCCTGGACCCGCACGAAGAACCCCGACGGCACACCCGGGGAGTGGTACCTGCACCTGTTCGCGCCCGAGCAGCCCGACCTGAACTGGGACCACCCGGCGATCCGCGAGGAGTTCCTCGACGTCCTGCGCTTCTGGCTCGACCGGGGCGTCGACGGCATCCGCATCGACTCCGCCGCCCTGCTGGTCAAGGATCCCGCGCTGCCCGACGGCGGCGACGACGCCGACCCGCTGTTCACCGACCGCGACGAGGTCCACGAGATCTACCGGTCCTGGCGGGCGCTGGCCGACACCTACGACGGCGACCGTCTCCTCGTCGGCGAGGTGTGGCTGCCCGACCCGGTCCGCTTCGCGAACTACCTGCGGCCCGACGAGCTGCACACGGCCTTCAACTTCGGCTTCCTCGGCTGCCCCTGGAACGCGGCGGCGCTGCGGACCGTCATCGACGACACGATCCGCTACCACGAACCCGTCGGGGCACCGGCGACGTGGGTGCTGTCCAACCACGACGTCACCCGCCACGTCACCCGCTACGGCCGGGCCGACACCTCCTTCAGCTTCGCGGCCAAGAAGAACGGCGCCGGTGAGATCCCCGTCGACCTCGCCCTCGGCGAGCGCCGGGCGCGGGCGGCGCTGCTGCTGTGCCTGGCGCTGCCCGGTTCCTCCTACCTGTACCAGGGCGAGGAGCTGGGGCTGTGGGAGGTCGAGGACATTCCCGAGGAGTTGCGCGACGACCCGATGTGGCACCGCTCCAACCACACCGACCCCGGTCGCGACGGCTGCCGGGTGCCGATCCCGTGGTCGGGAGGCGAAGCGCCGTTCGGTTTCGGTCCACAGGGGACGACGCCGTGGCTGCCGCAGCCGGCCGCCTGGGGCGAGCGGACCGTCGAGGCGCAGAGCGGCGACCCGGCCTCGATGCTGAGCCTCTACCAGGCCGCGCTCGGCCGGCGCCGCGAGGAGACCGTGCTCGGGCACGGTCCGATGACCTGGCTCGACGCCCGCGAGGGCGTGCTGGCCTTCACCCGCGAGGACGCGCTGACCTGCGTGGTGAACCTCTCGGCGGAACCGCTGGCCCTTCCCGAGGGCCACGAGGTACTGCTGGCCAGCGGCGACCTCGAAGGCGACGCCCTGCCGACCGACTCCGCGGTGTGGCTGCGCGGCCGCGCCGAACTGGAGTAGCACGACGACCCACAACGAAAGGAATCCGCTATGTCAGTGCGAAGCAAGCCGACCCGGCTGGTGTTAACGGCGGTGGCGGCGATGGCCGCCGGTGCGCTCGCCGTCCCGACGGTGAGCGCGGCGAGTCCCTTAGCGGGCAGCGGTTCGCCCGCCGCGGCGCCGGAGGTCTCGGCCTTCGACGTCGCCGGCGGCGCGACCGTCCCGTTCGTCGAGCAGGAGGCCGAGAACGTCGCGCACAACGGCGGCGTGATCGGTCCGAGCCGGATCTACACCACGCTCCCGTCGGAGGCCTCGGGCCGCAAGGCCGTCACCCTCGACGCGGTCGGGGAGTACGTCGAGTTCACCTTGACGGCCCCGGCCAACGCGATGAGCCTGCGTTACAGCATTCCCGACAATGCCGCCGGTACCGGCATTACGGCGCCGATCGACCTGCGCGTCAACGGCTCCAAGCTCAAGGACCTGTCGCTGACCTCGAAGTACTCCTGGTTCTACGGGAGCTACCCGTTCACCAACCAGCCCGGCGACAAGCCGCACCACTTCTACGACGAGACGCGCACCATGTTCGGCTCGACTCTGGGGACCGGCACGAAGGTCCGGGTCCAGGTCGCGTCGATGGGCGCGTCCTCGTTCACCATCGACCTCGCCGACTTCGAGAACGTGGCCGCGCCGATCGGGCGCCCCTCGGGATCGCTGTCCGTGGTGGACTACGGCGCCAACCCCAACGGCACCGGCGACTCCACGGCGGCGTTCCAGGCGGCCGTCGACGCCGGCCGCACGCAGGGCAAGGTCGTCTACATCCCGCAGGGCACCTACTTCCTCTACGACCACGTGATCGTCGACCAGGTCACGCTGGCCGGCGCTGGGCCCTGGTACAGCGTGCTGACCGGGCGGCATCCCACGCAGCGGCAGAAGGCCGTCGGCGTCTACGGCAAGTACGTCGGCGAGGGCGGTCCCTCGCGCAACGTCACGCTGCGGGACTTCGCGATCATCGGCGACATCCAGGAGCGCGTCGACGGCGACCAGGTCAACGCCATCGGCGGCGCCATGACCGACTCCCTGGTGGACAACGTCTGGATGCAGCACACCAAGTGCGGTGCCTGGATGGACGGGCCGATGAACAACTTCCGGATCGTCAACAGCCGGATCCTCGACCAGACCGCCGACGGCGTGAACTTCCACATCGGGGTGACCAACTCCAAGGTCGAGAACACCTTCGTGCGCAACACCGGCGACGACGGTCTGGCGATGTGGGCGGAGAACCGCGGCGGCGTCACCAATGCCGACAACTCCTTCGTCCGCAACACGGTGGTGCTGCCGATCCTGGCCAACAACATCGTGATCTACGGCGGGCGCGACATGACGATCGCCGACAACGTCGTGGCCGACACCGTCAGCAACGGCGGCGGTCTGCACGTCGGCAACCGCTACGACGGGGTCAACGGCCCCACGGGCGTGCTCGGCACGTTCACGCTGACCCGCAACACCTTGATACGAGCGGGAAACGGTGACTACAACTGGCCGTTCCCGATCGGCGCGATCTGGTTCGACGCGCGCAACGAGTCGATGGTCAACGCGACGATCAACGTGACCGACACCGACATCATCGACAGCTCCTACGCCGCGATCCACTTCGTGTCGGGCACGACCAGGGGCGTCAACTTCACCAACGTGCGCATCAACCGGACCGGGACCTTCGCCATCCAGCTCAACGACCCGGGCGCGGCCTCCTTCACGAACGTGACGGCGACCGGGATCGGCTTCACCGAGCCGATCTACAGCTGTCTCGGCTCGGGTTTCGCCATCACCCAGGGCGGCGGCAACTCCGGCTGGAACGAGAAGCTGCCCAACACCTACTGCGGACCGTTCCCGCCGCCGAACTACGGCGGCACGCAGCCGACCGGGCCGCGCATCGCGCTGAGCCCGGGCGGCCTCGCCTTCGGCGACCAGCAGGTCGGCACGTCGAGTTCGCCGCGGACGGTGACGATCAGCAATCCCGGTGACGCCACGGCGAACATCTCCTCGGTCGCCGTCTCCGGCGACTACTCGCGGACGACGACCTGCGGGTCGACGCTCGCGGCGGGGGCCAGCTGCACGGCGAGCGTGACGTTCACGCCGTCGGCGGCCGGTGCGCGCTCGGGTGCGCTCTCGGTGTCCTCCAACGCCTCGGGCAGCCCGCACTCGATCGGGCTGTCGGGCAACGGGGTGTCGGCCAACGCGAACCTGGCGTTCGGCAGGCCCGCGACGGCCAGCAGCTACACGCAGGTCTACGGGCCGGGCAATGTCGTCGACGGGAACGCGTCGAGTTACTGGGAGAGCGCCAACAACGCCTTCCCGCAGACGCTGACGGTCGACCTCGGTTCGTCGAAGACGGTCCGGCGTGTGGTGCTCAAGCTGCCGCCGTCCTCGGCCTGGGGAACGCGCACGCAGACGCTGTCGGTGTCGGGATCGGCCGACGGCGGGTCCTACGCGACGGTGGTCGGCTCCACCGGCTACGTCTTCAATCCCGCGACCGGGAACGCCGTGACGATCACGTTCGCGGCGACCTCGGCGCGGTACCTGCGATTGACGTTCACGCAGAACACCGGCTGGCCGGCGGGCCAGTGCTCGGAGTTCGAGGTGTACGCGAACTAGCCGGTCCGTGGCCCGCCGCGCCGGGGGCGCGGCGGGCCTCGGACTTCTAGTTCGCCGTGGTCAGTCCGATGTGGACTTTGCGGTGCCGGGGGTTCTCGATCTCGTCGAGGATCCCGGTGGCGAAGTCGGCGTAGGTGATGTTGCCGGTGCCGCTGTAGGCACTGGCGAAGTCGGTGACGCCGAGTTCGGCGAGGCTCGCCACGCGCGCCGAGCCGGTCGGCGCCGACTCGCGGTCGAAGTCGGTGGTCGGCGAGACCGCGGTCCAGTCCAGAGTGGACTCGGTGATGCGGTTCAGGCCGGCGCCGTGGCCGAGACTGAACGCGCGGAACGCTTCGGGGAAGTCGGGCGCGTCGGCCAGTTTCGTGCCCGGGGACAGCTCCAGGAGTGTCGACAGCGTCACATGGATCAGCCGGGGCGGCGCGGCCGCGATGAGCGCTTCGGCGGCCGCCGGGTAGATCACGGCCGGATCGGCCTCGGCGGAGTAGATCGAGTCGACGGCGACGTCATGGCCTTCGACGGCCTCGGCGACCGCCGCCGCGTCGGTGATGTCGCCTTCCACCACGGCCGTGGCCTCGGGCGCCTTGGCGGCGTCGCGGACGAAGGCGGTCACCTGGTGGCCTCGGGCGAGGGCGGCGGCGACGGTCGCGCGACCGGCGGTGCCTGCGGCGCCGAGGACGATGATGCGGGGCATTCGGACTCCTGATGTTGGTCGGGAGGCCGACGGTATCTTTTGGATACTGGTTACTTCAACGGTACTTGCGTACCCTCGGGTGCGTGACAAAGCCACTGGAGCCATTGACGGAGGACTACTTCGATCCCGCCTGCCCGTCCTCGGTGATGCCGATCCGCATCGGCGAGAAGTGGGGCGGCATGGTGATCGTCCTCCTTGAGGACGGACCGAGGCGCTTCTCGGAACTGAAGCGGCCGATGCGCAACGTCACGTCGAAGGTCTTGACCGAGACGCTGCGGGCGCTCGAACGCGACGGGATGGTCACCCGCACCGCCTACGCCGAGGTGCCGCCGAGAGTCGAGTACGAGCTCACCGAGCTCGGCCGTACCCTGCTCGCGCCGATACAGGCCTGCCGCGACTGGGCGGCGGCGAACCTGCCGAGCCTGCTCCAGGCGCGAGAGGCGTGGAATGCCTGAACTGGTGGACGACGCGGAACTGACGCGGTCCTCGGTGGTGGCCAACAACGCGATGAACCGCGGACGCGGGATCACCTCGTACGGAAGGGAACTGGGCCTCGACGTCGCCTCGTTCCTGCGCGCGCGGGGGCCCGGGGCGCGCTGGCTCGACCTGTGCTGCGGGGAAGGCCACGCGGACATCGAGGTCGGCCGCTCCCTGCCCGGAGTCGAGGTCGTCGGCGTGGACCTCGTCGACTACTTCGCCGGGGGAGAGCCCGGCAACGTCCGGTGGGTCGTGTCCTCGCTGGCGGAGCTCGACTGGGCCGCGCTCGGGAAGTTCGACCTGGTGACCTGTGTGCACGGCCTCCACTACGTCGGCGACAAGCTGGGCGCCCTGCGCTCGGTGGCGACCGTCCTGGCCGACGGTGGACTGTTCGTCGCCAACTTCGACGCCGCCTCCCTGCGCGACGCAGGCGGGAAAGCCTTGGGGCGGCACGGAACCGCGACCCTGCGCGCCGCCGGTTTCACCTACGACGGGCGGGGCCGCCGCATCTCCCGCACCGGAGGGGCCGCCGATGTCGAGTGGCGATGGCGATACCTCGGCGCCGACGACCGGGTCGGGAAGAACTACACCGGCCAGGAGGCCGTCGCGGGGTGGTACGCCCGGGAATGAGCCCGAATGGTCACCCGGTGTGGCGCGCTCGTGGCGCGGATGTGGCGAGGCGGGCGACTCTTCCCGGGACCGGCCGGAAGCGGCCGGCGGAAGGGAAGAACATGCGGAAATCACTGAAGGCGGCGGCGGTCGCGGCGGCGGCCGCGGCGGTCATCGTCGGCTTCGCCTCACCGGCGGCGGCCAAGCCCACGCCGGGGAACAGCACGGATGCGTGGGTATGCGGGTCCTCCCGAGGCGGTTCCGGGGAGACCGCGTGGGTGGCGGGCACCTGCGCCACGAAGTCGGGCAGCGGCAGCGTCAAGGCCGTCTGGTACCCGTGGGATGAGCGGATGTTCGTCTACGACGACTATCCCAACGGCTACCACACCTACGCGTATCTGACCGTCGCCACGCACTCGGCCGACCTCCCGCTCCACACGGCGCTCAGCCCCGAGATCTTCGACCTCGACTACGCCGAGGGCCTGTCGGTGAATTTCTGGGTGTGCAGCTCGGCCCAGGACAACGCGGCGTGCACGCCCCGGATCTACACGACCACCTGATCCCGGCCCATGATGTCGGCCCGCACTCCGCCACGGCGGGATGCGGGTCTTCGGGGGTGGGGTGTTCGCCGACGGTCCGCGCCGGCTCGACAGCTCCACGGGCGGTCGCGTGCCACGATGTGGCGCGTTTGTGGCCCGGCTGTGGCGCAGGCGGGCACTCTTCCGGCATCCGGCCGATACCCGGCTGGGGGAAGGCGGGGAACATGCAGAAATCGTGGAGGGCGGTGGTGGTCGCGGCGGCGGTTGCCGCGGTCATCGTCGGGTTCGCCTCACCGGCGGCCGCCAAGCCCACTCCGGGCAACCATTCGAGCGCGTGGGTGTGCGAGACGGACGAGGGCGGCTTGGGCCCGGAGGAGTGGGTGAGGGTCATCTGCCTCACGGTCTCGGGCAGCGGTGGCATACAGGCCTACTGGTATGCCTGGGACGAGCGGTTGGTCGTCTACGACGGCTACCCCAACGGCTACCACACGTACGTGTACCTGAGCGTCGCCACGTACGTGGACCGCCCGTTCCACACGGGCGAGAGTTCGGAGGCCTTCAACCTTGACTTCGACGAGGACCTGGGCGTCAACCTCTGGGTCTGCAGTTCCTCGCAGGACAACGCGGCATGCTCGGAGCGGGTCTACTCCCACACGTGATCTCGCACGGCGGTCCCGGCCCGCACTCCGCCACGGCGGGGTGCGGGCTCGGTCGTCGCGGCGAGGGCTATCCCGCCAGAACCGCCAGCGCCTCGGCGTACTTGCGCTCCAGCCGTTCGCGCGTCTCGCCGTCGAGCAGCGCCATCCGCTCCGGCGAGGTGTTGTGCGCGATGTCGGACCGCTTGATCAGCGCCGCCCCCGGAGTCGCCTTGACCCGCTCCAGATAGTGCGCGCGAGGCTCGCCCGGCCGGTGCGTCATCGCGTTGACCAGCTCGCGCACGTCGTCGGGCACACCCAGGTCGGCCAGGTGCGGCAAGGTCGCCGCGGTGTCCTCGACGACGTCGTGCAGCAGCGCCGCCATCTGCTGCGCGAGGCTGCCGCCGTCGCGGGCCACGATCGCGGCCACGGCGCGGGGATGGCCGATGTACTCGGCGCCGCTCTTGTCGCGCTGGTTGCGGTGGGCCGCCGCCGCGAGCGCGTCGGTGAGTTCGACGGTGTCGACGGCCGGCTCGGCCAGGTAGGGGTAGACGTCGCGCCACGCCTCGAAGCGTTCGGCGCCGTCGGGGAGGACGGCGGCCTCGTCGATGAAGTGGAGCGCGGCGGCGAGCTGCGCGATGTAGGGGTCGTCCTCGCCGGGGGTGCCGTCGTCGTGGACGAAGGCGTGCACCGCACGGAGCTTCTCCACAATGGACGGTGAGATCAGGCCGTACAGCCCGGCCTCGGCGGCGGTCCAGTCGGGGTTTTCCGCGTTGACGTGCATGGACCAAGCCTAGGGCTTGTCCGCCTCCCCGGCCCGCCGGACGACGAGAGGGCGGCGACCCGTCACCGGATCACCGCCCTCCCAAGGGTTCTGGCTACTCATAGGACCTGCGAGCAGCTCGACCGGCCGACACCCGGTTCGGGCGTCCACCGGTGGACCTCGCCGCCGTCGTCACCGCGCAGCGCCGCCCACGTCACCCCGTACATCGTGTCGTTGATGGGGAAACCGACGAGGAGGTGCTTGCGGGAGACACCGACGCAGGCCGGGCCGGCCAGCGCGTCCTCGGGCAGACCGAACGTCCCCGACACGACCCACGCCGAACCCGCGCCGACACCTGCGGTGTCGAAGCGGAACACCTGCGTGGCGCCCTGGCCGTAGTGCGAGCCGAGCTCGCCCCACACGCCGACGGCGAGCATCGCCGACTCGGGTCCGGCCGCGAAGGCCTCACCGAAGTTCGCCAGCTGGACGCTGAACCCGAACTGGTCGCCGGACTGGGAGGAGTCGGCGACACCGGACACGTCCTGCGAGTACTCGCGCAGGTTGCTCGTCTTGCCCTCGGCGCTGATGAAGAACGTGTGCACGAACCCGGCGTCCTTGGCGGTGTTGCTGCGCAGGTCCTCACCGGGCGAACCGACCGCGACGAGCGTCCCGGTCTTGTCCACACCGGCGGGCCGGTACAGCGTCGCCGACACCGAGGCACCGAAGGCGTCACCCTTCTCGGCGCTCGCGTTGAGCCACGAGGAGTCCCGGGTGACGACCGACAGCGGAGCGGGAATGCCGTCCTTGAAGGCGTGGCCGAAGATCGCCATGCTGCCCGCACCGGCGTCGGTGGCGACCTTCTCACCGTCGGAGCCCACGATCAGGCGGGTCGTCGTCGACGCCGGCGCGCCGCCGAAGAAGTCGTCGGCCTCGTTGTTGCCGAACATCTCGCTGACCTGCGGCGCGGTCGGGACGCCCGAGGCGTCCTCGGTCAGGCGCAGCCCGGGGGCACCGCTGCCGTAGCCGACCCACACCGCGCCGGCCCGCTCCTTGCCCGCGACCGTCGCCGCCCACTCACCGGCGGCGATGTCGCGGATTCCGTCG
Source organism: Phytomonospora sp. NPDC050363 (assembly GCF_040655735.1). Lineage (NCBI taxonomy): Bacteria > Bacillati > Actinomycetota > Actinomycetes > Micromonosporales > Micromonosporaceae > Phytomonospora > Phytomonospora sp. NPDC050363. The sequence continues at coordinate 495,543 of NZ_JBFAKK010000002.1, forward strand.
CCGTCGAAGTCGTTCCACCGACCGCCTCCCGCCGACGCCACCAGCGCGGATCGACTCGACCGGCTACGCGGTGGAGGCCGCTCGTGGCGGATGTTCGGCGGTGGCCTGGCGAAGCGTCAGCTTGCCCCACGGCGTGCCCACGTGGGGCGGCAGCGCCACGCTGAGCGCTCGGCGGAGGCAGCGCTCGACCGCCTGCCCAGCCCTTACCCGCCAGCGGCACCGGGCACCCCGCCAGCCGTGCCGGGCGCACCACCAACCCCGCCGGCGGCGGGCGAGAGCCAAAGCCGTTTCCGCGCCCCGAAACCCCCGCCCCGCCCCCGTCCTCGCCCCGCACTTTCCCGTACCCCTACCCCAACCCGAACGCCGAACCCCTACCCCGCCCGCGGCTCCGGCGTGAGCGTCGCGAACACCGCACCCTGCGGGTCGGCGATGACCGACATGCGGCCGATGCCCTCGATGCTCATCGGCGGCACCATCAGCGTCCCGCCCATGTCCCCGGCCTTGGCGGCGACGGCGTCGGTGTCGGCCGTCGCGAAGTGGACGCACCAGTAGGGCGGTGCGCCCGCGGGGTGATCGGGGTTGGCCATGACCCCGCCGAGGCCGTCGGAGTTCCCGCCCTCGACGGACTGCACGAGGTACTCCATCCCCGGCGGGGCCTCCGGCGCCTGCCGGCTGCTCCACCCGAACAGCCGGTGGTAGAACTCCAGCGCCTCGCGCACCTCGGTCCCGGAGTACTCCACCCAGCACACGGCGTTGTTCTCCCTCCACACCTCGGCGCCCTTGTGGGCCTTCGGCTGTGTGACGGCGAACTGGCCCCCGGCGGGGTCGCTGAACCCCGCGATCACGTTCTGCCCCATGACGTCCATGGGCGGGAAGCGGACGGTCCCGCCGGTCTCGGCGACCTTCGCGGCCGTGGCCTCGGCGTCGGCGACCTGGAAATAGGTCGTCCACGCGGGGCCGGCGCCCTCCTCCATGATCGGGCCGAGGCCGCCGACCTGCTTACCGCCGCTGAGGATGAAGTGGTACTGCCCGGCCTCGGCCCCGAGGTCCTGGTACTCCCAGTCGAACAGGTGGTGGTAGAAGTCCTTGGATGCCTGCAGGTCGTGGCTGCCCAGGTCTACCCAGGCGGGTTCTCCGTTGGCGAACTCGATCGGCATGACTACTCCTTCTGCGCGGAGAGCTACTCGGAGAAGATCCTTTCGGATCCGGCGGCGTCTCGCGTACAGGTCCGACAAAACAGTCACGTCGGCACGCCTAATCTGGCCCCATGCGCCGCATACTCCTCTCCCTCACCGCCGCCGCGCTGGCCCTCACGGCGTGCGGCACCCAGGCTGAGCCGGCCGCCGCCCGACCCGGCCCGTCCGACCTCGCCGCCCCCGAAGCCCCCGCGGAGGTCCGCGACTGGGTCTACCAGCTCTCCGGCTACGACGGCGACGGCCTCGGCGCGATCGCCGCCGCCCCCGGCCAGGCCGCCGTGTTCGACCTCGCCCGCGACGGCGGCGAGGGCTACTGGACCCCCGGCGAGGTCGGCGCCGTCCAGGCGAGCGGCAAGCTCGCCCTGTCCTACTTCACCATCGGCTCCATCGAGAACTACCGGCCCGAGGCCGACGCGGTCGAGCGGGCCGGCCTCATGCTCAACCAGTGGGGCGACTGGCCCGACGAGCACTTCGTGAAGTACTGGCACGAGGACTGGTGGACCCTGGCCGCCAAGACTCGCGTCGACCAGGCCATCGCCTCCGGCTTCGACGGCGCCTACCTCGACGTCCCCAACGCCTACGAGGAGATCGACCTCGCCCTCGTCCCCGGCGAGACGCGCGAGACCCTCGCCCGCAAGATGGTCGACCTGATCGTGCGCATCAGCGAGTACGCCGAGGGCGTCCGCCCCGGCTTCCTGATCCTCCCGCAGAACTCGCCCGAACTGCAGGACCTCGGCGGCTACACCGAGGCCGTCGACGGTATCGGCGTCGAGGAGCTCTACTACCTGGCCACCGACGAGCCCTGCGACGAGGACTGGTGCGCCGAGAACCGCGCCTCCGTCGCGAAGCTCAAGGCGGCCGGCAAGCTCATCCTCGCCGTCGACTACGCCGACGACCCCGCGCACATCGCCGAGGCCTGCGGCAACTACCGCGCGGCGGGCTTCGCGGGCTACGTCGCCGGTGTTGACCTCGACGACATCCGGGTCGCCTGCCCGTGACGTCCTTCGACCCGGCGGCGATCGTCGCGAGGCTCGCCGACCTGCGCGCGGCCGAAGCCGGCCTCGGCCCGCACCGCCACGACCGGACCGTCCCGCCACCGGTCGACCCGGGCCTGCTCGCCCGCGTCGAGGAACTCGCCGGCGTGCCCCTGCCCGCCGACTACCGGGCGTTCCTCACCGGCGTCGGCGACGGCGCCCCGGGCCCTTACTACGGCATCACGCCGCTCGAAGACGCCCTGGAACAGGTCACCGGGGCCTGGGGCGCGTCCGTCCTGGGCGCCGACAGTCCGCTGACCGGCGACGTCGACTTCACCGAGGAACTCGGCGGCCCCGCCGACTGGGAGGAGCACGTCGCCCGCCTGGACGCCGACCCGGACTACGCCGCCGGCTTCGACCGCCTCCAAGGCGTCTACCTCGACGAGCCCTGGTGCCAGGGCCGCCTGCCCATCGCCGACTACGGCTGCGGCGACTGGTTCTTCCTCGTCGTGCGCGGCCCGAGCAGGGGAACGGTGTGGGTCGACTCGGTCGTCGGCGCGACCGGCCTGTACAGCCTGGAGGTCGACTTCGGCACCTGGTACACCCGCTGGCTCGACGACGCCGTCGAACGCGCCCTGCGCGGCGAGCCCGCCGGCACGGCCGACGCGCACTACCCCTGCCTGCGGTACGGGAACAACCCCCGCCACCGCCCGGTCACGTGACCGTGACCTCGGCCTTCCCCTCGTCGCCGCCGTGATAGGCGACCCGGACCGTGCGCTGCCCGACGGTGAAGTCCAGCTCGCACGGATCGGCGGCGGCCAGGCAGGACGTCACGGCCGCCGAGTCGTACTCGGCGCCGTGCCCGTCCAGCCACGACTCGAACGCGAGCGGGTCGGCCGGGCCGGTCAGCGTCATATAGGCAGCCCACGGCCACGTGCTCGCCTCACTGCTGGACCAGCCCACCGGCGCCCCCAGGCCTTCGCGGGTCTCGTTGAGCGCACCCGTTCGCGCGAAACCGAGCACGCCACCGGTCACGCAACCGCCCATGCAGCACAACAGCAGCAGGAAACCGCAGGTCAACGCGAGAAAGGCTTTCGGCCCGCCCTTCCGCAACGACTCCATGGGGGAGGAGGCGTCCTCGGGTTCGGTGCTCATCGGGACCAGATCGTCCTCGGATTCCGTCACGCGCTCGACCCTAGTGGTGCCCCCGCGAAAGGGCCTGGCTCACACACCCGACCGGGCCGCACGGCCTTTCCGGCGCGTACCCTCAAGGCCATGAGCCGGGAGATCGACGAGGTATTGCAGCGCGCGGCCGACGGCGGGCGGATCAGCCCCGACGAGGCCCTGACGCTCTACACGCAGGCACCCTTCCACGCCCTCGGCGAGGCCGCCGACGTCGTACGCCGCCGCCGCTACCCCGACGGCATCGTCACATACCTGATCGACCGCAACATCAACTACACGAACGTGTGCGTCACCGCGTGCAAGTTCTGCGCCTTCTACCGCGCCCCCAAGCACAAGGAGGGGTGGAGCCACGACATGCCCGAGATCCTCCGCCGCTGCGCGGAGGCCGTCGACCTGGGCGCCACCCAGGTCATGCTCCAGGGCGGGCACCACCCCGACTTCGGCGTCGAGTACTACGAGGAGCTCTTCGGCACCGTCAAGGCCGAGTTCCCCGACCTCGCCATCCACTCCATCGGACCCAGCGAGATCGGCCACATGGCCAAGGTCTCCGGTGTGTCCATCGCCGACGCCATCACCCGCATCAAGGCGGCCGGACTCGACTCGATCGCCGGCGCCGGAGCCGAGATGCTCCCCGAGCGCCCCCGCACGGCACTCGCCCCGCTGAAGGAGTCGGGCGAGCGCTGGCTGGAGATCATGGAGGTCGCGCACGGGCACGGCCTGGAGTCGACGGCGACGATGATGATGGGCACCGGGGAGACCGCCGCCGAGCGCATCGAGCACCTGCGGATGATCCGCGACGTGCAGGACCGCACGGGCGGTTTCCGGGCGTTCATCCCCTGGACCTACCAGCCGGAGAACAACCACCTCAAGGGCCGCACGCAGGCGACGACCCTCGAATACCTGCGGCTGATCGCGGTCGCGCGGCTGTTCTTCGACGAGATCGCCCACCTCCAGTCCTCGTGGCTGACGACCGGCAAGCCCGCCGGGCAGCTGTCGCTGCACATGGGGGTCGACGACCTCGGCTCGATCATGCTGGAGGAGAACGTGATCTCCTCGGCCGGCGCGCGGCACCGCTCGCGGCTGACGGAGCTGGTCGAGCTGATCCGCACCGCCGGGCGCATTCCCGCGCAGCGCAACACGCTCTACGAGCACCTGGCCGTGCACTGGACCCCCGCCGACGACCCCACGGACGACCGGGTGCGCTCGCACGTATCCTCGACGGCACTGCCGATCTTGGAACGCAGCTGACCCGTCTCCTTATATAAGAGGTATCGCCGACATGACGGAGCCCCTCTCCGCGGTCACCGCCCACCGGGCGCGCGTCGTGGTGCCGGTCGACGGTGACCCGATCGCCGACGGCGCGGTGGTCGTCGCCGACGGACTGGTCAAGGCGGTCGGCCCGGCCGACGAGGTGCTGCGCGCCCATCCGGACGCCGAGCTGCGCGAGTGGGACGGGACGCTGACGCCCGGTCTGGTCAACGCGCACACGCACCTGTGCTTCTCGGCCTACGGCGAGTTCTACGGCAACGGGCTGGCGTTCCCGCAGTGGATCCAGGGCTTCGCGCGGCGCAATCCGTCGATGACCGAGGACGACTGGCGCGCCTCCACCGCCGACGGCGTGGCGCGCTCCATCGCGGCGGGTGTCACGGCGGTATCCGACGTGGTCACGCCACCGGCGGCCTTCGACGTGCTGCTCACCTCCGATCTGCGGGGTGTCGCCTACTACGAGCTGGTCGGCGTCGACGAGGCGCTGTGGACTCTGGAGCGGGAAGGGTGGACCGGGGTCCTCGACGCGGCGGTCGCCAAGGTCGACGGCGGTATGGCGGTGGGCATCAGCCCGCACACGCTGTACACGCTCAGCACCTCGGTGCAGGTTGCGCTGCTGTCACTGGCCCGTGACAAGAAGCTGAGGCTGCACCCGCACGTCGCCGAGAGCCCCGCCGAGTCGGAGTACGTCCTCAACGCCGGCGGCCCCATCGGCGACATGGTCCGGCGCATGGAGTGGCAGTTCGAGATCCTCGCCGCCGGCGGCACCGGGCACAGCCCCACGCTCCAGAACGAGGTCCTGGGCACCTTCGGCGACGACTGCCACGTCGCCCACGGCGTCCACACCGACGCCGCCGACCGCGCCGTCCTGCGCAAGTACAACACCGCCGTCGCGCTGTGCGCGCGCTCCAACGCGCGCCTCGAATGCGGCCAGGCGCCCGTCGCCGACTACCGCGCCGAAGGAAACCCCGTCGCCGTCGGCACCGACTCGCTCGCCTCGGCGCCCGACCTCGACATCCTCGGCGAGCTGCCGGTGCTGCGCTCGCTGGCGCTGTCGCAGGGATCGAGCCAGGACGGGCTGGACCGCTGGCTGTTCACCGCAGCCACCGCAGGCGGCGCCCACGCGCTCGGCGGGTCGGACGACTACGGGACGATCACGCCCGGAAAGCGCGCCGACTTCGCGTTCTTCGCCGCCGCCGACGCCGGCGACCCTTACGGTGCGTTGGTGAACGACGGCGCCGGAACCTGTGTCGCCACCACGATCGGTGGCCGTTTCGTGCACCAGGGTTGATCGAAGCCGGTCGCTTCCTGGCGCTATCTCAGGCTTTGTGGTGGACACGCCCGAAGCTGGACGTCCCCTGTGGACCGGGGCTATGTTTCCGCCGCGTCAGCATCTCTTCGAAAGACGACGGGGGGACCCATGAGGTCACCACGATCACGGGCGGTGCGCGCGGCGGCGGCCGCCTGTGCCGCCACGACTGTGACGGCGCTGCTCGCCCTGAGCGCGCCCGCCTACGCCGATCCCGATCCGAGCGGCGAGCCCACCGCGACGGAACAGCCCGCTCCGGCGGAGACCTCCGACCCCGACGTCAAGCCCCTCGCCACCGGCGCCGACCTGTCGGTGAAGGTGCGGTCGAGCGAGTCGACGCCCAACGAGGGCGACTCGACCATGAGCAAGATGATCAGCGTCGAGGTCAGGAACAAGGGCCCCGAAGCGGCCAAGGACCCGCTCGTCGAGTTCGCGATCGAGGGCTACGACCCCGCCGACGGGTACACGCTGCGCGGCGCGGGCAAGTTCTGCGACAGCGATCCCGTCGACGGCGAGACCGTGTGGACCTGCCGGCTCGGTGAGCCGGGCTTCGTCCTGGACGCGGGTGCCGTCAGCAACCGCGCGCTGCTGGAACTCGTGCACGACATCGACGTCGAAGGGGACGTCGTCGAGGGCGTCGTGTCGGTCAAGGCGGAGATCGCCGACCCCGACGAGAAGAACAACTCCCAGCCGTTCACCGTCAGCGTCGTCAACGCCGGCGTTGACGTCTCGGCCTACATCGGCGGCGACCTGACGATCGACCCGGGCAAGACCGGATCCTTCTTCGGCGACGGTTTCGTGTCGATCTACAACGAGGGGAACACGCCGGTCAAGGGCATCTCGCTGTCGCTCACGCTGCCGTCCTACGCGGCCTTCGAGAAGGACTACAGCAACTGCCAGTACAGCGAGGACGGCCGCAAGGCCAACTGCAGCTACCCCGACGCGACCCTGTCGGGCAACCAGGACTGGATCGAGTTCGCCGCCGAGACGCCGTGGCGCATCAGCCTCGCCGCCAACGCGCCCGGGCCGCTCAGTCTCGGTGACGCCACCGCGACGGCCGCCGCCCTCGGCGTGCTGGCCCCGCAGGCTCTGCGCGGAGCCGGCGGCGGGCAGTTCATGACCAAGGCCGAGGCCCCGGTCGACTCCGCTCCCGGGGACAACAGCGTCGCGTTCGCGGTGTTCAGCACCACCAACCCCGCCGACGTGACCGTCACGGCCACCGAGGCCGAGGGCAAGGTCGGCGCGACCGTCTCGGTAGTCGTCGCCGTGGGCAACAAGGGCCCGGCCGACTCGCCCGGCGGTACCGAGGTGACGTTCACCGCGCCCAAGGGCACGTCGGTCGTCTCGGCGCCGAAGGACTGCAAGGAGCAGTCGAAGGGCGTGTGGGTCTGCGACACCGACGCGACGATCCCGGTCGCCAAGGAGAACAAGGGGACCTTCAAGCTCAAGATCGATAGCGAGGACGTCGAGGACGGGAAGGCCGAGGTCGTCGGGCGGTTCACCGACACCGACGACAAGAACAACTCGGCGAAGGTCGTGGTCTCCGTGCTCAGCGGTGGCGGCGGCGGGCTGCCCGTGACCGGGCAGAACCTGACGATCGCGGGCATCGCGGCGGCGGCCCTCCTGGCCGTCGGCGGCGCGTTGATCCTCCTGGGCCGCCGACGCCGCACCGCCGCGGCCGAGGGCCCGGCCGACGGCTCGGCGGGTGACGGTGCCGCCGGTGACGGTGCAGCCGGTGGAGCCTCCGACGCCGAGGCGAAACTCGCCGGAACGGTCGCCGAGGCCAACCTCAAACTCGCCGAGGACGTCTCCGACGCCGAAGCCGACATCGCGAAGACCGAACAGGCCGCCGCCACCGACGCCGACGCCGACACGCGCGCCGCCGCCAAGGCCGACGCCGAGGCGGCCCGCGCCGAGGTCGAGGAAGCGGCGGTGGAGGCGAAGACCGACATCGACACCGCCGCCACCGACGCCACCGCCGCGACGACGGATGGTGCGGACGGCACGGACGACAGCGCCGGGGCCGAGGGCACCGAGCCCAAGGCCGCCGACGACGCGGCCGACGCCGACGCCGACGCCGACGGAACGGCCGACGGGTCGAAGGACGACGGCGAAGCCGGGTCCGCCGACACGAAGCCGAAGAAGAAGTAGCGCCGACCAGGCCGCCGACGGCGCCCCCACCGCAAGGTGGGGGCGCCGTCGGCGTTGGGGAGACATGACGGGGTGGGGAGTGGCGTGGGTGGCGACGGACAGGGGTGGGGCACGGGGGCGCGGAGCGGGGAGGCGGAGCGGTGGGGAGACATGACGGGGTGGGGAGTGGCGTGGGTGGCGAGAGGCAGGGGTGGGGAGAGGCGTGGGCGGCGAGAAGCAGGGTGATGGGGTGCGGCAGAGGGAGAGGCAGGGGCGCGGGGAGTCGGCGAGGCGAGGCGAGCGGAACGCGAGGTGGGACCGACGCGGCGGCCACACGGATGACGGCTGGCAGGACAGCCGTGCGGGGTGAGGGCCGCCGCGACGCGATGGCGCGCGGAGCGATGGCGCGGGGTTTGCGCCCGCTCACCGTGCTGCGTTTGGAAGTCGCGGGCTCAAGCTCGGATCGCCGACACCGCAACGCTGTACGGCCCGCAGCCCAGGCGCAGGACCGGGTCCAGGGACGGAGTTCCTGGCGGGGTCTGGGGCGGAGCTCCAGCGGGGGTCTGGGGGCGGAGCCTCCCAGCAGGGTTCGGGACGGAGTCCCGGCGGGGGTGCTGGGGGCGGAGCCACCCAGCCGGGTTGAGGTGGGGGAGACAAACCGAGCCGCTGAGCCGCTGAGCCACTGCGTCGCGCCGGCCGGCTGTGGCGTTGGACGGCGAGACGCAGTCTGGCGCTGAGGCGACGGTCAGTACTTGTGCCGAGTCAAACTGCCATGCCAGGCCGGACCGTGCCGAGTCAAACTGCCATGCCAGGCCGGACCGTGCCGAGCCATGGTGCCGTGCCAAGGCCGTACTGTGCCGGACCGTGCTGCCGTGCCGGGCCGTCCCGAACCGTCACTCGCCGCCCCCGCCCCCACTGCCCGTCGCCCTCCGCCGCCGGATGCCGACGGCTGCCGACCCCCAGCGACCTGCCGGCGTCACGCCCACCACCCCACAACCCCCGCCAAACCCCGCGCCACCCCTGCCTAGCCCGCGCCAAGCCCCCGTCCACCCTCACCCGCCCCCGCCAAGCCCTCCCCGCGGAGCCTCCCGCCAAGCCCCCCGCGGAGCCCCCCGCCAAGCCCTCCCGCCCACCCCCACCAAGCGGAGCACCCCACCCGCCCCCAACCCCACCCAACCCCCCGCCACCCCCAATGGCACAGTGACCCCATGAGCCGAGCAACCCTCGCCAAAAACCCCAACGAGGTCGCCGAGATGTTCGACGGCGTGGCCCAGCGCTACGACCTGACCAACACCGTCATCTCGCTCGGTCAGGACCGCCTGTGGCGTAAGGCCACCCGCCGGGCCCTCGACCTCCGGCGCGGCGACGCCGTCCTCGACCTCGGCGCGGGCACCGGCGTGTCCACGGTGGAGTACACGGCGGAGGGCGCCTTCGCCATCGGCACCGACATCTCCCTCGGCATGCTCCGCGCGGGCCTGCACCGGGGGGTCCCGATGGTCGCCGGCAACGCGCTCGAACTCCCTTACCGCGACGACTCCTTCGACGCGGTGACGATCTCCTTCGCCCTGCGCAATGTGCCGCACACGGAGCGGGCCCTCGCCGAACTCTTTCGGGTGACCAAACCGGGTGGCCGGATTGTTATCTGTGAGTTCAGCCGCGCTACTTGGGCGCCGTTCCGCTTCGCCTACGAGAACATCGCGCTGAAGGCGATCCCGCTCGCGGCGCGCGTCGTCTCCAGCAACCCGGAGGCCTACCAGTACCTCCAGGAGTCGATCCGCACGTGGCCCGACCAGGCAAGGCTCGCGGGCCTGCTGGGTGCCGCGGGGTGGGAGAGGCCCGCCTGGCGTAACCTCACCGGCGGAGTCGTGGCACTACACCGCGCCACGAAGCCCGGTGGGAGTTCCCGCAGTTCTGACTAAGGCAAACCTAAGTACATGCCCCGTCCGGTAAGGGTTCTAGACTCGCGCCGGAAGCTTGTGAACGCATTCACAAGAAGACGATCACCCTTAGTAGAGGACCCAGTGTGTAAGCCCGCGAGCGAGCCCCAGGCAGACTGCGCCGCTCCACTGACCTATCCCGCCGACTCTTCCGCTGGAAAGGCCGCCGCGTCATGAGCGACAACGCCGTGACCGACACCGCAGACGTCATCGTCGTAGGCGCCGGCCCCGCCGGGTCCGCCTCGGCGTACCACCTCGCCAAACAGGGCCTGGACGTCCTGCTCCTGGAGAAGACCGAGTTCCCCCGTGAGAAGGTCTGCGGCGACGGACTGACCCCGCGGGCCGTGCGGCAGCTGCTGCGCATGGGCGTCGACACCTCCGAGAGCGCCGGCTGGGTCCGCAACCGCGGGCTGCGCGTCGTCACCAACAAGACCACCCTGGAGATGGACTGGCCGACCCTGGCCGCCTTCCCCAACTACGGACTGACCCGTACCCGCCTCGACTTCGACGACATCCTCGCCCAGCGGGCGGTGGAGGCCGGCGCGAGACTCCAGACGGCCACCAACGTCATCGAACCCGTGCTGGACCGTGCGGGGCGGGTCGTCGGCGTGACCGGCACCCACGGCACTGCGAGCACGGGCAAGAAGCGCGTGACTTATCGGGCGCCGCTCGTGCTGAGCTGCGACGGGGTGTCGGGCCGCCTGGCCCTCGCGCTGGGCATCGCCAAGCGCGACGACCGGCCGCTGGGCGTCGCCGTCCGCCGCTACTACTACTGCGCCGAGAAGCAGCTCGACGAATACCTTGAGTCGTGGCTTGAGCTGCGCAGCGCGCAGAACCCGCAGGTTCTGCTTCCCGGTTACGGCTGGATCTTCGGTCTCGGCGACGGCCGCATCAACGTCGGTCTCGGCGTGCTCAACTCGTCGAGCGGCTTCGGCAAGACCGACTACCGCGCGATGCTCAAGGACTGGCTCAACGCCACGCCCGAGGAGTGGGGCCTGCGCGGCGAGGCCAACGCCGACGGCCCGATCCGCGGGGCGGCCCTCCCGATGGGGTTCAACCGGACGCCGCACTACACTCGCGGGCTGATGCTCGTCGGGGACTCCGGCGGCATGGTCAATCCCTTCAACGGCGAGGGGATCGCCTACGCGATGGAGAGCGGCGAGGTCGCCGCCGAGATCGCCGCCGACGCCCTGGCCCGCAAGGCCGGACCGCGACGCGACGAGGTTCTTCGCCAGTATCCGAAGGAACTTCAGGACCGCTTCGGTGGCTACTACCGGCTCGGCGGAACCTTCGTGAAACTCATCGGCAACCCGAAGATCATGCGACTGTGCACCGAGCACGGTCTCAACCATCCGACACTGATGCGTTTCGTGCTCAAGTTGCTGGCGAACCTGACCGAGACTCGCGGCGGCGATGTGTACGACCGTGTGATCAACGGGCTCAGCAAGGCGGTACCGTCAGCATGATGTGGACAAAGGGGACATAGGGATGTCGCTTTCGCAGTGGGTACCGCTGGTCGTGCTCTTCACGCTCGCCACGCTGTTCGCGCTCTTCTCGGTGACCATCGGGCCCTACATCGGGCCGCGTCGCTACAACAAGGCGAAGCTAGAGGCGTACGAGTGCGGTATCGAACCCACGCCGACGCCCCCGGGCGGCTCGCGTTTCCCGGTGAAGTTCTACCTCACCGCGATGCTGTTCATCATCTTCGACATCGAGATCGTCTTCCTCTACCCGTGGGCCGTCGCCTTCGACTCGCTCGGTTTGTTCGGGTTCGTGGAGATGCTGCTGTTCATCGTCACCGTCTTCGTCGCCTACACCTACGTGTGGCGGCGCGGCGGCCTGGACTGGGACTAGGACTGGGCAGGTTTTGAAACCATGGGCGTAGAGGAAAAACTCCCCGCCGGCATCCTGCTGACCACCGTCGAGGGTGTCGTCAACTGGAGCCGCAAGGCGTCGTTCTGGCCGGCCACCTTCGGCCTCGCCTGCTGCGCCATCGAGATGATGGCCTCCGGCAGTGCCCGCTACGACCTCGGCCGTTTCGGCATGGAGGTCTTCCGGGCGACCCCCCGTCAGGCCGACCTGATGATCGTCGCCGGGCGGGTGAGCCAGAAGATGGCCCCGGTCCTGCGGCAGATCTACGACCAGATGCCCGAGCCGAAGTGGGTGCTGTCGATGGGCGTGTGCGCCTCCTCGGGCGGCATGTTCAACAACTACGCGATCGTGCAGGGCGTCGACCACATCGTCCCGGTGGACATGTACCTCCCCGGCTGCCCGCCGCGGCCCGAGATGCTGATGGACGCGCTCCTCAAGCTCCACGAGAAGGTCCAGGCGACTCCCCTCGGGGACAAGCGCCGCGCGATCGTCGCCGAGCAGGACGCGCCACTGGTCCCGCTCGGCTCCATGCCGTCGAGCTACCGCTTCAACAAGGCCAAGGCCGCCAAGTGGCGCGAGGCCGTCGAAGAGGGCACCGAGGAGCAGCTGCGCATCACCGAGTGGATGGCCGACCGCGAGGCGATCCGTTCCGGGAAGGGGAAGCGGTGAGCGAGAACATCCAGCCCAACGAGAGCCGCCCGCCCGGCGAGCCCGCCGAGCTGCGCGACCCGCAGGTCGCCGACCAGCGGGGCCTGTTCGGGGTCGCCGGCACCGGTGACACCTCCGGCTTCGGCGGACTCGTCCGCCACACCACCGCCGCCTCGGCCCTGGTGTCGACGCCGCGCCCGTACGGGGAGTACTTCGACGAGGTCGTCGACGTCCTCACTGAGAACGACGCGATCGCCGAAGAGGCCGTCAAGGCCGTCGTGATCGACCGCGGCGAGATGACCATCCACGTCGCGCCCGACGCGATCCGCGAGGTCTGCCGCGTCATGCGCGACGACGAGTCGCTGCGCTTCGAGCTGTGCAACTCCGTCTCGGGCGTCGACTACCCCGACCGCGCGACCCGGCTGCACGTCGTCTACCACCTGACGTCGATGACCTACCGGCGCCGCGTGCGCCTGGAGGTCGCCGTCACCGTCGAGGACCCGCACGTCGACAGCGTCACCAGCGTCTACCCCACCGCCGACTGGCAGGAGCGGGAGACCTACGACATGTTCGGCGTCGTGTTCGACGGGCACCCGAACCTGACCCGCATCCTCATGCCGGACGACTGGTCGGGCCACCCGCAGCGCAAGGACTACCCCCTGGGCGGCATCCCGGTCGAATACAAGGGCGCCGAGATTCCGCCGCCGAACGAGCGGAGGGCGTACAAGTGAGCCGGACCGAGACTTCAGACCAGTACGCCGACTCTCGCGACACCACCGAGGGACGCGTCTTCACCGTCACCGGCGGCGACTGGGAGAGCATCACCCAGGCGGTCGACCCGCTCAGCCAGGAACGCCTGGTCGTCAACATGGGCCCGCAGCACCCGTCGACGCACGGCGTGCTCCGGCTCGTCCTCGAACTGGAGGGCGAGACGGTCACCGAGGCCCGCGTCGTGGTCGGCTACCTCCACACCGGTATCGAGAAGAACCTCGAGTACCGCAACTGGACCCAGGGCACGACCTTCGTGACCCGCGCCGACTACCTCGCGCCGATCTTCAACGAGACCGGCTACTGCCTGGCCGTCGAGAAGCTGCTGGGCATCGAGGAGCAGATCCCGGCCCGCGCCAACACCATCCGCGTGATGATGATGGAGCTCAACCGGATCTCCTCGCACCTGATCTGGCTGGCCACGACGGGCATGGAGCTCGGCGCGCTGACCATGATGATCTTCGGCTTCCGCGAGCGCGAGAAGATCCTGGACATCTTCGAGTCCGCCTCGGGCCTGCGCATGAACATGGCCTACGTCCGTCCCGGCGGTCTTGCCCAGGACCTCCCCGAGGAGGGCCTTGTCAAGATCAAGCAGTTCCTCAAGGACATGCCGGGTCACCTCCGCGAGTACGAGGACCTGCTCTCGGGTTCCCCGATCTGGCAGGAGCGCACGCAGGGCGTCGCCTACCTCGACGTCTCCGGCTGCCTCGCGCTCGGCGTGACCGGCCCGGTGCTGCGTTCGGCCGGCCTGGCCTGGGACCTGCGCAAGACGATGCCGTACTGCGGTTACGAGACCTACGACTTCGACGTCGCCACCCACAACGGCGCCGACGTGTGGGGCCGCTACATGGTGCGCCTTGAGGAGATCCGGCAGTCGCTGCGGATCGTCGAGCAGTGCGTGGAGCGGCTGGAGCCGGGCCCGGTCATGGTCGCCGACAAGAAGATCGCGTGGCCCGCGCAGCTGGCGCTGGGCGCCGACGGCCTGGGCAACTCGCTCAACCACGTCAAGCACATCATGGGTCAGTCGATGGAGTCGCTGATCCACCACTTCAAGCTCGTCACCGAGGGCTTCCGGGTGCCGGCCGGTCAGGTCTACACCGCGATCGAGGCCGCGCGCGGCGAGCTCGGCGTGCACGCCGTCTCCGAGGGTGGGACCCGGCCGCACCGGGTGCACCTGCGGGAACCGAGTTTCATCAATCTCCAGGCCATCCCGGCCATGGCCGAAGGCGCGCTGATCGCTGACGTCATTGCGGGTGGAGCCTCGCTGGACCCCGTCATGGGTGGGTGTGATCGCTGATGTTGCTGGACAACGAAGTACTGAAGGCGGAGGCCCGCGAGATCATCGCGCGCTATCCGGAGGGCAAGTCCCGCTCGGCGCTGCTGCCGATGCTGCACCTGGTGCAGTCGCAGGACGGCTACGTCAGCGGTGAGGGCATCGCCTTCTGCGCCGAGATCCTGGGCCTGACCAAGGCCGAGGTCGCGGCGGTGTCGACCTTTTACACGATGTACAAGCGCAAGCCGACCGGTGACTTCCTGGTCAGCGTCTGCACGAACACCCTGTGCGACGTGATGGGCGGCCAGACCGTCTACAACGTGCTCAGCGAGTACCTCGAGGTCGGGCACGACGAGACCACCGCCGACGGCAAGATCACCCTTGAGCACGCCGAGTGCCTCGCGGCCTGCGACTACGCGCCGGTGATGACGGTCAACTACGAGTTCTACGACAAGGTCGACCCCGAACAGGCGCTGTCGACCGTGCGCGCGCTCCAGGACGGGCAGCTTCCGCAGCCTTCCCGGGGCGCTCGTCTGTGCACGCTGAAGCAGCTCTCGAAGCAGCTGGCGGGCTGGTCGGAGGACCGCAAGGAGGCCCTGGCCGACCCGGGTCTCGGCGAGGCGTCCCTCGCCGGGCTGAGGCTGGCCGAGAAGCACGGCGTCGCCGCCCCCGTCGGCGACGTCGACCTCAACAGCCCGATCCGTGTGGAGAAGAAATGACGAGCCCACGGCCAGAGGTGCTGGCGAAGCTGACGCCGGTCCTGACCAAGCGGTGGCTGTCGCCCGACGCGTGGCGCATCGACACCTATGAGCAGCTCGACGGGTACCAGGCGCTGCGCAAGGCGCTGAAGTCCGACCCGGACGACCTGATCGCGTTCATGAAGGACTCCGGTCACCGCGGTCGCGGCGGCGCGGGCTTCCCGGTCGGCATGAAGTGGGCCTTCATTCCGCAAAACGACGGTAAGCCGCACTACCTCGTGGTCAACGCCGACGAGGGCGAGCCGGGTACCTGCAAGGACCTGCCGCTGATGATGAACGACCCGCACGCGCTGATCGAGGGCATGATCATCGCGACGTGGGCGATCCGGTCGAACAAGGCCTTCGTCTACATCCGCGGTGAGGCGATCCACGCGGCACGCCGGCTGCGCAACGCCGTCGAGGAGGCCTACGCCAAGGGCTACCTGGGCAAGGACATCCTCGGCTCGGGCCACGATCTCGACATCGTGATCCACAGCGGCGCCGGCGCCTACATCTGCGGTGAGGAGACGGCTCTCCTCGACTCGCTGGAGGGCTACCGGGGCCAGCCGCGCCTGCGTCCGCCGTTCCCGGCGACGCACGGCGTCTACGGCTGCCCGACGGTCATCAACAACGTCGGCTCGATCGCCTCGGTTCCGCACATCGTGCTCAACGGCGGCGACTGGTGGAAGTCGCTGGGGTCGGAGAACTCCGCCGGGACGATGATCTACTCGCTGTCGGGCCGGGTCGCCAACCCCGGTCAGTACGAGTGCGGCATGGGCATCACGCTGCGGGAGCTCATCGAGCTGGCCGGTGGGATGCTGCCCGGTCACGAGCTGAAGTTCTGGACGCCCGGCGGGTCCTCGACGCCGATGCTGACCGCCGAGCACCTCGACGTCCCGCTCGACTTCGACGGGGTCGCCAAGGCCGGCTCGATCCTCGGCACGACCGCGACGATGATCTTCAGCGACCGCGACTGCCCGGTGTACGCGACCTACCGCTGGCTCATGTTCTACACGCACGAGTCCTGCGGAAAGTGCACGCCGTGCCGTGAGGGGAACTTCTGGATGACGCGGACCTTCCGCCGCATCCTGTCGGGCAAGGGCACGCACGCCGACCTCGACACGCTCCTCGACACCTGTGACAACCTGCTCGGCCGGTCCTTCTGCGGTCTCGGCGACGGTGCCACGTCTTCGGTGACGTCCTCGCTCCAGTACTTCAAGCAGGACTACCTCGACTACATCGAGGGTCACCGGCGTCCCCTGCTCAACGAAGCCGACCTGGTTGGTGCGCACTAATCATGACCGTCACGCCTGAAAAGACCGATATGGTCACGCTCACGATCGACGGGATCGAGGTGACCGTTCCGAAGGGGACGCTGGTCATCCGCGCCGCCGAGCAGCTGGGCATCGAGATCCCGCGCTTCTGCGACCACCCGCTGCTCGACCCGGTCGGCGCCTGCCGCCAGTGCCTGGTCGACATCGAGGGTCAGCGCAAGCCCGCCGCCTCCTGCACCGTCACCGTCGCCGACGGCATGGTGGTCAAGACGCAGAACACCTCCCCTGTCGCCGAGAAGGCGCAGAAGGGGATCATGGAGTTCCTGCTGATCAACCACCCCCTCGACTGCCCGATCTGCGACAAGGGCGGCGAGTGCCCCCTGCAGAACCAGGCGATGTCGACCGGGCGCTCGGAGACGCGCTTCGAGGAGCAGAAGCGGACCTACAAGAAGGCCCTGCCGATCTCCTCGCAGGTCCTCCTCGACCGTGAGCGCTGCGTCCTGTGCGCGCGCTGCACCCGCTTCTCCAAGCAGGTCGCCGGCGATCCCTTCATCGAGCTGATGGAGCGTTCGGCGCTGGAGCAGGTCGGTATCTACGAGGACGAGCCCTTCGAGTCCTACTTCTCGGGCAACACCGTGCAGATCTGCCCGGTGGGCGCGCTGACCGGTGCCCAGTACCGGTTCCAGGCCCGGCCCTTCGACCTGGTGTCCTCGCCGAGCATGTGCGAGCACTGCTCGGCCGGCTGCGAGCAGCGCACCGACCACCGCCGCGGGAAGGTCACCCGCCGCCTGGCCGGTGACGACCCGCAGGTCAACGAGGAGTGGAACTGCGACAAGGGCCGCTGGGCCTTCCAGTACGTCCGCGCCACCGAGCGCCTGACCTCGCCGCTGATCCGCGACGCGAAGTCCGGCGAGCTGCGCGAGGCGAGCTGGCCCGAGGCGCTGCGCAAGGCCGCCGAGGGTCTGGCGGCGGCGAAGGCCGCCAAGGGCGTCGGCGTGCTGGCCGGCGGCCGCCTCACCGTCGAGGACGCCTACGCGTACGCGAAGTTCGCGCGCGTGGCCCTGGGCACCAACGACGTGGACTTCCGGGCCCGGCCTGTCTCGGCCGAGGAGACCGAGTTCCTCGCGCACGCCGTGGTCGGCGTCAACCCCGGCAACGGGGGCGTCACCTACCAGCAGATCGAGACCGCCCCGACGGTCCTCCTGGTCGGCCTTGAGGCCGAGGAGGAGTGCCCGATCCTGTTCCTGCGTCTGCGCAAGGCCAACCAGGAGAACGGGCTCAAGGCCTATGTCGTGGCGCCTTACGCCACGCGCGGTTCCGAGAAGATCGGCGCGACCCTGCTGCCGACCGTTCCCGGTGGCGAGGCCGAACTGGTCGACTCCCTGCTCGGCGGCGACAACGAGCTCGGCGAGGCGCTGCGCGCGCCGGGTGCCGTCGTCCTCGTCGGCGAGCGCCTCGCGGGCGTGCCGGGCGCGCTGAGCGCGGCGGCGAAGCTGGCCCGCACGACCGGCGCGAAGCTCGCCTGGGTTCCCCGCCGCGCGGGCGACCGGGGCGCCGTCGAGGCCGGAACCCTGCCGAACCTGCTTCCCGGCGGTGGCCTGGTGGCCAGCGCCGAGGACCGTGCGCACCTGGCGGCCTACTGGGACGTCACGGCGCTGCCCGAGCAGACCGGGCGCGACACCGACGGCATCGTCGCCGCGGTGGCCGCCGGTGAGCTGTCCGGGCTGGTCGTCGCCGGTGTCGAGACCCGCGACCTGGCCGACCCGAAGGCCGCCGAGGCCGCGCTCGACGCCGCCGACTTCGTGGTGTCGATCGAGCTGCGCCGCAGCGCGGTCACCGAGCGGGCCGACGTGGTGTTCCCCGTCGCCCCGGCGGTCGAGAAGGCCGGCGCCTACCTGAACTGGGAAGG
The DNA here is from genome assembly GCF_040655735.1 of Phytomonospora sp. NPDC050363. Classification (NCBI taxonomy): domain Bacteria; kingdom Bacillati; phylum Actinomycetota; class Actinomycetes; order Micromonosporales; family Micromonosporaceae; genus Phytomonospora; species Phytomonospora sp. NPDC050363. The sequence continues at coordinate 514,021 of NZ_JBFAKK010000002.1, forward strand.
CCGCCTGCGCGTCTTCGACGCCGTGCTGGACTCCGGCTACATGTCCGACGGCCGCGTCCTCGACACGATCGCCGCGCTGATGGGCGACAAGATCGACACCGGTGACGTGCGGACCGTTCGCGGTCAGCTGGCCGGTCTGCCGAAGGCCGGGACCCGGGCGGCGCGCCCGTCGGTCGTGGCCGGTCCGGCCTTCAAGGCCGGTCAGGGCGAGGCCGTGCTGGCGACCTGGCACCACCTGCTCGACTCGGGTGTCATGCAGGAGGGCGACGAGAACCTGGCCGGCACCGCCCGCACTCCCGTGGCGCGGATGTCGGCGGCGACCGCCGCGTCCGTCGGGGCCGGCGACGGTCAGGGTGTCACGGTCGGCACCGACCGCGGCGCGATCACGCTGCCGCTGTCGGTGACGAAGATGCCCGACGGCGTGGTGTGGCTGCCGACGAACTCACCGGGCTCGGGCGTGTACCGGAGCTTGGGTACTACGGCGGGATCACTCGTGAAGATCTCCGCGGCAGTGGTCAGCGGAGGGACGGCGTGAAGAGGGAAGAGCGGTACGGAGCTAGCGATATGACGACAGTGATTCCGGGCGACCGAATCGCGCGAAGGGGTCGAGACTAATGGGCCTGGACGCATTCGGCCACGATCCGCTGTGGCTGATCATCATCAAGATCCTCGCGGTCTTCGTCTTCCTGATCGTCTCGACGATCTTCGTGATCTGGTTCGAGCGCCGGGTCGTCGGCCGGATGCAGCACCGCCCCGGTCCCAACCGCTACGGCCCCTTCGGGTTGCTGCAGAGTGTCGCCGACGCGCTGAAACTGGCGCTCAAGGAAGACATCATGCCGACCCTGGCCGACAAGGCGGTGTACTTCATCGCGCCGATCATCTCGGCGATGTGCGCCATCACCGCCTGGGCGGTTATCCCCTTCGGGCCGGAGGTGAGCATCTTCGGCGTGAAGACCATGCTGCAGATCACCGACGTGCCCGTCGCGGTCCTGTTCGTCCTGGCCTGCTCGGGCCTTGGCGTCTACGGCATCGTGCTCGGCGGCTGGGCCTCCGGCTCGACCTACCCGCTGCTGGGCGCGCTGCGCTCGGCCGCGCAGGTCATCTCCTACGAGGTCGCGCTGGGCCTGTCGATCGTCGCGGTGTTCATGCTCTCCGGTTCGATGTCGACCAGCGAGATCGTCCTGTCGCAGGGCGAGAACCCGGCGATCGACCTGTTCGGGTGGCACATCAACGTGCCCGGCTGGTACGCGATCCTGCTCTTCCCGAGCTTCGTGATCTTCATGATCTCGATGGTCGGTGAGACCAACCGCGCGCCCTTCGACCTCCCCGAGGCCGAGTCGGAGCTCGTCGGCGGCTTCCACACCGAGTACTCGTCGCTGAAGTTCGCGATGTTCTTCCTCGCCGAGTACATCAACATGTTCACCGTCTCGGCGATGTGCGTGACGCTGTTCCTGGGCGGCTGGCGCGCCCCGTGGCCGATCTCCATCTGGGGCGAGGCCAACACCGGCTGGTGGCCGATCCTGTGGTTCCTCGGCAAGGTCTGGGTCTTCATGTTCGTGTTCGTGTGGCTGCGCGGCACGATGCCGCGTCTGCGCTACGACCAGTTCATGCGCCTCGGCTGGAAGGTCCTCATCCCGCTGAACCTGGTGTGGATCCTCGTCGTGGCCGGCGTGCGGGTCAGCACCCAGCAGGAGAACGGGACCGGCAAGATCCTCATCATCGGCGGCGTCGTCCTTCTGGCCGGCGCGGTGATCCTGTTCTACCCGCGGCGCAAGCAGTACTTCGAACCGGCGGTTCCCGACCTGGGTCTGGGCGGCTTCCCCGTGCCGCCGATCGACCTGAAGGTTCCGCCCTCGCCGCGGACCAAGAAGATCGAGGCCACCCGCGAGAAGGCCGCCGTGGCCACCGACACCAAGACCGAGACCACCGGAGAGGAGGGCTAAGGCATGAGCATTCTCCCCAAGTCCGCCGCGGGCTTCGGTGTCACCTTCTCGCACATGTTCAAGAAGGTCGTCACCGAGGAGTACCCCGAGAAGCCGCCGGCCGTCGCGCCCCGCTATCACGGCAGGCACATCCTCAACCGTCACCCCGACGGCCTGGAGAAGTGCATCGGCTGCGAGCTGTGCGCCTGGGCCTGTCCCGCCGACGCGATCTTCGTCGAGGGCGCCGACAACGACCCCGAGAACCGCTTCTCGCCCGGTGAGCGCTACGCCGGCGACTACCAGATCAACTACGCGCGCTGCATCTTCTGCGGCCTGTGCATCGAGGCCTGCCCGACCCGTTCGCTGACCATGAGCAACGAGTACGAGCTGGCCCGCGACGACCGCCGGGACCTGATCTTCACCAAGGAGCAGCTGCTCGCGCCGCTCCTGCCGGGCATGGAGCAGCCGCCGCACGCGATGCGTCTGGGCACGTCCGAGAAGGACTACTACATCAGCGGCCCCGACAACCCGGGCCCGTCGAAGGGCGCCGAAGGGCGTCCCGTCGACGACGCTCCGGGCGCGGGCAGTGAGCGTCGTACGGGAGAACACAAATGAGCCTCCTCGCGCAGGGCGCCGCCCTCGCCGCGGACAACAGCGTCCCGACGGGTGAGGCCATCACCTTCTGGATCCTGGCGCCGATCGCGCTCGGCGGGGCGATCGGCATGGTGCTGGCCCGCAACGCCGTCCACTCGGCCCTGCTGCTGGTCTGCACGATGCTCTCGCTCGGCGTGTTCTACGTGCTGCAGGCCGGTCCGTTCATCGGCATGGTGCAGATCATCGTCTACACCGGCGCGATCATGATGCTGTTCCTCTTCGTGATCATGCTCGTCGGCCGCCACACCCGCGACTCGCTCATCGAGGTGCTGCGCGGGCAGCGGCTGGCCGCGACCGTCCTCGGCGTCGCCTTCGCGATGCTGCTGGGCACCGGCCTGGCGCGCGGGGTCGGGTCGGTCACCGCGAAGGGCCTCGAAGAGGCCAACGCCGACGGCAACGTCCAGGGCATCGCGAAGCTGCTGTTCACCAAGTACATCTTCGCCTTCGAGGTCACCTCGGCGCTGCTCATCACCGCCGCGATCGGCGCGATGCTGCTGGCCCACATCGAGAAGAAGCCCGGCGAGAAGCTCGACCAGAAGGTCCTCTCGCGCAACCGCTTCGCGAAGGGCAACTACCCCGGGCCCAAGAGCGGTCCGGGCGTCTTCGCGACCTCCGACTCGGTGGCGACCCCGGCGCTCCTGCCCGACGGCACCTTCACCGAGCGCAGCGTCAGCAAGGTCCTCCCGTCCCGGGAGCTGACCATCGCCGAGGCGCGGCCCAAGGCCACCAACGGCAAGAAAGAGGACGGAGAGATCCGGTGACTCCCGACTACTACCTGATCCTCGCCGCCGTGCTGTTCACCATCGGGGCGGTCGGCGTGCTCGTGCGCCGCAACGCGATCGTGGTGTTCATGTGCGTGGAGCTCATGCTCAACGCGGCGAACCTGACGCTGGTCACCTTCGCCCGGATCAACGGGACTCTCGACGGCCAGATCATGGCGTTCTTCGTCATGGTCGTCGCCGCAGCCGAGGTCGTGATCGGGCTGGCGATCATCATGTCCATCTTCCGCTCCCGCCGGTCGGCCTCGGTCGATGACGCGAACCTGTTGAAGTACTAAGAGGACACAGTGGATTCGATCACCTACGCCGACGCCTCCGGCGCGCTGTCGTCGATGTGGCTGCTCATCGCCATTCCGGCGTTGAGCGCCGCCGTGCTGCTCGTACTGGGCAAGCGCGCCGACAAGTGGGGGCACTGGCTCGGCGTGCTCTCCGTGGCGGCCAGCTTCGTCCTCGGCCTCATCTACTTCTTCCAGTTGCGCGGCCTGGAGAACAAGTCGGTGGCGGTGGATCTCTTCGAGTTCATCCACGTCGGCGGCCTCAACGTCGACGTCGGGCTGCTCTTCGACCCGCTGACGGCCGTGTTCGTCCTGCTCATCACCGGCGTGGGATCGCTGATCCACGTGTACGCCGTGGGCTACATGTCGCACGACCCGGGCCGCCGCCGCTTCTTCGCGTACTTCAACCTGTTCATCGCGGCGATGCTCCTGCTGGTCCTCGGCGACAACTACGTGATGCTCTACGCGGGCTGGGAGGGCGTCGGTGTCGCCTCCTACCTGCTGATCTCCTTCTGGTCGGACCGCCCGGCGGCCGCGACCGCCGGTAAGAAGGCCTTCCTGATCAACCGCGTCGGCGACGTCGGTTTCGCCCTGGCGATCTTCCTAATGTTCGCCACCTTCGGGTCGACCGACTACGCCGAGGTCTTCAACGGCGTGCTGGCCTCCGAGACCGGGCAGACCGTCTCGGCGGGTCTGCTGCTGGCGGTGGGGCTGCTGCTCCTGCTCGGCGCGTGCGGAAAGTCGGGCCAGTTCCCCCTGCAGACCTGGCTCCCCGACGCGATGGAGGGCCCGACCCCGGTCTCGGCCCTCATCCACGCCGCGACCATGGTCACCGCCGGCGTCTACATGATCGCCCGCTCGCAGGTCATCTTCAACGCCAACGAGACCGCCCAGACCGTGGTCGTGTCCATCGGCGCGCTGACCTTGCTGATCGGGTGCGTCGTCGGGTGCGCCAAGGACGGCATCAAGCGCGTCCTGGCCTACTCGACGGTCTCCCAGATCGGTTACATGTTCGTCGCCGTCGGCCTCGGCGGAGGCGCCTACGCGCTGGGCATCATCCACCTGCTCGCGCACGGCTTCTTCAAGGCGGGGCTGTTCCTCGGAGCCGGTTCGGTCATGCACGGCATGAAGGACCAGGAGGACATCCGGCGCTTCGGCGGCCTGTGGAAGTACATGAAGATCACCTGGGTCACCTTCGGACTGGGCTACCTGGCGATCATCGGCATCCCGCCGCTGTCGGGCTTCTTCACCAAGGACCCGATCATCCTGGCCGCGTTCAACCGCGAAGGCTGGACCGGCTGGCTCTACGGGTCGGTGGCACTGCTCGGCGCCGGCCTCACGGCCTTCTACATGACGCGCCTGTTCGTGCTGACCTTCCACGGCCGGCCGCGCTGGCAGGCCGAGGAGCACGGCGGCGCCCACGCGGTCAACGCCGGCGACACCGCGCACGGCGCCCACGGCTCCGACAGCACCCACGGCGCGATCCCGCGGACCTCCGACGGCAAGGACATCCAGCACCCGCACGAGTCGCCGCTGATCATGACGATCCCGCTCATGTTCCTCGCGGTCGGCTCGGTCGTGTCCGGCTGGCTGATGTCGACCTCGGTCGTCGACTGGCTGACGCCGGTCTTCGGTCAGCACGAGGAGGGCCACGCCCACCTCACGCACGCGCAGGTCACCATCGCCACCATCGCGATCACGCTCCTCGGCGCCGCGCTGGGCTACCTGCTCTTCCGCAACGGCACCGCGCTCGTCGAGCAGCCGGCCCGTACGCACCTGGTCCGGGCGGCGCGCGACAACCTGTACGCCGACCGCTTCAACGAGCTGGTCTTCGAACTGCCCGGGCGCCTGCTCACCCGGGCGCTGGTGTGGGTCGACAACCGGGGCGTCGACGGGGTCGTCAACGGTCTCGCCGCGGCCTTCGGCGGCGGGTCGGGCAGGCTCAGGCGCCTCCAGACCGGTTACGTGCGGACCTACGCCCTGTCCATTCTTTCCGGTGCGTTCCTGATCGTGGCCGCACTGCTGGCGGTGAGGCTCGGATGAAGTATCTGTCGCTCATGGTCGTCATCCCCCTCATCGGGGCTCTGGTGACGGCGTTCGTTCCGAAGCACAAACCCCGGACCGCCAAGATCGTCGCGCTCGTCGTCTCGCTGGCCGTCCTCGCCCTCACCATCGCCGCGGCCTTCGCGTTCGACGCCGGCGGCGAGCGCCTCCAGCTCGGCGAGTCCTACCCGTGGATCCCCCAGTGGGGCCTGCGCTTCAGCTTCGCCGTCGACGGCATCGCCCTCGTCCTCATCGGACTGTCGGCGCTGCTGGTCCCGCTGGTGATCCTGTCGTCGTGGAAGGACGCCGACGATGACGGCACCGGCGGCCGCCGCAACGTCCCGACCTTCTTCGCGCTGATCCTGGCGCTCGAAGCGACGATGATCGGTGTGTTCGCGGCCTCCGACGTGCTGCTGTTCTACATCTTCTTCGAGGTCATGCTGGTCCCGATGTACTTCCTGATCGGGTCCTACGGCGGGGCCCGCCGGCAGTACGCGGCGGTCAAGTTCTTCCTGTACTCCCTCGTGGGCGGCATGCTCATGCTGGCCGCGGTCATCGGCCTGTGGGTGACGGCGAAGAACGGCCTCGGCCACGCGACCTTCGACTGGAACGAGATCGTCGCCCTCGCGCAGGGCGGCGGCATTCCCGGCGACCTGCAGAAGTGGCTGTTCCTCGGCTTCTTCGCGGCCTTCGCGATCAAGGCGCCCTTCTTCCCGTTCCACACCTGGCTTCCCGACGCCGGTGGCGCCGCGCCGGCCGGTGCGGCGGCCCTCCTGGTCGGCGTGCTCGACAAGGTCGGCACCTTCGGGATCCTGCGCTACTGCCTGCCGATGTTCCCCGAGGCGTCGAAGTACTTCGCGCCGATGGCCATCGCGCTGTCGCTGATCGGCATCCTCTACGGCGCGCTGCTCGCGGTCGGCCAGACCGACCTCAAGCGCCTGGTCGCCTACACCTCGATCTCGCACTTCGGCTTCATCGGGATCGGCATCTTCGCGTTCAGCTCGCAGGCGGCGACCGGTTCGGTGCTGTACATGGTCAACCACGGCCTGGCGACCGGTCTGCTGTTCATCGTGGTCGGCTTCCTGGTCCAGCGCCGGGGCTCGCAGAGCATCGCCGACTTCGGCGGCGCGGGCAAGGCCCTGCCGCTGCTGTCGGGCGTCTTCTTCGTGGCCGGCATGGCCTCCCTGGCGCTGCCGGGCACGTCGCCGTTCGTCTCGGAGTTCCTGGTGCTGATCGGGACCTTCGCGGTGAACAAGACGGTGGCGATCCTCGCCGCGCTGGGCATGGTCCTGGCGGCCGCCTACATCCTGTGGATGTACCAGCGGACGATGCAGGGCACGCTGAACCCGAAGCTCGCCGACGTGGCGCCCATGAAGAAGGACCTGAGCCTGCGGGAGAAGGTCGTCGTGGCGCCGCTGGTCGTGCTGATCATCGCGCTGGGCGTCTACCCGAAGCCGCTGCTCGACGTGATCGAGCCCGCTGTTCAATCGACCATGGTCGATATCGGGGTTTCCGACCCGGCACCTACGGCCGCAACCGGAGCTGAGAAGTGAACGACATCCAACTGCCCGAGATCGACTACGGCGCCCTGGCCCCGATGCTCATCGTCTTCGGGCTCGCCTGCGTCGGCATCCTCGTCGAGGCCTTCGTGCCGCGGGCCTGGCGGTTCTACGTGCAGGCGCCGCTGACCGTCGGCGGCCTCGTCGCCGGCCTGATCGCGGTCATCGCCAACTCCGGCGTGGAGATCACCACCATCGGCGGCGCGGTCACCGTCGACGGTCCCGGCCTGTTCCTGCAGGGCGCGATCATCGTCCTCGGAATCGTCTCGCTCGGCCTGATCGCCGAGCGGCGCCTTGAGCGCGGCGGCCCCTTCGTCGCCGAGGCGGCCCACGCGGCCAACTCCGACGGCGACAAGGCGCAGGAGCGCGAGGAGGGCGCCACCGAGGTCTTCCCGCTGACGCTGTTCGCGCTCGCCGGGATGATGCTGTTCTGCGTGTCGGGCGACCTGCTGACGATGTTCGTCGCGCTGGAGGTCTTCTCGCTGCCGCTGTACCTGCTGTGCGGGCTCGCCCGCCGCCGTCGCCTCATCTCGCAGGAGGCGGCCCTCAAGTACTTCCTGCTCGGCGCCTTCGCCTCGGCGTTCTTCCTGTACGGCGTCGCGCTGCTCTACGGCTACGCCGGAACGGTGTCGCTGACCGGGATCCGCGCGGCGGTCCTGGAGTCGGAGCAGAGCCCGATCCTGCTCGCGGCCGGTCTGGCGCTGCTGGCGATCGGCCTGCTGTTCAAGGCCGCCGCCGTCCCGTTCCACGTGTGGACGCCCGACGTCTACCAGGGCGCCCCGACGCCGGTGACCGCGCTGATGGCGGCCTGCACGAAGGCCGCGGCCTTCGGCGGTCTGCTGCGCGTGTTCAACGTCGCCTTCGAGACCACCGCGTGGGACTGGCAGCCGGTGCTGGCGGCCGTGGCGATCCTCACCATGATCGTCGGCTCGGTCCTGGCCGTGGCGCAGACCGACATCAAGCGCCTGCTGGCCTACTCCTCGGTGGCCAACGCCGGGTACCTCATGGTCGGCGTGGTCTCGCTCAACGACGCGGTCGGGTCGAGCATGTTCTACCTGGTCGCCTACGGCTTCTCGGTTCTCGGCGCCTTCGCGATGGTGACGCTGGTCCGCGACTCCGAGGGCGAGGCGACGCACCTGTCGCGCTGGGCCGGACTGGGCAAGGGCTCGCCGGTGTTCTCGGCGGCCTTCACCTTCCTCATGCTCGGCTTCGCCGGCATCCCGCTGACCTCGGGCTTCACCTCGAAGTTCGCGCTGTTCTCCTCGGCGTGGGACGCCGACCAGAGCGCGCTGGTCATCGTCGGTGTCCTGTCGAGCGTCGTGCTGGCCTTCCCGTACCTGAAGGTCGTCGTCCTGCTGTGGCTCAACCCGCCCGGCGAGGAGACCCCGACGGTGTCCGTGCCCGGCCCGCTGACCTGGTCGGTCATCGCGCTGGGCGTGGCGGTGACGCTGCTGCTGGGCGTCGCGCCGAGCTTCCTGCTCGACCTCGTCGCCGACGCCGGGCCCTTCCTGGCGAAGTAGCGCGAGCGAACTCACGAAACCGCCCGGTCCCCTTGGGGCCGGGCGGTTTCGTCGTGTCAGATCGCGGACAGGCCCTCACGGAATGTGACCGTCGCTCGTTGAACCCGTCATGGACACATTCGCCATCGACATCCCCGCCGACCTCTACCAGCGCATCGCGGCCATCGCGGTTCGCGGCGGGGGCGAATCGCTCACCCGCGTCGTCGAGCGCCTGGTGACCGACCGCGAGCTCGAACTGCGGCGGCGGGCGGCCGTCGACGCGGTCGAAGGGGAGGTCGTCGGTACCTTCGTCGACACAGTGTGGCGGTGAACAGACCCCGGCCGATACACGCGATCTTGGCTGGCGACCACCACGTAGGCTGTGCACACCACGTGTAAGAGGGCCCATGGGGAGGATCCGCGGTATGTATGGCAGGGTGAGGCCGTGGTCAGCTTGACTCAGACGCCTTCCAGCGCCCCCGTCGACATCAACTTCGACGATCCGGCGCTGACGGCCGCCGTCCAGGCGGGCCTCGACGAGGTCGAGGGGCGCCTTCGCGAGGCGGTCGACAACGCCGACCCGTTCATCGCCGAAGCCGCCGCGCACCTGATCCTGGCCGGTGGCAAGCGCTTCCGCCCGATGCTGGTGCTGCTCGCGTCCCACTTCGGGGATCCGCGGGCGCCCGGCATCATCGACGCCGCCGCGGTCATGGAGCTCACCCACCTGGCCACGCTCTACCACGACGACGTCATGGACGAGGCCCCCGTCCGCCGAGGCGCGCCCAGCGCGAACTCGCGCTGGGGCAACACCTTCGCCATCCTCACCGGCGACTACCTCTTCGCCCGCGCCTCCGACATCACCGCCTCGCTGGGCACCGACGCCGTCCGCAAGCAGGCGGGCACCTTCGCGCGCCTGGTCGCCGGGCAGATCGCCGAGACGGCCGGCCCGCGCGGCGCCGACCCGGTCGAGTTCTACCTGCACGTGCTGGCCGAGAAGACCGGTTCGCTGATCGCGACCTCGGCCTACTTCGGCGCGAACTTCGCCGGCGCCTCCCCGGAGGTCACCGCCGCCCTCGCCGACTTCGGCGAGGTCATCGGCGTGGCCTTCCAGTTGTCGGACGACCTGCTCGACATCGCCTCGGAGTCGACGACCTCCGGCAAGACCCCCGGCACCGACCTCCTCGAAGGCGTGCCGACCCTGCCGGTCCTCTACGCCCTGGCCTCCCAGGACCCCGAGGGCGCGCGGCTGCGCGAACTCGTCGCCGGTCCCGTCGCCGAGGCCGACCTGCCGGAGGCCCTGGCCCTCCTGCGCGCCTCCGACGCCATGGGCAAGGCCCGCGCGACGCTGGATTCCTACGGGGCCAAGGCCCGCGCGATCGTCGAGGGACTGCCCGACGTCCCGGCCCGCCGCGCCCTGGAGTCGGTCTGCGCCTACATGGTGTCGCGAACCGCGTGAGGGCGACCTGACCATGTTCCGAATGCTGATCACCGGCATGTCCGGGACCGGGAAGTCGACGGTTCTGGCCGAACTCGCCGAACGCGGCTACACCACGGTCGACGCCGACGCCGACGAGTGGTCCCACTGGGGCCTGGGGCCCGACGGCAAGCCCGACTGGATGTGGCGTGAGGACCGCATGGCCGAGCTGCTGTCCACATCGGACGGTCCAGGGCTCTTCGTCGCCGGAACCTCGGTCAACCAGGGGAAGTTCTACGCGCACTTCGACAAGGTCGTGCTGTTCAGCGCGCCCCCCGCGGTGATGCTGGAGCGGATCGCCTCGCGCACGAACAACGAGTACGGCAAGTCGCCCGAGCAGTGGGTGGAAGTGCTGCGCAACCTGGAGACGGTGGAGCCGCTGCTGCGGCGGGGCGCCGACGCGGAGATCGACACCAGCGGGTCGCTGGAGGACGTCGTCGCGGCGGTACTGCGCTTGGCCGACGGTGGATCGCCCGAGGGCTGAGGCCCTCGGGGAACCCGGGGGCCGCCTTGCGCGCACGTCCGGAGACCGGGCGGGATTCTCGGTTCTCGGACCGGTCGAGGTGCTGCGACCCGACGGCGGCACGGCCGAGATCCGTTCGCGGACACGGCGGGCGATCCTGGCGATCCTGCTGGCCGACGCCGGGCACGTCGTCCCGGTCGAGCGCCTCGCCGACCGCCTGTGGGGCACCGCGGCGCCGGCCCGTGCCCGGGACAACCTGTACAGCTACGTGTCGCGGTTACGCTCCGAACTCGCCGCCTTGGGCGCTGACCTGCCCGAGCGCCGGGCCGCCGGGTACACCCTGCGCGCCGGGCCGTCGACGCTGGACCTCCTGCGTTTCCGGGAGCTCGCGGCCGCCGCACGCGCCGCCGAGGACGACGCGCCGCAGCTGTTCGCGTCGGCGCTGGCGCTGTGGCGGGGAGAGGCCTTCGAAGGCCTCGACCTGCCGTGGCTCAACGACCGGCGCCACCGCCTCGACGCCGAACTCCACGCCGTCCGCCTCGACCGCAACGACGCCGTGCTGCGCTCGGGCGGGCACACCGGTCTGCTGCCCGAACTGCGGGAACTGGCCCGGGCCCACCCGTGGGACGAACGCCTCGCCGGGCAGGTGATGCTGGCCCTGCACCGGTCCGGCCGCACCGCCGGCGCCCTCGAACACTACGGGCGGCTGCGCGACCGGTCCCGGCACGAGCTGGGCAACGAGCCCGGCCCGGCGCTGCGCGAACTGCACCGGCGGATCCTCGCCGACACCGCGCAAGCGGCTGTCGCGCCCGCCGGGACCCCGGTGCCCCGGCAACTGCCCGCACCGCCCCGGCGCTTCGAGGGACGCGCGGCGCAGCTCGCCGCGCTGAGCGCCGGCGACCCCCGCGGCGCCGTGCGGCTCGTGTGCGGGCCGGGCGGGATCGGCAAGACCTGGCTGGCGCTGCGCTGGGCCCACGACGCCCTCGACCTCTTCCCCGACGGGCAGCTCTACCTCGACCTGCGCGGCTTCAGCGCCACGGAGGATCCCCTGCCCACCGGGGACGCGCTCCGCGGCCTCCTGGTGGGCCTGGGGGCCGAGCCCGGTGCCGTGCCGGCCACCCCGGAGGCACAGGTCGCCCTCTACCGCCGCCTGCTCGCCGGACGCCGGATCCTCGTCGTCCTGGACAACGCCCACGACAGCGAGCAGGTCGTCCCGCTCCTGCCGGGAGGCGCGGAGGCGACCACGATCATCACCAGCCGCAACGACCTCACGGGCGTCGGCGTCGCCCACGGCGGCACGCGCGTGGTCCTCGAACCCATGGACGACCCCGAGGCGCACGCCGTGCTCGGTGCCCACCTCGGGCTCGGCAGGCTGCACGGGGAACCGGCGGCTGCCGCAGAGCTCGTCGGCCACTGCGCGGGACTGCCGCTGGCGCTGGGCATCCTCGCCGCCCGCGTCGCCGCCCGCCCCGGCTTCCCGCTGTCGGTGTACGCCGAGGAGATCCGGCGCGACACGGCCGGTCTCGGGCCCTGGGAGGCCGGCCCTCACGCGAGCCTGCGGGCGGCCCTTGACGGCTCGCGCAAGCACCTCGACGCCGAGGCCGAGGCGGCCTTCACGCTCCTCGGCGTCGCCCCGGGCACCGATCTGGGGCTCGCCATGATCGCCGCGCTGACCGGCCGCCCGCCGGCCGAGACCCGCGCGGTCCTGGCCGCGCTGGAGGAGGCGGGGCTGCTCCGCGAGCACCGGCCGGGCCGCTACCTTCTCCACGACCTGACCAAGGCGTACACCGCCGAACTGGCCGGCGGCCTGGCCGACGGCGAGCGAGAGGCGGCTCTCCGGCGGCTCGCCGAGCACGCGTTGCGCGCGGCCGCGGCGGCCGACCGGCGCCTCGCGCCGCACCGCGACCGCATCGAGGTCGACGCGCCCGTCTCGCCCGAGGAGGAGTTCGGCGACGAGGCGGGGGCGTGGCGCTGGTTCATCGAGGAGCGCGAGACCGCGCTGGGGCTGGTCCGGGCCTCGGCCGACGCCGGGTTCGACACGCTCGCGTGGCGTTTGGCGTGGGCGATCACCGCGCATCTGCACCGGCAGGGCATGTGGGACGCGCAGCTGGCGGTGATGAGGGTGGGGCTGGACGCCGCGCGCCGCGTCGGGGATCTCGACGGGATGTCGCGCCTGCACAGCAATCTGGCCCGCGCGTACAGCGACATGCAGCGACCCGCCGCCGCTCGTGAGCATCTGCGGGAGGCGGCCGAGATCGCGCGTCGCGGGGGCTGGGTGAGAAGCCGGGCCTTCGCCGAACTCGGGCTCGGCACGACCTACAGCGACGAGGACGAGCCGGCGCGGGCCTTGAAGCACGCGTCCCGGGCGCTGGATCTGTTCACCGAGGCGGGTAGTGAGGACGGGCAGGGGCTCGCGCTCAACCTCGCGGCATGGGCGCGGCTGCAACTCGGCGCGTACGACACGGCGGTCGAACAGGGCCGCCGGGCGCTGGAACTGTTCGAGCGGAGCGGATCTCCGCGCGGGGTGGCCAGCGTCCTCGACACGATCGGCAGGGCGCTGCACATGCGGGGCGCGCACGCCGAGGCCGTCGGGCTTCACCGGCGTGCGAGCGAGCTGTTCGGTGAGGCCGGCGACCTCGTCGGCGAGGCGCTGGTGTCACGGCATCTGGGCGACGCCGAGCACGCCGGTGGGGACACGGCGGCGGCCCGGCGGTCGTGGACCCGGTCCGAGCGGATCTTCGCGCGGCTCGGCCGCTCGGAGGCCGCCGAACTGCGCGCGCGGCTCGCCGAGACCGGCCCGGCGGACGGCGAGACCGCGCCGGGCGGGTCGGGAGGCTAGGTCGCCGCGAGAGGCGGCCGGAAGTCACCGAGATCGGGGCCGTCCATGATCCGCGTGCGGGCCGCCACGATGCTCCGTTTCGCCTCGGTGGTGTCCATGGCGGTCCGCAGCTTGGCGGCGTCCCCGGCGAGCGCCGTGCCCAGGGCCTCCTCGCTTTGCTGGACGGCTTCCAGGACGCCGTGGATCGCCTCCTGCATGGACAGCAGGACCTCCGAAGCGGTGCCGCCGCCGACTTCGCTGGGTGTGGTGAGCTCGCCGGCGAGGGTGCCGCCGACGCTGAGGACCCCGCCGGTGATGGTCAGGCCCAGGACGAGCGGGGAGGCGGCCCCGCCGGTGGCGCACAGGGCGATGACCGCGCCCACGAGCGCGAAGGTCGACATCACGCCTTTCGGCATGCCGCCGCCGGAGCCCTTGGCGATCTCTTCGAGGGCCTCGGTGGTCGTCTTGGCGATGGTCAGCAGGTCGCCGCGGCCCGCCTCGATGATCTTGCGTTCGACGTCGAGGGCGTTGCGGAGTTCGGTGATGACCTCCAGCTGGTTGTTCTTGACCTGCTCGAAGGGGCCGAGGAACTCCTCGCGGAAGGTGTCGGCGCCCAGGCCGTGCCAGTCCTGCACATCGCCGGCGACCTGTTTGACCAGGCCCATGGCGTCGATGTCGAGCGACTCGCGGATCTCCTTGAGGTCGGCGCTGAGGTCGTCGAGGTCGGCGGGGTCGCGGCCCAGGAAGTAGTCGAACTGCTTGGGGATCCCGGCGAGGTAGGTCTCCCAGTCGGCGTCTTGGAAGGCGTGGCCGGCCATCTCCTTCTTGAGCGCCTTGCGGGCGGCCGGCTCGATCTTGCGGACCTGGGCCATGATCTCGGCGTCGGTGGGCACGGCGTCACCACCTGACCGTGGGCGGGGCGCTGCCGTGGGGCATGTCCTCGGGGTGCGGATCGTCGGGGTGGACGATCGGCGGGATCTCGCCGGGCGCCTGGTCGAGGTCGGGGGCCGTTTCGAGTTCGTGGGCCTCCCGCCGCATGATCATGGCGGCGTCCTCGTCGGTCCTGGCGTACTCGGTGGCGATGAAGACCAGCGCGGCGCCGCCGTCGACGAAGTTCCGCGCGGTCCGGCCGAGGGCCTCCTGGAGCAGCGAGCGCACTTCGCTCCACTGCTCGTAGATGCCGCCGAGGGCGAGCGAGCCGATGAGGGCGGCGTCCTTCTCCTTCGCCTCCACCCATTCGCGGTACTGCTTGGAGTTCTTGGGACGCTTCTCGTAGACGAACTTCTCGTCGGGGGAGGCCAGGTTGAAGATCGTCTTCTTCTCGGTGGGGCCGGGCCCGGCGGGGAAGTAGTCGTAGTAGGAGTTGGGGTTGGTCAGGAAGTGCTTCTCCAGGTACCCGACGCTGTGCAGTGACCCGGTGGCTCCGGCGTAGGCCTCGGCGACCAGGGGAAGCGTCACCGTCCCGGCCCGCCACAGGTCGGTGAGTTCGGCGGCGAGGAGTTCGCTCTTGTCGGCCATGTGAGTTTCAGTCTTTCGTTCGTTGGAACGGGGCCCCGTAGACCTTTCGATGTGCGGCGCCGACGCGCTCGGCGAAGGACGCCAGCGCCCGGGCCGCGGTCCTGGTGACCTGGCGGGACAGTTCCCGGCCGTTGAGGACGCGCAGGGTTCCCGGCCGGATGCCGACGCTGATCCCCTCGGCGCCCGACCAGCCGATCTTGACGTCGCCCTCGGCTGAGACGGTCGTGAAGGCGACGGCGTCGATGAGGCGCTCGAACCTCGCGCGCCTCTCCAGCGCGGGCGTGGGCGGCGGGGGTTCGCCGGGCGAGTCGATCGCCATCAGGTTCGCCCTGCGCCGGGCGGCCAGCGCCGAGTTCAGGGTCGCCGCGATCTCGGCGGCGAGGTCCGGCTCCGCGCGGGGCAGCGCGGGGTTGGAGCGGACGCGCACGTCGGGGCCGTCGGCGGCGCCGAGGACGACCCGCACCGAGCCGCCGGGGGAGGAGGCGGTGACGGTGAGGCGGTCGAGGCGGTCGCTGGTCTGCATGGCTTGGGCGGCCTTCGTTCACGGGGACACGCGGATGGTGTCCACTGTGGGCGATGGGCCTGCCCGCGACCTTGTCGCGACCTTGTCGCGGTGCCGGTCACGCCGAGACGCGCGCCGCCACCGCCGTGCGCAGCAGCCGGCGCCCGGCGAGCATGAACACCGCCGCCGCGACCATGATCCCCGCCGACATGAGCCAGGCGGGCGAGTAGCCGTGGGCGTCGGCGACCCAGCCGAAGGTCAGCGGCCCGAGCATCCCGCCCAGGTATACGCCCGTCTGGGTGACTCCGGTGGCCGCCGCCGGTGCCTGGGGGTGAGTGTGGGTGACGGCGAAGTTGAGGATCCCCGGCCATGCCCAGCCGAGACCGAAACCGGCCACCGCGCCGAGCGGCAAAGTCCACAGTGGAGTTGCGGAGAGCAGGGCGAGTCCACCGGCCCCGACAAAGAGCATGGCCGCGATCAGCGCCATGCCGTCCCCGCCTCGTCGATCGGTGAGCCATCCGAAACCGACCCGCGCGCACAGCCCCGCCCCGCTGCCCAGCGTGAGGGTGAGCCCCGCCTCGGCGGGCGACAGGCCGTGCGAGACCGCGGTGTCGGCGAGGAACGGGCTCAGATTGCTCGCCGCGCTCGCTGCGCACGCCGCCGCGAGGCCGATGACGAGCAGGGCCGGGGTGGGCCGGCCCTGCTCCTCCTTCCGGCGGCTCCGAGGGCCCTCGGCGTTCTCCAGCCCCCGCAAAGTGAGCAGCGCCCCCAGAGCGAGGGTCCCCGCCAGCGCGAAGGCCCAGCGCCACCCGACGGTCAGCGCGATCAAGGGGACCGAAGCCCCCGCGAACAGCGTGCTCGCCGGGATGGCGGCCTGCTTGAGGCCGAACAGGAGCCCCTGGCGCCGGCGCGGGATGTGCCGCGACAGCAGGAGGTTCGACGACAGCTGCCCCATGGAGTTCGCCGTCGCCCCGAGGGCCAGGAACGCCACGAGGGTCCAGTAGTCGTGGGCGAAGGCGGCGATGGCGAGCATCCCGCCCGCCGACAGCAGCACCGCGGCCCGGCTGACGATCGTGGCGCCGTAGCGCTCGACCAGCCGCCCCGACGGAGCGCTGACGAGCGCGGAGACCGCGAAGTTCGCCGCGACGGCCGCGCCGAGCCCGGCGGGGGAGAAGCCGAGGTCGCCGGAGATCTGCACGGACAGGCCGCCGACGAGGAAGACGGGGATGACCGACGCGATCGTGACGGTCGTGGCGGCGACACCCGCCCGCGTGGGGGTGACGGAGGGGGACACGGGGCGACCGTAGTCCCGCGAAACGGGGCGTAGCGGCTCGTGTGGGGTAAGTCATGTGGCGCCGAGCGTTCGCCCGTCGGGGGAGCGCTCCCGCGACGGAGCGGAGGCGGCCCGCCGGGGGCGCTCAGAGCGCCCTGGGGCGTGCGCGAGGGCCGTCGGCGTGCGCGAGGGTGGCCGGGGATTTCGAGAGCCCTACGGCCCCGTCCGTCACGGTCGACTCCCCAATTATCCGAAATCCCCTCAATCTCGCTCATTTCGGCGTACAACGGAGTCGGAGAGGAGACAACTATGAGTGGCACGGGTATGAACACGAGCCGCGCGTGGGCGCTCGGAGGCGCGACGTTCGCCGGCTGCATGATGATCATGGTCGGTATCTGGCAGGTCCTCGTCGGCATCGCCGCCATCGCCAAGGACGGGTACTTCTTCGTCTCCGGCGGCTACCTGTACGAGTTCGACACCACCACCTGGGGCTGGATCCACCTCGTCATCGGAGCCCTGGCCCTGGTCGCCGGTTTCTTCATCTTCACCGGCCAGATCTGGGCGCGCGCGGTCGGTATCGGCCTCGCGGTCCTCTCGGCGACCGTTCAGTTCTTCTGGCTGCCCTACCAGCCACTGTGGTCGGCGATCCTGATCGCCATCGACATCTTCGTCATCTGGGCGCTGATCACGATGGGCGAGCCGACGCGCTCCGCGGAGAGCTCGTCCGCGGCCGCCGGACGCGGCCGCGACTGGACGCGCTCGCAGCACCAGGACGAGTCCTTCGACTCGATGAACGAGCCGAGCACCGGCGGGGCCGCGGTGCAGACCCCGCAGTCCACGCAGGCGCAGGAGGCTCGGCGGGCGCACGAGACCGGCCCGGTCGGGCAGAACCTGCCGCCGAGCACGGGAGGCGGAGCGGGACCTGCTCGCTGAGAGCACCACTCAGGTCCGAAGTAGACGAAGCGGCGGCGCCGGGATCTCCCGGCGCCGCCGTCGTTTCGCGCAAGGCCGCGGCGGCGGGCCCTTGGTGGGGTGGGCCGCGCCGCCGCGGCGGCTGTGGCGCCCGCCGGTGGGGTGCGGAACGCCACGTTGTCGCCTCCCCGGCACCGTCACTCGGTGGAGGCGCGGTTGGACGGCTACGGGGTGGGGGACGCAACCGGCCAGGCATCCGCCCGTATTGACTATTGCTTCCGGACACTACGAGCAGATACCTTCGAAACTGCCTGCAACCGGTAGTTTCCGCAAGGCGTGATTCTTCATATGGTGAAGAGACCAGGGAAGTCATGAGGTGGGTGACGTGACCGGGGGGCTCAAAGCTCGGAACGAGGGGAAACCCTCCGACTTCATTCAGAGCGTTTCCCGAGCGCTGCGAATTCTCGAAGTGGTCGGCTCCTCGCGGGGCGGACTGACCATCAAGCAGATCGCCAGACGTGTCCAGCTCGCACCGACGACCACGTACCACCTGGTGCGCACGCTGGCCTACGAGGGCTACCTCATCAGGGGCGACCACGGCCTGTTCACCGTGGGTCTGGCCGTGTCGGACCGCTTCCGCGACATGTCGGCGACGATGCGCGGACCGTCCACTGTGCTCGAAGCGCTGCGCCGCCAGGTCGCCGATTCCGGCTACAGCCACTACGTCGCGCGCTTCGTCGACGGCCGCGTGGCGATCACCGAAGTGTCGGAGGGACAGCTCTCCCCGCACGCCGAGGACCTCATCATCGGCTTCGACGACGGCGCCCACGCGACGGCCCTCGGCAAGGCTCTCCTGGCGACGCTGACGCCCGCGGAACGCCGGGTCTACCTACGCGAATCGGGGATGCGGCGCTACACCTCGCGAACCCTGACGACGCCCTCGGATCTGGAGATCGACCTCAGCCGGCTGTCGACCCAGGGCGTGTTCACCGAGACGGGCCAGTACCGCGAGGGCATCGCCTGCGCGGCCACGCTCGTCAACCGGGAGGCCCCGCTCGCCGAGCGGCTCACCGTCGCCTGCGCGATCCCCATGGACGACCTGCCCAAGGCCGCACCCGACCTGCGCACGCGCCTGCGGGTGACGGCCCGCGAGGTCGGCGCCGCGCTCGCCGCGGCGGAGGAGGGCAAGGAGCGACGCTGACCGTCGGCGGGCGAGCAAGGCAAGCCTCGCCTCATTCGCGTCCCCATCAGGGCTTCCACCTGGGCGTCTTGCCGGAAACCACGGAAGGCATCCGCACTCGTTAACCTCGTGTCCACTTTCGGTCCCCCGCAGCTTCCGCCCCGGCCCTTAACGTCGCGGCCATCAAGACCACCTCTGCGAGGAGCCTGCTGTGACCGTCCCCCAACGTCGGCGCCTGCTTCCCTTGTTCACCAAGGAGACCAGGCACGCCAACCGGAGCACGATGACGTGCCGGTTCCGGTGCGGCAACGCCTGTGATCACCCCGTCCCCAACGAGTCGGACAACGCCTACCTCGGCGACATCGTCAACGAGGCCGTCGCCTCCCGCCGCGGAGTCCTGCGGGCCGGTGCCGTCGGCGCCATCGCTTTCGGGGCGGCCGCCGCCGGTGTCGCCGGCGCGACCCCCGCCATGGCCGGCGAGGGCACCGCCGCCGGCGCGGGCGCCGCGCCGCTCCTCGCGCAGGGCGCCTCCCACGGCAAGCACGAGGGGAAGCTCGCCTTCCGCGCGATCCCGCCCAACACCCTCGACACGGTGATCGTGCCCAACGGCTACGACTCCGCCGTCGTCATCGAGTGGGGCGACGCGGTCACCCACGACGCTCCCGAGTTCGACATCGACCGCCAGAGCGCGCGCGCCCAGCGCCGCCAGTTCGGCTACAACAACGACTTCGTCGGCGTCCTGCCCAACGGACGCGACCGCGACCGCGCGATCCTGGTCGCCAACCACGAGTACACCAACGAGATCCTGATGTTCCGCTCCTACCTCGGCGGCGACCTCGCCCCGCTGGAGCAGATCGAGATCGCGATGGCCGCGCACGGCATGTCCGTGGTCGCGCTCCGCCGTGTCGAGGAGACCGGCCAGTGGCGCCCCGACAGCCGCGACCGCCGCGACAACCGCCGCATCCACGTCGGCACGAAGTTCGAGTTCACCGGGCCGGCCGTCGGCAGCGCCCTGCTCAAGACCGCCGCCGACCCGCGCGGCCGCACGCCCTACGGGACGCTCAACAACTGCGCCGGCGGCGTCACCCCGTGGGGCACCGTGCTGTCGGGCGAGGAGAACTTCAACCAGTACTTCACCGGCGGCGACGGCGTTCCCGAGGCCGACAAGCCCGCGCTGGTCCGCTACGGCATCGACACCACCAAGCACCACGGCACCGACAACCGCCGCTTCGACCGCGTCGACGAGCGCTTCGACCTGACCAAGCACCCCCACGAGGCCAACCGCTTCGGCTGGATCGTCGAGGTCGACCCCTACGACCCCGACTCGACCCCGAAGAAGCACACCGCGCTGGGCCGCTTCAAGCACGAGGGCGCCAACGCGATCCTCGCCGCCGACGGCCGCGCCGTGGTCTACATGGGCGACGACGAGCGCTTCGACTACATGTACAAGTTCGTCTCCGACCGCAAGTTCAAGGCCGGCGACAGCTGGAAGGCGCGTGAGAACAACCTGCGCCTGCTGGAGAGCGGCACCCTCTACGTCGCGAAACTGGAGTACACCAGCGCCGCCGAGATCGACGGGACCGGCAAGCTCCCCGCCGACGGTCAGTTCAACGGCACCGGCCGCTGGATCCCGCTGGTGCGCGGCAACCAGTCGCTCGTGCCCGGCATGACCGTCGACCAGGTGCTGGTGCACACCCGCCAGGCGGGCGACATCGTCGGCGCGACCAAGATGGACCGCCCCGAGGACGTGCAGCCCAACCCCGCCACCGGCAAGATCTACGCCGCGCTGACCAACAACACCGACCGCGGCAAGCCCGGCAAGCCCGGCGCCGACGAGGCCAACCCCCGCAACCTCAACAAGCACGGGCAGATCTTCGAGATCACCGAGGACAACGGGAAGCAGACCGCCGAGACCTTCACCTGGGACGTGCCGATCGTGTGCGGCGACCCGGCCGACCCGTCGACGTTCTTCGCCGGCTTCGACAAGACGAAGGTCTCGCCGATCTCGTGCCCCGACAACGTCGCCTTCGACGCGTCGGGGAAGAACCTGTGGATCTCCACCGACGGCAACGCCCTCGGCAGCAACGACGGGCTGTTCGCCGTTCCGCTGACCGGCCCCGAGCGCGGTTTCGTGCGGCAGTTCCTCTCGGTGCCCTTCGGTGCCGAGACCTGCGGGCCCTGGGTGCACGACGACAACAAGACGGTGTTCGTGGCCGTGCAGCACCCCGGCGAGGTCACCGGGGCCACTGTGGACAATCCCGCATCGACCTGGCCGAACGGGGACCACGCCAAGCCGGCCGTGGTCTGCGCGTGGCGTCTGGACGGACGCGACGTCGGCCTGTGACTTAGGCTGGATTCAGAAGATCACCCGCCATGGTGACGCCGGCGCCCCGGGAATCCCGGGGCGCCGGCGGTATGCGGGCTCCTTCGGTTCACTCGCCGCGGATCTCGACGATCCGCACGCCGCCGTAGGTCGTGTACGAGGTGACCGGTGAGGTGATCTTGAGGGCCGGGTTGTCGAGGTAGGCGTCGCGCAGGCCCTCGAAGGGGCCGCCCGCCGACTCCAGGTCGGCGACCCGGTCGAGCAGGGCGAGGTCGGCGTCGCCGGGTTCGGTCTCGCCTTCGGCCAGACCCCAGCAGTCCCAGGGAAGGACCTCGACCTTGTTGAGCGCGGCGAGGTCGCGCACGACGTTGCCGCGCAGCATCGCCGGCCCCGTCAGGTCGAGGACGTCGGGGATGCGGATCCCGAAGTTCGACGGGTCCGCCGTGCCCTCGCGGTAGGAACGCCAGGCGTCACCGGCGACGATGAAGCGGTCACGCGGGACGTCCATCGCGTCGAAGTCGGGGTCGTAGCCGCCGAACTCGGGGTCGGCGAGCGTCCAGCCCTTCCCCGGCCGCCAGTACTCGGTGACCCAGTGGTCGCCGTGGAAGTCGGGGAGACCGTAGGTCATGAAGCCGCAGCGCAGACGGGCCGGGATTCCGTTGTGACGCAAGGCGGCCGCAAAGAGCAGGGCGAAGTCGCGACACGTGCCGGCGAAGCGCGCCTTCGGCTCCCGGGCCTCGCCGATGCCGCCGTCCCCCTCGCCGAGTCCTTTGAGGACGGTGAGGATGTCGCTGAGATAGCGCGTCTCGGCCTCGTTGCGGCGCTCCTGCGGCAGCGTGAAGCCCAGGTCGGCGCACCCCTCGCGATGCACGACGAGGTTGCGGACGGCCGCCGCCAACTCGGCGGGTGAGCCGCTGAGCGCGTTGAGGGTGGACCAGCCGTCGCCGCCGGGGTCGGTGGCGACGCTGTGAGTGCCGTAGAAGCCCGCTTCGGGCCGGCTCAGCACATGCATCTCGGGGACCTCCTCATCGCTGGGCTTGCGGGGGATGTGCGCGTGGGTCAGGACGGGGGTGGGGCTCGTGTGCGGGGCGTGCGGGTGGTGCGCGGGCCGTGTGCTGCGTGTGTGCGGGTGGTGCGCGGCTCGTGCGCGGCTCGGTGGGTGGAACCTACCGGGCGGCTCGCGGGAGGGGTTCGGGTGGTCATGGTGAGGGCGTGCGGTGAGGGTTTGGCGAGGGCTGGGCGGGCGCTCGCGGGCGCTGGGCGAGGCGCGGACGGGTAGCGGTGGGATTCAGCGCGGGGGTTCGAGGGAGGGCCCGGGCAACCCGGCGAGCGCGCGCCAGTGGGATGGGGACGACGACTGCCCGGACCACTCGGCGAGCTGAGCGGTGGCCGCCGCGAAGGCCGCCGGGAGCGGGTGGAGCGCCATGCCGGCGGGGATGGGGACGGGGATGGGGATGGTGAGGCTCTCGGCATAGTGCGTGCCGTGCTCGGTGGCGCAGAAGCAGGGAAGGCCGACGCCGGCGTCGACGGCCAACGTGCCCTCCGGCGTCCAACCGACGGCGAGTTCGAGCTCGACGCCGTCGCCGCTGCGGAGATCGGAGAGCACGACGGACGTGCACATGATCAGCGCCATGCCGGCGAATGCGACGCCCGGGAAGGATGCGTTGGCCGGCCACCAATCCCAGACGAGAGGCGGGGGTGGCGAGGCAGATGAGGGAGGGGGAGGGAGGGCATCGAGGTCCGAGGCAGCGGAGCGCAGCAGGGCGACGTCGGTGGAGGTGAGGCCGGGAAGGAAGAGGTGGAGGAGGTGGAGGGGCACGGAGACGAAGGG
Organism: Phytomonospora sp. NPDC050363; assembly: GCF_040655735.1. Lineage (NCBI taxonomy): Bacteria > Bacillati > Actinomycetota > Actinomycetes > Micromonosporales > Micromonosporaceae > Phytomonospora > Phytomonospora sp. NPDC050363. Next base: position 537,046 of record NZ_JBFAKK010000002.1, read on the forward strand.
GCCGCTTTAGGGACGAGGCATGCGTCAGCGTCGCAGAGGGGCATGCGGGGCAGGGGTGGGGTTGGGTGAGGTTGGGTGGGGGTTCGATGGCCGGTGCCCATGCCCGCCCATGCCCGCCCATGCCCGCCCATGCCCGCCCATGCCCGCCCATGCCCGCCCATGCCCGCCCACGCCCGTGCCTGTGCCTGTGCCTACGCCCGTGCCCGCCCGTGCCCGCCCGTGCCCGCCCACGCCCGTGCCTGTGCCCACGCCCGTGCCCGCATGCCGCGCTTGTTCGTTGTGTCGCTAGTTCCCATTCGCCGGCCAGGGCCCGTGCTCGCACGCTGATCTCGTGTCCATCGGCGCATCGGCGCATCGGCGCATTGGTGTGCCGGGGCGCGCCCGTTCCGCCTTGGCTCCGGGCACGCTCTCGCATTTCACGGCTGTGGCCGCGGCTGGTCCTGCATTCGCCCTGCGCGGCCGCGCCCTCGCCCCACCGCACGTCGGGGCTGCGTGCGCCTTCGCATCGCATCGCCTCGCCTCGCGTTCCGCGCTCCAGTCCCACCCGCGCCGGGGCTGCGTGCGCCCTCGCCTCACCCCGCGTTCGGGGGCCGGACTTCGCGCCCTCATCCGCCCCACGCTCCGCGCCCCACTCCCACCCCGCTCCCGGGGCTGCGGGCGCCATTGCTCACCTCGCGTTCCGCGCCTGGGCTGCGCGCCTTCACTCACATCGCGCTCCACACCCCCATTCCCACCCGGGGCTGCGTGCGCCCTCGCCTCACCCTGCGTTCGGCGTCTGGGCTTCGCGCGCCCTCACCGCCTCGTGCTCCAGTCCCACTCCGCGCCGGGGCTTCGCGCGCTCTTACTCACCTCGCCTTCCGCGCCTGGGCTGCACGCGCCCGACCCACATTGTGTTCGGCGCCTGGGCTCCGTGCGCCCTCATCCACCTCGCGCCCCACTCCCCCCGCCCCCGGGGCTGCTTGCGACTTTCGCACCTTGCGTTCGGCGGCCGGGCTTCGCGCCCTCATCCACCCCGCGCTCCGCGCCCCACTCCCACCCCGCTCGCGAGGCTGCGCGCGCGCCATAGCTCACCTCGCGTTCCGGGCCCGGGCCGCGCGCGCCTTCACTCACATCGCGCTCCGCGCCGCATTCCAACCCTGCGGCAGGGCTCCGCGCGCCCTCGCCTCGCCTCGTGAACCGGGGCGGCTCCAGCATGCGCACTGCGCGGCCGTGCCTTCGTTTCACGCCTCCGCGCTCCGCCCCCTCACCGGCACCCTGCGCTTCGCGCCCACCTGGCCCGCCCACATCTCCCCGCCCACCTGTCCCACCTTCTCCCCACATTTCCTCGCCCACCTTCCTCGCTCAGCCTCTGCCTCAGGCGCGCCAGCGGTTCTCTACGCGTTGAGGGCTCTGCCCCCGCCGCGGGGAGGGGCGGGGGCAGAGCGGGAGGGGTTGGAGGGTGGCGGTGGGGGCGGTGGGAGCGGGGTCAGCGGAGGTCGCGGCGGATGGTGAGGGTGGCGGGGATGAGGGCGGCGGCGATGTAGGCGGCCATGGCGATGGCGGCGGCGAGGGGTGACAGGAGGGCGGCGGGCATGCCTTCGCCGTATTTGGCGACCAGGTCGACACCGGCGAGTTGGGCGTCGAGGCGGGTGAGGAGCACCGACCCGACCCGGCTGTCCCAGGGGACGGGGAGGTTGAGGGCGACGATGGGCAGCACGTACCAGAGGCCGACGATGGCGGTGATGGCTCCGGCCGCCGAGCGCATGAGGGTGCCCAGACCGAGACCGATCATGGCGAAGACCAGGGTCGACGGACCCGCGGTGAGGAGCGCGGCGGGTTCGGCGGGCTGGTCGTAGTAGGGGATGGGGCGCTCGCCGATGACCGCGTCGCAGACGAGGTAGGTGAGCACGGACGTGGCGGTGCCGACGACCAGGGCCGTGGCGGCAAGGACGATCGCCTTGGCCGCCAGGACGAGGCGGCGGGACGGGACGGCGGTGAAGGTGGAGCGGATGAGACCGGTCTTGTACTCCGCGGTCATCGCAAGGACGCCGAGGATGGCGAAGCACAGCTGACTCACCGACAGGGTTATCTCCTCCACCGAGGCGATCGAGACCTGGTCCCGGTCGGCGGGCGCCATCTTGTCCCAGGTGTCGGCGACGTACCAGGTCAGCGCGGCGCCGCCGGCGATGGAGGCGGGGATGACGCAGGCGACGATCCGCGTGGCCCGCACCGAGTGGAACTTCAGCCACTCGGCCGCGATGAGGCCCGTCATTTCACGTCCCGTCTGCTGATCGCGGCCCAGGCCGCGCCGAGGGAGGCCACGACGATGGCGACCGCGAAGGCCCATGCCCCCGGGATCGACAGCATCGTGTGCGGCACGGCAGATCCGTTCGGAGCCTCGGCCGTGCGCGGTGGGACGCCGGTGAGCTGGTCGGGGAGGGCGACCGGCAGCGCGGAGTAGATCCAGTGCTTCCAGGGCGCCGGCAGGAACAACAGGACCATCTGGGCGACGAAGATCAGTACGACCAGGATCATGATCGCGCCCGTCGCCGAGCGCAGCACGGCGCCGAGGCCGAGGCCGAGCAGCGACACGACCACGACCGAACCGGCCAGGGCCGCCAGGTAGGGGAGCTGCTCGGTGAAGCTCGGTTCATACGCCGGCATGCGGTCGCCGACGATGAGTTCGCTCAGCCCGTAGGAGGAGAAGACGACCACGGTGGCCATCAGCGCCGAGCCGGCCGCGACCACGGCCGCCTTGGCGATCAGGACAGTGGGGCGCCGGGGCATGACCGCGAAGGTCGAGCGGATCAGGCCGGTGGCGTACTCGGAGGTGAAGGCGAGGACGCCGACGATCCCGCCGAGGAGCTGCATGAACTGCAGGATCGTCTCCTCGGTGGTGCCGCCGCCGGTGTTGTCCGCGCGTGTCGCGGCGCTCAGGTTCTCCCAGGCGGTGACCCGCGCGAGGCTCAGCAGCGCGGCCCCGCCGATGAGCAGGACGGCGACGCCGACGATGTAGTGGGTGGAGCGCACCGAGCGCAGTTTGAGCCATTCGGCCGAGATGACAGCGGTCACGACGACACCGCCCGGTACTCGACGCTCTCGGCGGTCAGCTGCATGTACGCCTCTTCGAGGCTCGCGCCGCGCGGGGTGACCTCGTGCAGTGCGATCCCCTTGCCGGCGGCCAGATCCCCGATGGCGGGGACGGCGAGTCCGTGGACGGACAGGCCGCCCTTCTCGGCGGCGACCTCCGCTCCGGCGGCGGTCAGAACCGCCGACAGGTCGTCCAGACGGGGGCTGCGGACGAACACGCCCCGCTGGAAACGATCGGTCAGCTCACCGACGGTGGCATCTTCGATCAGCTTCCCGCGACCGATGATCACCAGGCGGTCGGCGGTGAGCTGCATCTCGCTCATGAGGTGGCTCGACACCAGCACGGTCCGCCCCTCGGCGGCCAGGCCCCGCATCAGTTCCCGGATCCAGCGCACGCCCTCGGGGTCGAGGCCGTTGACCGGTTCGTCGAACATCAGCACCGACGGGTCCCCCAGCAGCGCCGCCGCGATGCCCAGCCGCTGCTTCATCCCCAGCGAGAAGCCGCCGACCTTCTTGCGCGCGACACCGGCGAGCCCGACCCGCTCGATCGCCGCGACCACCGCCGAGGTCCCGATCCCGTTGGTGCGGGCAAGAGCCCGCAGGTGGTTGAGGGCGCTGCGCCCCGGATGCACCGAGGACGCGTCAAGCAGGGCGCCGACGACGTGCATCGGACGCTTGATGCTCGCGTAGGGGCGCCCGTCGACGAGAGTGCTGCCCGAGTCCGGGGCGTCGAGGGCGAGGATCATGCGCATGGTGGTCGACTTGCCGGCGCCGTTGGGGCCGAGGAAGCCGGTCACCAGGCCGGGGCGCACTTGGAAGGACAGACCGTCGACGGCGACGGTGCGGCCGTAGCGTTTGGTCAACTCGTGGACTTCGATCATGTCTCAAGCCTGGTGAACGGAGGCTTTCGCGGCATCGGTCCCAGACCCGCAATCCCGGCTTCGCCCTGGGTCTAGGAGGCGGGCCCGAAACGGCCGCGTCTCATCCCCCGGTATGACGTCCCGGGGTCCAAGGCGCTCGCCGACCAGCGGCGTTACCGTCGGAGAGGTGGCCATCGAAGAGGACATCCGCCCCCTGTTCAGCCGCCGGCTCACCGCCGCGCAGCTGATCGGCGCCGACGCAGCCCTGGCGGTGCTCTACACGTTCGCGCTCGCCGGGATCGGGACATCGGCCGAGGGCACGTCCTTCGACTACCGTGCACGCCTCGCCGCCGCGGCCGCCATCGTCATGCCCCTCGCCGTGCGCCGCCTGTGGCCCATCCCCGTCTTCGGCGTGGTCATGTGCGCCACCATCGTGGCGCTCGCCGCCGGGATCCTCCGCGAGCCGCTCATCGCGGCCTCCCTGGCGCTGTACATCGTCGCCGTCCGCGAGCGCCGCCGGCGCTGGGAGCCGGTCTTCGCCATCGGGGTCACCAGCGCGCTGATCATCGTGTGCTCCTCGGGTGTGGGCTCGCGCGATTGGTGGTCGGCCGATTTCACCGTCCTGCTCATCGGCGCCGCGGTCCTCGGCGCCTCGTGGACGGTGGGCCGTGCGGTGCGGGAGCGGCGCCTCTACGCCGCGCGGGCCGGTGAGCAGATCGCGGGGAAGGCCGCCGCCGAGGAACGGCTGCGCATCGCCCGCGAGCTCCACGACGTCGTCGCCCACAGCATGGGCGTCATCGCCGTCAAGGCGGGTGTGGCCAACCATGTCATCGAGACGAACCCGCACGAGGCCCGCGACGCCCTCCAGGTGATCGAGGCCGCCAGCCGCGCCGGGCTTGTCGAACTGCGGCAGATGCTCAGCCTTCTGCGTTCCGAGGACCAGGGCGAGGACCCGCGCGCCCCCTCCCCGGGCCTCAAGGCCGTTCCGGCCCTCGTCCACCACGCCCGGGCCGCCGGCGTGCAGGTCGTCACCGACACCAGTTCGGTCGGCGAGCTGCCCGAAGGCGTCGAGCTGGCCGCCTACCGGATAATCCAGGAGGCGCTGACCAACGTGGTCAAACACGCGGCCCCCGCCGACTGCCTGCTCCGCCTCACCGACGACGGCCGCGTGCTGACCGTCGAGATCACCGACAGCGGGCCCGGCAGACGCCTGCTCCCGCCGGGGCCCGGCGGTCACGGGATGCTGGGCATGCGCGAGCGGGTCGCCGTCTACGGCGGCGAATTCACCGCCGGGCGGATGCAAGGCGGCGGTTTCCGGGTGGCCGCGACCCTGCCGTATCGAACCGAGGGGGACACGTGACCACGAAGGTCTTGATCGCCGACGACCAGGCGCTGTTGCGCGGGAGCTTCCGGGTGCTCGTGGACAGCGCGGGGGACCTCGACGTCGTCGGTGAGGCCTGCAACGGCCTGGAGGCCGTTGAACTGGCCGCCGCGATCGAGCCCGACGTCGTCCTCATGGACGTGCGCATGCCGGAGATGGACGGCATCGAGGCGACCCGGCGCATCTGCGCGGCCTCGCCCACGCGCGTGCTGATCCTGACCATGTTCCACCTCGACTCCTACGTCTACGAGTCCCTGCGGGCAGGGGCGAGCGGTTTCCTGCTCAAAGACGCGCCCCCGGCCGAACTCCTGAACGCCATCCGCGTCGTCGCCGCCGGGGAGGCGCTGCTCGCGCCCGTGGTCACCCGCCGCCTGATCGCCGACTTCGCCGCGCAGCCGGGCCCGGAGTCGCCGGTGGCCACCGGCCTCGACGGCGTCACCGAACGCGAGCGCGAGGTGCTGGGCCTGATCGCGCGTGGCATGTCCAACCAGGAGATCGCCGGGCACCTGCACGTCAGCCTCGCGACGGTGAAGTCGCACGTGGGGCGGCTGTTCACGAAGCTGCAGGCCCGCGACCGGGCACAGCTGGTCATCGTCGCCTACGAGACGGGTCTGGTCACCGCGGCGAGACGGTGACCAGACGGGACGGGCGGCTCAGGCGTCACGGCGCCGAAGCAGTAGCCAGCCTGCGGTCAGCGCGACCGCGGCGTAGAGCGCGAGGATCCCGGCGGCCGCGGGCTGCGAGTAGACCGGATCGCTCGCGGTGCCGGCGAGCTGCCCGGGCAGCTCGATCGGCAGCGTCGCGAAGATCTTCATGCCGAGCTCGCGCGGCAGGAACTGCACCGCGATCGGCACCACGAACAACAGCCCGGTGATCGCGACGAGCGCCCCGGCGGTGGCCCGCAGGATCGCGCCGAGACCCAGCCCGACCAGCGCCATGGACACCAGCGCCGCCGAGTGGCTCAGCAGCGTCGGCAGGGCGTCCCCGAAGGACTCCCACGCCCGGATCGGGGCCGGTCTGTCGCCGGTGATCGCCGCGCCGAGGAAGAAGCAGACCAGGGTGAGGGCGAGCCCGGTCACGGCCGTGACGACGGTGACGACGACGGCCTTCGACAGCAGCATCCGGCCCCGCGCCGGCACGGCGGTGAGACTGGTGCGGATCATCCCGGTGGCGTACTCCGAGGTCATCGCCAGAGCGGCCAGCGCGGCCAGGCAGAACTGGGCGATCGGGAAGGCGAGCTGGGCGGGGTCGGCGCCGCCGAACATCGCCTGCTCCTCGGCCGGGGAGGCGTCCCAGTCGGCGGTCATCAGATAGGCGACGAGGCCGCCGAGGGCCACCGCCAGGACGATGGCGCCCAGGTACATGTGGGTCGAACGCACCGAGCGCAGTTTCACCCACTCCGAGGCGATCGTGCGGGCCAGACCCGAGGTGTTGACCTCGGCGGGGGGTGCTGCCGGGCGGGTGGCGGTGATGGTGCTCATGCCGCGCTCCTTTCGGGGGTTTCGGCCGCGCGCGGGGAGGTGCGGGTGGCGCGGTACTCGACGCTGTCGTCGGTCAGTTCCATGTAGGCCTCCTCCAGCGAGGCCGAGCGCGGGGTGATCTCATGCAGCACGACACCGCGCGCGAAGGCGAGCTCGCCGATGGCGGAGGCCTCCATGCCGGACACCGAGAGGGACCCGTCGGCGGCGGCCACCACCGCCGCGCCCGACTCGCGCAGGGCGGTCGACAGCGCGCTCGCCTGCGGGGTGCGGACGAGCACGCCTCTGTGGTGGCGTTCGGCGAGTTCGGCCATGGACGCCTCGGTGATGAGCTTCCCGCGGCCGATGATGACGACGTGGTCGGCGGTCAGCGCCATCTCGCTCATGAGGTGGCTGGAGACCAGGACCGTGCGTCCCTCGGCGGCCAGGTCGCGCATGAACTCGCGGATCCAGCGGATGCCCTCGGGGTCGAGGCCGTTGACCGGCTCGTCGAACATGAGGATTCCGGGGTCTCCCAGGAGGGTTCCGGCGATCCCGAGGCGCTGCTTCATGCCGAGGGAGAAGCCGCCGACGCGTTTGCGCGCCACACCCGCCAGCCCGACCTGATCCAGCACCTGCGTCACGCGGGCGCCGGAGATGCCGTTGCTGGTCGCCAGGCAGAGCAGGTGGTTGAAGGCCGAGCGGCCGCCGTGCACGGCACCGGCGTCGAGGAGGGCCCCGACGTGGTGGACGGGGTTGCGCATCTCGGCGTAGGGGCGGCCGTCGATGAGCGCGCTGCCCGAGGTCGGCCGGTCGAGGCCGAGGATCGCCCGCATGGTCGTGGACTTCCCGGCCCCGTTGGCGCCGAGGAAACCGGTGACCCGGCCGGGCCGCACGGTGAAGGAGAGATTGTCGACGGCGGCCTTGGCGCCGTAGCGTTTCGTGAGTTGCCTGACCTCGATCATGTCCCAACGATCGCGCGGAAGGCCTGGTCAGCGCATCGGACCGTGGCCTGGAATCGTCCTCCGACCCAGGGTGGAGGACAAGCGGCGAAACCGCCCTCCCATCGGACCTGGGTATGACATCCACCGGTCCGATGCGCCCGATGATCAGCGCCGATACCTTCGAATGGTGACCGACGCCGAGCTCCGAAAGCGCCTGACCAGGTGGCCCGCCGCCTGGCATCTCATCGTGCTCGACGTGATCGTCGGCGTCGTGATGTCGGCCATCTACCTCGGTTTCGCCAGCGAGTCGGGCGACGCCGGGCCCAACTACGGCGGGCCCGTGATCGTCGCGGTGCTGCTGGCCGTCGGCATCGGTGCCTCGGTGGCCCTGCGGCGCTGGCAGCCCATCCCCGCGCTGATCGTGATCGTCACCTGCACGGCCCTGGCCACCGCGTTCGGCATGACCCGGGAGCCCTTCACCGGGACCATCCTGGTCATGTACATGGTCGCCCTCGCCGAGAACCGCCTGCGCTCCCTGCTGGCGCTGGTGGCGACGATCGCGATGGCCGCGCTGGCGCTGTTCAGCACCATCGGGTACGACCACACCACCGAGGCCGACGTCGTCGGGCTGCTGAGCTTCCTGGCCATCGCGCTCACCGCCGCCTGGGTGGTCGGGCACGTAGCGCGGCGGATGCGGCTGGCCGAGATGCGCAACACCGAGGAACGGACGGAGAAGGCCATCGTGGACGAACGCCTGCGGATCGCGCGCGAGATGCACGACGTGGTCGCGCACTCCTTGAGCGTCATCGCCGTCAAGGCCGGCATCGCCAACCACGTCGCCGTCGAGCATCCCGAGGCGGCGCGGGAGGCCCTGCAGGTCATCGAGACGATCAGCCGCGGTTCGCTCACCGAGATGCGCCGCGTGCTCGGCGTCCTGCGCTCCGAAGGCGACGACGAGATCGTCCTCGCACCCGCTCCGGGCCTCGCCGACGTTCCCGCCCTCGCCGAGCGCGCCAGACAGGCGGGTGTCGGCGTCACCCTGGAGGTGTCCGGTGTGGATGGACTTCCCGACGGTGTGGCGCTGGCCGTGTACCGCATCGTGCAGGAGGCGTTGACCAACGTCGTCAAGCACGCCGCACCGGCGGACTGCCGGGTCGTGGTCACCGGCAGGGAGGGGGAGGTGCGGATCGAGGTCACCGACGACGGGCCCGGCCACCGCGCCCTGCCCGAACGTTTCAGCGACGAACCGGGCCACGGCCTGGCCGGGATGCGCGAGCGGGTGATGATGTACGACGGCGTGTTCGAGGCCGGGCGAAGACCCGGCGGGGGCTTCGCGGTCAGCGCGCGGATCCCCTACGCCGGTGCCCTCGGGGCCGAGCGCGGGGAGGAGACGGCGTGAGCGAACTGGTGAAGGTGCTGATCGTCGACGATCAGGCGCTGCTGCGCGGGAGCTTCCGCCTGCTGGTCGACACGGCACCGGACCTGGAGGTCGTCGGTGAGGCCGACAACGGTGCCCGGGCGGTGGAACTGGCCGCGCGGACCTCACCGGACGTGGTGCTCATGGACGTGCGCATGCCGGAGATGGACGGCATCGAGGCGACCCGCCGCATCACCGCCGCCGGCGGCGGGACGCGCGTGCTGATGCTGACCACTTTCGACCTCGACGCCTACGTGTACTCCGCGCTGCGCGCCGGTGCCAGCGGCTTCCTGCTCAAGGACACCCCGCCGGGCGAACTGCTCTCGGCGATCCGGGTGGTCGCCTCGGGAGAGGGCCTGCTGGCGCCCTCGGTGACACGGCGGCTGATCGCGGAGTTCGCCGGGCGCCCCCGCACGCCCTCGGCCGAACTCAAGGCCGAACTCGCCGGGGTCACCGAGCGCGAAAGGGAGGTGCTGACGCTGATCGCGCGCGGTCTGTCGAACGCCGACCTCGCCGCGCACCTGCACCTGAGCCAGGCGACGGTGAAGACGCACATCGGCCGCCTGCTGGCCAAGCTCGGCGCGCGCGACCGCGCGCAGCTGGTGATCATCGCCTACGAGTCGGGCCTGGTCGGGGTAGGCGAGAAGTAGCCGCCGACAGGCGGGTGAGGCGGGGTGAGATGGGCCGGCGAGGCGGGTGGCGGTGGGGGCGGGAGCGGTGGGCGGCCGCCCGAGCGGTTGCGGTGTGCCGTCGCAGCGGGGGTGCAGGGCGACACGGATGCCTGGGAAGCCACCCCGACACCCTGCCTGACCTGCCCGCCTTGCCCGTGCGGTCGCCTCTGGTCTGCTGGTCTGCCGGAGCCCTTCTGCTCTGGCTGGCCCTCTCGGGTCTGCCTGTGCCGTCTAGGGCGTGTCCGGGTGATCATGGGAGCCAGATCATGATGGCGGCGATGGTAAGGCTGGCTTGGTAGATGGATGCGCGTTTGGCGTAGCGGGTGGCCAGGTCGCGCCACTGCTTCAGGCGGTTGAAGCAGCGTTCGACGACGTTGCGCTGCTTGTAGGCGGCCTTGTCGAACCCTGGTGGCCGCCCGCCGCGTGAGCCTTTCGCGATGCGGCGGTTGATCGTGTCGAGGCGTTCGGGAATCACGTGGCGGATGCCGCGCCGCCGTAGGCGGTGCCTGGTCGAATCATGGGCATAGCCCTTGTCGGCGAGGAGCAGGTCAGGGCGGCGGCGTGGCCAGCCGGGTTTCCCCGTCGGGACCGCGATCGCCTCCAGCAACGGGAACAGCATCGGGTTGTCCCCGGCCTGACCCGGTGTCAGCAGGATCGACAACGGCCTGCCGCGCCCATCGGCCGCAAGGTGAATCTTCGTGGACAACCCGCCACGCGACCGACCGATCGCCTCTCCGTTCAGTGCGGGCGGCGACGACCCCGTAGATCCCCCTTTTTGCGGGCGCCGGCTGAGTGCTGATGCGCCCGCACCACGCTCGAGTCGACGCTGATGACCCATTCGACCGGTTGCCCGTCGTCGTGGACGATCACGCTCGCGAGGATCTTGTCCCAGGTCCCATCGGCGGTCCAGCGGCGAAGCCGTTCATGACAGGTCTTCCACGGACCGAAGCGTTCGGGCAGGTCACGCCATGGAGCACCTGTCCGCAGCTTCCAGAGAATCCCGTTGATCACCTGACGGTGATCACGCCACCGGGCCCGAGACGTCCCCGGCCTGGGCAGCAACGGCTCGATGACCAACCACGCAGCATCCGTCAACTCACCACGACGTACCACAACACCATTGTGGACACCCCTACTTGATCACCAGGACACGCCCTAGCCCGCCTCGGCCATCTCGACGCGCACGACGAGACCGCCCGCCTCGCGCGCGGTGATCTCGATGGTGCCCTCGTGGGCGCGCACCACCGCGTCGACGATGGACAGCCCCAGTCCCACGCCCCTGGCCGACTCCACCCGGTCGTGGCCCTCGCCGCGCCGGAAGGGCTCGAACAGCGCGGGGATCTCGTAGGCGGGCACCTGCGGCCCGGTGTTGGCGACCGTCAGCACCGCTCGCCCGGCCCTTGCCGCGGTCTCCACCGTGACGGTGCCGCCGGGGTGGTTGTGCCGGATGGCGTTGGCGACCAGGTTCTGCGCCAGCCGCTCCAGCAGCGTCGCGTCGCCCAGGGCCACAGCGGGCCCGCCCGCCACCTCCACTTCGACACCGGCCGCGGTGGCCTCCGCGCCGAGCTGCCCGGCGACGTGCGCGACGACGTCGGCGAGGTCCACCGGCACCGGCCGCGCCACCGAGCGGTCCGAACCGGCCAGCGTGAGCAGTCCGTCGATGAGCCGCTCGTGCCGGACGTTGACCGCCAGCAGGTTCGCCGTCAGATCACCGACGCGCCCGTCGGGGTCGGGCCGTGCCGCCGCGACCTCCAGCAGCGTCCGGTTGATCGCCAGCGGCGTGCGCAACTCGTGCGAGGCGTTGGCCACGAAACGCCGCTGCCCGTCGAAGGCCCGGTCCAGCCGCTCCAGCATCTCGTCGAAGGTGTCGGCGAGCCGCTTGAGCTCGTCCCCGGGCCCCGAGAGGTTGATGCGCTCGTGCAGGTTGCGGTCGGCGACCCGCCGCGCGGTTTCGGTGATCGCCCCGATGGGCCGCAGCACCCGCCCGGCCATCAACCACCCGAAACCCACCGAGAGCAGCCCTACCAGCACCAGCGCCACGACCGACCACACCAGCAGCGACTCCAGCGTCGCCGCCCGGGCCGCGTCCTGCCGCTCGATCAGGCCGTTGACCAGCGCCAGCACGTCGTCCTTGCCCTCGGGCAGCTGCCCGACATCGAGCTCGCCGAGCCGGGACATCTCCGCGCGCGTCAGACCCGAGGAGTACAGGCGCTCGCGGACCAGGAAGTAGACCACGGCGATGAGCACCCCGCCGGCGAGCAGGAAGGAACCGCCGTAGAGCAGCGTCAGCCGCGTGCGCAGTCTCATCGGATCACGTACCCCACTCCGGCGAGGGTCTCGATGACGGGAGGGTCGGCCAGTTTGCGCCGCAGGGTCATCATCGTCACCCGCACGACGTTCGTGGCCGGGTCGATGTGCTCGTCCCAGACCTTCTCCAGCAGCCGCTCGGCAGACACGACCGCGCCGTCGGCGCGCATCAGTTCGGCGAGGACCCCGAACTCCTTGTTCGACAGCGGCACGTAGCGACCGTCGCGGAACACCTGCCGCCGGACGGTGTCCAGGGAGATCCCGGCCCGGTCCAGCACCGGCGGCGCCGCCGGTGCCGACCTGCGGGCCAGCGCCCTGACCCGTGCGGTCAGCTCGGCGAACGCGAAGGGCTTCCCGAGGTAGTCGTCGGCGCCGATCGACAGGCCGTGCACGCGGTCGGCGACCTCCGTGGCGGCCGTCAGCATCAGCACCCGCGTGTGGTGCTCGCCCGCGGCGACACGGCGGCACAGCTCGTCGCCGCCCATGCCCGGCAGGTCGCGGTCGAGGACGGCGACGTCGTAGTCGTAGACGGCCAGCCTCGTCCGCGCCGAGTCGCCGTCGTAGCAGACGTCGACGGCCATCGCCTCGGCCCGCAGGCCCTCGGCGATGGCGTCGGCCAGCATCCGCTCATCCTCGACCACCAGTACGCGCATGCTGTCGAGTCTCCCCGCCGGGGCGTAAGGGCGGCGTAAGGACTCGCGTTGACGCCCACCACATGGCCCGCGGACTTCACTTCACCGCACACGTGAAGGAGGTCTCCCGATGAGACGACGTACCTGGGCCGCGACCGCTGCGGCCGCCGCGCTGCTCCTGCTCTCGGCCTGCGGGTCGGACGACGGGGCGGACGTGGCGACGGCCAACGGCGAGGCGCCCGCCGGGAGCGAGTCGGCGCCGGCGGAGCTCAGCGAGGAGGAGGCGCTTCGGCTCTTCGTCGACTGCATGCGCGAGCAGGGCGTGGACATGCCCGACCCCGGACCCGGCGGCAACATGCTCGAACTGCGCGACTACTTCATCGACAACCCCGAGGCCGTCGACGCCTGCCGCGACAAGTTGCCCGGCGGGGGCGAGCCCGCCGAGCTGGACCCGGCGGCGCAGGAGCAGATGCAGAAGTTCGTCGACTGCATGCGCGAGCAGGGCGTGGACATGCCCGACCCGACCGCCGACGGCAAGCCGCAGTTCGATCCCGAACTCCTCGACGACCCGGACTTCAAGACCGCGATGAACGCCTGCCAGGACCTGCTGTCCGGATTGCGGGGAGAGTGATGCGCGGCAAGCGGCTGTGGACGGCCGCCGGAGTCGCCGCGGTGCTGGCCGTCGGAGCGGCGGGCGTGGGTGTCGGGCTGACCGGCGGCGGTGAGGAGGCCGCGTCGAGTGGCCTGCCGCCGGGGACGACGGAGGTCAAGCGGCAGGACCTGGTGCGCACCGAGCGCGTCGACGGGACGCTGACCTACGGGGACGTGACGGCGCTGTCGGGCGCGGTCTCGGGGACGGTGACGTGGCTGCCGGAGGTCGGCGCGACCGTCAGGCGCGGCAAACCGCTGTACAAAGTGGACAACGACGCGGTGGTGGTCATGTACGGGCTGCTTCCCTTGTGGCGTCCGCTGTCGGCGGGCGTGAGCGGCCCCGACGCACGGCAGCTGGAGGAGAACCTCGCCGAGCTCGGGTACACCGGGTTCACCGTCGACGCCGACTTCACCGGCGCGACCGCCGACGCCGTGCGCGCCTGGCAGGACGACGCGGGCCTTCCCGAGACCGGGACGGTCGAGCCGGGCCGGGTGGTGTTCGCCGACGGCGCCGTGCGCGTCGCCGAGCTCACCGCGACCGTGGGCGGCCAGGCCGGCGGCCCGGTTCTGGGCTACACCAGCAAGAAGCGCGAGGTGAGCGTCGCCCTCGACGTGGCCGATCAGGACCTGGTGGAGAAGGAACTGCCGGTGAGGGTCACGCTGCCCGACGGCTCGGCCGTCGACGGCGAGGTCGACGCGATCGGCACGACCGTCGAGGCCGCCGGCGACGCCGGGACCGCCGACACGATCGAGGTCACGGTGTCCATAAAGGACCAGAAGGCGCTCGGCTCGCTCGACTCCGCACCGGTCAAGGTCGAGCTGACCGCCGAGACCCGCGAGGACGTGCTGGTCGTGCCGGTCGAGGCGCTGCTCGCCTTGCGGGAAGGCGGATACGGGCTACAGATCGTGGAGGGCTCCTCGACGCGGATCGTCGCCGTCGAGGCGGGCATGTTCGCCGCCGGCCTGGTCGAGGTCAGCGGCGCCGGCGTGGCCGAGGGCGTGACAGTGGGGCTGCCGTCATGAGCGGTGGTCTCGTGACGCTGGAGCGGGTCACCAAGTCCTATGCCGGTGGGGTGACCGCCCTCGACGACGTGTCGCTGACGATCGGGCGGGGCGAACTCGCCGCGATCGTCGGTCCCTCGGGCTCGGGGAAGTCGACGCTGCTCAACCTCGCCGGGACTCTCGACGGGCCGAGTTCGGGAACCGTGACGGTGGCGGGGAAGGACGTGGCGCGGCTGAGTGACCGGGATCTGTCGCGGCTGCGGGCGGCCGAGCTGGGCTTCGTCTTCCAGCAGTTCCACCTGGCGCCCGGAGTGTCGGCGGTCGACAACGTCGCCGACGGGCTGCTCTACGCCGACGTCGCGCGGCCGGAACGGCGCCACCGGGCCGCCGAGGCCCTTGAACGGGTCGGCCTCGGCCACCGCACCGGCCACCGTCCACATGAGATGTCGGGCGGTGAGCGGCAGCGCGTGGCGATCGCTCGCGCGATCGTCGGCGGGCCCTCGCTGCTGCTGGCCGACGAACCCACCGGCAACCTCGACTCCGCCTCCGGCGCCGCCGTGATGGATCTGTTGCGGGACCTGCATTCGGGCGGGACGACGGTCGTGGTCATCACCCACGACCGTGACATCGCCGCGGCCCTGCCCCGGCGGATCGTGATGCGCGACGGAAAGGTGGTCGACGATGCGGTGGGCTGACACGTTCCGCGTCGGCGCGCACGGCCTGCGGGCCCGGCCGCTGCGGGCGGTGCTCTCGGCGGTCGGTATCGCGATCGGGATCGCCGCGATGGTCGCCGTCGTGGGCATCTCGGCCTCCAGCCAGGAGCTGCTCAATCAGAAGCTCGACCGGCTGGGCACCAACCTGCTGACGGTCGCGCCCGGGCAGTCGCTGTTCGGGGACGCCTCCCAGCTTCCGCTGTCGGCCGAGGAGATGATCGGCGCGATCGGGCCGGTCACCTCCCTGTCGGCGACCGGGATGCTCGCCGACACCGCGGTCTACCGCAACGACCGTGTCGATCCCGGCCGCACCAACAGCATCGGCGTGCGCGCCGCCCGGCTGAACCTCCTCGACGTCGTCGGCGGTTCCGTCGAGAGTGGACACTGGCTCGACCCGGCCACGGCCGGCTACCCGACGGTCGTGCTCGGCGCGAAGACCGCCGAGCGGCTCGGGATCGGCGCCGCCGACGCCCGGGTGCAGGTCTGGCTGGGCGGTCAGTGGTTCACCGTGATCGGGATCCTCGACCCCGTCGAGCTGGCGCCCGAACTCGACGCGTCGGCGCTGGTCGGCTGGCCCGCGGCGGAGTCCTATCTGGACTTCGACGCGCACGCCACCACCGTCTACACCCGCGCCGAGGAGAGCGCGATCGCCGACGTCCAGGCGGTGCTGGGCGCCACCGCCTACCCCGAGCACCCCGAGGAGGTCGACGTGTCGCGGCCCTCGGACGCGCTGGCCGCCAAGGCCGCCACCGACGAGGCCTTCACCGGCCTGTTGCTCGGGCTCGGCGCGGTGGCGCTGGTCGTCGGCGGGGTCGGCGTCGCCAACACGATGGTCATCTCGGTGCTGGAACGCCGGGGCGAGATCGGGTTGCGACGCTCGATCGGCGCCACTCGCGGCGACGTGCGGGCGCAGTTCCTGATGGAGTCGGCGCTGCTGTCACTGCTCGGCGGCGCCGGGGGAGTGGTCCTCGGCGCGGCCGTGACCGCCTCCTACGCGCTCTGGAAGGACTGGCCGGTGGCGATACCGGCGTGGGTGCTGCTCGGCGGGTTCGCCGCGACGGTGCTCATCGGCGCGGTCGCGGGCTGGTACCCGGCGGCGAAGGCCGCGCGCCTGTCGCCGACGGAGGCCCTCGCGGTGCCGTGAGCACGTCTCCCGGCGGCTTCGGCCGCCGGGAGGCCGAGGTGGCGGACTTCGGCCACCTCAGCGCGAAGGCCGGCCGCACACGCCTGCCCCGCGCCACGATCGGCTCGGCCGCACGGTGCGACCCGCTGCCGGCCGGATGTTTCCGGTGGATCTCCGGGAGACCCAGGCCCGCTGAGCCGGGTTCAGCCGACCGTCAGCCCGAGGGCTTCCGGCAGGGCCGCGAAACCGTCGCGGACCAGGCCCACCAGCCACTCGGGGTCGGCGGGCCCGGCCGCGACCGCCCAGTCCTGGTTGGCGGTGTGCCAGACGGCGAGCATGACCTCAAGGGCCAGCCGCAGGCGCAGGTCGGTGGCGTCGAGGCCGGTGCGTCCGGCCAGCAGCGCACCGATCGCGACGGTCGTGTCGGCGCAGAAGCGCAGCTCGCGCGCGGCCAGGGCGGGCGTGCGCTCGGCGATGCGGCGGCCGGCGAGGAACTGCCCGGCCCAGTCGTCGTCCATGCTCTCGATCGCGCCGACGAGCACGCGCTCCAACGTCGCGACCAGCGGCCCGCGCAGCTCGCAGGAGCCGATCGTCGCGGTGAACGTGCCCCACAGGCGCTGCACCGGCTCCAGGACGACGTCCTCCTTGGAGTCGAAGAGCCGAAAGAACGTGCGCGGTGACAGCTCGACGCGGCCGACGAGATCCTCGACGGTGACCTCGTCGAAACCGTGCTCGCCGAAGAGCTCGATGGCGGTGTCGACGAGCAGGCGGCGGTTGCGCAGCTTCTTGCGTTCACGAAGCGGCAGGTCAGTGCGGGTCACCGGCGAAGTCTAGCCAGCCGACGGCATGCGCCGGTCGGCGGCGTTCGGCGGCCACCGGCAGTCGCCATCGACCGGCGTGCGCGGTTCACCGGCGTTGGCCGGTCCCGGGCGTTCGCGCTTCACGGGCTTTTGCGGGTCCCCGGCGTTCGCGGGCCGGCGGCATTTGTCGGCCCCCGCCACTCGCGAGCGACCAGCGTTCGCCCCTCACGCACACATGGCAGCGGCAGGCGTTAGCCTATGACAAGCCTTTGCCTATCACTGCCATATGGCAGTGACTGCCATTGAGGCCTCACTCCTAGGAGTTCTCTTATGCGCGCCCTCGTCGTCGACCACTCCGTCCCCGGCGGCCTCGCCTTCGCCGAGGTCCCCGACCCCGTCCCCACGCACGGCCAAGCCCTGATCGAGGTCCGCGCGGTCTCCCTCAACCCGGGCGAGCTCCTCCATCTCGTCCCCGAGGGAGCCGACGGCGAGGTCTACGGCTGGGACGCCGCCGGTGTCGTCGTACAGGCCGCCGCCGACGGCAGCGGCCCGCCGGCCGGCACGCCCGTCGTCTCGCTGAAGTGGACCGGTGCCTGGGCGAAGCTGCGCGCGGTCGACACCGCCTGGCTGGGCGGCGCGCCCGAGGGCGCCGACTTCGGCGCGCTGGCGACCGTCCCGGTCGCGGCGGGCACGGCCCTGCGGGTGCTGCGGCGGATGGGCTCGATCCTCGGCCGCCGGGTGCTCGTCACCGGCGCGACCGGCGCCGTCGGCCGCTACGCCGTGCAGCTCGCGCGCCGGGGCGGCGCCCACGTCATCGCCGTGACCCGCGACGTCGCCGCAAACGCCGACACCCTGAAGGCGCTCGGCGCCGACGAGGTCCTCGCCCACCCCGCCGAACTCACCGCGCCGGTCGACGCCGTCCTCGACCACGTCGGGGGACCGGTCCTGGTCGAGTCCTTCGCCCGGCTCGCCGGCGGCGGGCTGCTCGTCACGATCGGCAACACCGCCGGCGTCGGCGAGAGCTTCGACGTCGGCGCGCTGTTCGCCGAGGCCGCCACGCACGACCGGCAGATCAGCAGCTTCATCATCACCGGCGAGGGCGACCTGTCGGCCGACCTCGGCTGGCTCGCGCACGAGGTCGCCGCCGGCCGCCTCGACCCCGGCGTCGACTGGCGCGGCGACTGGTCGCGCGCCCCGGAACTCGTCTCCGCGTACACGCGCGGCGAACGGCTCGGGAAGATCGTCCTCGACGTGACCTGACGCCACAGGCCCGGCCGGGGCGGCCGGGCCGTCACCGCGCGAGCGCGTCAGCGCTTCTTCTTCTTGGCCTTCTTGTCGGGGATGACCAGGTTGAGGCCCCAGTTGACGAGACCGACGATGAGCGCGCCGAGCAGCGCCGCCCAAAAGCCCTCCACCTTGAACGGGATGTCGAGCCATTCGGCGATCAGACTGGTCAGCAGGAACAGCAAAGCGTTGACCACCAGGGCGAGCAGCCCCAGCGTCAGCACGTAGAAGGCGCAGCCGACCGTCTTCACGATCGGCTTGATGATGGCGTTGACGAGCCCGAAGATGATCGCGACGGCCAGCAGCGTCCCGATCTGCTCGATCACGGGACCGTCACCGAAGGTGATCTCGTCGATGAGGAGGGTGGCGATCCAGATGGACACCGCGGTCGCGGCGATCTTCAGCAGCAGGATGAGGAGTTTCTTCAGCACGCGGCCCATGGTGCCAGGTGGGCGCCCACACGGTGATCCCCGATTCGTGACCATTCTCGACGGCGGCACCCGCGGGGCCCGACCTCGCGATGTCCCTCGGCATCGGCATCTACCTCCAGTCCTGATCCGTGACTTCGGCGTGACCCTCCGGCAGCCGCGTTGCGGCTATGGTCCAATGCGGAGGGGGTCGACATGGACGAGCAGCACCGAGCCAACCCGTTATCTCGCGACCACACGATCGCCGAACTGCTCGGCGGGGAACGGCGGGGCAACCGCCGCGGCGCCCGCCCGCAACCGGCCGGAGCGCCCGCCGGGACGCCCGCCGACTGCGCCCGCAAGTTACGCGGACGCTTCGTCGCCGCGACAGTCCTGCTCACCGCCGGATGGTGCACCGCGATGTGCGCCTTCGGCGCGGGCTTCGCCGGCAACTACTTCCTTTACCCCTACGCCAATCGCGACCCCGCCCGCGAACGGGCCTTCGACGCGCTCCCACTCTGGTTCGGCGTCGTCGCCATCGCCGGACCGCTCCTCATCGCCCTGGTCGCCGCCATCGGACGCCTTCCCTGGATCGCCGTGCCCTACGCCGCCGCCGCCCTCCTGTGCGCGCTGCTCGTGCACGCCCTCGCCGGCCACGTCGACGAACTCACCCCCGAGAAGCCCGAACCCACCTCGATCTACCTCGGGGAGTAACCGACCCCGTCTACGGGTATCCCCCTGCCCATGCGCAAGGGATACGTCATCGCCGTGACCGCGCTCGGCCTCGCCTGGCTGGTGGCCGAGTGCGCGCTCGCCTCGCGCTGGCTCGACTCCGCCGTCCTGTTCACCACACCCCACCCCGATGAGGCGCGGCAGAACGCCGCCGACACCCTGTGGCTGGCCGCCGTCACCGTCACCGGACCCGCCCTGATCGCCCTCGTCGCCAAACTCGGCGGCCTGCGGACCGTCATGATCACCGCCGCGATCACCACCGGCGTGCTCGCCGTCCTGCTCGCGGTTCCGGTGTATCAGGCCTGGCGCCGGTGAATTTGGTCCACCATGGACACATGAACGTGCTCGCGCAAGTCCTCGCCGGTGCAGCCGGGCTGATCCACGTCCTGATCTTCGTGATGGAGAGCGTGCGCTTTCCCCGCGATGTCAAGGTGCAGGCCGGATTCCGGGTCGCGCCCGAGGACGTCAACGCCGTCCGCCCCTGGGCCTTCAACCAGGGCTTCTACAACCTCTTCCTGGCCATCGGGATCGTTCTCGGGCTCGCCCAGTTCTGGACCGGGCACCACGTCGCCGGACGCACCCTCCTCGCCTTCTCCTGCGCCTGCATGCTCGGCGCCGCCGTGGTGCTCATCGCCACCGACCGGCGCATGCTGCGCGGAGCGCTTCTGCAGGGCGTCGCGCCCGCGCTGGCCCTGATCGCCCTCGGATTCGGGAGCTGACGATGACCGACGACGCGAAGGCGCGCGGAAGCGTTTCGGCGCAACGCTGGAACCGCAAGGACTGGTGGGGCGTCGTCCTCGACACCGACGACGTCGAGAAGCTCGCCCGCTTCTACTCCGAGCTGCGCGGCTGGCCGATCTGGAAGATGGACGCCGAGGACGCCGCGCTCGACCTCGGCGAGGGCGTCGCCTACCTCAGCGTGCAGCGCAACCCCGACTACGTGCGCCCGGTCTGGCCGGCGAAGGAGGGCGCCCAGCAGATGATGCTGCACCTCGACTTCCAGGTCACCGACCTGGCCGCCGAGACCGCGCGGGCGGTCGCGCTGGGCGCGGAGCTGCCCGAGCACCAGCCGCAGGTGGACGTGCGCGTCCTCCTCGACCCGGCCGGCCACCCGTTCTGCCTCTACATCTGAGGCCCCGCAACGAAAAGACCCCCGGCCCAGCGGCCGGGGGTCTTGGTCGTCCTCGCCTAGAGGATCGTCCAGGTGTCGCCGGAGTTCAGCAGCTTCTCCAGCTGTGCGCCGGCCGGTTCACCGGTCGAGGCGGTCTCCAGCTGGTCGCGCACGATCGAGTCGTAGGTCGGCCGCTTCACCGACCGCAGGACGCCGATCGGCGTGTGCCGCAGGTCCTCGCCCGGAAGGCGGGACAGCGAGAACGCGTAGGACGGGTCGGCGACGGTCTCGTCGTGCACGACCACGTCGGCCGGGTCCACACTGGACGATTCCACGACACCGAGGCCCCAGCCGGTCCGCACGACCGAGTACTCGGCCTCCTTGCCCATGGTGATCGGCTCACCGTGGACCAGGCGGATCAGGGCCTCGTCGCGCGACTCGGGATCCTTCAGGACCTCGAAGGCGCCGTCGTTGAAGATGTTGCAGTTCTGGTAGATCTCGACGAAGGCGCTGCCCTCGTGCTCGGCCGCCGCGCGCAGCACCGAGGTGAGGTGCTTGCGGTCGGAGTCGATGGTGCGCGCGACGAAGGACGCCTCGGCGCCCAGCGCCAGCGACAGCGGGTTGAACGGCCAGTCCACCGAACCCATCGGCGTCGACTTGGTCAGCTTCCCGACCTCGGAGGTCGGCGAGTACTGCCCCTTGGTCAGGCCGTAGATCCGGTTGTTGAACAGCAGGATCTTGAGGTTGACGTTGCGGCGCAGCGCGTGGATCAGGTGGTTGCCGCCGATCGACAGCGCGTCGCCGTCACCGGTGACGACCCACACCGACAGGTCGGGGCGCGACACGGCCAGGCCGGTCGCGATCGCCGGGGCGCGGCCGTGGATCGAGTGCATTCCGTAGGTGTCGAGGTAGTACGGGAACCGCGAGGAGCAGCCGATCCCCGACACGAAGCAGATGTTCTCGCGGCGCAGGCCCAGTTCGGGCAGGAAGCCCTGCATCGCGGCCAGGATCGCGTAGTCCCCGCAGCCGGGGCACCAGCGCACCTCCTGGTCGCTCTTGAACTCCTTGGCGGTCTGCGGGCCGGTGGCCTTGGGCACCAGGTCGAACGAGGTCTTCGGCCGGGGGCCGGTCTCGGTGATGGCCTCAGACATTCTTGACGACCTCCTCGAAGACCGATTCGAGCTCGGTCGACGTGAACGGCAGTCCGCGCACCTGCTGGTATCCGACCGTGTCGACCAGGAAGCGGGCGCGCAGCACCGTGGACAGTTGCCCGAGGTTCATCTCGGGGATGATGACTTTGTCGTAGGCGGCCAGGACCTTGCCGAGGTTGGCCGGCATCGGCGCGAGGTGGCGCAGGTGCGCCTGGGCGATGGAGTGGCCGTTGGCGCGCAGCTTGCGGCAGGCCGCGCCGATCGGGCCGTAGGTCGAGCCCCAGCCCAGCGCGAGGACGCGGGCGTCGCCGTCGGGGTCCTCGACGTCGAGGTCGGGGACCTCGATCGCCTCGATGCGGGCGGCGCGGGTGCGGACCATCAGGTCGTGGTTGGCCGGGTCGTAGGAGATGTCGCCGGTCCCGTCCTTCTTCTCGAGACCGCCGATGCGGTGTTCGAGGCCGGGTGTGCCGGGGATCGCCCACGGGCGGGCGAGGGTCTCCGGGTCGCGCTTGTACGGCCAGAACACCTCCTCGCCGTCGGGGAGGGTGTGGTTGGGGCCGTCGGCGTAGGCGACTTCGAGGTTCGGCAGCTCGGAGATCTCCGGCAGCCGCCACGGCTCGGAGCCGTTGGCGAGGTAGCCGTCGGAGAGCAGGATCACCGGCGTGCGGTACTTCAGCGCGATCCGCGAGGCCTCGATGGCCGCGTGGAAGCAGTCCGACGGCGAGCTGGCCGCGACGACGGCGACCGGGGCCTCGCCGTGGCGGCCGTACAGGGCGATGTTCAGGTCGGCCTGCTCGGTCTTGGTCGGCAGGCCCGTGGAGGGGCCCGCGCGCTGCACGTCGACGATGACCAGCGGCAGTTCGAGCGCCACCGCGAGGCTGATCGTCTCCGACTTCAGTGCCACGCCCGGCCCGGAGGTCGAGGTGATGCCCAGCGCCCCGCCGTAGGAGGCGCCGACGGCCGCGCCGACGGCGGCGATCTCGTCCTCGGCCTGGAAGGTCGTCACGCCGAAGCGCTTGTGCTTGCTCAGCTCGTGGAGGATGTCCGAGGCCGGCGTGATCGGGTAGGCGCCGAGGAAGACCGGCAGTTTCGACTGCACACCGGCCGCGACGAGGCCGTAGGCCAGGGCGGTGTTGCCGGTGATGTTGCGGTAGTTGCCGGCGGCGAGCTTGGCGGGCTTGACCTCGTAGCGGACCGCGAAGCCCTCGGTGGTCTCGCCGTAGGCCCAGCCGGCCTTGATGGCCGCGACGTTCGCGCGGGCGATCTCCGGGCGGGCGGCGAACTTGCGTTCGATGAACGCGATCGTCGACTCCACCGGGCGGCTGTACAGCCAGCTGATCAGGCCGAGGGCGAACATGTTCTTGGCGCGCACGGCGTCGCGCTTGGCGACGTCGAGCTCTTCGAGGGCGCCGACCGTCATGGAGGTCAGCGGGACCTCGTGAACGGTGAAGTCGGCCAGCGAGCCGTCCTCGAAGGGGCTGGCGGTGTAGCCGACCTTGGCCATCGGGCGCTTGCCGAACTCGTCGATGTTGACGATGATCGTCGCACCGGCGGGGAGGTCGCCGACGTTGGCCTTCAGCGCCGCGGGGTTCATCGCGACCAGGACGTCGGGCTCGTCGCCGGGGGTCAGGATGTCGTGGTCGGCGAAGTGGAGCTGGAAGCTCGACACACCCGGGAGGGTTCCGGCGGGCGCGCGGATCTCGGCGGGGAAGTTCGGGAGCGTCGACAGGTCGTTGCCGAGCTGTGCGGTCTCGGAGGTGAACCGGTCACCGGTGAGCTGCATACCGTCGCCGGAGTCGCCCGCGAAGCGGATGACCACGTGATCGAGCTGCCGGATCTGCTTGGTGCCGGGCTGTTCTGCTACTGAGCCCGCAGACTCGTTCACTGGCCCTCCTGTGGGCTGGCGCCTGTATTTTTCCGGTGACGGAAGAACCTGGGTACCGCGCAGCGCGCCGCCCCGTTGCGGCACTCCACGCAACACTGTCCTACACCCGCGATGCTACGTCGCACCCGGTGGTCGAGGCGTAATCTGCGACACGCGTGTGAAAGCCCCATGGCCGCTCGTGAGCGGCCGCGGGGCTGAGTCCGGTGCAAAGGCTTCAGTTCGGGTTCGTCTGCTCGCCGCTGTCGGGTTTCTGCGCGCCGTCGCCCTCGGGGTCCGCCGGCGGGGGAGTGGTGGTCGCCTCACCTGGATTTGTCGGATCGGTCGTGCCCGGTGACCCCGACGGCGTCCCCGACGGGGTGTTCGGTGGAGGCGTCGGCTCGACAGCCGGGACCTCGACGAAGGAGCCGCCGTCCCAGCCGTAATGGCGGATGGACGAGACCCCGTCGTCGGCGATGGAGACTCCGATCACACCGGCGGTCACGTCGATGCCGGTGATCTGGTCGAAGGCGTCCACGCCGGCGTGGACGAAGCCCATCGGCGCGCCGGCCGCCAGCGCGACGAGGCCGTGGACCGGCTCGTCGCCGCAGCCGACGGGGACGAGCAGCTCGTCGCCCTCGGAGGTGTCGATGTTGGCGTAGAGCGCCTGCGCCGAACCGGGCAGGACGCGCCAGGCCGGGACGGGCGGCGGCGGGACGGTGCTCGGGCCGCCGCTGGGGTCGGCCGAGGCGTCGGCCGGGGGCTCGACCGGGTCGTTGAGGATCGTGGGCGCGATGACGCCGTCGCTGAACTGGAAGGTCCCGGCAGGACAGGCCGAGGACAGTCCGCCGGGCCAGGCGGGGAGGGTCAGTTCAGCGTTTCGCAGGTTCGTCGGATCCACCGTCGAGGTGGTGCCGTCGGGGTTGGGGGAGGCGCTGACGCTCAGCCCGCCGGGGTTGGCCGGGTTGTTCGGGTCTCCTCCGTCGTCGCCGACCCCGCCGGTGGCGTTGGTGTCCGGGTCGGGGTTGTAGGCGACGGTGGTGGCCACCGCCACGCCTCCGACGAGCAGGCTCAGCGACCCCACGACGGCCGCGCCGAGCGTGGCGACGCGGCGGCGGTGCGAGCGCTTGGCCTCGCCGAAGAGGTTCGGTGAGGCGGTGCGGGCGAAGTGGTCCCCGGCGGCGGCCCGGTAGGACGAGAAGGCCGCGGAGAGGAGCTGGTCGGCCGCCTTGTCGTCGGGTGAGTCCGGGGTGACGCGCAGGTCAGGGCGGTCAGCCATGTCTCGACGTCTCCTTTCTCTCCCGGCCGGCCTCGATGCCGGGCTCGATCTCGGTGAGGTGTTTCGCCATCTCCGTGCGGCCCCGGTGCAGCCAAGATTTCACGGTGCCCTCCTTGGCACCCGTCTCCCGCGCGATCTCGGCGATGGGCATATCGGCGAGATAGTGCAGCACGAGGGCACGGCGTTGTTTGTCGGGCAGTTTGCGCAGCGCCGTGACGAGGGCCACATGATCCGGCGACATGCCGGGGTGCGGCTCTGGTGGGCCGCTCTTGGCGAGGAAACGGCGGACCACGGCCAGGCGGCGGTGGCGGCTCATGGCCAGGTTCCACGCGACGCGGCGGACCCAGGCGATCGGGTCGTCGTAGGTGCCGATCTTGTCCCAGCGCTGCCACGCGCGCAGGAAGGCCTCCTGGACCAGATCCTGCGCCTCTGTCGAGTCGGACGTATAGGCGTAGAGCTGGGCGGACAGGTCGGAGAAGCGCGCGTCGTAGAGCGCGATGAACTCCGCCTCTGAGCGCATCCGTTCCCTTTCACCGACGTGCACGTCCGAGACGCCGGTCGGCTTGTGTTCGCTGTTGACACCTGGTCCGGCTGTGGCCATCCTGCCCCGCCCCGTTCGCGGGCGGTTCGCCAGGGGCGGTACTGAGCCCGGAATATACGAAATGGCCGTTTTGGCGACCATTGCGGACGACGGCGTCGCCAGAGGGTGCGCGAACGTCATCGTCAGTCTCCTTTTCGGGTGTTCAACGTTTCGGGATGCGCATGGGACACGCCCCCCTCCCCCGATTGGTTGCGCCCCGGCCGGTGAACAGCGTCGAAGAAGTGGTGACCGGCGGTGGACGTGTATCGTGCGCAACACCTGTCGTGACGAGAAAGAAAGCCGATGACGTACCCACCTCAGCAGCCCGGATACGGGCAGCAGCCCCCGCAGTCGCACGATCCCTACCAGCAGCAGCCTCAGCAGCCCGGGTACGGTCAGCAGCCTGGGTACGGTCAGCAGGCTCCGCAGGGCTACACCGACCCGTACACCTCCCAGCAGGGCGGATACGGGCAGCCTCCGCAGAGCGGCGGCGGCGGGTCGCAGGGTTGGCTCAACCTCGACCTCAAGTTCATGCCGCTGGCGTGGATCCTGTTCTTCATCAAGCCGAAGCTGTTCATCAACGGACAGCAGTACCCGGCGCAGTGGAAGCAGAACCAGATCCCGCTGCCTCCCGGACAGCACCACGTGCACGTGCACGTGCCTTACTTCCTGCCGTCGAAGATCGGCCCCGCCGACGCGATGGTCCCCATCGGCCCCGGCCAGCAGGTCTCGCTGGAGTACCGCGCGCCGATCTGGGTCTTCTCCCCCGGCGCCATGGGTCCGGCGCCGCAGCCGTACAACGGCATGGGCATCATGATCGCGATCTACGCGGTCGTGGCCGTCCTGCTGCTGTGCTCCTGCCTCGGGCCGTTCCTGCTCTACTAGGACGACACGCGAAGAGCCCCGCCGACCGGGTGTGGTCGGCGGGGCTCTTCGCGTGTCGCTAGCTCCCGAGCGCGGTCAGCGGGATCTCGCCGATCATGGCGACCATGGTGTCCAGGGACACCGGCGGCACCGCCGAGCCCTCGTCCTCGAAGGGCTCGATGAAGATCCCGGCGAAGGAGTCGTCGGAACGGGTCATCCAGGCCCTGTGCAGGGTCACCGGCCGGCCGTTCGCGTCCTCCGCGGCCGTCGCCTTGGTCAGTACCGTCTGGTCGGGCAGCATCGTCGAGTAGTCGCAGTCATCACTCGCGCCGCACTTGCCGCGCGCCTCCAGCTGGGCGCGGCCGTCGGCGGGAATTTTGGTCCGGAAGCTCTGGATCTCGACCGTCAGCTGGTACTTCTTGCCGTCGGGGAAGGTGAGCAGGCCGTGGAAGACCTTGGAGCCGATCGTCGAGCCCCACGTGAACTCGTACTCCAGGCCCTCGTAGGGGACCCTGCTCAGTTCGGCACCGCCGGCGAACGTCGCCACGGCGTTCTCGACGGCGGCGAGCAGGGCGCCGTCGGGGTCGGCCGGACCGTCGGGGCCGTCGGGCGGTGCCTCGGAGCTGCCGGTGTCTTCGGGGGCGGGCCCCCCGACCGGGGCGTCCGACGTCTCGGGCAGTGCCCGGGCGACCTCGATCAGCTGGTCCATGGTCAGTGCGATCGTGCCCGGAGAATTATCGTCGACCCGCAGCGCGGCCGTGGCGACCGTCCCGTCGGGCCGGGCGATCATCGCCTGGTAGCGGGTGCGCGGACCGAAGTCGTCCGGCGTGACCTGATCCTCCTTGGTGAGAAGCCGGCGGCCGTCCTCCAGGTCGGAGAGCGCGCAGTCGTCGGCGCACTCGGCGAGGGCCTCCATTCGCTCATCGACGTCGGCTCCCGGCCGCGGCTCCTGGATCGTCACATCGAGGTTCAGCGCGTCCCCACCGGAGATCTTGAGATAGCCCTCGGTGACGATGGCGGTCCGGTCCTCGTTCCACGCGAAGGCGAAGGGCGGCTCGCCGAAGTCGTCGTGCTCGGCCTGCGGCATGCTCTCGGCCACCGCTCGCCCGACCGCTCCGGAGTAGTCGCCCAGCGGGTCGGCCGGCCCGGTCGGATCCCATTGGGCGGCCGTCGGCCCGGCTCCGTCGAGACCGGCCCCGCCTCCGCCGGACTGCAGCACGTTGAACCCCACGGCGACGGCGACCACCGCCGCGAGCACCGAACCGCCGACGGTGAAGGTCCTCCTTCGCCGCACGACCCCGCGGCCGGCCATGATGATCTGGTCGGTACCGCGCTGCGGGACCGGTGGCGTCTCCAGCGTCCGGGCGAACAGCCCCCGGACTTCTTCTTCTCTCATGTCCTCACTCCTTGAACGCCGGCCCGCGTTGACTGGAACTGTTGGCGCAACGTCGCAAGCCCCCGTGCGGTCTGGCTCTTGACGGTGCCCGTCGAGCAGCGCAGCGCCCGCGCGGTCTCCTCGACGGAGAGGTCCTCCCAGAAGCGGAGGACGAGTGCGGCGCGCTGTCTGGTGGGCAGTGCGGCGAGCGCGGCGAGCGCTACGAGGCGGTCCTCGTTGCCCGGATTCGCGTGCGGTTCCCTCGGCGGCGCCGCGAAGGACCGTTCCCGGCGGAACCACCCCTTGCGGCCCTCGTCGATCAGGGTCCGCACGACGATCTTGCGGGCGTAGGCCTCGATCGTGGGGCTGCGGGCGCGGTTCCACGCCCCGTACAGCTTGACCAGCGAGGTCTGTACGGCGTCCTCGGCGCGGTGCCAGTCGCCGCACACGAGATAAGCGGTGCGCAGCAGGGCTTCGCGCCGGGCGGCGACGAACTCGCGGAATTCCGCTTCCTGGGCAGGTCTCATATGTCGTTCTCCTCGTTCCTTCGACCTCTCTACGAGGGACGGGCGGCCGACGGTTGCATCGGGCCCATGGTGAAGCACTAGGCTTACTCGCTGTGGACGGATACCTGGGCTCGTACGCGACCCTCGGGGTCCTGCTCGTCGTCGCGGGGGCCTTCTTCGTGGTCGCCTACACGGCCAACAGACTGCTGAGGACCAACGCCCCTTCGGCGGCGAAGTCGACAAGCTATGAGTGCGGTCTCGACCCCGCCGAGGGCTCCGACTGGGCGCAGGCCCAGATCCGTTACTACGTCTACGCGTTCCTCTATGCCCTGTTCGCGGTGGAGAGCGTGTTCCTCTTCCCCTGGGCGGTCGTCTTCGACGGCCTGGGCATGGTGTCGGTCGCCGAGATGGGCGTCTTCGTGGCGGTGCTGGCCCTCGGCCTGCTCTACGCGTGGCGCAAGGGAGTCCTCACGTGGACCTGACCGCCCACCGACCATTCGCAGACCGGAGCCGCTGACATGGATCTCCCGCAGGTGCTCGGCGAGCCCATCCGATTCATCCTCAACTGGGGGCGCAAGTACTCCCTGTGGGTGTTCAACTTCGGCCTCGCCTGCTGCGCCATCGAGTTCATCGCGACCTCGATGGGCCGCCACGACTTCATCCGCCTCGGCGTGATCCCCTTCGCCCACGGTCCCCGGCAGGCCGACCTGATGGTCGTGTCAGGCACGGTCACCGACAAGATGGCCCCGGCGATCAAGCGCCTCTACGACCAGATGCCCGAGCCGAAGTACGTCATCTCCTTCGGCGCCTGCTCCAACTGCGGCGGCCCTTACTGGGACTCGTACTCGGTGACCAAGGGCGTCGACCAGCTCATCCCGGTCGACGTGTACGTGCCCGGCTGCCCGCCGCGCCCGGAGGCGCTGTTGCACGGGATCGTCAAACTCCAGGAGAAGATCGCCGCCGAACAGTCCGGTTTCGGCGGTGTGCGCCGCAAGAGCGCCGCCGAGCTCAACGCACCGCTTGTCGCACCTCCCACCTAAGGAACAGCAGTGAACAGTCCCCGCGCCAAACACATCGTCGAGGTGCTCACCGCCGAGTTCGGCGAGCTGATGGCCGCCGACCCGGGCGCATTCGAGCGCAAGTTCCGCAAGATGGCGGCCAACGCCTTCGCGTTCTACCGGGGCAGCGCCTGCCTCTTCTACGCCGACGTGCACGGCACCGACGACCCCTACCTGAACGAGCGGACCTCGCGGGTGTGGATCCACGGGGACCTGCACGCCGAGAACTTCGGCACGTACATGGACGCGGCGGGGCGGCTGGTGTTCAACGTCAACGACTTCGACGAGGCCTACGTCGGTCCCTTCACCTGGGACCTGAAGCGCTTCGCGGCCTCGGTCGCGCTGATCGGCTACGTCAAGGCCCTGTCCGACGAGGACATCAGCGAGCTGGTGCGGCGCTTCGCGGCGGCCTACCTCGGCGAGATCCGGGCGATCGCGGCGAAGGGCGACGACACGATCGGCGAGCTGACCCTGGAGAACACCACGGGGGCGCTGCGGTCGGTGCTCCAGGAGGCGCGGCTCAACACGCGCATCGGGATGCTGGAACGCCAGACGCACATCGCCGACTACGACCGCCGCTTCACCATGTCCGACGGCGTCTACGAGGTCGACGACGAGACGCGCGCGCGGGTCGTCGCGGCCTTCCACGAGTGCCTGGGGACGATGCCGGCCTTCGAGTCGCTGCGGGCGACGTCGATCGAGATCAAGGACGTCGTGCTGCGCAAGGGCGTCGGGATCGGTTCGGCGGGGCTGCCGTCGTACAACCTGCTGCTGGAGGGCGCGACGCAGGCGCTGGAGAACGACGTCGTGCTGTACATGAAGCAGGGGCAGGTGCCGGCGGTTTCGCGGGTCATCGACGACGCGCACATTCGCTCCTACTTCACCCACCAGGGGCAGCGCACGGCCGAGTCGCAGCGGGCGCTCCAGGCCCACGCCGACCCGTGGCTGGGGTACGCGACGCTCGACGGGGTCGGGCAGGTCGTCGCCGAGGTCTCGCCCTACGCCGAGGACCTGGACTGGTCCGATGTGGACGAACTCGGCGAGATCGGCCTGATCGTGGGGTACCTGGGCTGCGCGGTGGCGCGCATGCACGCCGTGGCCGACGACGAGTCGCAGCACACGCTGGTCGACTACTCCACCGAGGAGGCGATCACCGCGGCGATCGGCGACGACGACGAGGGCTTCGCCGACATGCTCGTCGAGTTCGCGCACTCCTACGGCGCGCAGGCCCGCACCGACCACCAGCTGTTCGTCGACCTGTTCCGCAACGACGAGATCCCGCTGGGCGGATAAGCCCCGTGAACGTCGCGGCCGCGTTCCCGAGGGGACGCGGCCGCTCGCCTTCAAGCCTCAGAACAGGTCGGGATTCCCCGGCCACTCCTCGCAGCTGTCGGAGGCGCCCGGGTGGTGGGCCGTGTCGCACAACTCGGTCGAGGTGACCGTCTCGCCGGGCCCGGATCCGGCGATCAGAACGAGTGCGAGAGCGGCGAGAACGGCGGTGGCGGCGGTCGTCGGGATGATGCGCTGCGGCATGGTGTTTCCTCCCCGTGTCTTCGAGAAACGCTTGCCTGCATTAAGTGAACGCACCCGCCCGCCGCGCGGTTGCCGCCGCGCCCGAGGCCCGGGCGTTCGGCCGTGCGCGGCTCGGGTGATCGGCCGAGGCGGCGGTACCGGTGATGAAACGCGGCGAAGCTCCCGGCACAGGGGGTACGTTCCAGTCCCGCCGACCCCTAGGATGGCTCGCATGGACGTCGCGGAACTCGAAGGTGAGGCCGACGCCGGGGACGGGTCCCGGCCGGTCGTCGACGTAGCCGCCACGGCCTGGCACGCGACACTCCTCAAAGCCCGCGACCGCCTCGGCTGCGACTTCTTCGACTGGCTGTCCGCTGTGGACGAAGGCGACGAGGGCATGCGCCTGGTCGCGCACGTCTGGTCGATCCGCGAGAAGAAGGGCGTGCTGATCCGCACGCTCCTGCCCCTCGACGCCCTGGTCGCCGACTCCGTCGCCGACGTCTACCCCGGCGCCGACTGGCACGAGCGCGAGACGCACGAGATGTTCGGCGTCGACTTCGCCGGCCACCCCTACCTCGCGCCGCTCCTCCTCCCGCCGGAGTTCGAGGGCCACCCGCTGCGCAAGGACTTCATCCTCGCCTCCCGCGTCGCCAAACCCTGGCCCGGCGCGAAGGAGCCCGGCGAGGGCCACGGCGCGCCCGGCGCCCGCAAACGTCAGCCCATGCGCCCACCCGGGGTGCCCGAACCGGGCACCTGGGGACCCGCGGCCGAAGAGGAAGGCCGTTGACCATGCCGGTCTGGCTAGAGATCGCGATCCGCGTCGCCGGGGTCTTCGCCGCCTTCCTGGTCCTGCCCCTGGTCGTCGGCCAGACCGAGCACAAGGTCATGGCGCACATGCAGGGCCGGCTCGGTCCCATGTACGCCGGGCGCTTCCACGGCTGGGCGCAGTTGATCGCCGACGGCGTGAAGTTCGTGCAGAAGGAGGACGTCGCCCCCGCCTCGGCCGACCGCTCCGTCTTCCGCCTCGCGCCGGCCGTGGCGCTGATCCCTTACCTGGTCGCGATCCTGGTCATCCCGCTCGGCCCGAACGACCTCGTCGGCCAGCCGCTCGACATGGGACTCTTCCTCGTCCTGGCCGTCGTCGGCGTCGGCATCGTCGCGGTCCTCATGGCCGGCTGGGCATCGGCGAACAAGTACACGCTGCTGGGCGCCCTGCGCGCCGCCGCGCAGCTGCTCGCCTACGAACTGCCCCTCGTCCTGGCGGCGGCCTCGGTGGCGATGGCCGCCGGAACCCTCTCGCTGTCGGGGATCGTCGAGGCGTGGCGGCCCTGGTGGCTGCTGTGGCAGCTGCCCGCGATGGGCGTGTTCTTCCTCGCCGGCCTCGCCGAGATCCGCCGGCCTCCCTTCGACGCGCCGATCGCCGACTCCGAACTGGTCTTCGGCTACCTCACCGAGTACACCGGCCTGCGCTTCGCGCTGTTCCTGCTCGCCGAGTACGTCGGGATCGTGGTCATCGCGGCCCTGACGACCGTGCTGTTCCTCGGCGGTTGGAAAGGCCCCTTCGCCGACGCCGACCTCGGGTGGCTCTGGACGCTGCTGAAGGTCGGCGCGGTCTCCTTCGTGGTCATCTGGGTCCGGGTGACCTTCCCGCGCCTGCGCGTCGACCAGCTCCAGCGCTTCTGCTGGCTGGGGCTGGTGCCGGTCGCGCTCGCCCAGCTGATCCTCACCGCGGCCGTGAAGGTGGCGACATGACAGACGAACCGACCAGCGCACCCGCCGAGAAGTCCGGCTTCCCCGGCAAGGGCCTGATCAAGGGCCTCGGGGTCACGCTCAAGACGATGACCCGCAAGGCCGGCACGCAGCAGTACCCCGACGTGCAGCCCGAACTGCCCGCGCGCTCGCGCGGGGTGATCGGCCTGATGGAGTCGAACTGCACGGTCTGCATGCTCTGCGCCCGCGAGTGCCCCGACTGGTGCATCTACATCGACTCCCACAAGGAGACCGTCGAGGTCCCCGGCGCCGCCCGCGCCCGGCAGCGCAACGTCCTCGACCGCTTCGACATCGACTTCTCGCTGTGCATGTACTGCGGCATCTGCATCGAGGTGTGCCCCTTCGACGCGCTGTTCTGGGCGCCCGACTTCGCCTACGCCGAAGGCGACATCCGCAACCTGCTGCACGACCGCGACCGCCTCGGCGAGCACATGGCCGGTGTTCCGGCGCCACCGCCGCACGACCCGAACGGGGAACCGTCCAAAGAGGAGTCGACGGCCGCCAAGAAGGGCGGTGCCCGGTGACGGTCACCGACGTCCTGGTCTGCGCGCTCGGCGCGGTCAGTTTCGGGGCCGCGCTGCGGGTGGTCACCAGCAAGCACCTGGTGCGGGCCGGTCTGTGGCTGGTCGTGGCGCTGGGATCGCTGGCGGGCGTCTACCTGGTCTTGACGGCCGAGCTGCTGGCCTGGGTGCAGGTGCTCATCTACGTCGGCGCCGTGGTGGTCCTGATGCTGTTCGCGGTGATGCTGACGCGGGCGCCGATCGGGCCGAGCGACGACCTCGACCGGGCGCGGATCCCCGGGATCCTGATCGGCGGCGGCGCGGGCCTCGGCCTGGCGGCCGTGCTGGTCGACGCCTACCGCTGGCGCGAGGTCGCACTGTCCGATGTGGAGTCCGGCGACGCCGTCGCGATGGGGAACCAGGTGTTCACCGGCTGGGTGCTGCCCTTCGAGCTGCTCTCGGTGCTGCTGCTGGCCGCGCTGATCGGCGCGATCGTGGTCTCGCGGCCCGACGTCGGGGCGAAGGCCCCCGAGGAGGTGTCCTGAGTGCACCCGGTGATCCCCTACGTCCTCGCCGCGATGCTGTTCGGCGCCGGCGTCTACGGCGTCGTGGTCCGCCGCAACGCCGTGCTGGTCTTGATGGCCGTCGAGCTGATGCTCGGCGCCGTGAACCTCGTCCTGGTCACCGCCGACGCGACCCTGCGCCTGCACACCGGCCAGACCCTCGCGCTCTTCGTGATCGTCATCGCCGCCGCCGAGGTCGGCCTCGGCCTGGCGATCGTGCTCCAGCTCTACCGGCTGCGCCGCTCGATCGTCACCGATGACGTCGGCGCCGAGCCGGCCTCCGCCGAAGGCGGCGACGCCGAGCCCGAGAAGGTGGTCGCGTGAGCCGCGTCGCGTGGGCGCTGGCCCTTCCCATCATCCCGGCGGTGGCCGCACTCGCCGGGTTTCTCGTGCCGCTCAAGGCCCGCAAGGCCGCCGCGGCCGTCGGGACAGCCGGTTCCGCCGGCGCCGCGGTCGTGCTGTTCGCCAACCTCCGGCTCGGCCTGCCCGAACTGCCGGAGATCGAGGCGTCCTCTTTGGACGGTCCGGTGCTGGTGCGCTTCGGCGACGTCGCCGTGACCTTGAGCGCGGGGCTGAGCCAGCTGACCTGGTGGGTCGCGGCGATCGTCGTGCTGGTCGCCTTGCTGGTGCAGGTGTTCAGCGTCGGCTACCTCTTGAAGGACGATGAGCGCTACGCCCCCTACGCCGCCCAGATCTCGCTGTTCACCGCCGCGATGCTGCTCGTGGTCGTCTCCGACGACCTGATCCTCCTGCTCATCGGCTGGGAGGTCATGGGCGCCTGCTCGTACCTGCTCATCGGGCACGACCGCAGGCTCCCCGAGGCGCCCGGCGCGGCCGTCAAGGCCTTCCTCGTCACCCGCGTGGGCGACGTCGGCTTCCTGCTCGGCATCCTCGTCCTGGGCTTCAACGCCGGCGGTTTCCGCTACGGCGACATCGCCGCCTTCATGACCGAGAGCACCGCCACGACGGTCTTCACCGTCACCGCGCTGCTCATCATGCTCGGCGCGATCGGCAAGAGCGCCCAGTTCCCGCTGCACACCTGGCTTCCCGACGCGATGGCCGGCCCCACGCCCATCTCGGCGCTCATCCACGCCGCGACCATGGTCGCCGCCGGCGCCTACGTCCTGGTGCGCCTGTCGGACCTGCTCGTCAAGGGCGACGTGCGGATCGTCCTGGCCGTCGTGGCGATGATCAGCATGGTGCTGTCGGCCCTGGCGGCCCTCGCCAGCGACGACATCAAACGCGTGCTCGCCTGGTCGACGGTCAGCCAGGTCGCCTACATGATGGCCGCCGTCTCCGTCGGCGCCACCGCGACGGCGATCTTCCACCTGGTCTGCCACGGCCTGTTCAAGGCGCTGCTGTTCCTCGGCGCGGGCGCGGTCATCCACATGGCCGGCACGAACTCGATGTCGGCGATGGGCGGGCTGCGCAAGGGCGCCCCGGTCACCTTCTGGACGATGACGATCGGCTTCGCCGCCCTGATCGGGCTGCCGCCGCTGGCGGGCTTCTTCTCCAAGGAGCACGTCCTCTCGGCGGTCTACGACAGCCCCGACGGCGCGGCCCTCTTCGTCGTCGGCCTCGTCACCGCCCTGCTCACCGCCGCCTACGCCACCCGCGCGTGGCTGCGGACCTTCTTCGGCAAGACCCGCACCGAGGGCCTGCGCGCCCACGACCCGAACCCGTGGATGCTCTGGCCGCTGGTGGTCCTGGCGCTTCCGACCGTCCTCTTCGGCCTGTTCGCCGGGCTGACCCCGCTGCTCCACGGCGACACGCACCCGACCGCGATGGGTCTGACGATGACTGCCGTCGCCGTCGGGATCGGCCTGTCCTTCGGGATCTGGCGCGGCGACAAGGCAGCCGACCCGGCGCGCACGCTCGGTCCACTGCGGACGGTCTTCGCCTCCGGCTTCCACCTCGACGCGGTGCAGAACACCCTCGTCGTGCGGCCGGTGCTGGTCCTGGCCCGCGTCGCGCGCCGCGTGGACCTCTCCGTCGTCGACGGCGCCGCCGAGGGAACCGGCCGCGGTGTCGGCGGGATCGGCAGACTCGTCGCCCTGGGCCACCGCGCCGGGATGCCCCGGCAGGTCGTCTCGGTGCTCGCCGGTGCCCTGGTCATCGCCGCCGCCGCCGTCGTCATGGGAGTGTGGGGATGAACGCGGTTCTGCTCTCGGTGCTGGTCGTCCCGGCCCTCGGCATCCTCGCCGTCGGCGCGGGCGCGTGGACCGGCAACCGCCGGCTCGGTGCCGTCCTCGGCACGGTCTTCGCCGGAGTCGGCCTGTTCGCCGCGATCGCGCTGGCCGCCGACCACAGTGGAGCGCCGTGGTCCCGGCTCACCTGGGAGTGGGTTCCGCAGCTCGGCCTCGACTTCGACATCGGCGTCGACGGCGTCTCCTACCCGCTGGTCCTGCTCAGTGCCTTCCTGACCTTCCTGTGCTGCCTGTACACCGTCTGGAAGGGCGCGCCCGGCGGCCGCGAGGACCAGCTCATCGCGCTTCTGCTGGCCACCAACCTCGGCATGCTCGGGGTGTTCTTGTCGTTCAACCTCGTGCTGTTCTTCGTGTTCTTCGAGATCGTGCTGCTGCCGATGTTCGCGATCATCGCCGGCTGGGGCGGACCGGCGCGACGGCACGCCTCGGTGAAGTTCGCGCTGTACACGCTGATGGGCTCGCTGCTGCTGCTGGTCGGCATCTTCGTTATCGTCACGCAGGCCGGCACCGGCGACATCATCGAACTGACCGCGAGCGGCGGCGGCGGGCTGTCGCGCGGCACGCAGCTGCTGGCCTTCACGCTCCTCGCCGTCGGACTGGCCATCAAGGCTCCACTGTGGCCGCTGCACTCCTGGCTCCCCGACGCCCACACCGAAGCGCCCACCGTCGGTTCGGTCATCCTCGCCGGTGTCCTGCTGAAACTGGGCACCTACGGCCTCATCCGCGTCGCGGTCGGCGTCGCGCCCGAGGGCGCCGAACAGGCCGCGCCGACCCTGGCGGTCCTCGCCGTCGTCGCGATCATCGCCGCCGGACTGATCTGCCTCGCCCAGACCGAGCTCAAACGGCTCATCGCCTACTCCTCGGTCGGGCACATGGGCTTCGTCCTGCTGGGCATCGCCACCCTCACCGAGGCGGGACTGACCGCCGCGCTGATCGGCAACGTCGCCCACGGCCTCATCACCGGCCTGCTGTTCTTCCTCGCCGGCTCGGTCAAGGACCGCGCCCACACCGGCGAACTGGCCCGGCTGGGCGGACTGCGCGAGGTCGCGCCCGGCCTGTCGGGACTTCTCGGCTTCGCCGCCATCGCCTCCCTCGGACTGCCGGGCCTCGCCGGGTTCTGGGGCGAGGCCTTCGCCGTCTACGCCGCCGTCCAGCGCGACCAGACACTGTGGACGGTGCTGGCCGTGGTCGCCGCGATCGGCGCCGCCCTGGCCGCCGCGTACCTGCTGCGCATGCTCCGCCTGGTCACCCACGGCCCGCCCGGGGAGGCCGTCGCCGCGATGAGCGGCACCCGCCTGCGCGCGGTCGAGGTGACCTCCTTCGTGCCCCTCGCCGTCGGCGTCCTCGCGGTCGGCCTGCTGCCGTTCATCGTGCAGGCACCCATCGGCGCGGCCGTCTCCGGCATTCTCCAGGCGATCTCGAGGTAACCCGATGGTCCAGTCGATCGACCACGTCGCGCTCCTGCCGGCCTACCTGGCCGCCGGGACGGCCGTGCTCGTCCTCCTCGCCGACCTCCTGCTCGCCCGCCGCGCGGTCACCTTCGCCGTCGCCGCGATCGGCGCGGCCGCCACCGGCGCCGCTGCCGCGTGGGTGGCGTCGCTGGGGGAGCGGGAGACCTTCTGCCTGCCCGGCGGCTGCTCCTTCGTCGCCGACGGCACGGGCGCGGTCGTCGCGGTCGTGTTCAGCGTGCTGACGCTCGGCGTGATCGGGCTGTCGTGGCCGGCGCTGCGCGGCGACGCCGAGGACCCGGGCGCCGCGCCGCCCACCGGCGAATACCTGTTCCTGCTCGCCTGCTCCCTGACCGGCGGCGTCGTCCTCGCCTACGCCCGCGACCTGATCACCATCATCGTCGCGCTGGAGACGCTGACCCTGCCGCTCTACGCGCTGGTCGGGCTGCGCCGCAAGAGCGTGGCGAGCGCCGAGTCGGCGGTGAACTTCCTGGTCGTGTCGGTCATCTCCAGCGCGGTCACGCTCATGGGCGCGGCCCTGCTGTACGCGGTGACCGGCGCGGTTCACCTCGACCAGTTGCGCCACAACCTCGGCGGACCGGTCACCGACGTCGTCCCCGACTACGACCCGGGCGCGGTCGACCTGCCGTTGACCAGTGTCGCGGTCATTCTCGTGCTCGTCGGCATCGCCTTCAAGATCGCCGCCGTCCCCTTCCACGCGTGGGCGCCGGCGACCTACGACGGCGCCCCGCTGCCGGTGGCGGCGTACCTGTCGACCGCCTCGAAGCTAGGCGGCGTTTTCGCCCTGCTCCTGATCGCCGTCGGCGGCCTGCGCCCGGCCCTCGACCGCTCCGGGTTCCTCCTGGCGGCCGTCGCGGTGGCGACGATGACCGTCGGCAACCTCGCCGCGCTGCGCCAGACCCGCATGGTCCGGCTGCTCGCCTTCTCGTCGATCGCGCAGGCCGGGTACATCCTGGCGCCCCTGGGGGTGTTCGCCGCGGCCGCCGGGCGTGAGCAGGACGTCGTCGACGCCGCCGTCACCGCGACGCTGGCCTACACCGTCTTCTACGTCGTCTTGGAGCTCGCGGCCTTCGCCGTCGTCATCGCCGTGCGCGGCTCCCGGCAGGGCGGCCTGATCGCCGACTACGCCGGGCTCGCGCGCCGCTCGCCGGTGCTGGCGGGAGCCTTCGTCCTCGCGCTCGTCGGCCTGGCCGGCCTGCCGCCGGGCATGGCGGGCCTCTTCGCGAAGGTGACGGTCGTCGACGCGCTCCTCGAAGGCGAGGCGGTGTGGCTGGCCGTGGTCGTGGCGGTCAACGCCGTCATCGGCCTGGTCTACTACGTGCGGGTCGCGGGCGTGCTCGTGCGCGCCCCCGAGGGCGCCGTGGCCGCGCCCGGGCCGCGCGTACCGTGGCCGGTCGCGCTGACCCTGGGCGCGGCGACGGTCGCCGGTGTCGTCCTCGGCTTCGCCCCGCAGCTCGTCTTGACCGTCACCGGCGGCTGAGCCTCACTCCGCGTGCAGTTCGAAGCCCTTCGCGCCCGGGCGTTCGAGGCCGGGTCGCAGGCGCAGCGAGGGAATCTCGTAGTCGCCGAAGTTCTGCCGCCGGAACGGGATCGGGTCGGTCGCCTCCAGCTTGAGCAGCCGCTCCACCCATTGGGCGCGGATGGGGCCGAAGGCGTCGTCGTCCATCCACTCCGACCCGAAGACCGTGAACGGTGGCAGAACGGTCAGTCCGGGGTAGTAGAGGATGCCGTGGTGGATCGGGAAGAGCAGGTCGTCGATGGGGCCGTTGATTCCGCGGTCGGAGTAGTGGGGCTCCATCCCGCCGATCGTCAGCGACAGCATCGCGCGCTTGCCGGCCAGGGTGCCCTCGCCGAAGCGGTCGCCGTAGTGGGTCTCGTCGTGGACCCCGACGCCGTAGGCGAAGCGGTAGGAGAACACGCGGTCGACCCAGCCTTTGAGGATGGCCGGCATCGTGTACCACCACAGCGGGAACTGGAACACGATCGTGTCGGCCCACATGAGCTTGGCCTGCTCGGCGGCGATGTCGGCGCTCTGCGTGCCCTCGGTGAAGGCGCGCCCGGAGTCCTTGACGACCGAGAGCCGGTCCGGGCCGGCCGAGGCGCCGAAGTCCTCGGCGTCGAGGTGCGACTTCCAGCGCATCGCGTACAGGTCGGACACCCGCACCTCGTGCCCCGCGCCTTCCAGCGTGGTCACGGCGAGGTCCTTGAGCGCGCCGTTGAGCGAGCGCGGCTCGGGGTGGGCGTAGACGATGAGAACCTTCACGGTCTTCCTCCAGTGATCGGGACAGGCCTCGATCCTGTGCGCCGCGGGGGCCGTCGTTCAGGGGCGCTTCGACCGGCGGACCGGACTTCCTGGTATTGCCGGTACCACCTCGCCGGGCCCGGCGGCGCATACTTGGTGCGATGAGCGATCTCAGCGGGTTCCTGCGCACGCGGCGCGCCCGCGTCGACCCCGCCGACGCCGGCATTCCCGCCGACTCGCGCAGGCGGGTCGACGGCCTGCGCCGCGAGGAGGTCGCGCACCTGTCGGGCGTGAGCGTCGACTACTACGTCCGCCTCGAACAGGGCCGCGCGCTGCGCCCCTCCGGGCAGGTCCTCGACGCCTTGGCGCGCGTGCTGCGCCTCGACGACGCCGAGCGCGCCCACCTGCACCGCCTCGCCCACCCGCCGCGCAGGGACGCGTCCCCGCCGTCGACCCTGCGGCCCGAGCTGCACCGGGTCCTCGACGCGTTCACCGCCACCCCGGCGATGATCGTCGACCACCGCCTCGACGTCCTGGCCGCCAACCGCCTGGCGTCCCTCCTCTACGACCGTCCCGCGCCCGGCTACAACACCGCGCGGCACATCTTCCTCGAAGCCGACGGCCGCGACCTCTACGGGGACTGGGAGAAGTGCACCGGCGACGTCGTGGGCCACCTGCGCCACTCCGCGGGCCGTTTCCCGCAGGACGGGCCGCTCAAGGACCTGATCACCGAGCTGTCGGAGGGCAGTTCGCGCTTCCGGGACCTGTGGAGCCGAGCCGACGTGGCCGAGCGCACACACGGACGCAAGGCCTTCCGGCACCCCGTGGCGGGCGAACTCGACCTCCACCAGGAGAACTTCGCCATGCCCCGCGCGCCCGGGCAGGAACTCGTCGTCCTCACCGCGCCCGAGGGCAGTGCGGCCGAGGCAGGGCTGCGCCTGCTCGACGAGCTCGACGAGGATTCCGGTCACTCTGTGTCCGCTATCGCATACGGGGGTAAATTCTCGCGGCGAGGGTAACAATTGAGTCACGTAGATCAGGAGTGACTCATGCGCTATCTCAACGGGCTCAAGACCGCGATGCTCCTCGGCCTTCTCTCGGCCATCATCATCGCGATCGGTTACTGGTTCGGTGGCAGCACCGGTCTGATCATCGCCGCGGTGATCGCACTGGTCATGAACGGCGTCTCCTACTTCTTCTCGGACAAGATCGCGCTGCGCTCCATGCGCGCCCAGCCGGTGACCGAGCAGCAGTTCCCCGAGCTGTACCGGATGGTCCGCGAACTCGCCGACCGCGCCGGGCAGCCCATGCCCCGCCTCTACGTCAGCCCCACCCCGCAGCCGAACGCCTTCGCGACCGGCCGCAACCCCAAGCACGCCGCCGTGGCGGTGACCGCGGGCATCGTGGACATGCTCGACTACCGCGAGCTGCGCGGCGTGATCGGGCACGAGCTGTCGCACGTCTACAACCGCGACATCCTCATCTCCAGCGTGGCCGGCGCCCTGGCCAGCATGATCACCATGATCGCGAACCTGGCGCTGTTCCTCCCGCTGGGCGGCAACTCCGACGGCCCCAACCCCGTCGTGCTGCTCCTCACGATCATCCTCGGACCCATCGCGGCCGGCCTGATCCAGATGGCGATCAGCCGCAGCCGCGAGTACCAGGCCGACCTGTCCGGCGCCGAACTCTCCGGCGACCCCCTCGCCCTCGCCTCCGCTCTGCGCAAGATCGACGCGGGGACCAAGCGCATGCCGTTGAGAGCCCAGGGGACCGTCACCAGCTCCGCGCACCTCATGATCGCCAACCCGTTCAGTTCCGGCGGCGTGGCGAAGCTGTTCTCCACGCACCCGCCCATGGCCGAGCGCGTCCGCCGTCTCGAAGAGATGGCCAGCGCGATCCGCTAGTCGCGGACCTCCGCCACCAGCCCGGCGAGCACCTCCGGCGCCCGCAGCGGCAGGAGGTGGTCGGCGCCCGGGACGGTCACGAGCGAGCAGTCGGGGATCCTGGCCGCCACGTCCATCGAGCAGCGCGTGACCAGCGGGTGTTCGAGCTCGCCGACGGCCAGCGCGGTGGGCACCTCGATGGTGGCCAGGCCCTTGTAGGTCGGCGGGTCCATCTCGGCGAGGCCGTCCTGGGCGATCATGGCCAGCACGCCGCTGCGCAGCTGCGCCTCGACGGCGTCGCACACTCCCGAGCGGGCCCAGGTCTGGCGGCCGAGCTGGACGAGGCCCTCCACGTCACGCTTGTCATAGAGCGCGGTGAAGGTGTCGAAGTAGGGGTCGTCGAAGTCCCAGGGGTAGTCCGACACGCCCGGGCCGACCAGGACGAGCCCGTCGACGCGTTCAGGTTCGTGGACCGCGAGGGCCAGTGCCGTGGCGGCGCCACCACTGCACCCGATGAGGACGGCCTGGTCGACCTCGCAGTGGTCGAGGACGGCGACGAGGTCGTCGTAGGTGCTGAAGGGTTCCGTGGGCGCGGGGGAGCGGCCGTGGCCGCGCGCGTCGAAGCGGATCGTGCGGACGTCGGCGGGGAGCAGTTCGAGCAGGGGCTCCCAAATGGCCGAGTCGCCCCACCCCGGGTGAAGCATCACCACCGGGACGTCGTCGCCGCCCGAATCGTCGACCCACATGTGGCAATCGTGCACCCGATCCGGCGCGGGGACAAGGTGCGGTGCGCACCGGAAAGTCCGGCGTCGCACATCGCTGTCGGTCGCCGGCCGAAGATTCCCGCTTGTGCGAGCCCACCGGGCGCGCGGCATCCGGCTCCGTTTTCGCGGGCCGTCGCGGGCCCCTGGTGTCGACGCCGACCGCATCCCTTCTGAGCCCGCCGACCTGCACGTTCGGGGGATGCGGGCTGGGTTTTCGGCGCCCGTGGTGGCACTCTGGAGCCCGCCTCGCAACGGCCCGGGACCGCCCCGCCGGAAACGGTGGGCCGCAGACCAACGGTGCGAACCGTCGCCCGATCGAACGATGTCGCACAAGGTGTCAGTCTTCGGGCCCTGAAATCGTTCTACAGTGCAACCTCCGCACTCGCTCCACTGTGGAGGAAACGATGCCCGCGATGACGCGGACGCGCCCGGTCCCCGCCGACGAAGACCCCCGACTCACCGCCCTGGCCGACCAGTGGCGGCAGGTGGCCCGGCATGCCGAATGCGTCGCCGACGGCTACCAGACCGCGACCCTGACCTCGATCGAACTCACCGCGCTCAAACACGCCATCACCGGCGCCGCGCGCCTTCAGGCGATGCTGCGCGAGACCCCCGACGCTCAGGTCCCGACCCCGCAGCCGCTGACCCGCAGGCAGAAGGAAGTGCTCACCGGGCTCGCCTCGGGCGCCGCGCTCACCGACATCGCCGTGCAGCTCGGGCTGACCACCGAGACCGTCCGGTCCCACGCGACCCACCTGTACCGGCGGCTCGGTGCCCGAAACAGGGCGCACGCCGTCATCATCGCCGTCCGGGCGGGCATCATCACCTGAAACCCGGCGACCTAGACTGACTCCCCCCCGACGGAGGAGCCCGCATGCCCTTGCCCGACTGGCCGCACACCGGCGTGAGCTGGGCCGACGGTCGCGCGAGCCTGTGCTTCACCTCCCCCGAAGGGACCGACGCGCACGTGCCGCTCCAGCTCGGGGAGCGCGTGTCGTGGCGGCTGCCCGGGGTCCGCCGCTGCATCGGCGTGTGGATCCCCAACCTCGGCCGCCGCGTCGGCTGCCCCAACCAGCGTGTCCTGCCGACGGCCCGCACGGCCGCCCAGTGCGACCCGTGCGAACGCACCGACCCCGGCAAGGCGCTGGCCCGCGGGCAGGCGCTCGACGACCCGCGCGAGTTCCGCCTCTACCTCGCCTACTTCGGGCCGGGGCTGGTCAAGGTCGGCCTCACCGCCCTCGAACGCGGCACCAACCGCCTCACCGAGCAGGCGGCGCTGGCCTACACGTGGCTGGCGACCGGGCCGCTGCGCCCGATCCGGCGCGCCGAACTGGCCGCGTCGGCGACGAAGATCGCCACCGAGCGCCTGCGGCACCGCACCAAGGCCCGCGGGCGCTGGCACCCCTCCTACGCGGCCGGGACCGAGCTCGCCGAGGCCCACCGCCGGCTCGCGCCGATCGTCGCGGGGGCCGGCGAGCTGACCGTCGAGGACCTCAAGGTCACCGACCTGCGCGACACCTACGGCCTGACCGGTGCGGGAAGACCCGAGCGCGAGGTCACCGACATCGAATACGACGCCTGCCTCACCGGGGTGCTGCGCTGCCTCGCCGGACGCGACGCGGTCCTCGACACCGACGGCGGCACGCTCCTGGTCGACCTGCGGCTGCTCGCCGGGCGGACCATCGCCGACGGCGGCGGCGCGCCACTCGACGGCGTCGACGTGTCCCTTCTGGACCTCGGCCGCGCCCCCGCGCCCGAGCAGGACACTCTGTTCTGAGGCGTCCGCGGCACCCGTGGTAGCGATACCATCGAGGATTCCGCACCCGACCGTTGAGGCGATCTTAGAGGCGATGGACGTCGAATTCCGCGTACTGGGCGCCGCCGAAATCGTCGTCGACGGGCAACGCGCCGCCCTCACGGGCAAGCGCACCCGCGGCCTGCTGTCGGCGCTGCTGCTCAACGAGGGCCGCGTCGTGCAGTCGGGCGAGCTCATCGCCCT
Source organism: Phytomonospora sp. NPDC050363 (assembly GCF_040655735.1). Taxonomy (NCBI): domain Bacteria; kingdom Bacillati; phylum Actinomycetota; class Actinomycetes; order Micromonosporales; family Micromonosporaceae; genus Phytomonospora; species Phytomonospora sp. NPDC050363. The sequence continues at coordinate 581,190 of NZ_JBFAKK010000002.1, forward strand.
CGTCTGGGGGACCGCCCCGCCGAAGACGGCGGCCAACCAGCTCCAGATCGCCGTCCACCGCCTCCGCTCGGCCCTGTCCGACGCCGGTCTCGACGGCAGGCTCCGCACCGCCGACGGCGGCTACGTCCTCGACCTCCCCGCCCACGCGCGCGTCGACATCCGCGTCTTCCGCGAACTCGCCGCGACCGCCACCGGCCGGGCCGCCGCCGGGGAGTGGCCCGCCGCCCTCGCCACCGGCCGCGCGGCCCTCGCCGTGTGGCGCGGCCACGCCTGGGACGGCCTCGACACCGGGACCGCCCGCCGCCACGCCGACACCGCCGCCGCCGAGCACATCGCCGTCGTGGAACTCACCCAGGCCGCCGAGGTCGTCCTCGGCGACCGCGCCGCGCCCGTCGCCGAACTGCGCCGCCTCACCGCCGAACACCCCTACCACCAGCGCTTCTGGTACCTGCTGATCCTCGCGCTCGCCGTGCGCGGCAGGCCCGCAGAAGCCCTGGAGGCGCACCTTGCCGCCCGCGAACTCCACCAGCGCGAACTCGGCACGGCGCTCGGACCCGAACTCGGCGACCTCGAACGCGCGATCCTGCGCGGCGACCTCCAGCCCGCCGTCGACGCCGTGCGCGCCTGGACCTTCGGCCGCGCCGAACCCGCCGCCGTGCCCCCGTCGCCGGGACGCCTCCCCGCCGAGCTCGGGGACTTCATCGGCCGCGACGCCGAGGCCGAGCACGTCGCGGGGATCCTGCGCGGCAACCCCGACCACCGCGACCCGGCGACCATCGTCATCGCCGGCCTCGGCGGGATCGGCAAGACCAGCTTCGCCGTCCGCACCGCCCACCGCCACGCCGGGCTGTTCGCCGACGGCGGGTTCTTCGTCGACCTGCGCGGCTTCGACGACGAGCCGAAAGACCCCCACGCCGTCATGGGCGACCTGCTGCACGCCCTCGGCGTCGCCGGGCAGGCCGTCCCCGACGACCCCGACGCGCGCCTCGGCGTCTACCGCTCGGTGATGGCCGGGCGGCGGGTGCTCCTCGTCCTCGACAACGCCGCCAGCGAGGCCCAGGTCAGGCCCCTCCTGCCCGTCAACGCCGCCAGCGCCGCCCTGGTCACCAGCCGCAGGCTCCTCGCCGGCCTCGACGGTGCCTTCGTCGTCGAACTCGACGTGCTCACCCCACCCGAGGCCGCCGGGCTGCTCGCCGGGATCCGCCGAACCGGCGGCCCCGCCACCGACCCCGCCGCCCTCGACCGGCTCGCCGACCTCGCCGGCCGCCACCCCCTGGCCCTGCGCATCCTCGGCGCCCGCGCCGCCCGCATGTCGGGCGGCGAACTCGGCGCCCTCCTCGCCCGCCTCGGCGACGAGCGGGCCCGCCTCGACGAGCTCGCCGACGACGACGGCCAAGTCCGCAGCAGCATCGACCACAGCTACCGCGACCTCGGAGAACGCGCCGCCAGGCTGCTGCGCCTCGCGGCGCTGCTGCCGACGCCGAGGTTCGGCGCCGAGGCGGCGGCGGCACTGCTGGAGACCGACCTGTTCGAGGCTGAGGGCGTGCTCGACGAGCTGCTGGACGCGCAGCTGCTCCGGCCGGCGGAGGCGGCCGAGGGGTTGGGGCTGCGGTACGTGATGCACGACCTGGTGCGGTTGTACGCGCGGGAACGGGCGCGGGAGGACGCGGGGGACGGCGGGGAGGCGTTGGGGCGCGCGTACGAATTAATGCTGGTGCTGGCGCATCACGCCGACGACGCGCTCGGCTACCGCTACTACCCGTCCCCCGAGCTGCCCGGCTGGGCGCCGAAACCCGAGGAAAGCAGCCTCGCCGCAGTCGGCGGCAATCCCCGCGGATGGTTCGCCGAGGAGCGCGAACTGCTCCTCGGGATCATCGCGCGAGCCGGCGGCGAGCTCGCCTGGCGGGTGACCTGCACGCTGGTCAACCACCTCGACCTCAGCGGCTCCGCGCACGACGCCATCGCGCTCCTCGAAGGCGCGCTGGGCCGTGTCGAGGACGCCGGGGCCCGCGCCTTCCTCGACCTCGCCCGCTCCCGGTCGTCGCGCGCCCACCGGCACGAGGCCACCGCCCTGCTGTCGGCCGGACGCGCCCGCCGCCACTTCCTCGCCCGGGGCGACCTGCTGCGCGCCGCCGCGGCCGCCGTCCAGCTGGCCGAGAGCGCGCGCCTGTGCCACCACCACTGGGCCGTCCGGGCCACCTCGGACTGGGCGCTGGCGACGCTGGCGTCGCTGCCCCAGGACGATCCCGCGGTTCTGGCCCAGACAGGCTGGGCCCTGAAGGAACGCGGGGTCTTCGAGTACTTCGCCGCCGGAGCGGAGGCGGCGCGGTCGTGGTTCGTCCGCGCGGCGCCGGTGATGCGAGCGGGCGGAGACCTGTGCGGTGAGGGCCGTGCCCTCGGTGCCCTGGCCATCGTGGAGATGCGGGACGACGAGTGGCGCGCGGCCGGAATCCGGCGGGGCACGCAAGCGGCCGGGATCCTCGGCCTGGTCGGGGACCGGCCCGAGGAGCTGTTCATGCTCGTCTCGCTGGCCGAGGGCCTCACCCTCGATGGCCGCGCCGAGGAGGCCCACGGCATCATCGTCGAGGCGCTGGCCGGCACGAGGCGGCTGCGTCAGCCGCAGCGGACGATGACGGCGCTGCTGACCCTCGGCCAGACCCTGCGTGCGATGGGTCGGCCGCACGAGGCGATCGCGCCCCTGAACGAGGCCGTCGCCGTCACCACCGAGATCGGCTACCTGCGGACCCGGGGAGGCATCCGCTGCGAACTGGCGCGGGCCGCGCTCGACCTGGGGCGCGTCGAGTCGGCGGCCGGGATCGCACGGAAGGCCGCCGCCGACGGAGCCGACGTCGCCGAACTGCTCGCCCGCATCGCCGCGGTCGGCGGGAACCCGTGAAGCGTCAAGGGACCGGAAGACCGAACCCCCACAGTGGACCCGCCGCTCAGATCTCCCGCCCCATCGGCGTCTCGTGGCGGTGCCGTCGGCAAGGTCAGCGGTAGTTGGTGAACTGCAGCGGAACCTCGACGTCGTCGGCGCCCTTGAGCAGCGCGATGACGGCCTGGAGGTCGTCGAGCTTCTTGCCGGTCACGCGGATCTGGTCGCCCTGGATCTGCGCCTGGACGCCCTTGGGGCCCTCGTCGCGGATCTTCTTGTTGATCTTCTTGGCGATGTCCTGCGCGATGCCGACGGTGAAGGTGCAGTCGATCTTGTAGACCTTGCCCGAGGCGCGCGGCTCGCCGGCCTCAAGGGCCTTCAGCGAGATGTCGCGCTTGATCAGCTTGTCCTTGAACACGTCCAGCGCGGCCTTCACCCGGTCGTCGGTGTCGGCGGTGAGGGTGGCCGCCTCGTCACCGGCACGCTCGATGGAGGCGTTGACGCCCCGGAAGTCGAAGCGGGTGGACAGTTCCTTCGCGGTCTGGTTGATCGCGTTGTCCAGTTCCTGCATGTCGAGTTTGCTGACGATGTCGAAGGACGGATTGGCCACGGTTCTCAAACTCCTGCGGTCGTAGGTTCACAGGTCAGGTTACAGGTCGCCGATCGGCGTATCCGGATCCGCGCAGAGTTGCTCCAGCACCGTCGCGTAGGTCTCGATCCAGCTCGCGGCGGTCTCCTCGTCGAGCTGACCGGGCGAGTACTGGAGCACCAGGCGCCACCCGTCGCCGCCGGGCACGCACATGAAGATAGTGCCGGGGACCATGTGGATCGGCTCGGCCTCGAAGCTCGCCTCGACACCGTCGAAGCCGAGCGCGGAGACCGTCGAGCCGGGGAACAGGAACTGCGGGAAGTCGCCGCCCATCTCGGGTCCGCGCTGCTCGGCCAGGGCGTCGAGCAGGGCGGGGAAGACGACGTGGCGGGCGGTGCCGTCGGCGTGGTCGTCACCGGTGCGCTCGACCAGCGAGGCGAAGTCGACGTCGCCGCCGAGGTCGAGTTCGAGGGCGCCCGACAGCGACATGCTCGCCATCACCGTCTCGGTGCCCGGCTCGTCGCGCAGCACGCACTGGGTGCGCAGCAGCAGGTGCTCGGTACCGGCCAGGCGCGAGAGGAACACGCCGAGCGCGGAGGCGTAGACCGCGTAAGGCGTGGTCTCCTGCCGTTCGGCGAGCTCGCCGGCCGCGTCGACCACTGTGGACGGCAGGGCGACCTCGGCGAACGCGCGCCGGTTGTCGCGGCCGCCGGGGCGGTCGTAGGGGAGCGCGGCGCCCAGCGGGATGCCGTCGAGGCGGTCCAGCCAGTAGGTGAGGCGCCGCTCCCGGTCGGGTTCGGGCTCGGTCGCGGCGTGCGCGATCGCCTGCGTGGCCCGCGGAAGGCGGGCCGGGCGCCGCTCGACGGCGGCGTTGTACAGCTCGGCGAGTTCGGTGAGGAACAGGGCGCGCGCCCAGTCGTCGATGAGGAGGTGGTGGAAGACCAGGATCAGCCGCCAGTCCTGTTCGGACAGTCTGATCAGGACTCCGCGCCAGGCGTGCCCGGCGTCGAGGTCGAAGAGCTCGGTGCGGGCCTCCTCGGCGTGCGCCTGCGCCCGTTCGGGGCGCTGGGCCTCGGCGAGGGCGGTCAGGTCGAGCATCTTCAGGCGCGGTTCGCGGTCGTCGAGGACTTCCTGGTACCACTCGCCGCCGTCTTCGGCGAAGCGGCTGCGCAGCGAGTGGTGCCGGACGGTCAGCGCGGTGAAGGCGTCCTTGAGGGCGCCGGGATCGAGCCGCCCGGACAGGTCGACGTGGACGGGAATATTGAGCGCGGCGCCGAACTGGTCGAAGAAGCCGGTCATGCCCTCCTGGACGGTGTTGAGCCGTCCTTCGAGAGCTTCGTCCACAGGTTTATCCACAGGTTCGGGCGCTATTGCGGGGTCTTTCGTGGGGATTGGCGGTGATTCGTCCGCTGGATTCCGAGGTGACTCAGCGTCTCCTGTGGACAACGCCGGGGCATGGGAGAGCAGCGCGGTGCGGTCCACCCCGCCGGCCGCGTCGCGCGGCAGTTCACCGAGCGCGGTCCACGTTCGGGGAGCCGCGTAGGCGGGGAACAGCGCCGCCAGCTCCTCGACGGGTGCCGCCCCTTCTTCAACGACCAGGAACGCCGCGAGATACGGCGACCCGTCCGGTCCGCGCAATGCCAGGACGGCGGCGTCGGCGACACCGGCCTGCGCCCGCAGGACGCCCGCGACGGCCGCCGGGTCGACCTTGTGCCCGGCCAGCGGAACCTGGTCGGCGGTCTTCCCGCAGTACTCCAGGACGCCGTCGTTGGTCCAGCGAGCCAGATCCCCGGTGCGGTAGTAGCGCTGACCCGCGCCGTCGACGGGGAAACGCTGCGCCGTCAGCGACGCGGTGTTGAGGTAGCCCGAGGCCAGGCAGTCGCCGGCGATGTAGAGCTCCCCGGGCACGCCGACCGGCAGCGGCCGGCCGGCGCCGTCGAGGACGTAGAGGCGCGTGTTGTCGATCGGCGTGCCAATCGGCACCCCGCCCGAACCCTCCGACGTCACCGTGTGACTGGTCACCAGCACCGTCGCCTCAGTCGGGCCGTAGGCGTTGACGACCTCGTAGGGCAGCTCGCCCGAAGGCCTGCGGTACAGAGGTTCCCCGCCGACGATCAGCGTCCGCAGCTCCTGCGGCTGCGACTGCGCGGGCAGGCTCAGCAGGTGCTCGCCGACGCCGGTCGGCAGCACCGCGATCGTGGTCTTGGCGAAGGCGAGCCACTCGGCGAGCACGGGTGCCTCGCGGGGCAGGTCCTCGCCGCCCATGACGATCGAGGCGCCGGAGGTCAGCGCGGGCCAGATCTCCAGCACCGACGCGTCGGTGCCCGGCCCGGCCACGGCGGCGGACCGGTCCTCGGTGACGAGCCGGAAGCGGCGGCGGAACCAGCCGCACATGTTCGACAGGCTGCGGTGGCTGACGACCACGCCGGGGCCGCGCCGCCGGGGGTCGTAGAGGACGTAGCAGGCCGACTCCGGCGTGGTGAGCCGGTCGGGCGCGCTGCCCGGGAAGGTGTCGAGCTCGGCCGGGCTCGGGTGCAGGCGCGCCGCGCCCTCGGGGAGCATCGTGCTCAGGCCCTGCTCGACGACGGTGAGCTTCGCGCGGCTGTCGGCGAGGATGCGGGCGATCGTCTCCGGCCCGCTGGCCGGATCGAGCGGCAGGTAGGCCGCACCGGCCTTCATCACCGCGACGAGCGTGACGACGAGCCGCAGATCCTGCGGCATCAGCACACCGACCACATCGGACGGTCCGACGCCGAGCGAGCGGAGCTGGTGCGCCAGCTGGTTGGCCAGCGCGTCGAGGGTCGCGTAGGTGAGCGAGTCGCGGCCGCAGGAGGCCGCGGTCGCCTGCGGGGTGCGCGCCGCGAAGGCCGCGAACAGCTCGTCGACGGTCACGCCGGCCGGGTCGGCCTGCGGCCCGCGATGCCAGTGGTCGAGGGCGCCCATGTCGTCGTCGGAGAGGTCGTCCAGCTGGGACAGGCTCTGCGCCGGGTCCTCCGTCGCGGCGGTGAGGATGTCGCGCAGGTAGCGGCCGAAGCGCCGGGCGCTGCCGGCGTCGAAGATCGCGGTGGCGTACCCGACCCGGCACACGATCGCCTCGCCCTGGTCGGCGAACTCCCACGCCACCTCGACCGACGGGGCCGAGAAGCCGACCGCGACCTGGAACTCGAAGCCCTCGGGCGCGGTGCTCGCGTTCGCGGCGACGTCCCGCAGCCCCGTCGCGACGCGGGCGAGGACGTCGCCGAACGCCGGGTCGCCCGACAGGTCCACGCGCAGCGGCAGGCCGCCGGGGACGCCGAGGACGAGGTCGTCTTGGCCGGAGAAGCGCCGGACCGTCACGGCGACGCCGGCGATGAGCGCGACGATCGCGTCGCGGCCGGCGGCGGGCTGGGCGGTCGTCGGGTCGCCGATCGCACGGAGGGCGGCGGCGAGCTTCGGGGCGAGGAGCGTGTCCTCGAAGGCGCGGGCGGCGATGGGGGCGGCGGAGCGGTTCCGGTCGGCGGGCATCGCGACGACGGGGAGGGGCGGGGCGAGGACGTGGGGCCAGTAGTCGGGGATGGGGATCGGGATGGGGGTGGTGGCGGGTTCGTCGTCGGGGCGGCGCTGCTGGGGGACCTGGGGGACGGGAGGTTGGGGAGCGAGCTGCTCTGGGCGCTCGGGGGGTTCGGGGGCGGCGGGCTGGGGGGCGGTCGGCGGGGCCTGCGCGGGTTGCGGGGCCTGCGGGCGCTCGGGGGCCGGCTGGGGCGCGGCTTGTGCGGCCTGCGGCGGCTCGACCGGCTGGGGTCGGGCGGTCTGGTCGAACGCCGAGCGGCGCTGCCAGGCAGAGGGCAGGGCGGGGCTCTCGGTCTCGGCGGGGCGGTCCGAGCGGTCCGTCCGACGGGGCGGGTGTGCCTCGTGGGCGGGCGGAGCCTCGGCGACGGGGGTGGCGCGGGAAGGGCTCGCGGGCGGGGTATCGGGAATATCGCGGGATGGGCTCGTGGGCATGGCGACGGGAGTGGCGGGGGGAGGGTTCGCGGGCACGGCGGGAGCCGGCTCCGCGGACGGTTCCTCGGCGGCCTGGGCCGGGATGGCCGTGCCCGGCCGCCCGTGCGGCGGCGCGGCGACGGCCTGCCCCGGCGCGCGGTGCTCCTGACCCGCGACGTCTGTGCCCGGCTGCGGCTGGGGGTGCGCCGGTTCGGCGGTGCCCTGCTCCGGCGCGCGACGGCGTGACGCTGCGGGTGCCGCCCAGTCGGACGCGGTGATGACCTCGGGTCGGGCCTCGGCGGCGGTGGCCTCGTCCTGCGGGGCGTCCGTGACGTTTCGATCCGCCGGATCCTCCGGTGCCTGCCGCCGGCGCCGTCCGAGCGGCTCGGCCGGGTTCGGCGCCGACTCTTCGGGCCCTGTCGCCGGCGCCTCCGCCCGCGCGACCTGGCGCTGGAACAGCCCGGCGCTCGCCGGTCCCGCCTCGTCGGCGGGCACCTCGAAGACCGCCGCGGCGATCCCGGACGGCCTGCCGTCCTCGGCCTGCCGCGCGGGCCGCTTCGGCAGCGCGGACATGTCGACCCGGTGGGAATTCGCCGGGGCGGGTGCCTCGGCGGCGTCCGCGTCGGCGGTATCCGCGTCGGCGTTGTCCACAACCGGTGGGTTATCCACAGGCGCGTTTCGAAGCGCTCGCTCGCCGACGCCTGACGGGGTTGACTTGTCAGTGGAGGCTGGCCCCCCTGGGTGGGAGGGTTCCGTCCGAGCCGCTTGTGAGGGTGCGGCGTGGCCCGCAGACCTCGCGTCGCCGGTGGTCCGGCCGTTCAGGCGGGCGCCCGCGTGCTCGTCTCGCGTGCGTTCGGCGTCTTGCGTCGCGCGCTCGTCCCGCGGGCTTCCGGCGTCGTGCATCGCGCGCTCGTCCCGCGCGCGTCGAATGGTGTCCGCGGTCGCGCGGTTGTCGCGCGGGGCCCTCTCGGAGCCGTCCCCGTCCCCGCCCTCGACGCCGCTCGCCAGCTCTTCGGCGTGCCCCGCCCCGAGCCTGGCCGCCGGAAGCCGCACCTCGGCGCCGGCCGCACCGTCCCCGCCGCGAACCTCGCGCGCCACGCGGTGGTCCACGTCGCCGTCGACCTGCCCCGCCGCGTCCTTCTCCGGCGTGCCCCACACGTCGCCGGCCTCGACGGCCTTGGCCGCCGCGAACTCGCCGCGCACGCCCGCCAGCAGTTCGAGCCCCGAGCGCACACCGTCGGCGTCCAGCCCGAAGTCGACGATCGCGCCGATCTCGTCGACGCCGAGTTCGCGCAGCTCCTCGATCAGCGGCGTCACCGACGCCGCCGTCCCGATCAGCGCGCGGGTGTCGCAGAAGCGGTCATAGGCCCGCTGGAACAGCTGCTCGGGATCCCCGTCGGCGGGCAGGTCGAGGCTTTCCATCAAGCGCGCGAACAGCGCGGGCGCCGAGCGCATGTGCCGCGCGAGCGGCCCGAAGGCCTCCCGCCGGGCGGTGCCGAGATCTCCGGCGAGGTGGGTGTGCAGCAGCACGGTGACGTGCGGGTCGGCGCACTCGGCGCGGTAGGCCGACAGGTGCGCGCGCAGCGTCTCCAGGTCCTGCGAGATCAGGTTGGTGACGACCGGGAGCCCGAGGCGGGCCGCCCGTTCGAAGTCGGCGGTGGCGACGGCCGACAGGTGAAGCGGCGCCTTCTCCTGTACGGGCCGGGGATGCAGGTGGATGTCCACTTCGGACCCGTCGCCGATGAACCGGCGCACCGGCGTGCCCTGCCAGAAGGCGCGCAGTTCCTCGACGCGGCGGTCGAAGCTGTCGTGCCGGTCCTGATAGGTATCGGGGGTGAAGTCGGCCGGCGGGCCGTCGGCGCCGAGGGTCAGGGCGATCCGGCCGGCCGACAGGCTGTCCACCATGGACCATTCCTCGGCGAGCCGCACGGTGTCGTGCGCGGGCAGGGCCAGGTCGGTGGCGTGCAACCGCACCGAGGAGGTGTCGGCGGCCAGGGCGGCGGCGAGCACGACGGTGCTCGGGAACGGCCCGGCGTAGGGGGTGGACTGCCGGCCGGGCAGCCAGAGCGTGGCGAAGCCCTGGGCGTCGGCGAACTCGGCGGTCTCGCGCAGGAAGCGGTAGCCGCGCGTGGCGGTGTCGGCGTGCAGGCCCAGGAAGCACAGCCCGAACTCGGGGCTGCTGGCCGGGCGGCCCGCTCCCGACGGCCGGCGCGGGATCTGCACGGCGAGGTGCTCGGCGGCCCGCGCGGCCGACGCGGCGGCCTCGGCGGCCAGGTGGATGGCCTCGGCGAGGGCGCGGTGCCCGCCGCCGCCTCCGTCGGGGCTGTACCCGCCGGGAATGAGGTCTCCGGGCGCGTCGGTGAAGGCGTAGGGGGAGTACTGCTCCGTCGAGGGCGTCGCGGCGAACACCGCTGCCTCCTGCGAACCGTCGGTGACGGGGGCGGGGTCCTCGGTGCGGTTCACCGGGGTGCCTGGCATGTGACGGTCTCCTGTGGACGGTGCGACGGTGGTGGACGGGCCTGGGCGCCGTGTCGGCTCGGCGATCGCGACGACGGAAGGCGTCACGGGGGACACCGTGATCGGAACCGTCGGGATCGGTGTGGGGGCGGCGTTCCCGGCCCAGTGCCGGTCCCGGCGGAAGGGGTAGAGCGGCAGGTCGACGCGCCTGCCGTCGGTCTCCTCGATCAGGGCGCTCCAGTCGACGCTGACGCCGGCGCAGTGCAGCTCGCCGATGGCGCGGTGGAAGGGATCGACCTCGGTGCCCTCGCGGCCGCTGGAGATCGTCGGGAGGCCGGCGATGGCGCTGCGCGCGAGTCGCGTCAGCGCCGGCTGCGGCCCGATCTCCAGCAGGATCGCGTCCTCGGCGGCGGCGACATGGCCGAGGACGCTGTCGAAGCGCACCGGACTCAGTGCCTGCTCGACGATGTAGTCGGCGCCCGGCTCCCAGCCCGCCGGATGCCGTTGCCCGTCGAGACCGCTCACGAACGGGACGGCGGCGGGCTTCCAGTCGACAGACTCGGCCAGCGCCAGCAGCGCGCCGCGGACCGGTTCGAGCTGCGCGGAGTGGTACGCGCGGGTCACCGGGAGCCGCTGCCAGCGCAGGTCGAGGGCCTTGGCGAGGCGGCAGGCCTTGTCGACGACGCCCGCACCTCCTGCCAGCACGTGGTTCTCGGGCCCGTTGACGATCGCGAGCGTGATGCCGGGGCACGCGGCCATGACGGTGTCGACGGTGGCGCGGTCGGCGAGGACGGCGACCATCCCGCCGGCGGGCGTCTCCTGCTCGACGAGTGCGGAGAATCCCGCGGCCAGCCGCACACCGTCGGCCAGCGACATGGCCCCGACGGCGTGCAGGGCGGCGAACTCGCCGGCTCCGTGGCCGAGGACGAGGCTCGGGTGCACGCCCAGATGCCGCCACAGGGCGGTCATCGCGGCCTGCGCGGCGAACTGCGCCGACAGCGCGATCGCCGGCACCGTCTCGGTCTCACCGAGCAGCGTCGGCGTCAAAGAAGTTCCGCTGAGCTTGTGGTGGCGGGCGCTGGCCTCGTCGACGATCTCGCGGAAGTGCGCACACCGGTCGTAGAGCGCCTTGGTGGCCGTCGGGCCGGGTTCGGCGAGGCCGCTGAAGGCGAACAGCGGATGCACCGAATCGCTTGCCTGGTAGGCGCTGTAGTGCTCCGAGCGGGTGCCCGACAGGTAGGCGTCGAGCGCGTCGGCCAGGGCGGGAGCGGTCTCGCCGTAGGCGACCAGCCGGTGCCGGGAGCGGCGGCGGCCGAGCGCGGCGGTGACCACGACGTCGGCGAGCCGGGGCGCGGGCGACTGGCGAAGCCTCGCGGCGTAGGCGCCCGCGAGGTCGCGGAGGGCTTCGGGGTGTTCGGCGGAGATGGGCAGCAGGCCGGGGACGTGCGGCGCTGCCGGGGAGAGAGTGGTGCCACGCCGGACTTGTGGTGGCTGCGCGAGGATGACGTGAGCGTCGGCGCCGCCCGTGCCGACGGCGTTCACGCCGGCGATGCGGGGACCGACCACGGACGGCCATGCCACGGCCTGCTCGGGAATCCGGAACGGACTGTCCTCGATGGACAGTGCCGGGTCCGGCGCGGTGTGGTTGGCCAGCGGCGGGATCACGCCCGACCGGACCGCGCATACCGCCCGCACGAACGCGGCGAGGCCGGCGGCTGCGTCGAGGTGCCCGATCGCGGGCTTGGCGCTGCCCAGCGCGCAGAACCCGGTCTCGTCGGTGTCCTCCCGCAGCGCGGCGGTCAGGGCGGCGAACTCGGCGCGGTCCTCGGCCGGGTCGCCGGTCCCGTGCGCCTCCAGGTAACCCAGGTCCACCGAGCCGATCTCGGCCGCCGACAGCGCGCGCCGCACCGACGTCCCCGCGCCGAGGATCACCGCGTGGATCCGGTCGCCGTCCGACAGCGCCTCGTCGAGCCGTTTCAGTACTACCGCCGCGACGCCGTTGCCCACGGCCGTCCCGTTCGACTCGGCGTCGAACGCGCGGCACACACCGGTCGGCGACAGACCGTTCTCCTTGCCGGGCTCGAAACCCAGCACCTGCGGCACGTGCACGGCGCTCGCGCCGGCCAGCGCCAGATCGACCTCGCCGTTGAGCAGCGCGGCGACCGCCAGGCGGACGGCGACCAGACCCGTTGAGGACCCGGTCTGCACGCCGACGGCGGGCCCGGACATGCCCAGCAGCTCGGCGGTCTGCGCGGCGAGCTGCCCGGATGCGTTGTCGGCGGCCAGTTGCAGGCTCGTCTCGCGGTCGCCGGTGACCTCCTCGGCGGCCTCGCCAAGCTGGTGGCGCAGGTATCCGTGCAGGGAGTGCAGGTCGTAGCCCCCGCCGGCGTAGAGGCCGGTGCGCGGCGAACCACCGGCGTAACCGGCGTCCTCCAGCGCGTGATGGGCGACCTCGTAGAAGATGCGGTGCTGCGGGTCGGTCCGCGCGGCCCGCTCGGCGCTCAGCCCGAAGAAGGAGGCGTCGAAGGCGGCGATGTCGCCGAGTCCGGCGGCCGCGGCGCGCAGTCCGGGCGCGAGCCCGGCGGCCCGCAGTTCGGCCTCGGTGAAGCGATGCACGTCGACGGCTCCGGCCAGCGCACGCTGCCAGAACTCCTCGACGGAATCAGCGCCGGGCATGCGGGCGGACATGCCGATCACGGCGATGCGGTGGTCGTTCATTGGCGTCCTCCACTGCACTCGCCCGCGATGCCTTGGTGCGCCCCGTCTGTGCCGAACAGGCGGCGAGTCTAACAACAGGCCTCGACGGGGTTCGATGTCCGGGCGACGAACCGACGGTACCTGTGCTTTCCTGGACGGCGACGTGGAATCAGCCCCTGGAGGCATCATGGCGCTCACCGTGCAGAACATCGCCTTCGACTGCGAGGACGCCTTCACCATCGCGACGTTCTGGAGCGAGGTCCTCGGACTTCCGCTGGACGATGACGACAATCCGGGCGATCCGGTCGCCAGTGTCAACCGCCCCGGCGGCCCGACGTTCTACTTCGAACGCGTGCCGGAGCAGAAGACGGTGAAGAACCGCGTGCACGTCTGCCTTCAGGCCGGAACGGACCGCGACGCCGAGTGCGAGCGGGTGCTCGGGCTCGGCGCCTCGGTGGTCGCCGACCGCCGTGAGGACGACGGTTCGGGCTGGGTCGTGTTCGCCGACCCGGAGGGAAATGAGTTCTGCGTCCTGGGAAGGCGTCCCTGACGACAGTTCGGGAAACCGTGGAGTCGATCGTCCGGCCACGCTGGCGTTTCAGGCCTGCTCAAGGTCGGTGCAAGGTTTCCCGGCGCCCCAGTGGGCATCCTGGCCCTGACCGACAATCGGAAAGGGCCAGCCATGCTGCGAACCTTCGAACGCATCAGCGACAGACTGCTCGCGCGGATCGTGCCGAGCTCGACAGCCTCTGCCGAGCAGTGCTATTTCAACGGCTCCTACTGCATCGCGCCGTCCAACACGTGCTCGTGCCACGCGTGCGTGGCGCACCGCTACATCTGCGCGGGTCACGAGACCTGGGTCTACCCCAAGAGCTGCTGCTAGCCGGCCGCGACAGGCCGTCACCGGAACGGACCGAGGCGCCGAGTGCGAGCGGGTGCTCGGACTCGGCGCCTCGGCGGGCCGCCTAGGACTTCTTCGACCGCCACATCGCCGCGCCCACCGCGATCGCGCCGATCGCGAGGAGAACGCCGTGGGCCATGCGGCCGGCCGGGGGAGTGAAGAACTGCGGGAGCAGGAGGGCAAGTCCGATCGCCAGGGGCCAGCCGGTCCACTTCGCGAAGGAGCCGGAGCGGGCGATCGCGATGGCAGCCAGGACGCCGCTGACGCCGAGCAGGAGCAGTCCGGCGGCGAAGATCGTCATCGCGGCGGGGTGGTAGCGGAAGGCCTCGACCGAGTCGAGCATCGTCACGTCGTTCGTCTCGACGCCCCGGACGGCCATCGCGTGCACCCCGAAGATCTCGGCGCCGTAGTAGACGATCGTCAGGCCCGCGCCGAGCCACGCGGTGACAACGGCCGCCGAGGCGAGCCTGGTGTGCCCGACCAGCGGCCGCAGCGCGTAGAAGGCGAAGGGCAGCAGCAGGAAGGTGGCGCAGGCGTAGAGGTGGGCGGCGATCCAGGCGTTGGAGGCCATCGCCTGGAGCCCCTCGAACTTCGTCTCGTCGGCGTAGGGGCGCAGGATCTGGTATCCGGCGAAGAGGACACCACCGGCGGCGACGGCGGCCGCGCCGAGTCGGGTGGTGAGGCGGGAGGCCGGGGCGGGGGTGGTGGACATCAAGGGCTCCTCGGAAAACGTTTCAGTGAGCGGTGCTCTCTGTTAAGAGCAGTCAACCCGAAGCGGTGCTCTCTGTCAAGAGCACTGCTCTCCCTTTTTCGTGCCACCTCGTGTCCGCCGAGGCAGGAGCGTCTGAACGCGGCCGCCGGAAGGCTCTCCGACGGCCGCTCGGCATGCTCAGCCCGCCCGGACCGGTTCGCGCGTCTCCGGTGCGACGGCCCGCCGCCGTGCCAGGCGGCCCGGCCACCAGGTCGCGCGGCCGACGTCGAGGGACAGCGCGGGGACCAGCAGCGAGCGCACGACGAAGGTGTCGAGCAGGACGCCGACGGCGACGACGACGCCGATCTGGAGCATGAACACCACGGGCATGACCGCCAGGACGCAGAAGGTGGCGGCCAGCACGATCCCGGCGCTGGTGATGACGCCGCCGGTGGCCGTCAGCGCCCGCGACATCCCTTCGCGGTGGCCGTGGACGGCGGCCTCCTCCTTGGCCCTGCTCATGAGGAAGATGGTGTAGTCGACGCCGAGGGCGACCAGGAACAGGAAGCCCATGAGCGGCATCGTGCCGTCGATCCGGTGGTGTCCCAGGGCTTTGAGGATCAGGCCGGTCGCGCCGAGGGCGGAGCCGAAGGACAGCACGACGCTGGCCAGGAGCAGCAGCGGCGCCACGACCGCCCGCAGCAACGCGACGAGGACGAGTCCGACGACCAGCAGCACCAGCGGGATCACCAGCGCCAGGTCGCGGTCCATGGTCACGCCGATGTCGAGGTTGCTCGCGGTGGTGCCGCCGACCAGCGCCTCGGGCGCCGCGGTGTCGAGTTCACCCCGCAGGGCGAGGACGACGTCCTCGGCGGCCTGCGTGCCCGGGTCGTCGGCGAGGAGGGCCGGCAGGCGGATCCAGGAGCCGTCGGCGGAGACCTCGGCTTCGAGGAGTTCGGCGACGCCGGGTGTGTTCTCGACGGCGGCCGTGGCGGCGGCCCGCTGCGCGGCCGGAACGTAGACCTCGACGGGGTCGGCTGAACCGGCCGGGTAGTGCGCGGCCAGCAGCTCCAGTCCCCGCACCGAGTCCGGCTTGGTGGTGAAGACGTCGTTCTGGTCGAGCCCGCCCGACAGGCTCGTCGCGCCGAGCGTCAGGACGGCCAGCGCGAGCGCGGTGGTGACCCACACCGCGCGGGGCCGTGCGCGGACGAAGCGCGCGACGCCCGACCAGATCCGGTTCGGCGCGGCCTCACCTTGGTGTGCGGGGTCGTACGCGGGTACCAGCGGCCAGAACACCCGGCGTCCACAAAGGACCAGTAGCGCGGGCAGGAGGGTGACCATCGCCAGCAACCCGCAGGCGACGCCGACGGCGGCCACCGGTCCCAGGCTCGACGTGGAGTTCAGGTCGGCGAAGACGAGGACCAGCATGGCCAGGACGACCGTGGCGCCCGAGGCGAGGATCGCGGGGAGGCTGCGCGGGAGCGCGACCCGCATGGCCGCGTAGGCGTCGCGGTGTCGGCGCAGTTCCTCGCGGTAGCGCGAGATCAGCAGCAGGGCGTAGTCGGTGCCGACGCCGAAGACCAGCACGGTGAGGATCCCGCTGTTCTGGGGGTTGACGACCATGCCGGTGGTGTCGGCGAGCAGGTAGACGATCGCGTTCGACAGCTGGCTCGCCAGCGCCACCGATCCCAGTGGCAGCAGCAGGAGCAGCGGGGACCGGTAGGTGATGAGGAGCAGCAGCGCCACGACGGCGGCGGTGACCGCCATCAGGGCGCCGTCGACGGCGTCGAAGGCGGCGCCGAAGTCGGCCTCGGCGGCGACGGGGCCGGTGAGCCGCGCGTCGAGTCCGGCGGGGAGACCGTTTCCGACCGCCTCCTTCGCCGTGGCGACGATGGCCTCGACGTTGTCCTCGGCGATCGCCTCCGGCGGCACCGGGACGACGATCATGAGGGCCTCGCCGTCCTGCGACGGGATCGGCGGCGGCACCTCGCTCCCCGCCGGGGCCATAGTGGACAGTGCCGCCAGGTCGGCGGCGACGGCCGTGGTGTCGCCGTCGGTGATGCCGCCCGGCCTGGCGTAGACGACGATCAGCGGATCACCGCCGCTGTCGGGGAACTCCGCGGACGCCAGGGCCACCGCCCGGGTCGACTCGGCGTCACCGGGAAGCCAGGCGGTCTGCTCGTCGGTGGTGACCGAGTCGAGCTCGCCGCCGAGCGTCAGCCCGACGAAGGCGAGCAGGACCCAGGCCGCCAGCGCCGGCCACTTGCCGAGGCGGGTTCCGGGCGCGGCGGCGACGCGCTGCCAAAGGGACATGAGGGGCACCTTCCGTATGCGGGAACAACTGGTGCCCAGACTCGTTTCCGCGCGTCTCTCCGTCGTCAGCCTCACTGCGGCATTCGCCGTGCGCACCGGTGACTACGGGGACTACGGCCGCAGGTGTACGGGGTCAGTCGGGGATCTCGACACCCGAGCGGTAGGCGAACACGACCAGCTGCGCGCGGTCGCGGGCCCCGAGCTTCATCATCGACCGTCCGATGTGGGTCCGCACCGTCGCCGGGCTCACCACCAGCCGCTCGGCGATCTCGTCGTTGGAGCGGCCGGTGGCCACCCAGCCGAGGATCTCGCGCTCACGCGCGGTCAGCGACCCCAGCCGCGGATGCGGATCCCTCGCCGTCTCGCCCGGGCGCGAGTGGAAGTGCCCGATGACCTTGCGCGTCACCGCCGGTGACAGCAGCGACTCGCCGCCCGCCACGACACGCACCGCCCGCAGGATCTCGGCCGGATCGGTGTCCTTGGTGACGAACCCCGCCGCTCCGGCCGACAGCGCCTCGAACACGTACTGGTCGATGTCGAAGGTCGTCATGATGACCACCCGCGTCCCCGACAGCGCCGGGTCCGCGCACACCCGCCGCAGCACGTCGAGCCCGTCCATCGCCGGCATCCGGACGTCGAGCAGCGCCACGTCGGGCTTCTCCCGCCCGATCAGCTCCAGCGCCCGCTGCCCGTCCTCGGCCTCCCCGGCCAGCACGATGTCGTCCTCCTCCCCGATGAGCACGCGCAGCGCCAACCGGATGAGGGACTGGTCGTCGGCGACCACGAGCCGGATCGGTGTCACCACTACACCTTCCCGTACGGCAGCCGCGCCCGCACCACGAAGCCGCCCGAGGGCCCCGCGCCCACTTCGAGCGCGCCGCCCAGCGCCGACGCCCGTTCGCGCATCCCCGCCAGCCCGCTCCCGCCGCGAGCACCGCCGTCGTGGCCGATCCCGTCATCGCCGACGACGACCTCGACCAGGCCCGGCGCGTACATCACCGACACCTCCGCCGTCCGGGCCCTCGAATGCCGCACCACGTTGGTCAGCGCCTCCTGCGCGATCCGCAGACCGGCGGCGTCCACGGTGGACGGTATCCGGCCGCGCTCGCCGCCGATCGTCAGCGCGACCTCCAGGTCGCCTTTCGAGAGCCTGTCCACCACTTCGGGCAGGGAGTCCAGGCCGCTGGGCGGGGCCTTGCCGGGCTCCTCGCGGGGCGGCGGCGCGAGGGTCGCGCGCAGTTCGTCGAGGGCCTCCTGGCCGCTCGCGCGGATCGTCCGCAGGCTCTCGACGACCTCGGCGGGCGTGTGCCCGCCGCGCCGCTCGATGACGTGCAGCGCGACGCCGGCGTGCATGCTGATCACCGCGAGGCTGTGCCCGACGACGTCGTGGACCTCGCGCGACATGCGCAGCCGCTCCTCCGAGACCAGCCGGCCGAGCTCCTCCCGGGAGGCCTTCGCCCGCGCCTGCTTCGCCAGCCGCCACGCGATGCCGGTGACGAGGGGGAGGATCAGCCAGGTCGCGCTGATGGCGATGTTGACCATCGCCGGGTCGTCATCGCCCTGCGGCTGCATGGTCAGCGGTGTGTGCATCGCGAAGACCACGGCCGTCACCGGTATCGACACCTTCGGCGGCGTCTCGCAGCCGACCGTCCCGATGGCCAGCGCGATGAGCAGGAAGATCGGGCCGTAGGGGAAGCCGAGCCAGAGGTAGAGCATCGTCCCGGCGAAGACCAGCCCGAGGCAGGTCAGCGGGAACTTGCGGCGGATCACCAGCACCAGGCCGGACACGACGATGACGATGAAGCCCGCCGGGTCGGTGAACAAGACCCCCTGGTTCTCCGAGGCCGGTATCTGGGTGATCGCCGTCGCCGTGGCCAGACCGGCGGCGATCACCGCGTCCACCAGCAGCGTGCGGTCGAGGATTGCGGGCATGGGCCGAGCGTATGGGCGCCGGAGCCGGGCGACCATCGGCGGCGGCGCGTATTCGCCGTACGTCAGCTGACGTACAGGGGGATGAGCGAGGCGGCGTTGGTCACGGTGTGCACGGCGATGACGATCCAGATGTTGCGGTAGCGGGCCCACAGGGATCCGACGAACAGTCCGAACAGGCCCTGGAAGGCGATGACGCCGGCGATGTTGGCGACCGGGTCGGTGTGCGGGTGGTGCGTGGGGATGTGCATCGCGGCGAACAGCAGCGAGGCGAGGATGACGCCGGCGGTCGTGCCGAGGCGTGCTTCCAGCCGCGTCTGGAGCCAGCGCCGGTAGAACACCTCCTCAAGGACCGAGGCGGTCAGGAAGGTGAGGGTCGCGATGATCGCGGTCTCGACGAGGTCGGGGTAGTCGGCCGGGTCGAGTGCGGGACCGCTCAGCGGGCTGAAGTACTCCGTGTAGGCCCACACCGCGACCGCCGGCAGCGGCCACAGCCAGCGCCACAGGCCGTGCCAGCGCTGCTTCGGCGGGCCGCTTCCGCGCGTGAGGAGCAGCGCGGTCAGCGGCACCGCGAGCAGCACCCCGAGCTTGAGGAGCGCGTACCACCCGCCGTTGGGGACGCCCGCCAGGACGACCCCGCCCGCGATGACCGGGAAGGCGACGGCCGAGGCGACCATCAACCACGTCTCGCGCATCGGCCGCACGACGGGCGCTTCGAGGCGGGGTGTGCGCGGCGGGATCAGCCAGGTCAGGACCAGGCCGATCGCCAGCGGCGCCACGACCACCGCCGGCGACATCGTCGGCGCGCCGGGGTCAGTGGAGGTCTTCACCTCGCCGTTCCCGCTCAGCAGCAGGTACAGCGGAGCGGCGAGGAAGAGGAAGGCCCCGCCCCAGGTGACGGCGCGCGCGGTGAGCAGTCGCGTGTTCATGTCTCCAGCGTCCCGGCGACACGGCCGCCGCGCCTCGCCCGGCGGAAGGAGCGAGGGTGGGCGAGTCGGCGCGCACGGACCTGCGACCAGGGAAGGAGCCCGGTACGACTAAGGATGTATCCGTCCGCTGTGGACGCTTTCTGACGATCTTGCCCCCAAGGTAGGAAATTTACGCCGAACTCATTGACTTGGGTAGCTTTTCGCCGACACTATGGTGACCAGCGTCGATGGCCATCACGCCCAGGTCCCCGCTCCTCACGGCGGGGAATCTTCCACCCATTGAAGGGAGGATCCATGGCGGCCCTCTACGGCGAGGTCTCCTGGTTCTGCTGCGGTAATGCCTGGGGCCCATGCGGCACCGTCGGCCGCGGCGCCTGCGGCACCTGTCACTCCGGCAATCGACAGCACGCGTGGCCCAACACTTCACAGGCGTGCCTGGACATCACCAGGCCCGACCGCTGCGGCGACAACCTCGCCCGGCGCACCTGCGGCCACGTGCACACCACGACCAATCGCTGCAACGGCAAGGCGATCGCCACGTCGATCGCCGACTGCGGCCCGCAGACCGACCTGTTCTGCGGTGAGCGGACCTGCTGTGGCTCGGTGTGCGGAAGCAACCGGGTCATCGACCTCACGCCCTCGGCGTACAGCGCGATCGGCAGTCTCTCGACCGGGCTGCTGCCCGCGATGATCACCTGAGGACGGAGACCATGGACAGACGCAAGCTGCTCACCAGCGCCGTCCTCGGCGGCGCCGCCGGAATCGTCGGAGCCACCGCCCTCGGCTCCCTGTCCCCCGAAGACGTCTTCGCGGCAGAAGGCGCCAGCGCCAAGATCAAGCCCGGCGACCCCGACCCGAACTTCGTCGAGGGCCGCATCACCGGCATCACCGACACCGTCTTGTTCGTGACCAGCTCGGACGGATCGCTGCACAGCATCCGGGTCACGAACGGAACCAGCATCTGGAAGCTCAACCCCACGACCTTCGACGAGGTCAAGGTCGGCGACGGCCTCTACGCCCGCGGCCTCCGGCTGGCCGACGGCACCCTCGCCGCCGACTCCCTGTGGGTCAACATCGTCAACCTCAACGCCCATGTCGACTCCATCGGCAAAGGATCGCTCAACCTCGACCACCACGGCCAGCGAGTCGTCGCCCACGTCGAGAACGGCCGCTCCGCCGCCGTCTACAACAACACCCCCGCCGTCTCGGACATGTCCATGCTCGAAGCCGGCAAGCACGTCAAGGTGATCGGTGCCTGGCACCCGGACACCAACGAGATCACCATCTCGACCGTCTACGCCGCCGTCTGATCCGTGGCCGGGTGGGTCGTCGGCTGTACCCACCCGGCCACCTCTTCGTGAGGTGATTCCTTATGTTGCACACGATCGCGGCGCTCCAGCCCCTGCTCATCGGCGGGGTGCTGCTGTGGTCCGGTTCGCTCAAACTGTTCAGCAGGTTCGCCGCCGCCGAAGCCCGCCGCACCGCCCTGCCGGGCCTGGTCGGCGAGAACCGCGCCGTCGGCGCCTACAAGGCACTCGGCGTCCTCGAACTCCTCATCGCCGCGGCGCTCATCGCACCGCCTCCACTGTGGATCGAACCCGCCGCCGGCGCCGCCCTGTCGGCCGGGTTCCTCGGATACCTCGCCTACGCCAAGGTCGCCGCACCGACCTCCTCCTGCGGATGCATGGGCGCCCAACCCTCACGCGTGGGCCGGCGGGCCTTCGCCCGCGCCGGTGTCCTGCTCGCCGCCTCCGCCGCCGCGCTCGCCTGGGCGCCGTCGACGGCCTGGTACACCTCCGCCGCCGACGCACCCGTCGTCTTCGCCGCCGTCCTGGCCGCCGAGGCGCTCCTGGTCGCCGGCTTCTCCTCCGAACTGGACCACCGCTGGCTGCTTCCCCTGCGCCGCCTGCACAACCGGCTCACCCACCCGCTGGCCGGCGGCGGTTTCGAGATCCCCCTCGACTCCACCGTCACCCAGCTCATCCGCAGCGGCGTCTACCGGCACACCGCCGCCGCACTCCACTCCGACCTCGGCGAACACTGGGACGAGGGCGAGTGGCGCTTCCTCGTCTACAGCGCCCGCTGGGACGGCAGGCCCGCCACGGCCGTCTACGCCGTGCCGCGCCTGCGCTACGCGCCCGACGACGTCCGCCTGGCCATTGTGGACGAGGAGCGCGGCGAAACCCTGCTGACGCTGGACTCCCCACCCGAAGAGGCCACCGAGGCGCGCCCCGAATGGGTGCTCACCACCACGGTCCCCGAGCACGTCCGCACTGCCTGACCGGCGAGGCCGGGCGCTCCACGCGCCCGGCCCGCACGCCGCTCACTCGGCGACGACCCGGCTCGCCCGCCACTCCTCGGCCTCGGGGACCTCGGTGAACTCCAGCAGGTGCTCCCCGCTCAACCGCTCCAGGATCGCCCGCACCTCCAAGGGCGTGGCGTGGAAGAACTCCCGCCGGACATTGACCCGGTTCACCCGCCGGTCGTCGAGCTCCCTGTGCAGCCGCGACTCCAGACTCACCGCGTCGGAGCTGAACACCAGCGCGTGCACGTCGAAGCGAAACGGCACCGACGCGTCGCCCAGCTCCCGCACCCGGTCCATCGGATCGAGCCGCCGCGTCATCCCCACCTTCACCATGCGCTCACCGAACGCGCCGATGTTGGAGATGACGTAGACATAACCGGTCCGCACATTGGCCTCCCGGGTCTCCACCGACTGGATGTCGGCGTTGATCCGGTCGAGCTCGGCGGCCAGCGCCGCCGCGCCCTCCACGTCGCCGTTGGCCTCCAGCTTCGCCATCGCCGTCAGGTTGTGGTCGCGCTGCTTGCGCAGCCGCGCCTTCTCCCGCTCGAACTCGCGCTCGGCCTTCTCCCGCTCACGAGCCTCCGCCCGCGCCTCCCGCTCCGCGTCCCGCTCGGCGGCCTTGCGGCTGAGATAGTCGGCGGTCAGCGAGAGCTCCTCGACACGCGCCCGGTGGTACTCGGTGGTGATGTAGATCTGCATGCGCTTGCCGAGCTTGGCGATCGTCTCGGCGGTCTTGTTGAGACGGTCGGTCGCCGCGGCGAGCTTGAAGGGCTTCATCCCGCGCACGAGATTGTCGGCCTCGGCGTTGTACGCGCGCAGCATCAGCTTCGAGAAGTCGTTGAGCATGCGCTCGCCCTCGGCGGCGGAGTTGTTGAGGTGGAAGCCGGTCGCGCGGCCGACGGCCCGGCCGCCGCGGGCCAGGGTGCGGTAGTGGTCCTTCAGCAGCCCGAGGCGTTCCTGGTAGGCGGCGGCGGTGTCGAGCGGGTGGGTGTACTCGTAGACGCCGATCTCCTGGAGCATCGCGATGTCGGTGGTGTCGGCGACCGTCCGGCGCAGCTGGATGAGCTGCGAGCTCAGCGCGGCGACCTCCCGGCGGAGGGTCTCGGCCTGCGCGGCGAGGGCGGCGGTCTCGGGGGTGGGCGCCGGGTAGGGCTCCTCGGGGGCGCGGTGGCGAGGCGGCCGCGGGGTGAGGGGTTCGGGAGAGTGGGCCGGTTGCGGATGTGGTGACGGTCGCGGGCGGGGGAGCGGGGTGAGCGGTTCGGCGACGGGGACCGGTGTCGCGCCGGTGACCGGCTCGTCGGCGACCCACCACGCCCATTCCTCCGGTGGCCGGGGCAGCGACGGGTCGGGCCGCCAGTTCGGCGGCGGCCGCCAGCCCGGCGGAGGGGTCGGCCAGCCGGGCGGCGGGTTGAACTTCCAGCCGGGCGCGCCTTGCGGGTCCATGGGCTCTCCAGGGCGTCGTGAGGCTCCGAGGCTAGTGACGCGGGGTGGCGGGATGCGGCCTTTTCGTGACGTGGTGGAGGCGGCGAGGACTGCCCGGGCGGGCAGACCGGCCCCGCGCGCGAGGCGCTGGACCGGCCGCCGCTCACATCCGGGGTCCCGCCGGCGATCGGTCCGGCCGGGCTCGCCCTTCAGGTCCGCAGGTATGAGGCCCCGTTGACGTCGAGCACGGTTCCGCTGGCCCACAACGCATCCGGCGAGGCCAGCCAGAGCACGGCCGAGGCGACCTCACCGGGCTCGCCGACCCGGCCGAAGGGGCTCTGTGCGCGGATCGCGGCCCCTTCCGCACCGTCCAGGCGGGCGGAGACGCGGTCGGTGGCGATGAAGCCCGGCGCGACCGAGGCCACGCCGATGCCATGTGGCGCGAGGGCGACGGCCAGCGACTGGGCCATGGCGTGCACGGCCGCCTTCGTCGCGCCGTAGGCGGGATGCGCCGGTTCGCCGCGGAAGGCCCCGCGCGAGCCGATGTTGACGATGCGGCCGGCGGTCTTGCGGGCGATCATCTCGCGCGCGGCGCAGTAGGACAGGTTCGCGGTCCCGTGCAGGTTCACCGCCGCCGTGCGCCGCCAGGCGTCGAGCCAGTCCTCATAGGTCACCTCGGCGATCGGGTGGGCGACCATCAGGGCGGCGTTGTTGACGAGCACGTCGATCCCGCCGAGCGCTTCGACGGTGGCCGCGACGATCTCCGGCGGCGCCTGCGGCGAGGCGAGGTCGCCGGACACGATCGCGTGCCCGGATCCGTTCAGGGAGGCCAGCGTCTCCTCGGCGCCCGAGCGGTTGCCTCCATAGTGGACGGCCACGCGGTCCCCGGCCCCGGCGAAGGCGCGCGCGATGGCGCGGCCGATCCCGCCCGAGGCCCCGGTGATCAGTACGGCGCGGCTCATGACGCTGCTCCCTTTCCTGTCGGGGCGGTGTCGCGGATGGCCTTCTCGACGGCCGCGACGCCCAGCATGCGCACGGTGTCCAGGTCGCTGACGACATCCCCGGCGGAGGCGGCGATGAACGCGTCGCCGTCGAACCTGGTGTGCGGCGGGACGATCGCGCGGGCCAGCCCGTCGTGCGCGCCCTGCGCCAGGATCAGGCAGCCGGACTTGTCGAGCCGCGCGTTGGTCGCCACGAAGCCGATCGTGGTGTTCGTGAACGACGCCGAGGCGAACAGTCCGCCCGGGCCCATCGCCGAGGCGTGGGCGGCCAGCGCGGTCCCGTCGGCGTCGACCTCGCCGAAGGCGTTGACGACGACCAGCGCGGAGACGATCAGGTCGCCGGCGGTGAAGGTCGCCGTCTGGATCATGCCCGGGCGCATGCCGTCGGGGCCGCGCCAGTGCCCGGTCGAGGCGCCGGTGCCGGCCCCGATCCGGCCGGTGGAGAAGGATCCCGCCTCGGCGTCGAGGCAGGCGTCGTAGCCCTCGTCGGGGCCGGGCCGTACCGAGGAGTCGCCGACGGCCAGGTCGAACAGGGCCAGGGCGGGGACGATCGGGACTCTGCCGCCGGGAGTCGGCACACCCCGGCCGCGCTCCTCGCAGTAGCGCATCACGCCGTCGGCGGCGGCCAGCCCGAAGGCCGAACCGCCGGTGAGCAACACGGCATCCACTGTGGACACCATCCGTTGCGGGTCGAGGAGTTCCAGTTCGCGGGAGGCGGGCGCGCCGCCGCGCACCTCGGCGGAGGCGACGGTGTTCTCCGGACACAGGATCACGGTGCAGCCCGTGCGCGCCTCGGCGTCGGTCCAGTGTCCGACGCCGAAGCCGAGATCGGTGAGGTCAGGCATGTGTTCAGCCTGTCACTCGGCGGCCTCCCGCGGGGCCGGAGGTGACGAAGTCGGCTGCTCGCGCGGTGCGGGGTCCTCGCCGGTGTGCACGGTCGCGCCGGTCACCTTCAGCGCGCCGCCCGTCAGCCGCAGGTCCTCGGCGAACACGTCGCCGCGACCGTCGGCGGCGATGAGGACCTTCCCGCCCGGCCCGAACGTGGCCCCGGTCAGGTGGATCGCGCCGCCCTCCATCGAGGTGCGCCGCAGGCGGAACTCGCCGGCGCGGAAGGTCGCGCCGTCGAAGCGCAGGACCGCGCCGCGCAGCCGCATCCCGTCGAGTTCGGCGCCGTCGATCACGGCGCCGCGCAGGTCGAAGGACCGGCCGTGCCAGGTCTGCTCGCCGGGCTCGTGACGCAGGCGCTCGGCGATCGTGTCCAGGATCGCCCGCCGGACCTGCCGCTCCTCGTTGCGGCGGCGGTTCTCCCGGCGCACCTCGACGTCCTCCTCGTCGTCGGGACCCGGTGGGGCGTAAGGCATCCGCATGTAGGCGCAGAGGACCTCGACGCACTTGGCGCGGCCGCCGTCCCAGTCGTCGGCCAGCCCGGACAGCGCGTAGACCCCCGCCATCCGCACCGCCGCCTTGTCGGACCCCAGCTGCTCGGCGGCCTGGTGGTAGCGCTCGTTGAACAGCCGCGTGTCCTCCCGCCGCTCGGCCGCTTCGGACTGGTGCTGCCTGCGGTAGGACACCACGAGCGCGACCACCGCGCCGACGCCGCCGGTGACGCTCCCGGCGACGGTCAGGATCAGCTTGACGACGTCGAAGCGCTGCGCGCCCTCCACCGGTCCGCGCAGATCGGGCGACCCGAAGGCGAGCCACAGCAGGACCGCGACCGCGGCCGTCACGACGATCCCGGTGCACAGCCAGGTGACGACGTGCCAGCCGTAGCGCAGCCGCAGCGGGCGGGATTCCTTGCCGGTGCGGGGATGTCGGGCCATCCCTGAGTTGTACCACCGTCACGCGAACGGGCGCGCGAGCCACGTCGACCGAAAAGTGAGCTAGGTCACTGCCCGCCAACCGTAGAGGGTCCGACCTGCGTTGAGATGTCGACGGTGGCGCGGCAACGGCCCGCACGCGCCACCGTCACCTCGGACGGCCCGTCGCCGGAAAACGCGGGCCGTCCGTTCTCATCCGGTGCGCGCTAGGCGGTCAGGCCGCGACGCTTCAGCAGCGGCTCGATGTCGGGCTCGCGGCCGCGCAGGTCGGCGAAGGCGCCCAGCGGGTCGACGCTGCCGCCCTTCGAGAGCAGCTTCGCCCGGAACGTGTCCCCATTGGACCGTCGCAGGCCGCCGTTCTCCTTGAACCACTCGACGGTGTCGGCGTCGAGGATCTCGCTCCAGATGTAGGCGTAGTAGCTCGCGCTGTAGCCGCTGGAGAAGATGTGCTGGAAGTAGGTCGTCTTGTACCGGGGCCGGATCGCCGGGACCGTGATGCCCGCGGCCTCCAGCGCCGCCTCCTCGAAGGCCGCGACGTCGCCGGGCTCGTCACCCTCGGCGAGGCGGTGCCAGGCCAGGTCGAGCAGCGCCGCGCCCAGGTACTCAACGGAACGGAAGCCCTCGTTGAACTGCTCGGCGGCCTCCATCGCGGCCACGAACTCCGCGGGCATCGCCGCACCGGTCTCGTGGTGCCGGGCGTAGTTGGCCAGCACCTGCGGCCAGGTCCCCCACATCTCGTTGACCTGCGAGGGGTACTCGACGAAGTCGCGCGGCACCGCGGTGCCCGCGAAGCGCGGGTAGGTCACCTGGGAGAACAGGCCGTGCAGCGCGTGCCCGAACTCGTGGAAGGTCGTGCGGACCTCGTCGAAGGTCAGCAGCGTCGGCTCGCCCTCGGGCGGGCGCGGGATGTTGAGGTTGTTGATCACGACCGGTTTCGTGCCGAACAGCCGCGACTGGAGCACCAGGCTGTTCATCCACGCGCCGCCGCGCTTGGACGCGCGGGCGTAGTAGTCGGCCAGGAACAGCCCGAGCGGCGAGCCGTCCTCGTCGAAGACCTCGTAGACGTCGACCTCGGGCAGGTAGCCGGCGAGGTCCTCGCGCTTGGTGAAGCTCAGTCCGTACAGCTTGCTGGCGGCGAAGAAGACGCCGTCCTCCACGACCCGGCCGAGTTCGAGGTACGGGCGCGTCGTGGAGTCGTCGAGGGAGTAGCGCTCCTGACGCACGCGCTCGGCGTAGAAGGGCCAGTCCCAGGGCTCCAGGGTGGACCCCTCGGGCATCGCCGCCGACAGCTCCTCGGCCTCGGCAAGGGCGTTGCGGCGCGCGACGGGCGCCATCCGCTCCAGCCGGCCGAGCACGGCCTCGACCGTGCCGGCGGTCTGGTCGGCGATGATGTAGTCGGCGTGGGTGGCGTAGCCCAGCAGCGCGGCCCGCTCGGCGCGCAGCTTCGCGATCTCCACGACCAGCTCGGCGTTTCCGGTGACCCCGCGGCCGACGGAGGCCTCGTAGAGCCGCCGGCGCAACTCCCTGTTGGTCAGCGAGGACAGGGCCGGCTGCGCGGTGAACAGGCTCAGGCTCAGCGCGTACTTGCCGTCGTGGCCGCGCTCGGCTGCGGTGCGCGCCGCCGCGGCGACCGCGCCCTCGCTCAGGCCGTCGAGCTCGGCGGCGTCGTCGACGACGACCAGGGCGGCGTTGGTCTCCACCTGGAGGTTCTGGTCGAAGGCCGTGGCCAGCTCGGCGAGGCGGGTGTTGAGGGCCTTGAGGCGCTCGGTCTTCTCGGCGGGCAGCGCGGCGCCGGCGCGGACGAAGTCGGTGCGGTAGCGCTCAAGGAGGCGGCGCTGTTCGGGGTCGGTGAGCGTGTCCCGTTCGGCGTACAGGGCCTCGATCCGCTCGAACAGTGCGGTGTTGAGCAGGATGGAGTCCTGATGGGCGGCCAGCACCGGGGAGATCTCGGTCTCCAGCGCGCGCACCGCCTCGTTGCTGTCGCTGGCCACCCGGGTCCAGAACACCGCCGACACGCGCGCGAGGGTGCGGCCCGCACGCTCCATGGCCGTGATGGTGTTCTCGAAGGTGGGCGCCTCGGGCCGCTCGGCGATCGCGGCCACTTCGGCGGCGTGCTCGGCCATGCCTTGCTCGAACGCCGGGCCGTAGTGCTCGTCGCGGATGTCGGCGAAGGGCGGCAACTCGTACGGCAGGGCGCTGGGGACGAGCAGAGGGTTATCGGTCACGGTCGTTTCACTCCTTACTCGGCAACCGCACCAGCGTGACTGATCACCCGGCTTTTCGCCACTCGTTCACATGTACGGGTAGGTCTCGTCGGACGTCTCGCCCGGGTTTCGCCCCAGATCGGTGCCGACCTGCTCGATCACCTCGCGGGCCTCCAGTTCGCCGACCCAGTCGGCGGGCAGCGAGGCCTCGCCGTGCATGGCGCCCAGCAGGTTCCCGGCGATCGAGCCGGTGGAGTCGGAGTCGCCGGAGTGGTTGACCGACAGGAGCAGGCCGGCGCGGACGTCGCCCTCGGCGCGCAGGGCCGCGTAGACGCCCATCGCCAGCGCCTCCTCGGCGATCCAGCCGCCGCCGATCTGCTCCAGAACGAGGGCCTCGTCCTCGTGGCTTCGGGTGGCGAGGTGGCGGGCCTTGTCGAGGGCCGTCGAGGTCTCGCCGCCGTGCTCCTCCTTGCGCAGGCGGGCCTGCACCTCGTCGAGCCCTTCGTCGAGGGTGCCGCCGTTGTGCAGGACGCCGATGATCCCGGCGAGCGCGCCCGACGCCAGCCAGCCCGTCGGGTGCCCGTGGGTGACGGCGCCGATGGCCACACCCGCGTCGAAGGCACCGCCGGGGGCGGCCCGCATGACCCCGCCGCAGCCCTTGGAGTTGTTGATGCGGTCCTCGCGGGTGCCGTAGCGGCCCGAGGAGAGCGCGCCGACGCAGGTGTTGCCGGGCGCGCGGACGTGGTGCAGGTCGGGCGTGTCCCACAGCAGGCCGCGCTTCTGGAGCGGCCGATCGCCCGGCGGGAGCGTCGCGGCCAGGCCCTGCGTGGCCAGCCAGCGCAAGTAGGAGTAGAACAGCGCGGCCTGGAAGTTGGCGATGCCGTAGCCGCCGAGGCGTCGGCGGGCGCCGATGACCGCCTCGGCGGTGAACAGCGCCATCTGCGTGTCGTCGGTGATCGCGCCGAGGCGGCCGTCGTGGTGGAGGACCAGGCCGGTGATGCCCTCGGGGCCGTACACGCGGCGGATGTCGGCGAGCGAGTGGAACTCGATCGGGGCGCCGAGGGCGTCGCCGACGGCTCCACCGAGGAGTACGGCTCGCCAGAAGGAGGAGGCGTCAGGCATTCCCCGATTGTGCCGGGTGGCCGCACGGGGCCACCCGGCGCCGCTCGGGCGTGCTGTCGGCCGCGTTCGTCAGGCGGCGACGGCGGACACGCGCAGCGACTTGAGCGCGCCCGCCCAGGCGGTCAGCTCGTCGAGCATCGAGTGCAGCGCGGCGAGCTGGTGCTCGCCGGGTTTGACGACGCCGAGGTCGTCGGGGGAGCCGGGGTTGGTCCACTCGAAGTCGGTGAAGACCGAGAGGCCGACCTGCGAGCGCACGGTGGCGACCTTGAGTTCGGACATGACCAGGCGCAGGTGCTCGACGGCGCGGACGCCGCCGGAGGAGCCGAAGCTGACGAAGCCGGCGGCCTTGTCGTTCCACTCGGCGAAGAGGAAGTCGACGGCGTTCTTCAGGGAGGCCGGGACGGCGTGGTTGTACTCGGGGGTGACGAAGACGAAGGCGTCGTAGGACGCGATGGTCTCGGCCCACCGCTGCGTGTGGGCGTTCTCGTAGCGGCCCCACATGGCGGGGTAGACCTCGTCGAGCAGGGGGAGTCGGTACTCGGCGACGTCGACGATCTCGACGGAGACGTCGCGGCCGTCGAGGTGCGCGTCGGCGGCCTGCTTCACCCAGTCGACGACGCCGGCGGAGCGGCGCCCGGGGCGGGTGGTGCCGATGATGGCGGCGATGCGAATCATGATGGACTCCTGGTCGGGCAAGGTCGGGAAGGTAAAGTACAACGTGCATGGCAAGTATTACAACGATCGTTGTACTTGCCATGTCGAGGTGATGGAGGACACATGGCGGGCCGTGGTCAGCCGGGCAAGCGCGGCGACATTCTGCGCGGTGCCCTGACCGTCTTCGCGCGCGACGGATACGTGGGCGCTTCGATCGACGCGATCTCCGCCGAGGCGAGCGTGTCGACCAGGACGATCTACAACCACTTCCAGGACAAGGCGGCGCTGTTCGTGACGGTCGTGGAGGAGAGCACCGCCCGGGTCGCGGGGATCCACGGCGAGATCATCGAGAGGCACCTCGGCAGGGAGGTCTTTGACGTCGAGGGTTTGGAGGAGGTGCTGGTCGCTTGCGCGGTGGACCTCGCCGACCCCGCCGGGCGCGACTACGGGGAGCACATCGCGCTGATCCGGCACCTGGACGCCGAGGCGGGGAGCATTCCGGCCGAGGCGGTGCGGATCTGGCGGCGGACGGGACCGCTGCGGGTGCAGGAGCTGCTGGCGGGGCGGCTGGCGGAGTTCGGGGCGCGGGGGTTGCTGGGTGGGGTGGGGGTTGGGCCTGGTTCGGGAGCGGGGGCTGCGGGGGACGGGTCTGGGGCTGGGCCGGTGGCCGGGGCCGGGGCCGGGTTGTCGGCGGAAGCGGCGGGGCTGGCGGCGACGCACTTCCTGATGCTGGCGCGCGGAGCGGTGCCGTTTCGGCGCCGGGAAGGCGAGGCGGGAATAGAGGACGCCGTGCGGGCAGGGGTGCGGGTGTTCTTGTACGGGTACGCGCGGGGGTAGGGGCGGACTGCGTGGGGCCTCGGCCGGGGCACACTGGATGTGGGCTGGGCCGTCGGGGAGGACCCATGCGATGAACACGATCGAACCCGCCGGAGCGGACGGGCCGCCGCAGGACACCGCGCTCGGCGTGGCGGCTGGCGCGGACGCCAGTGCGCCCCACGTGCCGGGCGAGCCCGGTGAGTCCGACGTGGACACGACGTCGGCCACGACCATGGGGATCGCCGACGACACAGCGATCACCACGAGCCCGGACCACACCGGACCGGCCGACTCCGCGCACGACACCAGGTCGCCGACAACGGAGTCGAGAACGTCTCCCTTCCCAGACGTCTCCGTCACCTTGCCCACGACCTTGCCGCCCGCGTCGGTGGTACCCGGCGGCGTGTCCATCGTCGAGCCGCCCCCGGCCGAAGGCTCGGCGGCGACATCGACCGTCCCGCCGCCCGCAGGGCAGGCGGACACACCGACCGGCGCGTCGCCCGCGCCCCACGCCGGTCAGTCCGGTGAGCAGGCTCCGATGGCCGTGGAGCCACCCACGCCGCCACCCACGCCGCCACCCACGCCTCCACCCCCGGCCCTGCCCGAAGGCCGGGCCGCGCCGACGGTTGCCCCGCCGAGCCCGGACCGCGCCGCTGCCGAGCAGCCTGGGGTGCCGCCGGTCCCCAGCGGGCCGCCGAGTCCCGGCCCCACCGCGCAGCCGCAGCCGCAGCCGCAGCGCACGGTGGGGTCGCCGCCTGGCCCCGCGCGCGACGCGCGGACGCAGTCACCGCCCACGCCCACTGCGGGCACCGCAGCCACCGCGCCGCCGAGACAGGAACGTCCCCGCCCCGCACAGCCCACGGCGCAGCCGCGCCAGGACCGCGGAGCCGTTGCACAGGCCAGCGCCTCGCCGAGCCCCAGTCCCGTCGCGCAGCCGCAGCGTGTCGCGGAGGCGAGTTCGGCGCCCACTGCGCCTATCGTGCAGCCGCAGCCCGCGCCTACCGCGCAGCCGAACCAGGACTACGCACCTTCCGCACGGTCCAGCTCGCAGCCGAACCGAGACCGCACAGCTTCCGCACGGCCCAGTTCGCTCCCTGCGGCGGAGTCGCTGCATGCCCCTGCGTCCACGGCGCAGCCGCAAGCGCCACTCGTGCCCACCGCGCAGCCGAGCCAGGACCGCGGAGCCGCTGCACAGGCCAGCGCCTCGCCGAGCCCCAGTCCCGCCGCGCAGCCGCAGCGTGTCGCGGAGGCGAGTTCGGCGCCCACTGCGCCTATCGTGCAGCCGCAGCCGCAGCCGCAGCCGCAGCCGCAGCCGCAGCCGCAGCCGCAGCCGCAGCCGCAGCCGCAGCCGCAGCCGCAGCCGCAGCCGCAGCGCCTACCCGCGCCCACGACGCGCACGGTGCCCACGGCGGAACGGCAGCTACCACCCGCGTCTACTGCGTCCACTGTGCCCACTGCGGCCACCGCGTCGCCGAGCCCAGCTCGCCCCGCGCCACCGGAACCTGCCTCGCCGGCCCCAGCGCCTACCCGCGCCCGCCCCACCCTTCTCCGTCGGTGCGCAGCCGCGCAGTCGCGGCTGCTGGGCAGCGCTGTGGAGCGCCTGATCGGCGTGACGGGCGGCGAGTGCGCCACGGTCGGCGGCCTGCGGGTGTGCCGAGAGGGCCGCCTTCGCTTGCATGCCAAGGGCGGAACCCAGCTCGGCGACACCTTCGTGACCGCGCACGATCCCACTCGGCTGCGGCGGGGCCTCATCGAGCACGAGACGCATCACCGCGACGCCCAGTGGCGGCGTTACGGTCTTGCCTTCGGCCTCATGTACCTATACGCCCACCTCCGGGATGTCGTGATCGGAAAGAAGTGCTGCAATCGCTACGAGTTGGCCGCCGAGGTCGCCTCGGGCGGCGGCGGTGGGTACGGCTGCCTGCCCCCGGTCGGAGAGCCGCGCCGGCGGCGCTGACCGGGCCCCCACGCCGCCTCGGAGAGCCACGGATATGCCTGCCCGATAGCCCTGGCGATCCGCCCCCGCAGCAGCCGCGTCGCCTCCCGGCGGCCCGGCCGTCCGGCGAGCGAGTCCATCAGCATCTCCGGTGAAGGCATGCGCGAACGCAGGTAGGCGACCTGCCAGCCGTGCAGGCGCTCGTCGGTCAGGGGCCGGTCCCGCTCGTGGGCGACGGCCAACCGCGACAACTCGTCCGGCGGGTGCATCGGCACCTCGACCTCCATCGCCTCCGCCTCGGTCACCGCGCGCTCGCGCTGCCGGGCGGCCTGCTCGACGGCCTGCTCAGAGCGGACGCGGCCCTGCTCGCGGCGGACGCGAAACTCCGGCGTCGACTCCAGCGACCCCACCCGCGACAGCGCGTACAGACGCATCGGCGCGCGCGTACTGATCACCGGGTTCGGGTGCTCCTGGTCGGGCGGGCCCAGAAGGTCCCTGATCATCGACTGCGTCCAGCCGCGGCGGGCGAGTTCGGAGCGGGAGACGTAGGCCTCGGTGTCCTCGGGGGTGGCCTCGATGTACAACATGATCGGTCCTCTCTTTGTGGAGTCGGTCTGATACGGAGAGTAGGTGGTGGGTCTGACATTCCTCAAAGGGCAGAGGGCGGCGGGGCAGAAGTCGCGGGCGGAGCGGGCAGCCCCGCACGGGGATGTATCTCGCGGCCCCGCCGCGCCCACTGAGAACATGAAAGGGGAGGTCAGTCGTGGCCGAATACGCTCCCGAAGCCATCCGCTGGCTGGCGACCCAGATCGTCGACCAGATCCCGAAGGCCGTCCTGTCCGGCATCGTCGGCGACAGCGCCCACACGTACGGATACCACCGCGCCCGCAACAAGCTCCCGAAGACCGACTACTCCCGCCAGCTCGCCGAGGACAAGGCCGGCGACGGCGACGCCGCCAGCGCCCTCGACGTCACGTTCGACACCAAGGGCATGAAGCTGGTCACCGGCCGCCTCATGGCGTCGGCCAAAGACGCCGCCGACCCCCGCCTCAACGTCGTCCGCGAGTTCTACGGAACCGTCGACGGCAAGAAGGTCTGCGGCTGGGACACCTACTACAACCGTTCGGCGACAAGCGATCCGAGCCACCTGTGGCACGTCCACATCTCGTTTCGCCGCAAGTTCGCCACCAGCAAGTCCGCGATGGCCGACGTGTTGTCGGTGATCCTCGGAGAGGAGAGTGGATCCGACGTGGCCCTTACCGACGCCGACGTCGCCAAGATCTGGCGCTCGGACATGATCCCCGCCCCCGACCTGGCACTCAAGGACGAACCCGACAACAAGTACTGGACCGCCGCCAACACCATCCGTTCCGCCCGTGACCACGCCGTGCGCGCGGCCACCGTCGCGGGGAACGCCCTGAAAACGGCCGAGACGGTGCGCGCCGAACTCGACCAGGCGAAGGCCCGCGAGGCCGCGATCCTCGCCGCCGTCACCGAAGTACGCACCAGCCTCAATGGACTGTCGACCACACTGGTCAAGCAGCTCGCCCCGCAACTCGTGAAGGCACTGCGCGCGGCGCTCGCCGACGGTCTCGACGAGGAGCAGCTCACCTCCGCCGTCGACGCCGCCGTGCGGCACGTGTTCGGCGGCCTCGACGACGAACCCGCGAAGCCGTAGACGACATCGCGCCGGCCGGTCTCACCGGCCGACGCGATCGCGTTCGGGATCTAGCCGACCGGCACCAGCTGGTACGGGTCGGAGGAGAGCTGCGCGCCGAGCTGGGTGAGCGCGTAGGTCGGGTCGATCGACTCGAGGTTCAGGTCCGTGAAGGGCGTGCGCTCGGTGCGCACGACCACCAGTCGTAGGCCCTCGATCTCGCCGATGACGCGGACGCTGTTGACGATGCGCGGCGGGGTCGCGAGGAACACGTCGCGCAGGCAGCGCAAGGTCAGTTGGACCAGCAGTGCCTCGTACATCTCCGCGCGCTCGTCGGAGGTGCCCTCGGGCAGCACCTCGCGCGGCGGGAGTTCGACCGTCATGGTCAGCTCGCGCGCCGACGGGCGGTAGGAGAGGTCGCGCCGCACCGACAGCCACTCGGGGAAGGTCGACTCCGCCAGGGCGCTGTGCGTGTAGCGCACGACCTCGGCCGGGTCGCCGTTGCGGACGCCTTCGAGGATGCGCTCCGCGCGGGCGTTGTGCGTCTCGATGCGCTTGCGAATGCCCTCGTCGTAGGCGGCGCGCTCGGCGTTGTACTCCTCAAGGCGGGCGCACTCGCGCTTGCGCCAGTCGGTCAGCGCCAGGCGGTACTTCAGCACCGACATCTGGTGCGCCTTCTTGTACGAGGGCAGCGAGGAGCCGAACTTGTTGGAGTGCGGCGGCTTGAAGTCGTCCCAGTCCGGTTCGGCGTACGGAATCGCCAGTTTGCCCCCGTCGAACTGCCTGACGCGTTTGGGATCGACCTGCTGGGCGATCTTGGGAACGTCGATCGATCTCGGCCCGTCGCCGAGGATCATGTTGATCTCGGCGAGTCGACCGCCGCGGTCGGTCGCCGACTCGGTCTCGCGCTGAGCGGCCCTCTCCAGACTGCGTGTCATTGCCGGCACCTTCTCTGAAGCCTCATCGGGGTCAAGGGGGCGGTCCATCTAACTCAACAGAGTTGAAGCGTGACCGGAAGGGTTATGTCGGGAACCGGTCCTAAGGTTGTCCTTAGTGGACTCGGCATGTGATGTTAGTGGGTGGCCTGGGTCACTGAGCGGGGTGCCGCAGTGGCGGGGTGTGCACGGACGTGCCGACGGTGGGTGCCCGCGGGGCCGTGCGCGCGTTCGATCCACCCGTTTGAGCTGTGAGAACCCCTCGAATCGGCTCGCTGTGCAACCATCAGGTTGCAGGCCCCGTCTTGCGGCAGTCACTGCCTCAGCGAAGGAGCGAGCCACCATGGTCCCCACCCGTATCACCCGGGAAGCCCGCGTCGACGCGCCCGTCGACCGCGTCTGGGACGTCCTCACCTCGCCGGAGCACATCGCCGGATGGTTCGGCGACTCCGCTTCGGTCGAGTTGCGGCCGGGCGGCGAGATGGCCTTGGGGTGGGCCGCCTACGGCGACTTCCGGGCGGTGGTCACCAAGGTCGAGGCGCCGCGCAACTTCGCGTTCCGCTGGGCCGCCGAGCCCGACGTCGACCCCATGCAGGGCAACTCAACGCTCGTTGAGTTCACGCTCTCGCCGGAGGGGTCGATCACCGTGCTGACCGTCGTCGAGACCGGCTTCCGCCTGCTCGCCCGGCCCGCAGAGGCGCAGGCCGAGCACGCCGAGGAGAACGCCAAGGGCTGGGAGCAGGAGCTGGCGGAGCTCAAGGCCTACGCCGAGAAGTGACCGCCCCAGGGGCCTCCCGGCCTCCTCCCTACTTTCGACGGTAGGCGAACCTCAGGCGTGGGTGGCGAACGTGAATCGCGCTCGCTGTGGATAACCGGTGGGTTGTGGAAAACCGGCGGGTGCGGATGCGAGGTGGTGGCGCTGACGGGGCTGGCGAGGGCGTGAGGCGAAGGCTGGGGCGTGAGGCGGGGGCCAGGGGCGCCACGAGGGCTAGCGGTGCGGGCTGGGGGCGAGCCCGGGGTACGCGGCGGCGCCTGGCGGCGCGGCTCCGGGTGGACTCGGGGCGTACGGCGAGGGCTGACCGTGTGGTTGCGGGCGAGCCCGGGGGTGGCGACGGCGCCTGGCAGCGCGGCTCCGGGGGCCGAGAGTGCGGGGCGCGGGCTGGCCGTGTGGTTGAGGGCGAGTCCCCGGACAATTGGCGCGAGCCCACGGCGTGTGGGCGAGGGCTGGAGTGGTTGCGGCGGGCCCAGGCGTGCAGCTAGGTCGAGGTCGAGGTCGAGGCCCCGGTCCAAGTCCGGGCCACCCGGCCGGCGGTTCCCGAACCCAGCCGCGGAGCCGCTCGGCGAGGACGTCTGACCTGCCCCTGCCCCATGCGATGAGCGAACGCGAGACCCGCAGGGGCCTCCCGGCCTCCTCCCTACGTTCGACGGTAGGCGAGTCTCAGGCGTGAGTGGCGAACGTGAGCCGCGTTCGCTGTGGATAACCGGCGGGTTGTGGACAACTCACGAACCCACCGACCCACACCGAGCGCGCCGACGCAGCCCCGGTCGTCGCCCGCGCCGGAACCGGTCGTCGGCCGCCCGCAACCGGTGCCGCCCGCACGGCCGCCCGCCCGCACAGCCACCCACCCGCCCCTCAAACTCAAAGCACGTGGAAGTCCGTCACCACCGACACGACCTCCCCCGCCGCGTCCCGCCCGATCCACGTCGGATACACACCGTCCCCCCACCCCGACGGAAATACCACCACGTTCAGCCCCGTCTCCTCGTCGGTGACGTTCGCCCCCATGCGCGGGGGCACCGCCTTACCGGCGTCGGTGAGGGCGTCGTCGAGGTCGTACGCGCTGTCGGCGTCGTTGATCCGGTCGAGCGCCTTGCCGCCGGAGGCGTCGATGAACGCCCCCGTCCCGGCGTCGACGCCGTACCCGAAGTACAGGTCCCCGGTCAGCGTCGACGTGTCCTGCCCGGCGGTCACCGCCATCTCCCACGCCATGGCGGGAGTGTCGCGCACGAGGACCTGCGCGGCGGCGACCCGCCGGTGCGCCTCGGGCTGCGGCTGACCGTGCACGGCGTCGACCAGCACGACGCTCAGCCGCACGGGGTGGGCTCCGCGCGGGAGCTCGACGGTGAACGGCTCCAGCTCCCAATAGACCATCGGGTCGCAGGCGGCCAGCCGCCCGGTCGGCACGGCGAGTTCGCCGAGGTCGACCACCTCGATAACGGCGGAGACGCGGGGCGTCTCGACCTTCCTCCCGGCGACGAACAACTCGTCGAATCCGCCGGTGCGCAAAGTGCGGGGAGTTTCCGACATAGCGGCATCCTAGGCCGCAGAAGCGACATGTGGGGGATCCTCACGCGGCGGTTCCGGCGAGTCGCCGTTCCGGTTCCTTTGTGGACGGACGGTCCATGTCCCGCCAGATCCGTTGCGCGAAGGGCAGAATCGTCGCCGCCAGGTACACCGTGCCGCCGACGAGGAGGGCTCCGGTCGGTCCGAAACCGGACACCGCGAGTCCGCCCAGCAGGGCCCCGACGGGTATCCCGAGCCAGGAGAGCGCCCCGGTGAGGCTGAGGACCCTGGCCTGCAGCTCGCTGGGGATGCGGGCGTACGACACCGCCGAGATGATGGGGTTCAGCGCGGCGGTGGCCAGGCCCGACCCGAAGGAGACGATCAGCACGGCGACCAGGTCGTCGGTGGCCGCCATGGCGAAGAAGCGCGGTGAACCGGCGATCAGGAAGCAGATCGCGAAGGTCCAGCGGCGCGGCAGCCTCGGGCCGAGCCAGGTGAACAGCACGTTCCCGCAGACGGCGGCGACGCCGAAGGCGGCGGAGATGGTGCCCAGGGCGGCCGGATCGCCGATCGAGTCGCGGATCCACACCGGCACGAACACGACCGTGAAGGCCTGCGCGGCCATGTTGGTGAAGATCAGCATGAGACACAGGTTCATCAGCAGGCGGTCGGTGAACAGGAACTTCGCGCCGGTCCGCAGCGCCCTGAGATAGGGCTCGCGTTCCGAAGTGGACGGTGTCGCCGCCGACCGGGTGGCGTAGGCGAGGATCACCGCCGACAGGGCGAAGGAGAGCGCGTCGAGCCACAGGACGTGCGCGGCGCCCATCCACACGATCAGCAGTCCGGCCAGAGGCGCGCCGAGCAGCCCGGCGAGCCGGTCCACGCCGTCGTAGACCGACAGGGAGCGCTCCATCGACGCGCCGGAAGCCTCGATCATCTCCGGAAGCAGGACCCGGTCGGCGCTGGAGGCGAAGCCCTGCGCCAGCCCGGCCAGGGCCACGATTCCCAGCAGGACACCGAAGTGGAGGTTCCCGCCGTCGTAGAGGAGGGGGACGCAGGCGATCGCGGCGGCGCTGAACAGCTGCGCGCCGACGGCGACCCGGCGCCGCCCGAAGCGGTCGACGAGAGGCGCGCCGAAGGCCCCGGCGGCAACGTAGAGGGACAGTTCGGCGAAGGCGACCACACCGGTCCGCGTCGCCGAACCGGTCGTCGACAGCACCAGCCACGGCAGCGCGACGAGGGTCAGCCGGCTCCCGGTCGCCGAGATCGTGTGCGCGGTGAGGAAGCCGGCGAGGGGCAGGCGGCTCATTCGACCTCGCCCAATCTGGGGAGCAGGTTGAACGTGGCCGCGACGTGCTCGGCGTCCTCGGGCGCACCGGGCACGTGGTCGCGGCGGTAGCGGTCGAGGACGCCGGTGACCTCCTCGATCAGCGCGGCGGCCTCCTCGACGGTCAGGCGCAGCGAGACGTTGTTGAAGGTGAAACCCGCGCGCCACTCCGGCGGCAGGGAGGGCAGCTCGTTGATGAAGCGTTCGGCGCGGGCGGCGGTGGCGTCGACGACGGCCCGCAGGTAGGCCTCCGCGTCGGCGGGGTCGATCTGGGAGCTGTCGTCGAGGCGGGTGGAGCGGTGGGCGGCCTTCCACCAGCGCTCGCGGGCGGTGCCGCGGTCGGGATCCTCGACGACGAAGCCGTAGGTGGCCAGCTGCCGCAGGTGGTAGCTGGTCGCGCCGCTCGACTGGCCGAGGCGCTCGGCGACGACGGTCGCCGTCGCGGGGCCGTGGCGTCGGAGCATGTCGAGGATGCGGACGCGGAGGGGATGGGCGATGCCGCGGATGCGGCGGGCGTCGAGGATGACGTCCTGCTCGGGGTCGTAGCCGGCCGGACGGGGAGTCTCAGGTTCGCTCATGAGGCAAACATAGCTTTGCAAAGGCTTCGTTGCAAAGACTTCTTTGCAAGTTTCCGGCGGAGGGGCGCAGGTCCCGAAGGTCGATGAGGGGTGCCGCGCGCATGGGCGCCAAGGCGGCAAAGGGTAATAAAAGGCACTCGCGGAAGGAGTGGGATCAGCTTGGCGGCTGCGGAAAGAAAGGCTATATTTGCCATCCGCTGTGCACGCGAAATCGACACAGAAATTGTCGACTCGGGCAACGTTAACAGAATGGAGTCTCGTTGTCAAGCGAGGAAATCGAACGTGAGCAAGCCTACGTGAGCAAGCTCTACGCCCGGCTCGATGCCATGCGGGAGCAGGCCTCCGGCCGCCTCCACCAGGTGCTCGGCCAGTCCGGCGGCACCCATCAGGCGCGCAGCGAACGCGACAGTTTCGCCGCCGGATACCACGACGACATCATCGAATACGGTGCGCTGGAAAGCGGGCTCTGCTTCGGTCGCCTCGATTTCGACAACGGTGAGCGAAGCTACATCGGCCGTCGCGGACTTTACGAGGATTCTGCCGAACGGGCGCAGTTGCTCATGGACTGGCGCGCGCCCGCGGCCCGTCCCTTCTACCTGGCGACCGTCGCCGCGCCCGAAGGCGTGCGCGTCCGCCGCCACATCCGCTCGAAGGGCCGGGAGGTGACCGGCGTCGACGACGAGGTCCTCGACCTGACCGCCGTCGACACCAGCGGGCACGACCCCGTGACCGGCGAGAGCGTGCTGCTGGCCTCGCTCAACGCCAGCCGCACCGGCCGCATGAACGACATCGTCGAGACCATCCAGGCCGAGCAGGACCGCATCATCCGCGCCGACGTGCGCGGGATCCTCGTCGTCCAGGGCGGGCCGGGCACCGGCAAGACCGCCGTGGCGCTGCACCGCG
Organism: Phytomonospora sp. NPDC050363; assembly: GCF_040655735.1. Taxonomy (NCBI): domain Bacteria; kingdom Bacillati; phylum Actinomycetota; class Actinomycetes; order Micromonosporales; family Micromonosporaceae; genus Phytomonospora; species Phytomonospora sp. NPDC050363. Next base: position 621,492 of record NZ_JBFAKK010000002.1, read on the forward strand.
CCGCCTACCTGCTCTACACGCACCGCCGCGAACTGACCCAGCGCGGTGTCCTGGTGGTCGGGCCCAACCCGACCTTCCTTGGATACATCGGTCGCGTCCTGCCGTCGCTGGGCGAGACCAGCGCCCTGCTGTCCACTGTGGGCGGACTGTTCCCGGGGGTGCGCGCCGAGCGCGAGGAGCCCGCCGCGGCCGCCGCCGTCAAGGGGTCCATCGCGATGGCCGACGTCATCGCCCGCGCCGTCCGCGACCGCCAGCGCGTCCCGGACGAGCCGATGGAGATCATCGTCGAGCGCGACCCGGTGTGGCTGGAGCCCGCCCTCGCCGAACGCGCCCGCGAGCAGGCCCGCCGCTCGCTGCGCACGCACAACCACGCCCGCGAGATCTTCGCCGAGGTCGTCGTCGACGGCCTCGCCCGCCAGATCGCCGACCGCATCGGCGCCGACGTCCTCGACCCCGAGGCCCCCAACCTCCTGGAGGAGGGCGACCTCGCCGAGATGCGCCGGGAGCTGGCCGAGGACCGCGCCGTCCTGACCGCCCTCGACGAGTTGTGGCCGATCCTGACCCCGCAGCGCCTGCTCGACGACCTGTACGAGTGGGACGACCTGCTTGAGGCCGCCACGCCCAAACTCACGCCCGAGCAGCGTGCCGCCCTGCGGCGCGAGCCCGGCGGCGGCTGGACCCCCGCCGACGTGCCGCTGCTCGACGAGGCCGCCGAACTGCTCGGCGACGACGACCGCGTCACCAAGGCCAAGGCCCGCCGTGCCAAAGAGCAGCGCGAGCGGATCGCCTACGCCCAAGGCGTTCTCGACATCGCGGCCGGCTCGGAGTCCTACGAGTTCGAGGACATCGAGTCGGAGGTCCTGACCGCCTTCGACCTCATCGACGCCGACGAGCTCGCCGGCCGCCACGAGGAAGAGGCGCGGCTGACCGTCGCCGAACGGGCCGCCGCCGACCGCACCTGGATGTTCGGGCACGTCATCGTCGACGAGGCGCAGGAGCTGTCGGAGATGACCTGGCGGCTGCTCATGCGGCGCTGCCCGAGCAAGTCGATGACGCTCGTCGGCGACGTCGCGCAGACCGGCGACGAGGCCGGCACGACCTCATGGGAGCGCGTGCTCTCGCCCTACGTCGACGACCGCTGGCGGCTGGAGCACCTGACCGTCAACTACCGCACGCCCGCCGAGATCATGGACGTGGCCGCCGACGTGCTGGCCGCCCTCGACCCGTCCCTGGAGGTCCCCACTTCGGTGCGGGAGACCGGGAACACGCCGTGGATGTCGCATGTGGACGACGTGGCCGCCGCGCTGCCGGGCATCGTCGCCCGGGAGGCGGCCGGGGTCGGTGACGGGCGCCTGGCGGTGCTCGTGCCGGGCGGGTCGCTCGCCGAACTCGGCGAGGCCGTCGTCCGGGAGGTGCCGGGTGCGGCGGTCGGCGAGAAGGCCGACCTGGAGAGCCCGGTCGTCGTGCTGGACGTCAAGCGCGCCAAGGGACTGGAGTTCGACGCCGTCGTGCTCGTCGAGCCCGGGGCGATCGCCGGGGAGTCCTCGCGAGGGCTGTCCGACCTCTACGTCGCGCTCACCCGGGCGACCCAGACGCTCGGCGTGGTCCACAGTGGAGGGTTGCCCGCCGGGTTTGAACGCCTGACGGACTGAACGCGGAGTGAATGCCCGGTGGCGCAACGGATTCTTCGTGTCGCCGGGTTCACAAGGATCACCCCTCGCGTGCCGGGTCGTGTCGCGATACCGTGCCGCACATGATCACTGCGCGCCGGGCGACCGCGATTGACGTCGATGAACTCGTGCGACTGCGGGGAGTGATGCAGGCCGCCCTGCACGGCGAGGAGTCGGCGCCGGGGCCCTGGCAGGCCGAGGCCGCCGCCGTCCTCCAGAGGCAGCTCGACGCCGGCGACGCCACGCTCGCGGCCTTCGTCGTCGAGCGCCCCGACGAGCCGGGGCGGCTGGCCGCGTGCGCCGTCGGCGTCATCGACCAGCGGCTGGGCAGTCCCGCGAACCCCGCGGGGCGGACCGGGTACGTGTTCAGCGTCTCCACCGACGAGGGCTACCGGCGGCGGGGCTACGCGCGGGCGTGCATGGAGGGCGTCCTCGGCTGGTACCGCGAGCAGGGGATACGCAAGGTCGACCTGCGCGCGTCCGTCGACGCCGAGCCGCTGTACCGGTCGCTGGGCTTCGCGCGGACGCCCGACCCGTCGATGCGGCTGACCATGTGAGCAACCCGCTTGCGGGGGGTGCGGGGCGTGTGGTTATCCTGTGTGCCGCGCCTTCGTTCGCGAAGGTGTGAGGCAGGTTGCCCGAGTGGCCAAAGGGAGCGGACTGTAAATCCGCCGGTTCGCCTACGTTGGTTCGAATCCAACACCTGCCACAGCGCGAAGGAAAAGGCCCTGACCTGGGGAAACCCGGGTCGGGGCCTTTCTCGTGGGCGGCTCAGGCGCGGTGGGGTGCCGAGGGCGCGCGGACGGGGGCGGGCTGCGGCGGTGGGGGCAGGTGCCGCGCCCGCGGAGTGGCGGGGCGGGCGTAGTGCGGCGGGGGCGGCGGGTGGTGGGCGGCCCAGTCGCTGGCGGGCGGGGGAGAGGTCATGGGGCGGCTCCGACTCGGGCGTGGTGCAGAGGTGAACCAATGTTCGGTCGGGGCTTCGCGAACGCCTTCGGATGATCGGACACAACGGGCGGGGCTGGGCGGGTGGTTCGGTGTGCCGACACACCCGACGGCTAGCCTGCGCCGATGCCGACGAGTGAGGAGCCGCGATGAGCGACACGGCCGAACGAGTGCCCATGGGCGTGGTGTCATGCCCGAGCGGGGTCTTGGTGGTCACCGACATGGGCTACCTGGAGTCATGGTCGGGGGAGGGGCAGCCGGGCGGGTTCGACACCGACGATGAGCAGCTGCGGGAGGTCGTCGCCTCCGCCCGCGACTTTCGCCTCGTGGGCTCCGACGCCTCGGCCGCCGCGGAGTCGCTGGGCCTGTCCGGCGCGACGCACGTCTACGACCTGCCCGCGCAGGGCGTCGAGCGCCTTGAGGAGCGTTTCGCCGAGGAGGGGTGGTCGGTCGAGCTGGTGCCGGAGGCCGCGCGGGTCGCGCACCGCGAGCGCGTCCGCCGTGTGACGGTGGCCGGCGGGGGTGTGTTCCAGGTCAACGGCGTCCCGTCCGTCGCGATCCCGGTCCCGGCCGGACGCGATTGCGCGGTCGTCGGCAAGGTCGGCGGTGACGGGTTTCCCCGCTGTGTGGAGGTGCGGCTCGGGGACGGCGAGCCCGCGACCGAATGCCAGGTCGGCGGGGTCGGTGTGGACTGGGCGCGGTTGATCCTCGCCGACGCGGACGCGCTCGGCGATTGGGTGCACGAGGAGTCGCTCGACGGCCTGGCCGACGCGGCGTTCTGGGGCGCCGACGCAGCCGAGGCGGCCGAGCATTTCGGGGCGCCACTGCTACCGGAGGGTGTGCACGGGTGGGCCGACCTGCCCGTCGCCGAGGCGGCGGAGCGGGTCCTCCAGGTTCGGCGGTGGAAGGCCGAGGGCGGCAAGGGCCTGGTCGCCGACTTCCGGCCGCACTCGCACCACTTCCACATGATGGCGCGGCTTCGCGAGGGCGACGGCGTCTTCGGGCACGGCGGACTTCAGGTCGGGCGAGCCCGGACCCTGGCCTTCACGACCGGCGGCGACGGCCACTTCCCCGTCGTGCTGTCCGCCGCCGCCGACGGCAGCCCGGTGCGGCTCAGGATCGGGCTGGGCGAGGACTGACGCCCGCTCAGGTCATGCAGGCGCTGCAGCTCCACTCCGTGCACGAGTAGGCGCACGACGGCAGGAGCCTGCAGTCGCGGGTGCAGTACATCGTTCCGCCCGGGCACTGGCGGGTCTGGTTCTCGGTCCAGCTGTCGATCGGGCAGCCTGCGGCGGCCTTGACGTCGGCGGGGACCAGGGCCCTGAGGATTCGGTCGGCGATCGCGTCGAGTTGACGCATGGCTCCTCCTACGGGTTCGACGGTGGTGCCCGCCGGCGGGCACTCCGGCGGGCACCACCGTTCCTGCTCACTCCAGGTTGCAGCCGCCGCACGACCAGGCGCCGCAGCTGTACGAACACGAGGGTAGGACGCGGCAGGTCCGCCGGCAGATCCGCAGACCGCCGGGGCAGGCGCGGAACTCGGTCTCCGTCCAGCTTTCGGGCGGGCAGGCGGCGGCGGCCTTGACGTCGGCGGGCACCAGGACGCGGAGGATCCGGTCGGCGAGGGCGTTGAGGTGGCGCATGAGCACTCCTTGCGGACGCGTGAGCGGTTTCCGCAAGTCTTCTGCCGACGCCGCGTCCGCGCCCACGGTTTCGGCCCTGCCCGAATCCCTACAGCAGCGAGCCGCCGGTGGCGTCGATCCAGGAGCCGGTCACCCAGCGGCCGGCGTCGGAGGCGAGGAAGCCCACGATGTCGGCGACGTCCCCGACCTCGCCGACGCGGCCGAAGGCGGAGTAGGCGGCGCCGGCGGCGCGGCCTTCGTCGGAGGCGCGCAGCCAGGAGGCGTTCATGTCGGTGTCGATCACGCCCGGCCCGACGGTGTTGACCGTGACCCTGCGCGGCCCGAGTTCCTTCGCCAGCGCCCGGGTGAGCTGTTCGAGGGCGCCCTTGGTCATGGCGTAGGCGGGGTCCTGCGGCCAGGGGATGTGGGTGGCGCCGGTGGAGATGTTGACGATCCGCCCGCCGTCGCGCAGGCGCGGCAGGGCGAGCTTGGTGATGAAGAAGGGGGCGTCCACGTTGAGCGCGAAGGCCCGCGCGAAGCCCTCGCGGTCGGCCTCGGCGATGGGCCCGGGGCCGTTGGTCCCGGCGTTGTTGACCAGCACGTCGAGGCCGGTGACACCGAAGGCCGCGAGGCCCTCGTCGAAGGCGGCCCACAGGGTCTCGGCGTCGCCCGCGAGGCCCAGTTCGGCGTGGACGGGGAAGGCGCGCCCGCCCGCCGCGGTGATGGCCTCGACGGTCTCCTTCGCGGCTGCCTCGTTGAAGCCGTAGTGCACGCCGACGACGAGGCCGTCGGCGGCGAGGCGGGTGGCGATGCCGCGGCCGATGCCCCGGGAGGCGCCGGTGACGAGAGCGGTCTTTGGGGTGGGGTTCATCGGGCTCACCATTTCTGTAGTGGTCGCTATGGAAAGGACGCTAGCACATGTGTAGCGAGCGCTATAGAATGTGGGGGTGTCAGCTACCCGAGGACGGCCTCGCGCCTTCGACCGCGACGAGGCCCTGGGCCACGCCACCCGGGTGTTCTGGGAGCGCGGCTACGAGACGACCTCCATCGCCGAACTCACCAGCGCGATGGGCATCCGCCCGCCGAGCCTCTACGCCGCCTTCGGCGACAAGCGGGCCCTCTTCGGCGAGGTCGTCGCCGGCTACCAGGACGTCAACCGCGTCCGCTTCGAGGAGGCAATGGCCGAGCCGACCGCGCGCGAGGCCGTCGCCCGCCTGCTGTCCACGCTCGCCGACGACTACACCGACCCGGCGCACCCTCCCGGCTGCCTGATCATCTGCGCGGCCGTCAACGCCTCCGACGACCTCGTCCGCGACGCGCTGCGCTGCCACCGCAAGACCAGCCAGGCCGCCATAGCCGCCCGGATCGCCGTCGACGTCGACGAGGGCGCGATCCCCGCCGCCCCCGGCGCCGAGGCGCTGGCCAGGTTCTACGCGGCCGTCGTGCAGGGCATGTCGAGCCAGGCCCGCGACGGCGCCACCCGGGCCGAACTGCACGCGGTGGCCGAGACGGCGATGAAGGCCTGGCCGCAACGCCCTTGATCATGGGCCGGGGGCCGGGCATCATTGGGCTGCCCGCCCGCCCAGCCCACTTCAAGGTGCCCCCATGCCCCCTTCGCGCAACCGTGCCACGCTGTCCTCCTTCCTTGCCGCCGCAACGGTTCTCGCCCTCGCGGCCTGCACGAACGCCACCGTCACCGCGCCGGCCTGGGGCGAACCCCTCGACGCGGTGAAGAACGCCGCCGAGCGTCTCGCCGGCGGCGTTTCCTTCCAGGGCTGGCTCACCGTCGGCGGTGACACCCTCAGCGTCCACGGCGACGACATCCCGGCCGAGGACAAGCTGCGCCACTACCAGCAGCTGTCCGGATCGGGCGGCTCGCTCACCACCGAGGTCCGCTTCATCGGCTCCGACGCGTGGATGCGGGTCGTGACCCCCGAGGCCGACACCGGCTGGGGCCACTTCGGCGAGGCCGGGACGATCCGCGACACCAGCGGCGTCGTCGGGCCCTCGACCTGGCTGCCGCTGCTGCTCGACGAGGTCATCGAGATCGAACGCGACGGCGACCGCACCTATGCCGGCGTCCTCGACTTCGACGCCGTCGACGTCGAGGGCAACGGCCTCGGCAGGTCCCTGTCGAACAGTCTCGGTGGCGATGCCGAGGAGGTCGAGTTCTCGGTGCTGCTCAACAAGGACGGCACCGTCAACACCGTCAAGTACGAGATCGAGAACACCGAGTTCGGCGACATCGAGGTCATGTACAGCTTCAGCCTGCACGGCGCCCCCAACGACGTCACCACGCCCGACGGGAAAATCGTCGAGATCGAGGACAACGCGCTCGAATGGTTCGGGGGCCTGTAGACGCGGCGGTCCACAGTCGACGGACCCGGCTCGTCCGGGCCCGGCGGGGATGGGCATCATGGTCAGGCCCACTCTCGACCTGCCTAGCCAAGGTGCCCCTCATGCGATCCGCACGCAACCGCACGCTGCCTTTAGCCCTCGCCGCCCTCTTCGCTCTCTCGGGATGCGCCAAGGCCACCGTCGCCGGCCCGCCGGCGGGACCGCCGATCGAGGCGGTGCAGGCCGCGGCCGAGAGGCTGTCGGAAGGTTTCAACTACATGGGCGCCTACAAGACCGACGTCGGCATCGACGACGTCAACGGCGCCGAACTGCCCGCCGAGGAGAAGTTCACGCGCTCCGAGAGCAGCGTCTACGACTCGACCGCCACGACGTCCGAGACGATCCGCATCGGCGACGAACTGTGGCTTCGCTACGACGGTTCCCCCTATCTTCCCGAAGGCTGGGGCCACCTGGCCAGCGGTGGGGGCGCCTTCGCCGAGGCCTCGGCGATGATCGGGCCGGCGACCTGGATCCCGGCGCTCCTCGATGAGATCGTCGAGATCGAACGCGTCGGGGCCATGCAGTACGAGGGCGTCGTGGACTTCGAGTCCGTCGACGACGAACTCACCGGCTTGACCGCGTACGTGGCCTCCGACGTCGACGACGCCGACGAGGTGGTCTTCCGGGCGACCCTCGACGTCGACGGGAACCTCGACCTCTTCCGCTACGAGCTCGAAGGAACGGCGCGCGGGACGATGGAGGTCGTGTTCAGCTTCACCGAACACGGGCAGCCCAGGGAGATCACCGCGCCGGACGAGCCGATGACCGAGCTGACCCAGGAGTCGATGGTCGAGTGGCTGCTCGGAGGGTACGGCGAATGAGACCTCTCGCACGCACGCTGCCCGCCGCCCTCGTCCTGATCGCCGTCCTCGCCGCCGCCGGCTGCACGAAAGCGACCGTCGCGGCTCCCACGGAGGCGCCGCCGATCGACGCGATCGAGGCCGCCGTCGAGAAGCTCTCCGAGGGCTTCGACTACATGGGCGCCTACGAGACGGACCAGTGGGCCGACAACGTCGACGGCGCCGAACTCCCCGGGGAGAAGAAGCTCGCGATCTCGCGCAGCAGCTCCGACGGCTCGGTGACCGCGACGGCCGAGACGATCCGGATCGGCAACGAACTCTGGCTGAGGTACGAGGGCATCCCCGACATGCCCGAGGGCTGGGGCCACCTGGCTGCCAGCGCCTCCAGCTTCGTCAAGGAGACCCGGACCATGGGCCCCTCGACCTGGCTGCCGGCCCTGGTCGCCCAGATCGTCGAGGCCGAGCGCGTCGGCACGATGCGGTACGAGGGCGTCTTGGACTTCGAGGCCGTCGACGAGGCGCGCACCGGCCTGCCCGAATACCAGACCAGGAGCCTCGACGACGATGACGAGGTCGCCTTCCGCGCCGTGCTCGATGTGAACGGGAACATCAAGTCATTCCGCTACGAGCTGGAGGGCGGCCCCGCCGGGACGCTGACGGTCGACTTCATCTTCAGCGGGCACGGCGCACCCAGGGACATCGTCCCGCCGAGCGGGTCCATGACCGAACTGACCTTCGACACCGTCACGGACTGGATGTTCGGCGGCCTCGACGACTGATCCCGGCGCCCCGGCTCACCGGCCTACCCCGCCGACCACAGCCTGCGCAGCAGCGCCTGCCGCGCCGCCGTCTCGTAGGCGCCGCAGGCGATCCAGGCCGCCGCGAGCGCGTCGGGCGCCGCGGGTGCCGTCTCGCCCGTCGGGCTCACGACGGTGGCGTTGGCGGCCTCGGCGAGGCGGTCGAGGAGGACCGCCGCCGTGGTCAGCCGGTGCCTGCGCAGCGTCGCCACGGTCGCGGGCAGCGCGGCGGAACGCAGCGCCGTGCGTCCACTCAGGACGGTGCGGCTGCGCACCCGCGACACCGGGTCGAGCGGGTCGATCCCGGTCGCGTGGGCCGACCCCAGGGTGTCGGCCTGCCCGCCGGGCAGTTCGTCGATCGTCAGGTTCGCGCGGCCGGTCCAGGCGCTCTTGAGGCGCAGTTCGGCGCACTCGCCGACGGCGACGGGAAACGCGGTCCTCGGCAGGCTGGGGTGCACGCGCAGGATCATCCGCGCGGTGGCGCCCCGGTGCGCGGCGAGGCGCCGGAGATTGCCGACGGCGGGCCGCGCGTCGGTGGCGGCGAGCACGGAGATGGGGACGTCGCCGGCGTAGACGGTGAGCGCGCCGGGGCGCAGTTCGCCGACGGTCACCTCGGCGAAGATCAGGTCGTCGCCGGCGCGGCGGTCGGCCTCGTCGGCGGTGAGGACGGGGACGACGCGGTCGAGCTGCGCGTCCAGCGGTTCGGTCCACAGTGGATCAAGTTGGGGGTCGGTCCAGGCGGTCTCGGGGACCCGTGCGGCGTCGGCCGAGCCGGCGCGGCCGAGGCGGCCGTCGGCGCTCATCCGCAGACCGGCGGCGAAGACTCCGGCGCGGCTGAGTTCGTAGGGGGACGGCAGTCCGCTCGACGTGGTGCGGTAGGCCTCCAGGACCCGGTCGGCGCCGCCGGGACGCACGTCGGCGACCGTCCAGATGCGACGGTCGGGGTCGACGACGTAGGTGACCACGCCGGCATAGCCGGAGGTCGTGACGATCCGCTCGGCGCAGATTCCGAGGAAGCGCCCGGCGCTGCGGTCGGTGTAGTCGCGCCGGGCCACGCCGACGTCGGCGTCGGTCGGCTCGCCGCGCAGGCGGGCGGCCAGCGACAGCAGCAGCTGGAGGTCGGCGGTCAGCGTCTGGAGCCGAAAGGACGGCCGGTCCTTGGCCAGCGTGTTCAGGTCGGTGACCACGCGGGTCGCGACCGTCGACAGCAGCGGCAGTTTGGCCCGGCGGGAGGAGTCGGCCGCGTGCCGCAGCGCGTCCCTCGCCGGGGATCCGGCCCTGGCGGCGCCCTCGGCCAGCAGTGCCGCACCGGCCTGCCAGGCGAGTTCGGCGGCCTCGCGCTGGCGGGCGGTGAGGCGGACGGGCACCGGGACGGGCCGGGGCTCGTCGGCGGGGCCTGACGCGGTCTCGGGCTCGGATGCGTCCGTGGTGTCGACGGCCTTTCCGCCGACCGCTTCGAGGACCGCCAGCGTCGCCAGGAGGTGCAGGCAGCGCGGGGTCAGCAGGCAGTCGCAGGAGACCTGTGCGGCGGTGGTGATCGCTTCGCCGTCGAGCCGCACGATCTGGGTGCCGGTCGCGACCGTCCACACCGGACCGTCTTGCTTCCAGGTCCAGCCTTCGGCGAGGACCGGGTCGGCTTCCAGCTTCTTGAGCACCCGGGCGGGTCCCGCGGCGGTGAGCTCGGTGCGCAGCGCGGCGTCGATGGTCGGCCTCATTACCGCACCTTTCCGGCGATCCAGGCGGCCAGTTCCGCCGGGGACAGGGCGGCCACGGGAGCTCCCGCCTCGGCGATCTGGGCCGCGATCGCCTTGTTGTAGACGGGTTCGCCGCGGTCGTCGAGCGCGGCGAGGCCGAGGACGTGCGAGCCGCCGCCGACCAGGAGGCGGAACTCGTTGAGCATCGCGCGCACCGAGACGCCCTCGTCGAAGTCGCTGATGACGGCGACGATGGTGCGCGAGGGGACGTCGATCTGCTCGCGGACGTAGCGCAGTCCCTTGCCGATGTCGGTGCCGCCGCCCACGGAGACCTCCATGAGGAGTTTCAGTGGGTCGGCGACGTGCTCGGTGAGGTCGATGACGCTGGTGGAGAAGGTGGTCAGGTGCACCGACAGGGCCGGGACGCCGTGCAGGACGGCGGCGACGAGCGCGCTGTAGATCGTCGAGCGGGCCATGGAGCCGGAGACGTCGACGAGGATGTGCACGTCCCATTCGGCGCTGCGCACCGAGCGGGACTTGAAGATGAGCCGGTCGGGGACCAGCGTCGGGCCCTCGCGGACGGTGTGCAGGTTCGCCCGGACGGTCCGCGACAGGTCGAGGCGGCCGGTGTTGCGGCGGGTCGGGCGGGAGGTGGTCATGCCGGTCAGCGCCGGGCGCAGGCGGGTCGCGAGGGCCTTGGTGAGGTCGGCGACGAGCTGTGCGGCGAGTCTGCGCAGGGGCGCGAGTTTGGCCTCGGGCATGGATCCGGCCAGGCTCAGTACTTGTGTGAGCAGATCGATGGAGGCGGTGACCTGCGCGGGGTCGATCTCGGCGATCGCTTCGAGCCGGCCGCGCGCGGCGGCCCTGGCCAGGACCTCCTCGCGGACGCGGGAACCGAAGAGCCGCTCCAGTTCTCCCGCCCACTCGCGGATCGAGGGTTCGGCGGCGCCGGAGCCGGCGCCCGTCGCGCCGATTCCCATGGACCCCTCGCCGTGCCCGGCGCCGTAGAGGTCGTCGAGGGCGAAGGCGGCGCCCTTGCAGCCGCCGTCGAGCCGGTCGCTCTCGCGGCCGAGGATCAGCCGCCAGCGGTCCACGGTGTTCTCGTCGCCGCCGAGCTCCTCGCCCGTTATCCCAACGCTGCCGGCCGAGTCCACTGTGTCCTCGGTGCCGAGCGCGGCGCGTCCCGCCTCGTCGGCGGCAGCCCACGCGGCGAGGAGTTCGGGCGGCACTTCGAGCGCGCCCAGGGCCCGGTCGCTGCCGTAGGCGGTGCTCACCGTCTCGAACAGGCGCTGCCGGCCGGCCGTCGACAAGACGTCGAAGGCGTCGCGCAGGGCGGGCAGTCGCGGCCAGAAGTCGGCGTCCGGCCAGTCCTCGATCCGCCGGGACAGCGGCCTCCAGAGCGCCGGGTCGGCGTCCCAGAGGTCGCCGGCGACCAGCAGCGCGCCCCGCAGGAGACCGGCGGCGCGTTCACCGTCGGGCTCCTCGGCCCACGCGGCGGCCCGGGAGCCCAGCCAGTCGCGGTCCTCGCGGTCCAGGAGGGTCAGTGCCGCGCTGGCCGCGCCGCGCGTGAGCGGCGAGCCGTCGGCGGCGAGGTTCCGGAAGCGCCAGACGAGCCGTTCGGCGCCCAGGTGCTCGTGCTCGGCCCGCGAGAGGCGGACCAGCTCGGCGAGGGCCTTGGCGTCGGCGGGATTCCCCGAGCCGGCCAGGCCGTCGACGGCGTTGATGGCGGCCGCGGCGACCTCCGCGCGCAGGCTCTCGGCGGTGGCCGAGCCGATGCGCGTCAGCAGGTGGTAGGCGGACAGCAGCTCGGGCAGCCCCGCGATGGACACGACATCGGCGTGCAGGCGCCCCAGGCAGGCCTCGGTGAGTTCGCCGAGTTCGGCGTCGATCGAGACCTCTAGATAGGCGAGCCGCTCCGCGGCGGTGATGTCGGGCCGCGCCCAGCGCTGCCGGAGCAGCCCGGTGGCGGCCTGGGCGAGGGTCGCACCGTAGGCGGCGAGCCATTCGAGGGTCGCCGACGTGCGCGGTTCCCAGTGCACGGTCCATTCCCGGCCCACCGCGGCGGTGTCGGCGAGACCGGCGAGCTCGCGCGACCTTCCATAAGGGACACCGGTGGCGTCGAGGCGGGTCAGCGCGATGTTGCGGCGGTGGTCGAGGGCCGAGCGGTGGGGTGCGAGCTTCAGGGTCTTTACCACGCCGTCGCGCGGGAGCTTGAGTTCGTCGAACAGGTCCTCCACGTGGGACAGAAGTCCGCCGCGCGGTGCCGACTCGGGCAGCCTTCCCCGGCGCGAGCCGACCAGGACCGCCTCGCAGGCCACCGCGACCGCGCGGGCGCGGCCGAGCCGGTCGCCCTGGCCCAGCGTGGATTCCAGGGCCTCGATGACCTCGCGGCGTCCCGGCGCGGCCAGTCCCCGCAGGGCGGCCAGGCCCTGCGCGAGCGTGACACCGGCCATCGCGTCGGAGGTGCCGGCGGCGTGGCCGGCGTCTCGCAGGCGGCCGCAGATCTCGGTGATCGCCCGCGCGGCCCGCGCGGCGACCTCGTCGGCGTCGCCGCCGGCCTTGAAGACCGCCTGCTGCCACTCGGGGTCGCGGATCCCGGCGGGGTAGCCCGAACGGGAGTCGAGCAGCGCGAAGGTATAGGGCACCAGGGCGCACGACACCTCGCCGAGCGGTTCGTCGAGGGCCGGCTCCTCGTGCTCGCCGACCAGCGCGGGTGCGTGGAAGGCGCCGATCACCGCGACCGGGCGGGAGGCGCCGGTCCGGGCGATGCTCCGCCGCATCCACGCCTCACGCAGAGCGTCCACGTCGGACGGTGCGCCCTCGCCGCGCAGGGCGACGCCGACGGCCAGGGCCGCGCGCCGAAGCGCGGCGGCCTTGGTCCCGTAGGCGTTCGCCTCGACCAGCCGGTCCCACAGCTCGTCGGTGTCGGTCACGCCCGCGGCGCGCCCGAAGGCGGCCGACAGCGGATCGGGCTCGCGGTACTGCGATCCGCGCCGATATCCCGCGGGCAGGTCGATCGCGTACACGGGCACGTCGTTGGCGCGCGCCCAGCGGATCGCGGCCAGCTCGGGGGAGAAGTCGGCGAAGGGATAGAAGCCCAGCCGCTCACCCGCGGCGTCGGCGACGCTGCACGCCACCGGCGCGACGGTCTCGGGGTGCGCGAGCCATTCCGTCCACTCCTGGAGTTCGGCGGGCAGCTCGACGCACAGGGCGTCGGGCGCCGCCTCCTCCAGGAGTTCGGGCATGGCCGCGGCCAGCGCCGGCGAGTGGTGCCGGACGCCGATCAGGAAGGGCGCTCGCGACTCGTGCAGCCGGTCGACGAGCTCGGCGGGGCCGGTCGGCTGGGTCAACGCGGTCACGCCTCCAGAACGTGCCGCAGTTCGTGCAGCCGGCGCCAGGGCCGCGCGTCGGCCTCGGCGCGGCGGCGCACCGCGGTGTCCCAGTAGGCGAGCAGGCGGCCGCGGTCCTCCGGGTCGTCCTTGTGGACGGTGCCAAGCAGGTAGCCCGGCAGCAGCGTCGTCTCGTCCTCGACGCCCAGATACGAGCGCTGGAGCCCCATCGACGTGGCGACGCCGACGGCCTCGGCGGTGCTCATCACCGTCGCCGGGCGCTCCACCTGCCAGCCCTCGACGGCCTGCCCGGAGCGCAGGTCCCGGAAGGCGGTGACCAGTGCGCGCAGCACCAGGTCGTCGACCTGGAAGTCGCGGCCGTGGCGCGCCAGCGCGGCACCGGCCTGCCGGCGGACCAGGTCCACTTCGGACTCCAGGTCGCCGATCGGCGGGACGGTCTCGAAGTTGAAGCGGCGCTTGAGGGCCGCGCTCATCTCCGAGACGCCCCGGTCGCGCAGGTTCGCGGTGGCGATGACGGTGAAGCCCTCGGTGCTGGAGATGTTCAGACCGAGCTCGGGCACCGACATGCGGCGGTCCGACAGCAGCGACACCAGCGCGTCCTGCACCTCGGGCAGGCAGCGGGTCACCTCCTCGATCCGCACGACCGCGCCGCGCCGCATCGCGGTCAGCACGGGCGAGGGGACCAGGGCCTCCTCGGTGGGGCCCTTGGCCAGCAGAAGCCCGTAGTTCCACCCGTAGCGCAGGTGTTCCTCGGTCGTGCCCGCGGTGCCCTGGACGGTCAGCGCGCTGCTTCCGCTCACGGCCGCCGACAGCAGCTCGGAGAGCATCGACTTCGCCGTGCCCGGCTCGCCGACCAGCAGCAGACCGCGGTCGCCGGCCAGCGTCACGACGGCACGCTCCACAAGGGAGCGGTCGCCGACGAACTTGGTGGCGATCTCCATCGTCTGCGGCGCCACGGGATGCGGCTTGGGAAGTTCGAGGGTCTGGCCGCCGATCACGAAGGTCACCACCGCCGAGGGCGTCAGGCGCCAGCCGGGCGGGCGGGGGCCGTCGTCGTAGGCGGCGAGGAACTCCAGTTCGGCGGCGTACCGCTGTTCTGCGGGCATCACCTGGGGCTGCTCGGTCATCGGGGGGCGCTTCCTTCCGCGCGTCGGCGCCAGGCCTCGGCGAACAGTTCGGGGATGGGCCGCAAGGGCATGAGCATGCCGTACGGACGGGAGCCGTACAGGTCGAGCTTGGCGGTCTCCACGGGGAGCATGGGCGCCTTGAAGGCCTCCCACCGTCCGGCGATGAAGACCTTGCGCCCGGCGCGGGCGCGGGTCGCCTCGACGACCAGTCCGGCGTCGACGAGGGCGGTCTGCGCCTTCTTGTGCCGGGCCGGTGTCCAGTCGTTCCAGCGTTTGACGTTGCGGTCGGTCGGCTCGGCCAGCGCGAGCAGCTGAAGGTAGAGGGCGGCGGGGTCGGGGGCCAGGCCTAGCTCGGCGGCGACCTCGGCGACCAGGCCGGGCGCCGAGCGCGCCGGGTCGGCCTCCCAGGCGCCCTGGGGGAGCCCGCCGTTCTCGATGCGGTCGACGATCGCCGCGAGGCCTTCGCTGCGGGCGAGGTCGATCGGGACCATCGGGTCGCTCCACCCGGTGGTCATGGTCCGCGCGAAGCGGCCGGCGGGTCCGTCGTCGACCAGCGCGGGCCGCACGTAGACGTCGTAGGCACCGCCGCGGAACTCCACGATCAGCGCGCCGGTGTCGACGACGTAGGGCGCGGGTCTGCCGTCGGGGCCGATGTAGGGGCGGCCGTCGAGTGATTCGCGCAGGGCGTCGGTGTCGAGCTGGTTCGACCAGTGCCGCGAGGCGGTGAAGATCAGTCCCGGCGCCGCGAGGCGTTCGCGGATCAGTCTCGCGAGCGCGGGTACGCAGTCGCGGACGATGTCCCCGGCGGGCAGGGCGTAGTAGGCGCTGAACATGCCGCGAACCAGCGTGCCGAGGATGTCGGAGAGCGGCTCGCGGCCTTCGACGCGGGCCAGTGTCCAGGCGTCGTCGCCGACCGGGGTGAGACGGTCGGCGGCGTCCTCGACGAGGGCCGGGACCGAGGCCGGGTTGGTCATGCGTTCGAGCACGACGCTCACGGCGGCGTGCGGGTTGTAGGCCGCCATCGCCTCCACAGTGGACTCCGGAACGGAGGTGCGCCGGCCGTGGCGCTCGGCGTAGGCGGCCGCCAGATGATCGGCGACAGCACGCATCCCGCCTTCGGCCCACAGCTCGGCCGGGTCGTCGGGCAGCGCGCCCCGGTACAGCGCCCGCAGGCCGCTGTCGCCGACGCGCTCGGCCTCGGATCGGCCCGGCGCCAGCGCCTTCGCCTTCATCCCGAGGGTGTCGCGGATCAGTTTGTCCCGCTCGACGTCGCGCGGCCAGGAGTCGTAGAGGGGAACGGTGATCAGCAGCCAGCTCGCGGTGGCCAGGGTGAGGCCGGTGTACTCGGCGAAGGCCTGCGCCGCGGCCGGATCCCACGGGATGGGGCCCTTGGCGCGCACCAGGGCGGTGAACTCGCGCAGTCGCGCGGCCTCCCCCCAGCCGGGGCCGCTCTCGCGGGTCCGGAAGATCGCGGTCGGCGCCTCGCCGAGGCTGATGACCGTGTCGGCCGAGCGCACCCAGCGCACTCCGGCGGCGGCGTCGGTCTCGTCGGAGAGGAGCTTCTCTCCGTAGGAGGCCGCGTCGACCGTGCTGATCCGCACGCTGACCGCCGGGTCGGCGAAGACCGTGCCGGCCCACACGTCCAGCGTGGTCAGCAGGTCGGCCCGGACGTCCTCGTCGACGGCGGGACTGGCCGCCCTCCACGCGAGCGCCTCCATCTCACCGATCAGGTCGTGCCAGCTCATGCGCAGCTCGGTGCCGCCGTTCCAGTGCGGAGCCGGCCCGGCCGTGCCGGTCAGCACCGCGGCGTAGCCGGCGATCTGCTCAAGGACGGACTGGTAGCGCGATCCCCAGTCGGATCCGATGACGCCCTTGGTGGCGTTGACCAGGCGGGCCGGATCCACCGTCGGCGCGACCTTTTCCTCGCGCTCGACGAGCTTGTCGCGCCTGCGCGTCTGGAGCGCCGCGAGCCGGGACAGGCCGCGCACGCCGCCGGTCACCCCCTCGTTCTCCAGCGGGAGGCGCGCGTCGATGACCTTGTCGCGGTCCTCGGGATCGGCCGCCAGGATCTCGGCGGCGGTCTCGTCGGTCACCGCGCGCAGCAACCGGGAAGCGGGAACCGAACGGGGCGCGAAGAAGTGCCAGTACGCCGCCGGCGGGACCAGCAGCGCACCGCCGGCGGTCGCGCTCAGCGTCGACTTCTCACCGGAGCCGTTGCCGACGATGACGTGCCAGTGCGCCGCACCCGTCACCGGGTCGGCGAGGCCGATCGCGCTCGACTGCGCGATCAGCACCTTCTCCTCCCCGCCGGGGTAGGTCAGCAGCCCGTGCGGCCACCAGGCGTTCACGCGGTGGGTGCGGATCGTGGCGACGCGGCCGTCGATGTGCCGCAGGGACGCGGTGAACTCGCCGCCGCCGGGCTGGTAGCCGCGGTCGCGGGTGGGCGGCGGGCCGTAGGAGACCGCGCCGACGATGCCGTTGACGCTCCCCAGTGGACTGTCCCGCCGCGTCTCGGGAAGCCGCGCCAGGGTCGTGTACCGAAGCTGGACCTCCTCGCCGTCACCGAGCTCGGCCGCGCCGAGCAGCGCCGGCTGCGTCTGGTCCTCGGCGTCCTTGCCGGTCTTCGGGTCGATGCGCCTGGGCGGACCGTCGCCGGCCGACGCGTCCCAGAAGGACGAGCCGTCGGTGAGGATGTGCGGGGCCCCGTAGGCCCTCTCTTGCGACTGCGCCGAACCCGAGAGCAGCGGCGCGACGTAGCTCAGGCGCCGGCCTTCGGGGTTGATGAGGGTGTAGCCCATCCCGTTGTGCAGGTAGGACTGCGGGATGTTGCCGCCGGGGAAGGTGTCGTCGGGAGCGCCCGACCAGTAGCCTTCGCCGCTGTACCAGCCCGCCTGGACCAGGAACTGCCCGTCGGAGTAGACGGCCGTGAGGTTGCTGGTGGTCTGCCCGGCGGGGAAGCGGAAGCGCGCGACGATTCCCTGGGGGCCGACCGCGATGGCCTGCGATTCGTCCCACACGGTCAGGACCGGCCAGCTCGCCGAGTGGCCCTGGACCGCCTTGAGCTCGGCGATCGCCTCGTCCAGGGCGGGCCAGTGGTACTCGTCGAAGATCCCGGCGCGCAGCGCCCGGCCCAGCGCCCCGGCCACGTCGATCGCGGCGATCCGGGCGGTCAGCTCGGGTGGGACGGGAGTGTCGGTCAGCGCGCGCGTCAGGGAGTCGAGGACGTCCTCGACGTCGGCGAGGCCGGCGCCCTCGGTCCGCGCGATCCACGACTCGATCACCTCGGTCGCGAAAGGCAGCAGCGCGGGCGACTCCAGCAGCGGCCGGGCGTTCTCGCGGCGCAGGTACGCGCCGACCGAGCGCAGCAGGACCGGATGCCACTCCTCAAGGGTGGCCAGGGTGTTGAGGCCGGTGTTGCGGCCCCACTCGCTCAGGCCGAGCAGGGCCGGCTGCTCGGGGACCAGCACCGGCATGCCCGCCGCGACGCAGGCCTCCACCAGGTCGGCGTCGATGATGCCCCAGGTGTTCGCCCACACCGAGACGTCGAGGGGGGCGTCCACGCGCGGCGCAAGGTCCGGGACCATTCCGACCAGCTCGGCGGGGGAGTTGCGGCTGCCGTAGCCGCCGGCGGCGTACTCGTGCGCTCGCGCCAGCCAGCCCGGCACGTCCTCGACCGAACCGGCGGCGTCGAAGCGGCCCAGGAACCGCCACCACCAGTCGCGCTCCTCGGGGAACAGCTCCACGACGCGGCGGCGGGTCTCCTCGTCGGACTTGCACAGCCGCAGCAGGATCGGCGACAGCGCCGTCCAGAACCCGGCCGGCGCGCGGCGGGTCGACGGCAGCCGCAGCAGGCTCACGGCCAGCTCGTCCATCGCCTTGTCGACGTCGAGGCCGGCCGCCTTGGCCAGCTCCTTCATCTGCGCGGGCAGCCCGGCCCACGGCGGGACGCCGGCCTTCGTGCGGCGCATCGCCAGGTCGAGGAAGATCTCGTAGGCCTCGCCGCCTCCATGGCTTCGCAGCAGCTCGGCCGCGTAGCTCTTCAGCGCCTTGACCGTCACCGCGCCCGCCACGGCGAACTCGATGTACGACAGCTGCCGGTAGTGCTGGTCGATCTCCAGGGCGTGCACGACCTCGACCTCGCGGGCCTTGCTGAAGAAGATGCCCGCCCAGTAGTCGCGCTCGACGTCGAGGAAGTCCCGGGCGGCCTGCTCGAACAGCGCCGGCTGGTGGGCGATCGGCAGGCGCGCGGCGATGCTCTCGTACTGCGCGACCGCCGCCGCCGGCTTCGCCGAGGCGGCCTTGGCCGCCGAACGCAGCTCCTTCGAGGCCGCCAGCGCCGCCGAGGCGTTCGCCGGGTCGTTCACCAGGGCCCAGGCGGGATAGCCCAGCGGGCGGCGGGGGGCGGTCAGGGTCGGCTCGAAGACGCGCGGCTCACCGAAGCCGAGATGGCCCATGGCGACGTCGGCGCCGGGCGCGACGCCGTCGGCGATCAAGCGCACCACCGGCCGCGACAGCGCGGGGTGGGGGTAGCTGCGGGCGCGAACCTGATCCTCGGTGACCGGAGGGGTGGCGGTCATCTCAGGCTTCGCCCTCCTTGTTGGACCGGGCCGCGAATATCAACTCGGCCATCCGGATGCCCTCCGACCACGCGATCGGCCCGACCTGCGCCAGCGGGACCTGCTCCTCCTCGGCGTCGACGAAGATGAGCTCGCCGGTCGTGGTCGGCGACCAGGGGTCGTCCGCGCCGAGCCAGTAGCGGGCCTGGCGGGCGGCGCCGGCGTCGGCGACCTGGCAGGTCGCCCAGCCCGCGCGCACGGAGAAGCCGAGGCGCTGGGCGAGGCCGGTCGCCTGCTGGAGCTCGTCGAAGCGCGCGTTGGCGTAGCGGATGATCGTGGCGACCTCGGGGGCGAGGGCGTCGCCGGGGAGGTAGACGTCTCTGGCGAGCTGCGGGATCTCCTGTCTGACGCCGAGTTCGGCGACCAGCCCGCGCCACTCGTCGAGCTCCTCCAGGAGAACCGGGTGGGCGATGAGGAGACGCTCGGGGTGGACCCAGACCGTTTCGGCGTCGAGGTCGACCAGGCCGATGCGGCCTTCGGCGTCGACCCCGCGGAGGAGTCCGACGGTCGGCGGTTCGGTGAGGTCGGCGATGACCAGGTTCTCCAGCGCCTGCCGCCAGGAGGGGTCCGGCCAGACCTCGGCGATCAGGCGGCCCGGCAGCGGGGTCGCCGCCAGCAGCCAGGTCTCCACCGAGTCGAGGCATTCGCGGTCGTGCTCGACGAGCCAGTCCCGCACGGCCTGGAGGGTCTGCCCGATGGTCGACTCCCGGACCTTCTTGGGGACGGTCTTGAGCTCCCGGCCCGACGCGTTGCGACAGCGCAGCAGCGTTCCGTCGAGACGCAGTTCGTAACCGTCACCGGCCGGGGTCCAGCTGTCGCCCGTCACGCCGTCGGCGGCGGGAAAGTCCGATGTGGAGTCGTTCGCAGGCATGCCACGCATAGTGCCACGCGCGTCCGACAGATCGACTTCGGCTGTTGCCCCAAGCTCCGGGGGTCCCGCCGCTGGTGAAGGCCGATGTACAGGGCGCTAAGTCGCGGTGCCTCTCCGTCGGTGGACGAGCACGACGGGACACGCCGTGTTGATCGCGTCGAAGTTCAAATGGCGGTAAAGGCACCGGGGGCTCCGCGACGCGATTCGGATAGCTCGACTGGGGTCCTTCGAACGGTCGGCATTGTCCATCCGAAAGGACGCTGAGTGACGACTCCGGTACACAAGGGACTTTCGGCCGTAGTAGAGCGTTGCGCGGTTGATATAGATCTGTACACCGACGTCCATGAACGGCTGGACGCTTCGGTCGTCGTGAGCGGCCGGACGGCCGATGACGCCCACGACGTGCGGGTGGAAGGCCTGGGATGCGCGCAAGGCCGGGCCTGTAATGGTCTGTCCCGGCTTGATAGGGGTGGCCGGCCGCGCCACTCCCGGGGGAGTTTTGCGAGAGGTCGAACACACGCGAAATTGGCATGCGTAGAAACCTGGCATTTAGGTGTATGTTGATTCATCGACGGCAGAGTGTGGGGACTCCGTCTTTCAGATATGCGGAAAGCTGTGACACGATGTGGGCACGGGGCCTAGAAGCTAAGCCCACCCTCGGATGGACGTCCCCCAGACCCAGAAGGAGGAGCAAGATGACGCGCATCATCAAGCGCCTCGTCATCGTCGCCGCCGTGGCCCTCGCGGCCGTCGGCATCTCGATCACGGCCGCTGCCTCAGCGGGCGCCTCGGACAACGCGACCGGAGCCGTCATTACCGAGAACGAGCACGAATGGACCTGAGTCACTCAGGGTCGTGAACGGTTTCCTTTAGCACGTATTTGAGAGGCGGCCGCGTTGCCCCAATCGACCCAGCCGGTCAGGCGCGGCGGGCTCGCCGCATGGGGAATGACCGCCGGAATCGGGGTCGTGGCCGCGCCTCTCGTCTTGATGACCCACCCTGCCCGCGGGTCGGTGCCCGAGCTGGTCGTACTCGGCCTGTTCGTGGCGGCCATGGTCGTCAGCAGCTCGGTCGCCCTCCGCTTCACCGTCGGACGCGAGAGCTTCTCGACCACCGCCGGTGACGTACCGCTGGTGCTCGCCCTCTACTTCCTCCCGCCCTTCTGGGTGATCGTCGTCAAGGTCGCCGCGAGCCTCCTTCTCTACGGATACCGGCTCATCCGCGGCAGACACACGCCCGTCCAGGTCGTGTTCAACGTCGTCGCCCACGGCACGGCCGCCGCCTCCGCCGCGCTCCTCGTGATGGGACTGGGTTTCGAGCCCGGCACCGCGACCGAGCCGCGCACCTGGCTGGTGCTGCTGTGCGGTGTCATGTTCGGCAGCGCGGTGACCGGCACCTGCGTCACGGCCATCATCACCGTCCTCCAAGGCTGGGGCGGCATCGAGAGCGTTCTGCGCACGATGATCGCCACCCTCCTGCTCACCGCCGTCAACGGCGTCCTCGGGCTCGTCATCCTGCTCTCGCTGACGGCCACGCCATGGGCCGGCGTGCTGATCATCGTCCTCGTGACCGTCGTGATCAGCATCTATCGCGGGTACTCCAGACTCCTGGAACAACGCCGATCGCTGACCGACCTCAACGACTTCACCCGCAAGGTCGCCGAGGCGACGCAGAGCGGCCGGCTCGTCGACGTCATGCTCGGCCGCGTCCGCTCCCTCCTCAACGCCGAGAGCGCCACGGTGTGGGTCCCGGCCGACGGGCGCTTCCCCGAGCTGCTGCTGTCGGCGCGCCTCGACGACCTCGGCCTCATCGACACCAGTCCGGTGCCCGTCGAACTGCGCGACGAGGTGATCCGCTCCGGCGAGACCCTCTTCGTCAGCGACATCCACGGCGAGCAGGCCCACCGCGAGATCCTGCACGGCTCCGGCGCGCGCGAGACCATCGTGACGCCGCTGCGCTCCGGGCAGGCCGTCTTCGGCTGCCTCGCGGTGACCAACCGGCTGGGCGGGGCGCTGCTGCGTTTCCGGACGGCCGACCAGACGCTCCTGGAGACGCTCACCGCGCACGTCGGCGTCGCCGTCGAGAACGCCCGGCTCGTCGACCGCCTCCGCTTCGACGCCTACCACGACTCGCTGACGCGTCTGCCCAACCGCCGCCGCTCGATGCTCGCCCTTGAGGAGTCGATCAGCCGCGAGGTGCCCGGCGAGTTCGTCGCGGTCCTCGTCTTCGACGTCGACGGCATGCGCGAGGTCAACGACTCCCTCGGCTTCGCCGCCGGTGACGAGCTGCTCGTCGAGGTCGCCCGGCGGCTGCGCGAACTCGCGCCCGACTCGGCCCACATCGGCCGGATCGGCGGCGACGAGTTCGCCGTCGTGTTCCGCACCGGCGCCACCGAGTACGCCCTCGAACTGGCCCGCACCATGCGGTCGGGGCTCCAGCAGCCCTTCCTGCTCGGCAGTCTCGACGTGGACGTCGACGCCGCCGTCGGTGTGGCGATCCACCCCGAGCACGGCGATTCCGCCGACGGGCTCCTCCAGCGCGCCGACGTCGCCACCTACGCCGCCCGCAACGTCTCCTCCGGCGTGCAGTTGTTCAACGTCGGCCTCGAATCGCGCTCGGTGCGCCGCCTCGGGCTGGCCAGTGACCTGCGCCGCGCCTTCGACACCGGTGAGCTGTCGGTCCACTACCAGCCGAAGATCGACCTGGCGACCCGCACGGTCCTCGGCGTCGAGTGCCTCGCCCGCTGGACGCATCCCACCCATGGTGAGGTGCCGCCGGAAGACTTCGTGCCCGTCGCCGAGCACACCGGCCAGCTCGCCCGGCTGACCGAGTTCGTGCTGCGGGACGGCCTCAAGCACTGCCGTGACTGGGCCATTCAGGGGCGGCCGCTGACCGTCGCGGTGAACCTCTCGCCGCGCACGGTCTCCGACCCGGAGTTCCCGACCATCGTCGACGGCCTCCTGAGCGAGTACGGCGTGCCGCCCGAGCAGTTGACGCTGGAGATCACCGAGGACGGGATGGTCGGCGACCCCGACCGGCCCCTCCCCACCCTCCACCGGCTCCACGAGCTAGGGGTGCGGCTGTCCGTCGACGACTTCGGGACCGGGTACTCGTCGCTGTCGTATCTGCGGCGCCTGCCCGTGCACGAGGTGAAGATCGACCGCGGTTTCGTGCAGGGCATGGCCACCGATCCCGGCGACCTGGCGATCGTGCGCGCGGTCGTCGACCTGTCCCGCCACTTCGGGCTGTCGGTGGTCGCCGAGGGCGTCGAGAGCGAGATGACGCTGGCGCTGCTGACCGAGATCGGCTGCGACATCGGGCAGGGGTTCTTGTTCTCCAGGCCGCTGTCGTCGGAGCGTCTCGACGCGTGGCTCAACGCCCAGGCGGAGGAGCCGGCGACCGCGTCCGAGCAGGGCGAAGAGGGTGCCACCGTGCGGAGGCTGCGGGCGATCTGAGGGACCGCGATACCCGGTTTCGCGGGGGTGGCGGGCTCATGTACCCTTATCCAGGCGCGCCCCACTGGGGCGGTGAAATGCCCCTTTAGCTCAGTCGGCAGAGCGTCTCCATGGTAAGGAGAAGGTCTACGGTTCGATTCCGTAAAGGGGCTCTGAAATTCCACTCCGGCGAAGGCCGGCACTTGGCGGTGTAGCTCAGGTGGTAGAGCAAACGGCTCATAATCGTTGTGTCGGCGGTTCAAGTCCGCCCACCGCTACAGATACGACCCGGACGTCCTTGGGGCGCCGGGTCTTTTTTGTGTTCCGGGGTGTGGGCGCCGGGTCGCGCTCGGAGCCGGGTTGGGACCTGGATCGAGGGTCGCGGCGAGGTGCGGCGTGCGTCACCGAATCGCCGCCGAGTACCGGCGGCAGCGCTGAGCGACGCGATGGCGGGCGGGGCGGTGGCGCCGGAGGTGTCGTGACCGGGGCGGCGCGGGCCGTGTGGCCGCCGGCGCGAACGGTCGGCATGCGAGGCGAAGGTCTCGTGCCCGGTCGGCCGGGCCGCCGTGGGACCGGCCGTCCGCAGTCCCGGAACCGCGCCCTGAACCACCGATCCAAACCGCCCCCAACCACCGCACTTTCCCCGCCGAACCCCGGCGCGTCGGTGACCGCCGCCACCCCCACCCATGGCCGTGCTCTGCCCCCACCCCCGCCATTGGTCGGCTTCCGGTGGGCGCTGGTAGAGTGGCGTGCTGGCCGCCTTTCCGGTGGTCAGACTTGCTGTGTTTACGCACCACCGTAGTAGGAAGGCACTCCGCCGTGGCGAAGGCTACTGACGTCCGACCCAAGATCACGATGGCGTGTGTGGAGTGCAAGGAGCGCAACTACATCACCAAGAAGAACCGTCGGAACAACCCCGACCGTCTTGAGCTGAAGAAGTACTGCGCCCGTTGCAACGCGAGCACCCCGCACCGCGAGACCCGCTAGGGCGTTGCTCAACACCTCGTACGTCGGGCGAACGCTCCCGGCGACCGAGCCGCACGTCGTGACCGCCGAGGAGATCGGCGCGTTCGCGGCCGCGCTCGGAGCGAAGTCCGACCGGACGACGGCCTCGCCGACGTTCCTGGTGTCGCACACGCTCCCGGCGTCGAACCGGCTGGTCGACGACCCCGAGTTCGGGCTCGACTTCACCCGTGTCCTGCACCGTGAGCAGCGCTTCGCTCATGTGCGTCCGGTTCGCGCCGGCGACGAGATCAGCTGCCTCGTGCACGTCGAGAGCATCAAGACCGTCGCGGGCAACGACGTGCTGACCACGCGCACCGAAGTGACCGTCGGCGGCGATCTCGTGTCGACGGTGTGGACCACGCTGTTCGTTCGGGGTGACCTGTGATGCCGGCCTACGACGAGCTCACCGTCGGCGCCGAGGTGATCGAGGCCGCGTTCACCGTGACGCGCGCCGACCTGGTCGCCTACGCCGACGCGTCGGGCGACCAGAACCCGATCCACCAGGACGACGCGGCGGCTCAGGCCGCCGGGCTGCCCGGTGTGATCGCGCACGGCATGTTCACGATGGGCCTGGCGGCCCGTGCGGTGACCGAGTGGGCGGGTGACGCCGAGGCGATCACCGACTACACGGTCCGCTTCGCCAAGCCGATCGTGGTACCCGCCGACGGCGGCGCCGAGGTCACCGTGACCGGCGCGGTCCGCAAGCTCCTCGGCGACGGCCTCGCCGAGATCAACCTGACCGTCACCAGCGGCGGAGAGAAGGTCCTGGCGCCGGCTCGGGCCACCGTCCGACTGGGCTGACACCCTCAGCTTTCACGGAGGCCGGGACGCGACACGCGTCCCGGCCTCCGTCATGTCCACGACCGCTCGCAGTGGACGGCCTCAAGGCTCACTCGCCGGACGTCGGCCCACTGGGCCGCACAAGCCCGAAGGCCGCAGCGGCATCGCCGCTGCGGCCTTCGGCCTCGCTGTCCATGTTGCCGGTTTTTCCGGTCGGGTCGCCCCGTCCGGTCACACCACTACTAGATGCCGCAGCTGGGGGCCGACCAGAACTGGCTGGACCGGTTCGCGACGTGGGTGTGGTCGTTGTGGTCGGGGTAGCCCGGGCCCAGGATCTCGCGGAAGCCGTGGCTGCGGGCCTGCTTGGCCAGCGTGCACAGCGAGTGCGGAGAGACCCCGAGGTCGACGGCGTCACCGTAGAGGTGGCGGCTGGTCGCCGATCCGCCGGCGGCGTTGTTGCACGCCACGCTGCGGAAGCCGGAGGTGACCCGGATGGACTGGTCGCCGAGCGCGTGCCGGAGCGCTTCGAGCTTCCACATGCTCACCAGGGCGTTGCGCTTGGCGGTCGCCGCCGAGACGTTGCCGCCTGCCCAGGTGGAGTTGCAGTTGTTCAGTTCCGCGTACGTGAAGTGGATCGGCGTGCAGTCGTTGTCCTGCAGCTCGTAGATCTTGTTGAAGGTCGCGGGACCGGCGATGCCGTCCGCCGCCAGGCCGTAGGCCTGCTGGAAGCGGATGACCGCCGACCTCGTGGCGGGCCCGAAGGCGCCGTCGAGCGCCAGAACCGCGCCGTAGCCGGGGTATCCCGACACGCGGACCTGCAGCTCGGTGACGTCGGCGCCGCTGGCGCCCTGCGAGAGGGTCCGGCCCCAGGTGTAGCAACCGTCGGCGGATGCCGGTGCCGACGTGCCCGTGACCACGATGAGCGTGGTCGACAGGGCGAGGACGATCGTGGAGAGGACTCTTAAGAAGCGTTCGCGCATGTGCCGTGCCTCCAGACGAGGGGGGATCTGTGCGCGAAGGTTTTCATGCATGACCAGATCGTGTCAAGACAACTTACCTACGGGTAGGCCTCGTCCTCTTTAGACGTTTCAAAACTTGTGGATATGGATATCCATGGGAATCATGGGGGCGTCCGTGCCCGAACCCGATCCATTCCCTCACAAGGAAAGAATCGCCGATGAAGA
Source organism: Phytomonospora sp. NPDC050363 (assembly GCF_040655735.1). NCBI lineage: Bacteria > Bacillati > Actinomycetota > Actinomycetes > Micromonosporales > Micromonosporaceae > Phytomonospora > Phytomonospora sp. NPDC050363. The sequence goes on from NZ_JBFAKK010000002.1 coordinate 647,780, forward strand.
AAGCACTGGTGGGTACGCTGTGTGCGGTCGCTTTGACCGCCTGCGGCGTACTTCTATCCGAGTCCGCGCAGGCGGAGACGATCTCTCTGCCGTTGAAGGACGCCATCGCCGAGCTGCAGGTGGCCGACGAGGACCGCACAGGTTACGACCGCGACAAGTTCGAACACTGGGTCGACGAGGACGGCGACGGGTGCAACACCCGCTACGAGGTCCTCATCGCCGAAGCGGTCGAGGCTCCCGATGTCTCCGGCGACTGCCAGTTGTCCGGCGGCAGCTGGTTCTCCTACTACGACGGTGCGACCTGGACGGCCCCGGCCGACCTGGACATCGATCACTTCGTGCCGCTGGCCGAGGCCTGGGATTCCGGAGCCTCCGACTGGACGGCCGAACAGCGCGAGCAGTTCGCCAACGACCTGGGCGACGACCGCGACCTGATCGCGGTGACCGACAACGCCAACCAGGAGAAGTCCGATCAGGACCCGGCCGAATGGATGCCGTCGGTCGGCGAGGTGCACTGCCAGTACATCTCCGAGTGGGTCGCCGTGAAGCTGCGCTGGCGGCTGACGATCGACGAAGGTGAGAAGTCCGCGATCGAGTCGATCTCGGCCGACTGCGGCAACGACACGATCACGGTGGAGACCGCGATCTAGCGAGGAAGCACCCGGCACCGGTTCGGACGGGGCGCCTCGGCGTCCCGTCCGGACCGTCTACCGTGGATGAACGCGAGCGGAGAGCCGGTCGCGGCAAGGGAATCAGAGCGGGCGCTGGTCTCGCAGGTCGTAGGCGCGCCGGATGGTGCGCGCCAGTTCCGGGTCGCCCGACAGGGCCTCGCGCACGGTCTGCTCGACCTGCGCGGTGACCTGCCACTGACCGGCCCACATGACGTGCATGATCTCCTCGGCCAGCAGTTCGTGCCCGCGGCCGACGGCCTCGGGCGATAGCCGCAGACCGGCCACCCGGCCGTTGGTGTCGACGTGCACGGTGATCGAGTTGTCGGCGTTGGTCGCGGCGACGACGAGGGCGCCTAAGGTCGAGCGCAGCTCCGTGACGGCGGTCAGCTGTTCTTCGATGGTCGTCCGTACGTCCCCCATGCCGTACCCCTCTCGAAAGACGTGTTTCCCCAGGGTAGTACCGGTAGTCAGTGAATACTGTGGACGTTCGGACGTATCAGCGGCCCGAGTGGGGGATATCGCCTATCGGGTATTTCATGGGCGTCTGTTCAGTGCCGCGACGGGCTCGCTCTCCTCGCGCGCGTCGTATTCCAGCCGTGCCCGATAAACGTCGTCCATATTGGACTCCGCCCAGTCCTTCACCTGCGTCAGCAGCACGACGAGGCTCTTTCCCAGAGCGGTCAGTTCGTATTCCACGCGGACCGGAACGGCCGCGGTGACCGTCCTGGTGATCAGGCCGTCGCGCTCCATCGTCCGCAGTGACTGGGTCAGCATCTTCTGGCTGACGCTGGGAATCGCCCGCGACAGGTCGCTGTAGCGCCGGGTGCCCTCGGCCAGGGCCGAGACCAGCAGGGTGATCCACTTGCCGCTGATCTGCGCCAGGAGGTTGTGCGAGGGGCATTCGGCGAGGTAGGCGTCGTAGTCGCGGCGTTCGCGCTCGCGCCGGCCGGCGGCCGTGAGGGTCGGCATGGCTCTCCTTGGGGTGACGTACGCACTTTCAGGTGCCTTCTTTCCGTTGGAGAGTAGCCGTCCTAACGTTGCGCCGGTAACCCCGAGTGATCCACCTCAAGGAGAGAACATGCGAGCCGCCGTCATCCACTCGTTCGGTGGACCCGATGTGGTCGAGATCGTCGAACTCCCGCTCGTCGAGCCCCGCACCGGTCAGGTCCGGGTGCGGGTCGCCGCCGCCGCGGTCAATCCCGTCGACCTCGTCACCGCCGCCGGTGTCATGCACCAGGTCGGCAACGCCCCCGAGCGCGCCCGGATCGGGCTCGGGTGGGACTTCGCGGGCACCGTCGACGCCGTCGGCCCCGGCGTCGCCGCCTTCGCCGTCGGCGACGAGGTCGCCGGAATCCTCGACCGGGTAGGGGCGCCGCGCGGGTCCTTCGCCGAATACGTGATCGCCGACCTCGGCCAGATCGCCAAGGCTCCCGCAAAGGCGACCACGGCACAGGCGGCGACACTTCCGCTTCCCGGCCTGACGGCCTGGCAGGCGCTGGCCGCACTCGACCTCAAGGCCGGCCGGACGCTGCTGGTCACCGGGGCGGCGGGGACGCTCGGCGCCTTCGCCGTGCAACTGGCCGCCGGGCGCGGCATCGAGGTCGTGGCACAGGGCGGTCCCGGTGACGCCGAACTCCTGCGCTCACTGGGCGCCCGCCACGTGATCGAGCGCGGGGAGGACGTCGGCGAAGCCGTCCGGGCGATCTATCCGTCCGGTGTGGACGGAGCCCTCGACGCCGCCGTGCTCGGCATCGCGGCCCTCGACGCCGTCCGCAACGGCGGAGGCATCGCGATGCTGGTGGGAACCGTGCCCGCCCTGCGGAACATCACGGTGCACGACATCCTCATCCACGCCGACTCCGCCGCCCTCGCCGAGCTGGTCGCGCTCAGCGACGCCGGGCGGCTCGACCTGCGGGTCGCCGAGACCTATCCGCTCGGCGAGATCGCGGCGGCCTTCGGGCGCTTCGTCAAGGGCGGGTTGCGCGGCCGGATCGTGCTGGAGCCCTAGGTGTCGGCCCCGCCGGTCGAGCTCGCTCACCGGCGGGGTCTCGCGCGCGTCGTCGGCGCGGTCGGCGCGGTCGGCGCGGGCGTCGTGGGCCCGGCCGCCGGCGAGGCGGTGATGGCCCTGCACAGCGCGCTGGTGAAAACGCTCGGCGCCTACGCCGAGCGGAGCCGGCCTCGCTCGTCGAGAAGGGCGCGCTCACACCGCGCGTGCCGGCGACCTACTCGCCGGCCGACGCCGTCGCCGCGCACATCCGGCTCGACGGCGGTTGGCCAGCGCGGCAGGCTGATGCTGGTGCCGCAGCGGCGATCGGGAACAGCCGGATCGTCGGCGGCGCGGCCTACACTGCCGCGATGACCGACGTTCCCGGCCTGTCCCCGGACGTGCTCGCGCAACTCGGCCGGCTCGGCGCACGCGTCCCCACCGGCTTCCTGCCGCACAGCGCCTCCGCGGGCACTCCGGCCGGCCCGCATGCTGTTCCCCTCGCCGTGCGGGCTTTCCTGGCCGCCGAGCGTCCGGCGCGGCAGGTTCTGCTGGTCAAGGACGGCGGTGTCGACGTCGAGATCCACGTGCCCTCGGCGGGCGAGGTCGGCCGGGGTCGCCTCAAGCCGGTGCGGCCGTGGTACCGGATCGGTTTCGACGAGAGCGGTTTCGACCTCCTCGTCGACCTCGGCGAGGCCGCCGCCGACGACGACCCGCCGACCTACCGCGTCGAGCGGGGCGGCGTTCGCCGGGCGCCCAAACCGAAGCCCTTGTCGGTGCGGCTGGCGAAGATCCGGGAGCGGCGGCCGCCGGCGGCGAAGGACGCGTTGGCGCACGCCTGCGCCTACGGCGATCTGGCCACCGTCCGGGAATTCCTGGCCGCCGGGGCCTCACTCGCGCCGGTCGACAAGTCGGGTGTCACACCGCTGCACCTGGCCGCGCTGACCTCCGGTTCGCCGGAACTCGTCCGGTCCCTTGTGGACGCGGGCGCGAACGTGCACGCGGTCGTCACCGGCGACCCGGGCACCATGCGCGGAATCGTCGGCGTGGAACGGCTTCGGGGCCGCGGACTGCGCCCGGGATACACGCCGCTGCACGCCGCCGTGTGGGCCGCGCACCCGTGGTTTCTGGCGGTGTGGCCGCGCGGCGGCGAACTCGCCGCGATCCTGCTCGCCGCGGGCGCCGACCCGGGCGCGGTCGACGATCTCGGCCGCACGCCGCTCGACATCGCCGCCGACACCGTCGGCGAGACGGCCGCCGGTATCGCCGCCCTGCTGCGGGCTGCTTAACCGGCGAACGCGGCGAGGTCGAGCCTTCCGAGCCGTTCGGGGTCGGCGAGGACGTCGATGGCGACGATCCGGCCGCCGGTGACGGTGAAGGCCATGATCGACACGACGTCGCGTTCGGGGACCACGACGACTCCGGCGGCGCCGTTGACCAGCGCGGGCCGCGCGAAGGGGCTGAGGCCGCCCCAGGTGACCGCCTGGGAGGCGATCGTCTTGGCGCCGTTGAGAAGGACGTTGAGGGCGGGCCGCTTGGCGCCGCCGTCGGAGCGCAGGACGACGTCGGGGTCGAGAACGGCGACGAGCGCCTCGAAGTCGCCGTGGCGGGCCGCGGCGAAGAACGCGTCGACGACCTCGCGCTGCCGGGCGAGGTCGGGATCGGGTGCGGGGGCCTGGTTCTGGACGCGGCGGCGCGCGCGGCTGGCGAGCTGACGGGCCGCGGCCGGGGTGCGTTCGAGGATCGGCGCGATGTCGTCGAAGGGGACGGCGAACATGTCGTGCAGGACGAAGGCGAAGCGCTCGGCGGGAACGAGCGTGTCGAGGACGACCATGAGCGCCAGGCCGACGGAGTCGGCGAGCAGGGCCTCCTGCTCGGGGTCCTGGCCGCTTTCTTTGGACACGACCGGCTCGGGGACGTGGACGTCGAGGGGGTCCTCGCGTTTGGTCTGGCGCGAGCGGAGCATGTTCAGGCAGATGCGGCCGATGACGGTGGTCAGCCATCCCGGGAGGTTCTCGATCTCCTCGGCGGCGGTGCGGTCGAGGCGCAGCCAGGTCTCCTGGACGGCGTCCTCGGCTTCGCTCATGGAGCCGAGCATGCGGTAGGCGACCGCGCGCAGGCGGGAGCGGTTCTCCTCGAAACGCGCTGTCAGCAGGGGATCCCCGGCCACATCGGGTCCTTTCTCGCGTGTGCCGTCATCGCGACGACCGGTGAGAACCTACTGCTGTGACCGGGGCATACCGTCGCGGCCGTCCTACGCCGCCTTTTCCCACTTGGTGCCGTAGGGGAAGGAGAAGGCCTCGCCGTCGGGCTCGCTGAACACCAGGTGGGGGCGCGGGCGGCGTTCGAGGGTGACCTTCACGTCGCGGCGGCGGGTCCGGTAGACCAGGGCGGTGAGGCCCGCCAGGAGCGAGAGGGCGCCGCCGACCCACAGGCCGGAGCGGGGGCCGAGCAGTTCGGCGAGCCAGCCGACGATGGGGGCGATGATCGGCGCCGAGCCGAGGAAGACCATCACGTAGAGGGCCATGACGCGGCCGCGCATCTGTGCCGACACGCCGAGCTGGACGCGCTGGTTGGCGGCCTGTGCGAAGAACACCATGAGGAAGCCGGTGGGGACGAGCAGGGCGACGGCGACGGCGAAGCTGGGGGCGAAGCCGGCCAGGATCTCCAGGATCCCGAAGCCGATGGCCGCGCCGAGGACCAGGTACACGCTGGGGCGCCGGCGGCGCTTGGTGCCGCCCAGGGCACCGGCGAGCGCTCCGACGGCCAGGGCGGTCGTGAGCAGCCCGAAGGCGGCCGGTCCGGTGCCGAACTCGGACTTGGCCAGCAGGGCGAGGGTGACCTGGAAGTTGAAGCCGAAGCCGCCGACGATGAGGACCAGCGCGAGGGGGAGCAGCAGGTCGGGTCGGCGGCGGACGTAGGCGAGGCCTTCGCGGACGGTGCCGCTGGCGCCCGTGCGCGGTGCCCGCTGGAGTTCGTCGGGGTTCATCATCGCCATGGTGACGACCGTTACAAGGAGTGTGACGGCGTTGATGGCGAAGATGGGGCCGATGCCGATGAGCGCGATCAGCACACCGGCGATGGCGGGCCCGACGATGCGGGCGCTGTTGAAGGTGGCGCCGTTGAGGGCGAGCGCGTTGGGGAGGAGTTCGGCGCCGACGAGTTCGGAGGCGAAGGCCTGGCGCGTCGGGATCTCCAGGGCGCTGACCACGCCGAGGGTCAGTGAGAAGGCGTAGATCTGCCAGAGCTGGATGTTGCCGCTGATGACCAGGACGGCCAGGGCCGAGGTGAGCACGAACCAGATGGCGTTGCACCACTGGAGGATGCGGCGCTTGTCGAAGCGGTCGGCGAGTTTGCCGGCGTAGAGGGCGAACAGGAGGGTGGGGGCGAGCTGGAAGGCGGTGACGAGGCCGAGGGCCGTGCCGGAGTTGTTCGACAGGTCCAGGGCGAGCCAGTCGAGCGCGATGAAGCGCATCCACGTGCCCACGAGAGCGATCAGCTGTCCGGTGAGGAAGAGCCGGAAGTTGCGTACCTTGAGTGATCTGAAGGTGTCTGCGAGCTGATGTCTCATTGTGGGCGTTACGCCTCCCGAAAGTAGAGAGCCTTACTCCTGATCGCCCACTGACATTACCGCGCCTTACTCCTTAATTCCAGGGCATGTTATGACCATCACCCAATGGGGGTCCTTACATTCCGGCGAACCCGCTGCTGACCGTTGCGATGCCGTGTCATGGTGGAGCGCATGGAGTGGTCCCGCTACACAGCAAGTCTGACCGCCGACGCGGCGCGCTTGGCCGAAGTCGTCGACGGTCACATGGATGCCAAGGTGCCGAGCTGTCCGGAATGGACGGTCACGGACCTTGTGCACCATCTGGGGGAAGTCTATGAGCACAAGACCCTGTGCATCAAGTACGGCGCCGAACCCCAGCCCTGGCCTCCGGAGCGTCCCACCACGACGCCGCTGACCCGGATGCGCACCGCCCTCGGCCACCTGCTGGCCGAGTTCACCGGCCGCGCGGCCGCCTCGCCCGCCTACACCTGGTACGAGCCCGACCAGACCGTCGGCTTCTGGGCGCGCCGCATGGCCATGGAGACCGCCGTCCACCGCGTCGACGCCGAACTGGCCGCCGGCGTCGAGATCACCCCGATCCCCGAGGAGATCGCCGTCGACGGCGTCGACGAGATCCTCAACATCTTCTTCGCCTGGGCCTACACCCGCTGGCCCGAGGAGTGCGCGCCCGTCATCGCCGACGGAACCGGAGAACCCGTGGTGATCGCCACAGGAGACCGGGAGTTCACCGTCCGCGTCAGCCCTGAATCGATCACCGTGACCGAAGGCGAGGAGGACGTCGAGGCGGCCGCCCGCGTCAGCGGTGACCCCACTGACGTCCTGCTCTGGCTCTGGCGCAGGGTTCCCGACGAAAAGGTCACCATCGAAGGCGATGCCGAGGAAGCCGGCCGTCTACATCGGATGCTGGCCTCCTTCACCCAGTGAGACCACGCGCGGACGCAAAGGGCTTGCGCGCGGACGTAAGCTCAAGTACGTGAACGTGGTACGCGCACTCGTAGTGGTGCTGGCGTTGGTGACGCTGGCGAGCCTTCCGTGCGTGATCGCCTGGTTGGTGGTGAACGCCGACGAGATGACCGAACGGGCCGAGGCCGCCAAGCGGAAACTGCCCAAGATGCGTCCGACCCCGCAACCCCCCATCGAAGAGACGGCGGCCGAACTGCGCCGACTGTCGACGGCACTGGCCCGCGCCGGTGCCGGAGCACGAAGCACCGGCCTGCGCGAAGCCCGCGACCGGGCCCTGCGTCAGGCCAGCGCCGCCCTCGGCATCGACGAGCACCTCGACGGTCTCGAAGGCATCGACCTGGAGATCGAACGCGTCCGGGTCACCGGCGCTCTCCAGCTCGCCGGCCTGCACATCGACGAGACTCGACGCGAGCCTCAGGATCGGCAGTGACGACCACGCGCCTCTTCGTGGCGGTATACCCGCCCGAAGGGGCCGTGGCCGATCTCGGCCCCGTCGCCGAGGCCCTCCACACCTCCCGGGCACGCCCGATGCCCCGCCGCCAATGGCATTTCACCCTGGCCTTCATCGGCCACGTCGAGAGCTCCCGCGTCGACGACGTGCACCGCGCGCTCGCCGGGGCCGCCGGCGAGGCCCGCCACGCGCCGCCCGTCCGGCTGACGGTCGCCGGGGGTGGCGTCTTCGAACGCGAAGGGCGCGCCCACGTGCTGTGGGCCGCCGTCGACGGTGACACCGGGCCGTTGACGGCCCTCGCCGAGACCGTGCGGGCACACCTCGCGGCCCAAGGGATCGGCTTCGACGCGCGGCCGCTGAAGGCGCACCTGACGTTGGCGCGGCCGGGCGCCGCGACGACCGGTGCCGACATCGCCGCCGACCTGGAGACCCTCGCCGCCTACCGGGGGCCGGCGTGGGAGGTCGGGGAGATCACTCTCGTGGAAAGTCGCGGGGGTAATGGGGCGGTGCACTACGACGTGCTCGGGCGCTGGCCCGTTTCGGCGCTACCAGCGCAGTGAGCGTGCCGCGCGGGAGAGCAGGCCGGTGATCGCCCGGTGGTGGACGAGCGCCGCCAGGGCCCACACGACGCGGCCGAGCGGACGCCGGTAGCGCACCACCGTGATCCAGGTGATCTTCGCGGGGGTGACGGTGACGATGTTCTGCGTGTCGAGAAGCCACGACGACGCGCCCATCACCAGTTCGCCGCCGTCCGCGGCGATGATCGGCCAGCCCGCCACCAGCTCCGGTGCCCGCGGCGACCCCAGCTTCAGGCCGAGGACACCCCGCCAGCCGAAGACGATGAAGCGTGCGGCGAAGGCCGGGGCGTGCTCGAACACCGCGCGCGCCCACCACTCCGGGATCGGCGGCGTCGGCGGGGCGGGGAGTTCGTAGGCGGAGGCGTAGTCGTACTTCGCGACGGCCGGGTGCGTGCCGGGAGCGGGCACGCGGCGGGCACGGGGTGGGGTCACGGAGGGCTCCTCGGGAGGGGGGATCCACGATAGCCAGCCGGGTCGAGGGGGCACGGGGGGACGGGGAGGAGGGTGGTGGGGGCGACAGTGGGGTGGGGCGCGGAAAAGGGGCGCCCGTAGGCGCCCCTCACGTTCCTTCCGCCTAAGCGTGACACCGCGAAGGCCGGGCCACCGGTCAAGCCGATGCGGCGAAGCCCGATTCCCGCCGGGCACGGCATTCACCGCTACCCCGGTTAGAGGAGGTGCGGGTGGCTCTTTCCTGCGACCACGCCTCTACAACCTCTACCTACAACCGCTCCACCACGTAGTCGATCGACTCCGTCAGCTTCGCCACGTCCGCCGGGTCCACCGTCGGGTACAGCGCCACCCGCAGCTGGTTCCTGCCCAGCTTGCGGTACGGCTCGGTGTCCACGATCCCGTTCGCCCGCAGTGTCTTGGCAAGTGCGGCGGCGTCGATGGAGTCGGCGAAGTCGATGGTGGCGACGACGTTGGAGCGCAGCGACGTGTCGGTCACGAAGGGGGTGGCGTACTCGGACTTGTCGGCCCAGCCGTAGATGTTGGCGGCCGAGGCCGCACTGCGGCCGACGGCGTAGTCGAGGCCGCCGTTGGCGTTGAACCAGTCGGTCTGCTCGGCGGCCAGGAAGATGGTGGCCAGCGCGGGGGTGTTGTACGTCTGGTTCTTCAGCGAGTTGTCGACGGCGGTGGCCAGGTCGAGGAAGTCGGGAATCCAGCGACCGGTGGCCTTGATCTCGGCGACGCGGTCGAGCGCGGCCGGCGAGAACAACCCGATCCACAGCCCGCCGTCGGAGCCGAAGCCCTTCTGGGGCGCGAAGTAGTAGACGTCCGACTCGGCGAGGTCGACGGGGAGCCCCGCGGCGGCGGAGGTGGCGTCGTGCACGGTGAGGGCACCGTCGTGGGCGACCCGCCGCACGTCGACGGCGACACCGGTCGAGGTCTCGTTGTGGGGCACGCCGTACAGGTCCACACCGTCCTCATAGGACAGCTCGGCCGCGCCACCCGGTTCTCCCTTGTGGACGGTCGGTTCGCTCAGGAAGGGCGCGTTCTTGATCGCCTTGGCGAACTTCGCGCCGAACTCGCCGAAGGTGGCCAGCTGCGCCTTCTCCTTGACCAGCCCGAACACCATCGCGTCCCACAGCGCCGTGGTGCCGCCGTTGCCGAGGATGACCTCGTAGCCCTCGGGCGCGGAGAACAGCGTCGCCAGACCTTCGCGGAGACGGCCGACCTCGTTCTTCACCGTCGCCTGACGGTGCGAGGTGCCCAGGAAGGAGACGGCCTTGTCGGCCAGCGCGGCGACGGCCTCGGGGCGCACCTTGCTCGGACCGGAACCGAAACGGCCGTCGGCGGGCTTGAGCTCATCGGGAATGCGGATATCGGCCACCGCGGGCTCCTCTCACAGCGGATTGCTGGGGGTCGTGCGACTTCCGAGGGGCTCGGCGGCGCTGCCGGTCTCGGCCCAGCATTACACAGGCGTTACCGGCCGCTGACAGGGTGGGGGCGAGCTTGTGACCATTTCCGTCAGGGCCGGACCTGCCCGGTCGACCAGGCCCACGCGGCCACGCCGACGCGGTTGGCCACGCGGAGTTTGCGCTGCACGTTGGCCAGATGGTTCTTGACCGTGCCGGGGCTGATGAACAGCTCGGCGGCGATCTCGGCGTTGGTGCGGCCGGCCGCGACGAGGCGCACGACCTCCAGTTCGCGCTCGCTGAGCGGCTCGGTGGCCGGCGCCGGCGCGGTGCTCGCGGGGATCATCTTGCGCAGCAGGCGGACGGTGATCTGGGGGCTGATGAGGGTGTCGCCGGCCATCGCCGCGCGGATCGCCTCGATGAGCAGGGTCGGTCCGGAGCGCTTCAGCAGATAGCCGCAGGCGCCGTCGCGCAGGGCCGTGTGCACGTACTCGTCGAGGTCGAAGGTGGTGACGACGATGACGCGCATCGGGTCGGCGACGCCGGGTCCGGCGAGCCGCCGGGTCAGTTCGAGGCCGTCGAGGCCGGGCATGCGGATGTCGGCCAGGACGACGTCGGGTCGCAGATGGCGGGCCTGCGACAGCGCCGAGAGCCCGTCGGCGGCCTCGGCGACGACCGTCATGTCGGGTTGCGCGTCGAGGACGAGCCGGAAGGCGTCGCGGATGCCCTCCTGGTCGTCGGCGATGAGGATGCGTATCGACATGGCGGTTCTCAATCCTGCTCGGCGGTCAGTGGGATGGTCGCGGTCAGCCGCCAGCCTCGCGGGCGGTGCGGCCCGGCGGTGAGGCTCCCGCGCAGCGACTCGACGCGTTCGGTGAGGCCGGGGATCCCCAGCCCGGCGTGCGCGCGGGAGGACTGGCGGGGTTCGCCGGCGCCGTCGTCGGTGACCGACACGAGCAGGGAACCGTCGCCGACGGACAGCGTCACGTCCACCGTGGAGGCGTTCGGGGCGTGGCGGCGGATGTTCGTCAGGGCCTCGACCACCACCCGGTAGGCGACGGCGGCGGCCTCCCGCGTGACGGCGGGCTCCTCGGGCATCGACAGCCGGATCCGCGCGCCGCCGCCGCCGGCGAAGCGCTCGACGAGCGGCGGCAGGTCGGCCAGCACACCGACCGGCTCGCGCGCGGCCTCTCCTGCGTCGCGGAGCATGTGCACGGTCCGGTCCATCGACTCCAGCGCCCGCAGCCCGGCCTTCTCGATGCGCCCCAGCGCCTCCTCGAGACGCGGGTCGCCGTTGGCGAGCACCATCCGCACGGCCTGGGCCTGGGCGACCATCTCGCTGACGTCGTGGGCGACGAAGTCGTGCAGGTCCCCGGCGAGGTCGAGGCGCTGGGCCCGGCGGGCCTCGGCGACGGCGCGGTCGCGGGCGGTGTCCATGCTGCGCAGGTACCAGGCGATCGTGCCGACGGCCAGGGACGGGATCAGCCACAGCAGGCCCCCGGCGAAGCGCGTCCACCAGTCGTCGGCGGGGACGTATCGCATGACCGAGGCGGCGACGGCCAGCGCGGGCAGCGTGCCCCCGAGCACCGCGAGGCGCGGCGGCGCCCAGCGCACCGGCAGGTAGACGAACACGACCGTGACGACCGGTTCGAGCAGCATCCACTTGCCCTCGTTGCCCGACGGCTCCCCGCCGGGGTCGACGAAGGCCAGGTACCCGGCGGTGACGACGAGGGAGAGAGCGCCGACGGCGATGCCGACGTAGGGCGCCGCCCGGCGTGAGCGCGGCCAGGTCGCGAAGACGCCCAGCACGGCGAGGCACACGAGGAAGGGGACCACGGAGCTGCGGACGGGCGCGGGGAACAGCGCGTAGCCGCCGAACATCACCGCGACGCCCGCCACCGCCGTCGCCGACCGCCATTTCCGCATGATCACCAGCCTATTCGCGGTCGGCGGGCCCGGCGATGTGCCGTTCGGCCTAGCGGCCGCCGTGTGCGGCGGGAAGGGTGGCCGGTCGGCACATGGGACCAGGGGCCGGATCCGCACAGGCTGGGGGCATGCGAAAGAACTGGCCCCATCTCATCGGCTACGTCACCGCCGCGGCGAGTCTGGTCTACGGCGCGCTCGGTCTCCTCTGGGCCCTCGGCGGCCCCGGGTTCCCCTTCGGCGTCGGGGACCCCGACATGGTCGAGGAGGGCACCAACGCGCTGCACGCCAACCTCCTCGGCGTCTCGACCCCCGAGGCCGCCGGCCCGATCATCGCCGCCGTCGGCGTGTTCGGCGCGGTCGCCGCCCTGCTCATGGCGCGCGGGATCGGCCGGGGAGCCCTCCGGGGCGCCCTGGTCGCCGTCGCGGGAGTGTTCGCCGTCGGGCTGGGCGTCGTCGTGCAGGACTACCGGCCGCTGACCGTGGTCGCCTACCTGCCGATCCTCGGCGTCGGCAAGCTCCTGTTCGGTTGGCCCGAGGGCGTCAGCATCGGCGCGCTGGCCAACTGGCCGTCGATCAACCTGACCCTGTTGCTGCTGCTCGCCCTCGCGTGGGTCTTCACCGCCGTGGCCTACCTGCGCAAGACGCGCGGAGCCTGCGGCAACTGCGGCCGCGACGACGTCCACGACGGCCACGGCCTCGTCCGCTGGGGCAGACCCGCCGTCATCGTCGCCATGGTGGTCCCACTGCTCTACTGCGCGACCCGCTGGGCGTGGGCGCTGGGCTGGCCCATCGGCCTGGAGGAGGAGTTCTACCGGGAGGGCAAGGAGGTCGGCCTGTGGATCGCGGGCGCGGCCCTGGCGAGCATGGGCGCCCTCGGCGCGCTGCTGACCCTCGGCCTGATCCAGCGCTGGGGAGAGGTCTTCCCCCGCTGGATGATCGGCCTGCGCGGCCGCCGCGTCCCGGTGATGCTGGCCGTCGTCCCCGCGACGGTGGTGGCGCTCCTGGTCACCTCGGCGGGGACCATGTACATCCGGCTGGCCTTCACCATGGGCGTCGAGGGCAACTGGGCGACCAACATGCCCGAGACGCTGTGGCCGGTGTGGGGCGGGGCGCTGCTCCTGGCGGCCCTGGCATACCTCCAGCGCAGGCGGGGAGCCTGCCGGACCTGCGGGCGGGGCGCGCTCGCGCGGACCGGGGAGAAGGCGCTCGCCTGATCCCGACACGGCTCGCGGCACCGGGTCTCGCCCGGTGCCGCGCTCGCGCGCGTGGCATAGAGTGCGCTGGAGTCGTACAGTGCGCGCACGGAGGTGCCCTGGTGGATCCGTTCAACTCGCAACAGCTCTTCTGGGTGACCGTGCCCGATCTGGCGCCGGTCGTCGAGCAGGTCGCGGTGCACTTCCAGACCTCCGGATTCCACGTGCAGACCCACCCCGTGTCGGCGACGGCGGTCTACGTCTACCTGATCCGCCCGACCAACCAGGCCTTCCAGCAGCCGAAGCCCGAGCTGATGATCTACATCGAGGGCCGGGGCAACCACACGGTCGTGCAGGCCGGCGCCGCCTCGGGCAACGTCGGCCTGAAAGTCTGGAAGGCGCTGAGCAATCCGGGACTGACGCGCGGCGCCATGGACGTCACCGGCCGCGCGCTGTACCGCGTCGCCGGACAGCCCTTCCCGGAGGCGCCGGCGCCCGCGCCGGTCCAGCCGCCCGCCCCGTCTCCGATTCCGCCGTCGGTCATGCCAGGGTCGCCGGTGTCGGGACCTCCGGTCAGCGCGCCGCCCGCGCCGGTGAGCGGACCTCCGGCGACCCCGCCGTCGCGGCTGGTGCGCTACTGCACCCGTTGCGGCAGCGAGATCCTGGGCGAGGCGAAGTTCTGCGGTCAGTGCGGCGCGGCCGCCCCGCCGCACAAATAGCGACGGCCCCGCCGAAGCGGGGCCGTGCCGTGCCCTGGTCGCCTAGTCGCCGAAGCCGGGCATCTCCTCGACCTCATCGGCCGGGGGAGCGGTGACCTCGACGGGAGTGCCGTAGTCGCTCATGGTGACCACGGCCGTGCGGTCGCCGTTGTCGTCGCCCATGCCCTTCATGGTGACCTCCATGCGGGACAGGCGGCCCTGGTCGTCGAGCGTCAGGGTGAAGGGGATCTCCGACGCGGCCGCGCCGAACTTCTCGCCGTGCCCGCCGCCGAAGGCGCCGGTGTCCATCGTGGACATGTCGATCACGCCGGTGTAGGTGAACTCGTCGACCTGCGTGACGTCCTTCGCCTGGTCGAGGAACTCCGCCGGGTCGACCTGGCTGGCCGAGAAGGCCTCGCCGAGGCCGTCGGACTTCAGGTGCATCCACTTGTCGGAGGCCAGCGGCCCGCCGACGGTCTTCATGTAGATGTCCTCGCCGATGATGATCATCTCGGACTCCATCGACATGCCCTCGGCACTGATGGACGTCGTGGTGTGACCGGTGCCGGCCACCGGGTCGACGACGGCCTCCATGCTGAGTTCCGGGTCGACCGTCATCGTCATGCGGTACGACTGCTGCGCGGTCTTCTCCGCGGCCAGCGCCACGGCGGCCGTGGCGTCGGCGGGGGTGCTGTGCTCGGTGCCGAGGTTCGCGCCGTCGCCGCCGCCCTGGACCTCCGCCTTGTCGCCGCACGCCGCCGCGCCCACGGCGACCAGCGCCGCGAGGGTCAGCGTCGCGGCGAACCTCTGAGTCCGCTTGAGTGTCATGCTTTCCTCTCCTGGCGGGTCCTTCGAACCCGGCTTTCCCGCCGACTGTACTCACGACGTGCCAGGCGAAAGCGGGGCGTTCGGTGCGAAGCGGGCCGCCGAAGGGCTTGAATGGCGCGGTTTCTGAGCGTCCGGGGACGCGCGAAGGGCCCCGCGCGCCGGAACGCTCGGGGCCCTTCGTCCGCACCGAAGGCCGGTCAGCCCTCGACGACGTCCTTGGCGTCGGGCTCCTCGACGACGACGGGCGCGCCGTAGTCGGAGAAGGTGACCGTCGCGGTCTCGTCGGGCGTCGCGCCCACGATCTTCATGCCGCTGATCAGCCCGTCGGCGCCGACGGTGAACACGACACTGGTGGGACCGCCGGAGCTGTCGGGCGCGGGCTCGCCGCCGCCGCCGAGCTCGCCGAACAGGCCGCCGATCTTGCTGTCCCCGCTGGGCACGACGGTGTAGTCCGAGCCGGACTTGGTGACCTTGACGCCCTCGTCCGACAGCGGCTCGGCGGAGAACATCTCCCCGTTGAACAGCCCGTCCTGGCCGAGGGAGGCCGTGGTGACCTTGGCCCACTTGCCCTTCATCTGCTCGGCGAGACCGCCGGAGACGTACTGGACGTAGGTGTTTGGACCGATGACCAGCATCTCGATGACGTTGGACTCGCCGCCGGCCTCGGTGGTGGTCGTCATGCGCGCGTTGGAGGCGGCGTTGTCGATCTCCGCCTCGATCCGCACGACCTCGCCGAGGTCCATGGCCATCTTCAGCGTCTTCTCGGCGCCGGTCTTCTCCAGCGCCGCCGTGAGCTCGTCGACCGCGGTGGTCTCGGAGGTGGCCGGGGCGTCAGAGGAGGCGGGGGTGTCGGGGGCGGCGTCCTTGCCGCAGGCGGAGCCGACGATGGCGACGGCGGCCAGGAGGGCGCCGGCGGCGAACGGGCGGATCTTCACGATGGGCTTCCTTTGTCGTGGGCGGCCCGCCGTGAGCGGCGGGCGGGCAAGATCACCAAACGTAGCCAGCGCCCGCCACGTCCTCAGCTCATAATGTCGGAGTCCGCCGGTTTGTCGACCTTGACCTTGCTTCCGTAGTCCTGCACCGAAAGCATCACCTTCGCGCCGTCCGCGCCGACGAGCTCCATGGTGGACACACGACCTTGCTCATCGGTGCCCATCAGCAGGCTGACCGGCACGAACTCGGTGCCGCCGCTGTCGATCATGTCGCTGAAGAAGCCGGGCAGCACGACCGTTCCGGAGCCCGGCGTGATCTTGTACACGTTCGCGCCCTCGGCGGTGACCGCCGCGCCCTCGTCGATCAGCTGGCCGGGATCGAAGATCGACTTGACCACGAAGGGACCGTCGGGGCCCTGGAGGTCGTCCTCGGACATCGGGACCCACTTGCCGTCGGTCGGGTTCTCACCGAGGCCGCTGTAGCGGGCGTAGCCCTTGCCGTCGATCACCCGGACCTCGGCGTCGAGGGTCTCGCCCTCGACCGTCCCGTCGACCTTCATCCGCATGCGCCCGCCCTTGTAGTCGACGGCGATCTCGACGTTCATCTGCGGTGCGGTCACGGTCATGACGTAGGAGTTCTCGGCGAGGCTCGCCGCCAGCGCCTCTTCAGCGGCCGCGCGGGCCGCGGCGTCGCCGCCGGCGGGTGGGGCGGAGCCGGCCGGGGCCGAGGAGCCGGGCGAACCCGACGGGGCCGGATCGGCGGAATCCTTGTCACTGCAGGCGGTCGCGCCGAACAGCACCACCGCGGCGAGCACGGCGGCGTAGGGGCGGAGTCTCATGTCGTCCTCTCGGATGGGACCTTGCGGACCCTTGCCACGGTAACGGGGACACGCGCGAGAGACACATGTACGCGCAACGAGTGCGGCCCCGGCGCGTCGTTCACGCCGGGGCCGCCGAGTCGAGGAGGGCTAGCTGATCTTGATCGAGCCGAAGCCCTCGACCTCCGAGGGCGTGCGCGGGGCGGGACCCACGTAGGTCGCCGACGGCCGCACGAGGCGCCCGAGGCGCTTCTGCTCCAGGATGTGCGCGCTCCAGCCGGCCACGCGGGCGCAGGTGAACATGGAGGTGAACATGTCCGCCGGCACCTCGGCGAAGTCGAGGACGACGGCCGACCAGAACTCGACGTTCGTGGCCAGCACGCGGTCGGGCTTGCGGGCCTTGAGCTCGGCCAGCGCGGCCCGCTCCAGGGCCTCGGCGACCTCGAAGCGCGGCGAACCGAGCTCGCGGGCGGTCTTGCGCAGCACGCGGGCGCGCGGGTCCTCGGCGCGGTACACGCGGTGGCCGAAGCCCATCAGGCGCTCGCCGCGGTCGAGGACGCTCTTGACGTAGGCCTCGGCGTCGCCGGTGCGCTCGACCTCTTCGAGCATGTGCAGGACACGCGAGGGAGCGCCGCCGTGCAGCGGGCCGGAGAGGGCGCCCACGCCCGAGGAGATGCACGCGGCGACGTCGGCGCCGGTGGAGGCGACCACGCGCGTGGTGAAGGTGGAGGCGTTCATGCCGTGCTCGGCGGCGGAGATGAAGTAGGCGTCGACGGCCTTGACGTGGCGGGGGTCGGGCTCGCCGCGCCAGCGGCGCATGAAGCGCTCGACGATCGTCTCGGCCTTGTCGATCTCCTTCTGCGGTACCGCCGGGCGGCCGATGCCGCGCGCCGACTGCGCCACGAAGGACAGCGCGGTCACCGAGACGCGGGCCAGGTCGTTGCGCGCCTGGGTGTCGTCGATGTCGAGGATCTGGCCGAGGCCCCAGTAGGGGGCCAGCATGGCCACGGCCGACTGGACGTCGACGCGGATGTCGCCGGAGTGCACGGGCACCGGGAAAGGTTCGGCGGGCGGAAGGCCGGGGCCGAACTTTCCGTCGACGAGCAGCGCCCAGACGTTCCCGAAGGAGACCTGTCCGATCAGATCTTCGATATCGACACCGCGATAACGCAGAGAACCGCCTTCCTTGTCGGGTTCGGCGATCTCGGTTTCAAAGGCGACAACGCCTTCAAGGCCCGGTTTGAAGTCGGACATCAGGTCTCCTGTGTGGATATTCGTCAGTACTCTCGCCGGCCCCATCTTGCCCGCCCGAGCACCTCTGGGCGAGCACCGGGTGGTGTGGAACTCGCCTCATCCGTGCACGTACACGCACTTGAGCCTAGCGTTTTCCCCGGCTTTGCCTGAGATGTCACCTGAAATTCTGTGGCATTCCTTTAAAAGGTTTTGGTGGAATCATCCGCGGGAGAATAGTGGCCCGGTGGGCTGTCGTGATGCGATATCGCCATCGCGGCGATGCCGGGGCCGCGTCCTTAATATGGGCCGCGCGGATTCACGCGCCCAGACGATCGAGAGGCTGACCGTATGAACACGTCCGGTGGACCCGAGTCGGTTGCGGCGCGACGGCGGGAATATGACGGCGGCGTCCTCGACGTCGCCGATCTCGCGCCGAGCTGGCACGAGCAGCTGGGCCGGTGGCTGGCCGAGGCCGCCGCGGCCGAGATGTTCGAACCCAACGCGATGGTCCTGTCGACCGCCGACGCCCAGGGCCGCCCGAGCTCGCGCACCGTCCTCATGCGCGGCTTCGGTCCCGAGGGCCTGACCTTCTTCACCAACTACGGCTCGCGCAAGGGCACCGAGATCGAGCAGAACCCGAACGTCTCGGCGCTGCTGTCGTGGCTGCCGCTCTACCGCCAGGTCATCGTGTGCGGCCGGGCGGCCAAAGTGGACCACGCCGAGTCGGCGGCGTACTTCCACGGGCGGCCGCGCGGGTCGCAGCTGGCCTCCTTTGTGTCCCCGCAGTCGACCGTCCTTCCCGACCGGGGGACACTTGCGGCGATGTGGGCGCAAGCCGACGCCGAGCACCCCGGCGACGTGCCGATGCGCGACAACTGGGGCGGGTACAGAGTGGTGCCCGAGACGGTCGAGTTCTGGCAGGGGCAGCCCATGCGGATGCACGACCGCCTCCGCTTCCGGCGCGCCGACACGGACCGATGGGTAGTGGAGCGTCTGGCCCCTTAGCGGGTATAGGGTCAGCGCCATCGCGAGGAGGAGCAGACATGGCACTGTCCGGTGAGCAGTGGAACATTTCGTACGCCGGCCATGAGGCCACGATCGTCGAGGTGGGGGGCGGTCTTCGTACGTTCACTGTGGACGGGAACGCCTATGTGGACGGCTATTTCGACGACGAGGTGTGCCCCAGTGGCGCCGGTCAGGTCCTCGCGCCCTGGCCCAACCGGCTCGGCGACGGCCGCTACGAGTTCGAGGGCGAGACCTACCAGGTCGCGCTGAGCGAGCCGGCGGCCCGCAACGCCGCCCACGGCCTGGTCCGCTGGCTGCGCTGGCAGGCCGTCGACGTCGACCCCGACTCGGTGACCGTGGAGTGCGCGCTGCCCGCGCAGCCCGGCTACCCCTTCCCGATCGTGCTGCGCACGCGCTGGTCGGTGGGCCCGTACGGTCTGCGCGCGGTGCACACCGCGGTCAACCTGGGCGCCAAGACCGCCCCCTTCGGGCTGGGCGTCCACCCGTACCTGAAGGTGCCGGGCTACGCGATCGGCGACCTGACCCTGGAACTGCCGGCCAAGAAGCGGCTGAAGACCGACGACCGGATGCTCCCGGTCGGCGAGGAGCCCAGCACCCTGACCAAGACGAAGCTCGGCGACACGGTGATCGACGCCGCCTTCACCGACCTCGACCGCGACGCCGACGGCAACGTCCAGGTGCGCCTGACCACGGCCGACGGACGCGGTGTCGCCCTGTGGGCTGACGAGTCCTTCGGCTGGGTGCAGGTCTACACCGCCGACCAGCTCGAAGGTGAGCGCCGCCGCCGCGCGGTGGCCGTCGAGCCGATGAGCTGCCCGCCCGACGCCTTCCGCAGCGGACGCGACCTCGTCACGCTCGGACCGGGCCAGAGCTGGTCCGGGACCTGGGGGATCAGCCCGCTCCGCTGAAGTGAGCTATCTCACATCACGGGCCGCTCCTTCGGCATGATCGCGTCTCGTTGACAAGGTGGAGACTGCCGAAAGGAGCGACGACGCGGTGATTTTCAAAGGGGTCCTCGACCAGCGGCCGTACCCCGACCACGGCCTGACGCTCAAGGAGTGGTCGGCCATTCCGCCGCGCCTGGTGCGCCTCGACCGGATCATCACCACCAAGAGCGTGCTCGCCCTCGACCGCCTCCTCGCCGACGACTCGACCTTCTACGGCGACCTCTTCGCGCACGTCGTCCAGTGGGACAACGAGTGGTACATGGAGGACGGACTGCACCGGGCGGTGCGTGCCGCGCTGCGGCAGCGCACCGCCATTCACGCGAGGGTGCTGGTCATCACGGCTGATGGGGTGGCGGGCCCTGCCGGGCCTGCTGCCACTGGCCGTGCTGCGGTGGAGGGTCAGTCGTAACGGTCAGGCCCATCGGGTCGCCGGGCGCCGGCTGTTGCGGGATCTGCGGGAACGAGCCCGTCTGCCCGGAAACGCTGTAGGGCCCCTGCGGGGCGCCCGGCGGAAGGCCCGGTTCGGGCTTGCGGTCGAAGGTCGTGGCCGCCGCGCTGATCAGCAGCAGCAGCGCCAGGATGAGCAGGATCGCGCCCCAGCCGAAGGCCACCGTCTCGCCGAGCGCGTCGCCGTCGTCGGGGTCGAAGGTGTCCGAAGGCTCGGGTTCGGGGGCGAGGCCCTCGGTGCGGTGGTTGGTCTCCAGCAGCAGCGCCTTCCAGTTGAGCACCTGCGACACCAGGAAGGCCAGGGCGACCACGCCCATCGCCATGGTGCCGACCTTGGCGGCCAGCCGGCGTCCGGCGGTCGCGGCGAAGGTGACGACCAGGAGCATCAGGGTGAGCAGGATCGGCAGGATGTCGAGGTTGCTCAGCGAGGTGTAGTCGGGGAACGAGTAGTAGGACCCGAAGATCGGGATGTCGTAGATCTCCTGGTAGTCCTCGTAAATGCGGGTGTACACCGCCGCGGGGCCGAGCAGTGCGACGCACAGCGTCAGCACGCCGACGACGGCCAGCGTGAAGGGGACGGGCCCGAAGGGCATCTTCTCGCGCCACCACGAGTTCGGCGGTGAGTAGGCCGAGGGCGCGGGCGGCGAGTAGTACATCGGCGGTGGGGCAGGCTGCTGCGGTACCGGGCCCTGGGCGGGGTACGAGGGTTGCTGCGGGACGGTCATGGGGGCATCCTGCCTGACCGGGAGGCCCTCGCGTCCCTTGTGCATCCCACCTTTCGGGTGCTTTCGCGAATCTGTCCATTGTGGATCTCCGCGGCCCGGCGCCGACGGTGTCCGCGAACACTGTTCGGTCACTTGCGTCAAGCGTTCCTCTGTGCGTACAGTGTGCGCAAGAGGGATCAACGTTCTTGTCCTGAGGAGAAGTCATGACGCACGCCGAGAAGTTCGACACCGCCCGCTGGCAGGCCCGTTTCGATGAACTGCGCGCCGCCAACAAGGTTCCCGGAGCGAGCCTCGCGATCCTCGTCGACGGCGAGATCCACGAACTCGCCTCCGGAGTACTGCACCGCGGCACCGGGGTCGAGGCCACGACCGACTCGCTCTTCCAGGTCGGCTCGATCACCAAGGTCCACACCGCGACGCTGGTCATGCGCCTGGCCGACGAGGGCCGCCTCGACGTCGACGCCCCCGTCCGCGCCGTCCTGCCCGACTTCGCCGTCGCCGACGAGAAGGCCTCGGCCACCATCACCGTCCGGCAGCTGCTGTCCCACACCAGTGGGCTCACCTGCGACTTCACCCACGACACGGGCCGCGGCGACGACTGCCTCGCCAAGTACGTCGAAGCCGCCCGCGAGGTGGCCCTCGACCTCGAACCCGGCACCGGGAGCTCGTACTCCAGCGTCGGCTACAACGTCCTCGGCCGCATCGTCGAGGTCCTCACCGGCCTCACCTGGGACCAGGCACTACAGGACCTCCTGTGCGCGCCCCTCGGACTGGCGCACACCGTCAGCCTTCCCGAGGACGTCCTGCGCTTCCGCGCCTCCATGGGCCACCTCGCCGGACCGGACGGCGAGCCCGAACCGGCCCCCTCCTGGAACCCGCTGCCGCGCTCCTCGGCGCCCTACGGCGGGCAGTTGTGCTCCACCGCCGCCGACCTCGTCCGCCTGACCCGGATGCACCTCGACGGGGGCGTGGCAGCCGACGGCACCCGCGTCATGTCGGCCGCCGCCACCGAGCGGATGCGCGAGCGCGTCGTCGACTCCCCCGACAAGTGGACCGTCTTCGCCGACGGCTGGGGCCTGGGCTGGACCCTCTACGACTGGAACGGCGTGCCCGGCTTCGGCCACGACGGCGCCACCATCGGCCACTACGGCTTCCTGCGCGCCGAACCGGTCTCCGGCCTCGTCGTCGCCCTCCTCACCAACGGCGGAGGCTCCCGCAACCTCTACACCACCCTGTTCGCCGAACTGCTCGCCGAGTTCGCCGGCGCGACCCCGCCGCCGCCCTTCGCCCCGCCCGCCGAGCCGCCGGCCGTCGACATGGCGCCCCTGGTCGGCGTCTACCAGCGGGAGGGCGTGCGCATCACCATCAGCGTCGAGGACGGCCGCCCGCACGTCGTCTACGCCTTCATCGACGGCATGGCCGGACTCTCCGACCCCTTGGAGAGCGACATGATCCCGGTGTCGGAAACCGTCTTCGCCGCCGGCGGCGCGGGCTCGTTCAGCGAGGACTGGATGCCGGTCATCTTCGCGACCCTCGCCGACGGCTCGACCGCCTGCTACGTCGGCATGCGCGCCACGCCGAAGGTCGCCTGAGCACGCCGCCCGCCACACCCCGGCCCGCGTCGAAGGGCCGGGGTGAACCGTGTCCCCGACCGGCCGGGCCCTCGTAGGCTACGGGGCATGGACGCCACACCGATCTGGATCGCGGGAGCACCCGAACACGGCACCGAGGTCCTCACCGTCACCCACCCGTACAACGGATCCGAGGTCGGCAGCACCACCCACGCCACCGAGGAGCAGGTGGAGCGCGCGATCTCCGCCGCCGCCGAGGTCGCCGACGAGGCCGCCGCGCTGCCCGTCCACGTGCGCGCCGCCGCCCTCGACCACGTCTCGCGCTCGCTGGCCGAGCGGCACGAGGAGGTCGCGCGGCTGATCACCGCCGAGAACGGCAAGCCGATCACCTGGGCGCGCGTCGAGGTCAACCGGGCCGTCAGCACCTTCCGGTGGGCGGCCGAGGAGGCCCGCCGCTTCGACGCCACCACGCAGGACCTCGGCGCCGACCCGGGCATGGTCGGCCGCCTCGCGGTCACCAGGCGCTTCCCGCGCGGCCCGGTCCTGGGCATCAGCCCCTTCAACTTCCCGCTGAACCTGGTGGCGCACAAGGTCGCGCCCGCGATCGCCGTCGGCGCGCCCATCGTCCTCAAGCCCGCGCCCGCCACGCCGCTGTCGGCGCTGCTGCTGGGCGAACTGCTCGCCGGGACCGACCTGCCCGAGGGCATGTTCTCGGTCTTCTGCGTGCCCAACGAGCAGGCGCCCGCGCTGGTCGCCGACGAGCGCCTGCCGGTGGTGTCCTTCACCGGCTCGGTGCCGGTCGGCTGGTCGATCGCCGAGTCCGTGCCGCGCAAGAGCGTCACGCTCGAACTCGGCGGGAACGCCGCCGTCCTGGTGTGCGCCGACTGGTCGTCCGAAGAGGACCTCGAGTGGGCCGCGACGCGCATCGCGACCTTCTCCAACTACCAGGCCGGGCAGAGCTGCATCGCCGTCCAGCGCGTGTACGCCGACGCCTCGGTCTACGAGGAGCTGGCCGCGCGCGTCGTCGCCAAGGTCGCCGATCTGCGCGACGGCGATCCGTCCCAAGAGGACGTCGTGGTCGGGCCGCTCATCGACACCGCCGCCGCCAAACGCGTCGAGGAGTGGGTCGGGGAGGCCGTCGAGGCCGGGGCGCGGGTGCTGACCGGTGGAACCCGCTACGGCGCCGCCTACGCGCCGACCGTCCTGGCCGACGCGCCCGCCTCGGCGAAGGTCGTCGCCGAGGAGGTCTTCGGGCCGGTGCTGACCGTGGCGTCCGTCGACTCCCTCGACGAGGGCCTCGCCGCGATCAACGACTCCCGTTTCGGGCTCCAGTCGGGGATCTTCACCCACGACACCGCCACCGCCTTCCGCGCCCACCGCGAGCTGAAGGTCGGCGGGGTGGTCGTCGGCGACGTGCCCAGCTTCCGCGCCGACCAGATGCCCTACGGCGGGGTCAAGGACAGCGGGGCGGGCCGCGAAGGGCTACGTTCGGCGATGGACGACTACACCGAGGCGCGGGTGCTCATCTTGCGCACCTGAAGATCAACCCGCCCTTGACCGCTCGGCGGATGATCGCGATACTCAGTCGGCCGCGGTCCGCAATGGACCGCGGCGGCTGGTGGAAATGGGGAGGTGGCCGTGGCCGACAAAGGTCCCGGTTTAACGGCTCTGGGCGCGCGCGGAGGCCGCGCCGTGGCACTGACCTGGCGGGCCGGGCCGTACGCGGCCTCGATCAACCTGGTCATCACGGTCCTGCAGGGACTGCTGCCGGCCGTCATCGCGTCGCTGACGGCGCTGCTGCTGACCGGCATCCAGCACCCTGAGCCATCGCGTCCCGACCCGATGCTGCTGGTCACCGGAATCGCCGTGGCCGGCGTGATCCTTGTGGTCCTGCCGTACCTGTCCACCTACACCGACGCGCGCGTGCGTCGGCAGCTCACGCTGGTCGTGCAGGACAAGCTCTTCGCCGCCGTCAACCGCTTCGGCGGGATGATGCGCTTCGAGAACCCGGCCTTCCTCGACCGGCTCCGGCTGGCGCAGCAGGCCGCGATGACCGCGCCCGACCAGGTCACCGGCTCGCTGTTCCAGATCGTGCAGGGCACGCTGTCGGTGGTCTCCTTCCTCGGCGTGCTCATCGTGATCAGTCCGATCATGGCCGCGATCACCGTCGTGGCGGCGATCCCGGTGCTGATCGTGCAGATCGTGATCAGCAGGGAACGCGTCGAGATGATGTGGAAGATCAGCCCGCGCAACCGGCGGCAGCTGTTCTACCAGATGCTGCTGCTCGACCTGGCCGCCGTGAAGGAGGTCCGGCTCTTCGGGCTCGGCGACTTCCTGCTCGGCAGGCTGCGCACCGAGACCGCGGCGATCAACATCGCCGAGGAGAAGGTCGAGCGCAGGTCGCTGCTGTTCCAGACGCCGCTGGGCGGGCTGAGCGCGATCATCGCCGGCGGCGGTCTCCTGTGGATAGTCGCCGGCGCGGTACGCGGCGACTTCACCATCGGCGACGTGTCGATCTTCGTGGCCGCCGTCGCCGGTGTGCAGGGCGCGCTGAGCGGGATCGTCAGCTCGCTCTCCCAGGCGCACCACGCGCTGCTGCTCTTCGGGCACTTCGTCGACGTGTCCGACATGGACTCCGACCTGCCGCCGGTGAGCGACCCCAAGAAGATCGGCTCCCTCAAGGACGGCATCGAGCTGTCCGACGTGTGGTTCCGCTACACCGACGACGGGCCGTGGATCCTCAAGGGCGTCGACCTGACCATCCCCAGTGGACAGTCCCTGGCCCTGGTCGGCCTCAACGGCGCCGGCAAGAGCACCATGGTCAAGCTCCTGTGCCGCCTCTACGACCCCACCAAGGGCGCGATCCGCTGGGACGGCGTCGACATCCGCGAGATCGACCCGGCCGACCTGCGCACGCGCATCTCCGCGGTCTTCCAGGACTACATGTCCTACGACCTGACCGCCGCGGAGAACATCGGCGTCGGCGACCTCGCGCACATCGGCGACCGCGAGCGCATCGTCGAGGCCGCGCACAAGGCCGACGCGCACGACAAGGTCACCGAACTCGCCCACGGCTACGACACGATGCTGTCGCGGATCTTCTTCCAGGGCGAGGACAACGACGATCCCGAGCAGGGCGTGAGCCTGTCGGGCGGGCAGTGGCAGCGCATCGCCCTGGCCCGCGCGCTCATGCGCGCCAAGCGCGACCTGCTGATCCTCGACGAGCCCAGCTCGGGCCTCGACGCCGCCGCCGAGCAGGCCGTGCACGACAAACTGCGCGAGTACCGGACCGGCGCGACGAGCGTGCTCATCTCGCACCGCCTGGGCGCCGTCCGGCACGCCGACCGGATCGTGGTCCTCGCCGAGGGCCGCATCATCGAGTCCGGTGACCACGACGAGCTGCTCCGCCTCGACGGTGAGTACGCGCGCCTGTTCAACATCCAGGCCGCCAACTACACCGGCGACTTCGCCCGCGAGGACGTCACCTCGTGACGGCTGGCCGGTGTGCGGCGGACGTGAGACGGTTGGGTGCAGGTGGCACATGAGGCGAGGGGCTTAGTCGATGCCGTGGTGGTTGGTTGCAGTGGGCGCACTGGTCCTTGCCGGACTCGTGGCGGCGTGGTGGGTTCACCGCGCTTACGTCGCGATCACCGTCGAGGGCAGCAGCATGACGCCGACCCTCGCCCCGGGCGACCGGGTGCTGATCCGGCGCGGCAGGCGCGGCCTCAAGCGCGACCGGATCGTGGTGATCCGCGAGCCCACCGGCCTCGGGGGCTGGTCGCAGTCGCCGCCCGCCGGGCGTGACCTGCGCGCCTCGGGCTGGTACATCAAGCGCGCGGTGGCGATGCCGGGCGACCCGATGGACGCGCGCGTCGTGGGGCACGGCGACGTCGTCCCGGACGGGCACATCCTCGTCATCGGCGACCACCCGCACAGCGGCGACTCCAAGCAGCACGGGCCCTGCCCGGTCGACCAGATCCTCGGCGTCGTCGTGCGCCGGATGGAGCGGGCGCCCTCGTACTCACGTGAAGGTGATCGCGAGCCCGGCTACGGCCAGTAGGAGCACCAGCCCGACGAGGCCCAGCGCCGTCCGCGTGGGCAGCGGTCCCGGCGGGACGGCGTCCATGTCGAGGATGCGGCGGTGGGCGACCACCAGCGCCGCGGCCCACAGCAGGGCCGTGACGGCGATCAGCGCGGCGTCGGTGCGCCCGGCGCCGCTGAGGGCCGGTTTGCAGAAGAACATCCCGGCGACCGAGAAGGACAAGATCGTGCGCCGCCAGGCGAGGCGGGTCCGTTCGGCCTGGAGTCCCTGCGGCATGTCAGGGGGCCTTGGTGAAGGTGATGTAGACCAGCACGGCCACCGCGCCGATGGTGATGACGATCGCCAGGGCCGCCGGGAACCGCGTCGGAGGCAGGTCCCGGCCGTGGCGCATGGCCCACTCGCAGCGCAGCCACCGGGAGACCGCGCGCAGCGCGCAGGCCGCGCCGACGGCGATGAGGCCGACGGCGAGGACGTCGCGCAGGGCGCCCCACTTCTCGGCCGACAGGAACTGGGCCATCGCGATGCCGCCGGCGATGAGCGCCAGCGCGGTGCGGATCCAGGCGAGGAAGGTGCGCTCGTTGGCCAGCGAGAAGCGGTAGTCGGGGGCGGTGCCCTCGTCGTTGAGTCGCTCGGGGCGGAACCAGAGCTTGATCATGCCGCGCACCAGGTCAGGTTACGCAGCACCGGTCCAGGCGGCGGCGCGCACCGTGAAATGGGTGACATCCCCGACGCCTCCGGGGGCGCCCCCGGGTCACAATGAGCCCATGACCCGCGCCGCCCAGGCCTCCGCCGGCCCCATCCCCGCCTACCTGGCGGAACTCCGCTCGACCCTCCACGGGTCGCGCCGGCGGGTCGAGGACATGCTGCGCGAGGCGAGGCACGGCCTGGAGGACACCGCCGAGGCCTACGAGGCCGACGGAATGGCGGCCGGGGAGGCGGCGCGCGCTGCCGTCGAGGAGTTCGGCACGGTCGCCGAGATCGCCCCGGACTACCAGGTCGAGCTGGCCGCGACGGCCACGAAGCGCTCGCTGCTGTTCTTCGCGCTGCTCGTCCCGGCCGGCAACGTCATGGCCTGGCTCCAGTGGCGCGAGGCACCGCCGCTGGCACACCAGCCGCCGCCGGGAACGTGGATCCTGTCGCTGGCCACCGACCTGATCGCCTGGACCGTCGTGGGCGCCTCCCTGCTGGGCGTGCTCGCGATGACCTTCGGCGCCGGCCGGTTCGTGTTCCGCCCGGCCTTCGCCAGGGCGGCGGCCACCGCGATCTTCACGGTCCTGGTGACGACCTTCGTGTCCGGCCTCGCGCTGACCTTCATGTTCGCCTCGGCGCGCGGGATACAGCCGGCGGAGCTGGCCACCGAACTTCCCGGGATCGGTTACCTCGTCGCATGGGTCGGCCTGACCTGGTGCGGGATCCGCTGCCTTCGCACCGGCCGGCACGCCGAGCGGCTGCGCGACCGTGCGCCGGTGTACGCGGGCTAGCAATTCTGGCAGGATCCGTCCACATCCTTCCCTTTGCGGACGACGGAGTGACGCGATGACCCGTGCCAAACCCGACGGTGTCCCACCCGAGGCGGTCTGGTCCGACGAGGACGGCGAATGGGTCCTCGCCGACCACGACGAGCTCGGGCGCATGCGTGGCGTGGTGACCTACTGGCGCCCCGACGGAACCCTGCTCAGCCGCTGCTCCTTCGCCGACGGCGTCCCGCACGGCGGCTTCGAGCGCTACCACGAGAACGGCGAGGTCTCGCGCTCCGGCACCTTCGCGCACGGCGTCCTCGACGGCCTCGACACCTGCCACCGCTCCACCGGCGAGACGACCGAGACGGCCTTCCCCGTCGACGCGATGCCCGCCAACGTCTGGCGCTACGAGCGCGACCTCGTCGGCGGCCGCTCGATCTCGGGCCGCTGGTTCGACGCCGAAGGACGGCAGGTCACCGACACCGGCGAACCGCTCCCCGCACGGCCCGCCGGCGTGCCCGCGGCGGCGGTCTACTTCAGCGGCAGCGGCCACTGGACCGAAGGACGCGTCGACGAGAACGGCGAACAGGGCCTGTGGCGCTACTGGGCCGCCACCGGTGAGCCCCTGGGCGAACGGGACATGCGCGACGGCGCCGAACTCGAACGCCGCCGGTTCCTCGGCCCCGACCACGGCGCCGCCGTCACCGCCCTGCGCGACGGGCGCGGCGCCGACGCCCTCTCCGCCGCGCGCGCCTTCTGGGACCGCGCCGACAGCGTCGAGGAGGTCGTCATCGCCGGCAGCGTGCTCGCCGACGCGCTGATCGGTGTCGCCGGTGCCGACGCCGAGCGCCGCGAGCTGCTGGCCACGGTCGCCGAGGCGGGTGAGCCGGGCGAAGCGAACACACCCGAGGGCCGTGCCTGCCATGTCGCGCAGGCGCGGGCCTTCGGCTGGCTGGCCGCCTACAAGCTCGACGACGGGGACCCGCAGACCGCCGCCGTGCTCAGCCGCCGGGCGATGGCGCTGGAGCACGGCCGCGGGCCCTGCGCCGCGCGGGTCACGCTCGTGCACGCGCTCGTGCGGATCGGGCTGACCGAAGAGGCCTTCGAGCTGGTCGGGCTCACGCTGGCCGAGGCGCCCGACTTCGCGGGCTTCGAGCACGTCGTCACCGACCCGGCCTACCTGGCGTGGTCGGAGGAGAAGGCGCGCGAGTAGGGCACGAAAGCGGCCCGGTCCGCGAGGGACCGGGCCGATCGGGTGTCGGGTGCCGCCGGCTGTCAGGCCTAGTCGGAGTCGGTGTCGGTGTCGATCTCGTGGCGGGTGACCTCGCCGTTGTTGGCGTCGACGCTGACCTCGTGGTATTGGCCGTCGGCTCCGTAGACGCCGACCTTCCAGCGGGGCGCCTCGGCGGTGCCGTCGAGGTCGATCTCGTACACGACGCCGCCGCCGACCTCGGTGGCCGCGGTCTCGGCGGCCTGCGCGAGGGTCACCGTGGTGGTGACGGGCGCGACGCCGTCGTCGCCGAGCTCGTTCTTGTCGTCGGTGCCGTCGTCGTCGCCCTCCTGGCGGCCGGAGGTGGTCGGGACGGTCGTTTCCTTGTCGTCGTCCTGACTGTCGGCGACAGCGGCGGTCGCGGTGGCCGCTCCGCCGAGGACGAGCGCGGCGACGGCGCCGATGACGATCCAGCGGCGGCGGCCGGTGAGCTTCGTGAGCATCTTCTTCATGGCGGGTCCTCTCGGGTGGGCTGTTATGTGACCACCGTGCCCGGGAAGGGCTGAAGCCTCGCTTAAGCGGGCTGAAGGGGGCTTAAGGCTTGCGCGCCTCCACCAGGTTTCCGCCCGGAGGGCAGAGGACAAGACGACGCGGGTACGGCCTAAGGCTTGCGCGCCTCTACCAAGTACCGCGTCGTGGTGGCCACGAAGGGCCCTTCGCTCTCGATTCGCTCGTGCAGCCCGCGGAGCCGGTCGCGGTACTTCTCGACGCTGAAGTCGGGGACCATCCAGATGACCTTGCGCAGGAAGTACACGACCGCGCCGATGTCGAAGAACTCGGTGCGCAGTTTTTCGAGGCGCAGGTCGACGATGTCCAGTCCGGCGGCGGTCGCGCCCTCGCGCGCCAGGTCGGGGTGCCGGCCGCGGCGCTGCTCGGCCGACAGGGGCCCGAGGAAGTACTCGACCAGCTCGAACACGCTCTCGGGCCCGACCTGCTGCGAGAAGTAGGTTCCGCCGGGGGCCAGCACGCGCGCGATCTCCTGCCACCACGTGCGGACCGGGTGGCGGCTGGTGACCAGGTCGAAGGCGCCGTCGGCGAAGGGCAGGGGAGCGTCTTCGTCGGTCGCGACGAGGACCACTCCCAGCGGGTGGAGCAGCGCGGTGGCCTTGACGACGTTGGGCGGCCACGACTCGGTCGCGGCTGCCGTTCGCGGCAGCTTCTCCGCCTTCGCCAGTACCTCCCCGCCGCCGGTGTCGATGTCGAGGGAGGCGTTCGCTCGCGCCAGCCGGTCGCTCATGGCGCGCTGGTAGCCCCATGAGGGCCGCTGCTCGGTGGCGCGGCCGTCCAGCCAGGAGAAGTCCCAGCCGTCGACGGATACGGCGTCGGCCTCGGCGACGAGCTCTTCGAATGTTCGTGGCATCCGCCGATAATGGCGGTGGCGGCGCGGGCGGTCCATCGAATTGGCCTTAAGCGCGTCTTCAGCGGCGGTGTGTCACGCTGCGGGGATGCGCCTGTTGATTGTGGAGGACGAGAAACGCCTCGCCGAGGTGGTCGCCGCCGGGCTGACCGCCGAGGGCTACGCCGTCGACGTCGCGGGTGACGGGCGGACGGGGCTGACGCGGGCCCGCACGGGCGTCTACGACCTGGTCATCCTCGACATCATGCTCCCCGGCCTCAACGGCTATCAGGTGTGCGCGAAGCTGCGCGAGGAAGGCGTCGACACGCCGGTGCTGATGCTGACCGCCAAGGACGGCGAGTACGACGAGGCCGAGGGCCTCGACACCGGCGCCGACGACTACCTCACCAAGCCCTTCTCCTACGTGGTCCTCCAGGCGCGCATCCGCGCGCTGCTGCGCCGTCGGGGGTCGGGTGTGGCGCCTTCGGTGTGGCAGTTCGGCGACCTCGCGATCGAGCCGGCGGGCAAGCGCTGCCGGCGCGGCGACACCGAGGTCGGGCTGACCGCCAAGGAGTTCGCGGTGCTGGAGTACCTGGCGCACCGGGTCGGCGAGATCGTGTCGAAGTCGGAGATCCTGGAGCACGTGTGGGACTTCACCTACGACGGCGACGTCAACATCGTCGAGGTGTACATCTCCAACATCCGTCGCAAGATCGACACGCCGTTCGGGCGCAGCGCGATCACCACCATGCGCGGGGCGGGTTACCGGCTGGCGGCCGACGGTGGGTAGGTTCCTGCCGCAGTCCGTGCGGTGGCGCACCACCTTGGCGGCGACGCTGGTGGTGGCCGTGGTGCTCGTCGCGGCAGGCGCCGCGGTCGTGGCGCTGCTGCGCGCCAACCTCCTCAACGGCGCGCAGGCCGAGGCCGAGCTCGGGGCGCGCGAGGTCGCCGCCCAGCTCGCCGGTGGCACCGCGCCGAACAAGGCCGAGACCAGCGACGACGACGTGCTATTCCAGATCGTCGGGTCCGCGGGGGTGCTGGCCGAGAGCGAGGACCTCACCGAGACCGGCGGTCTCGTCCTCGACTTCGGCGACGCGCCCGAGGCCGGCGATCCCGCCGACGACGACGATGACGAGTTCGAGTACGCCGGGACGGTCGAGCCCGACACCGCGCACGAGACGCTCGAAGTTCCCGGCGAGTCGGGGCCCTACCGCTTCGCGGCGGTGACGGTGACGATGCCGAACGGCTCGCAGTACGTCGTCTACGCCGGGGCCTCCCTGGCGACGCAGAACGCCGCCGTCGCCGACGCGGCGAAGTACATGCTGCTGGCGCTGCCGGTGATCCTGCTGGTCGTGGCGGTGGTGACGTGGCTGGTGACACGGCGGGCGCTGCGGCCGGTCGCGGCGATCCGGGCCGAGCTTGCCTCGATCACCGCCGGGGACCTGTCGCGGCGGGTGCCCGAGCCGCCCTCGCGCGACGAGATCGGCGACCTGGCGCGCACGACCAACGCGACGCTGGCTCAGCTGGAGTCCTCCGTCGACCGGCAGCGGCGGTTCATCGCCGACGCCTCGCACGAGCTGCGCAGCCCCATCGCGACACTGCGGGCGCAGCTGGAGGTCGGGGCGGCGCACCCCGAGCTGCTGCGGCCCGACGGGCTGCTCGACGACGTGGTGCGCCTCCAGCGGCTGGCCACCGACCTGCTCCTCCTCGCGCGGCTCGACGCCGGCGAGGGCGTGTCGACCTCCCGGGTCGACCTGACCGAGACCGTGCGCGAGGACGTCGCGCGAAGGGCCGCCACCGACCGCTTCCCTGTGCGGCTGAGCGTCGAGGAGGGCCTGTACGTGAACGGCGTGCGCGGGCAACTCGAACGCGTGCTGGGCAACCTGCTCGACAACGCCCAGCGCCACGCCGATTCCACGGTCGCCGTCGAGCTGCGCGCCGAGGGCCGCGCGGTCCTGCTCGGCGTCGACGACGACGGGCCGGGGATCGCGCCCGCCCAGCGGGCCGGAGTCTTCGACCGCTTCGTGCGTCTCGACGACGCGCGCTCCCGCGACGACGGCGGCGCCGGGCTCGGGCTGGCGATCGTGCGCGACGTGGTCGTCGCCCACGGCGGGACCGTGCACCTCGGCGAGTCCGCGCTGGGCGGCGCCCGCTTCGAGGTGCGGCTGCCCGTCGGCTAGCGCGGCGAGAAGGCGCGCGGGAACGTGTCCCGGAGGCAGACCTGCCGTCCCCGCCCACGCCTGCGACGCCCCACAAGATCACGCAACCCCCACAATCCACATATTCCACTAGAAATGCCACATACCATTCATGGATGACGGGGAGCGGAGAACCGTCCGACCAGGACGGCGAGGACGCGAGCGCGACAGGCGGCGGCAGCGGCTCCGGCGACATCACCTTCGAGTTCGCCGGGGACCGCCCGTACACGCACCTGCGCAGCAACCTCGCCGGGCCCAGTGCCGTCGAGACCTCCGCCGAGCTGACCTCGTCGCTGCGGGTGGCCACGATCATCGTCGACAGCGCCGGCCGGGTCAGCTACTTCGACCCCGTCGCCGAGGACATCACCGGCTTCACCCGCGCCGAGATCACCGGCCGTGACGTGCACATCCTCACCGGCGCCTCGATCCCGCTCACCAGCGGCGAGTTCACCCGCCTCGCCGACCAGGGCCGCTCGGGCATCGTCCCGCTCCGCCGCGCCGACGGCAGTGTCCGCATCGCCAGCATCCGCACCCACCCCATCCCCCTGCCCGACGGCAGCGGCGCCTACATCTTCCAGGCCATCGACCTCGGCGAGGCCCGCGGCGCCATCGACCACCTCGGCATGCTCGACGCCTTCTACCACCAGTCCGTGTTCGGCTTCGTCGTCCTCGACGAGCACCTGCGCTACCTGATGCTCAACCAGGCCCTCGCCGACCTCAACCGCCGCCCGATCGAGGACCACATCGGACGCCACATCCGCGAGGTCATGGACTCCGCCGACCTCGACGAGTACGAGGTGCTGCTCGGCGAGGTGCTGCGCACGGGCGAGCCGATCGTCGACGTCCGCATCCCCGGCAGCCCCACCGCGATGCCGGGAAACCAGCAGGTCTGGTCGGCCTCCTGGTACCGCGTCACCAGCTGGCGCGGCCTGCCGCTGGGCCTGTGCGGCATCATCATCGACGTGTCCGAGGCCGAGCGGCCCGTCCTCGACGCCGCCCGCGGCCGCGACCGGCTCCTCCTGCTCAGCCGGGTCGGGGCGCAGCAGGGCGCCAACCTCGACATGCACGGCGCCGCCCAGGACCTCGCGACCCTGCTCACGGCCGAGTTCTGCGACCTCGCCGTGCTCGACGTCCTCGAAGAGGTCGTCAACGGCGAGGCGGTGCCCTCGGTCATCGACGAGCACAGCCTCCTGCACCGGCTGGGCGGGGCCGCGCGCTTCGTCGACGACGTCACCGAGCGCCTGATCAACGTGGAGAGCCCGCGCCAGGCCTTCGAGACCCACGGCTTCGCCTCGGTCCTGCGCGACAACCGCGCGCAGCTCATCCAGATCCCCGGCGGCGAGATCCCCGACACCTCCGACCCCGGTGGCCGGATCGAGGACGTGCGCTCGCTGGGCGCGCACTCGTTCATCGTGGCGCCGCTGCGGGCCCGCGACGTCACGCTGGGCGCCCTGAGCTGCATGCGCATGGCCGACCGCGAGCCCTTCGACCACGACGACCTGCTCCTCGCGCAGGAGATCGCCAACCGCACCGCGCTGGCCGTCGACAACTCCCGCCTCTACCGCGACGAGAAGCAGGCCGCGCTGATCCTCCAGCTCAGCCTGCTCCCGGAGCGCCTTCCGCAGGCCCCCGAGGCCGACCTGGTCTACCGCTACCTGCCCAACAGCCGCAGCCGGCAGGCCGGTGGCGACTGGTTCGACGCGATGGTGCTGCCGGGGCGGCGGATCTGCCTTGTCGTCGGCGACGTCATCGGCCACGGGATCGCCGCGGCGGCGGCCATGGGCCGCTACCGCACGGCGGTGCAGAGCCTGGCGTCCATCGGCCTCGAACCGGCGGCGCTGCTGACGCGCCTCAACGACATCGCCCTGACCTTCGGCGACAACGCGATGGCCACCTGCCTCTACGTTCTCTACGACCCGCTCCAGCACCGCTGCGCCATCGCCAGCGCAGGGCACCCGCCCATCATCATCGAACCGCCCGGCGGGATCGCCTACCCGCTGGAGGTCCAGTCCGGGCCGATGCTCGGCGCGATCCCGGGCGCCGAGTACCGCAGCGAACCGGTCAGCACGCCGCCCG
This sequence comes from Phytomonospora sp. NPDC050363, assembly GCF_040655735.1. Taxonomy (NCBI): domain Bacteria; kingdom Bacillati; phylum Actinomycetota; class Actinomycetes; order Micromonosporales; family Micromonosporaceae; genus Phytomonospora; species Phytomonospora sp. NPDC050363. The sequence continues at coordinate 682,580 of NZ_JBFAKK010000002.1, forward strand.
GCACGCGGCTGCTGCTCTACAGCGACGGTGTCGTCGAGTCGCGCAGCACGCCCCTCGACGAGGGGATCACGCGGTTGCTGCGGCAACTGGGCGCCAGGCGCTCGCTGGGTGAGCAGTGCGATCGCATCATGGCGGCCACGCCGCCCGACGCCCGCGACGATCGGACGATTTTGATGGCGGAACTGTACGGACTGCGGCGAGCGGACTAGCCTTCAAGGTCCACAGTGGACGAGGAGGTTCGCCGGTGAGCGATCGTTATGCGCGAGGCGCGAGGCAGCTCTCCGAACTCGGCGGGGGGATCGTCCACGAGGCGCTCGACTCACTGCACGACGTCGCACCGGACCTCAAGCGCCTCATCGTGGAGTTCGCCTACGGCGACATGTACCCCCGGCCGGGCCTGGCCCCGCGACAGCGCCAGCTGGCGACCATCGCGACCCTGACTGCCATCGGCGGCTGCGAACCGCAGCTGGAGATCCACGTGCAGCTCGCCCTCAACGTCGGCATGTCGCCGGCCGAGATCGTCGAGACGGTCATGCACGCCTCCTCCTACGTGGGTTTCCCGCGTGTGCTCAACGCGATGGGCGTGGTCCGCAAGGTCTTCGAGGAGCGCGGGCTGTTTCCCGTCGCCGCCGGTGTGCCCCGCTCGCGCGGGGCCGGGGAGTGACCCGCCGGTAAACCAGATGCGCGGGCCCGCCTCGGTGGTGTGTGATCCGGTTCATGCCGATCGTGTTGAACAAGCCGGGGATCGACGAACTGGACGCGGCCGTGGCCGCGCTGCGGGACTGGCAGTACGAGGGCGCGCCGATGCAGCTGCACTCGGGTGACCTGGGGTGGTTTCGGCGCTTCGGCGCGGGGGCGGCGGCCGAGGCGGTGCGGACCTGGAGCAGGGACGGGCGAGTCCTCGCCGTCGGGCTGCTCGACGGGTCCGAGCTGCTGCGGCTCACCATGGCGCCCGACCTGCGGCGGGACGAGGAGCTGACGCGCCGGATCGTCGAGGACGTGGTCGAGCCGGGTCGCGGCGTGCTCAAGGAAGGCGAGGTGTTCGTCGAGGCGCCCGCCGACGCGCTGCTCCAGGACGCGCTGGCCGAGGCCGGCTGGAACACCGACGAGGCGTGGACGCCGCTCCGCCGGGACCTCGCCGAGCCGGTGGAGGATCCGGGCCTGCGGATCGAGGTGGTCGGGCCGGAGCTGGTGGCCGTGCGGACCGCCGTACAGCGGTCGGCCTTCGCCAACTCGACCTTCACCGAGGAGCGCTGGCACGCGATGGCCGAAGGGTCCGCCTACGCCGACGCGCGCTGCCTGGTCGCCTTCGACGACGCCGGTGAGGCGGTCGCGGTGGTGACGGTGTGGTCGGCCGGTCCGGGGAAGCCCGGGCTGCTCGAACCCATGGGCGTCCACGCCGGCCACCGCGGCCGAGGCCACGGAAAGGCGATCACCGTGGCGGGGGCGGCCGCGCTGCGGGAGATGGGCGCGTCGAGCGCGCTCGTGGCGACCACGAGCGCCAACGTCGGCGCCGTCGCCACCTACGCGTCGGCGGGCTTCGAGCCGCGTCCCGAGGTCCGGGACCGGCGCCGGGACGCCTGAGCACGACGGGTCTGCGGGACAAGCCCCAGGGCTTGTCCTAGTCCCGCAGACCCGCCTTGCGGTCGCGTTCGGCGAGTTCGGCGAGGTAGGCGTTGTAGACCTCGTGCGGGTCCTCCTCGGGCCTGCCGGTCTCCTCGGCGCGCTTGGCGGCGCGGTCGAGGCGGCGGCCCTCACGGTCCTCGCTGCGCGACCACTGGACGAGGACCGCGATGAGCACGACGAGGCTGGGCGCCTCGCCGAAGGCCCAGGCGATGCCGCCGCCGGCGCGCTGGTCCTCGATGGGCGAGTCGCCCCAGGGCCGGGCGATGGCGTTGTACCAGTCGGCGGCCAGCAGGTCGGTGGACTGCATGATCGTCAGGCCGAAGATCGCGTGGAAGGCGACGGCGACGAACATCATCAGGATCCGGGCGGGGTAGGGGACCTCGCGCGGTGCCGGGTCGGGTCCGATGAGCAGCCAGAAGAACAGGCTGCCGACGGTCAGGAAGTGCGCCAGCATGAGCAGGTGTCCCGCGTGGGAGGCCATCGCCCAGCCGAAGACGCCGGTGAAGTACATCATGTACAGGCTGGCGACGTAGAGGGCCAGCGCGATCAGCGGGTGCGAGACGAACCTGACGGCCTTGCTGTGCAGGATCAGCACGAGCCATTCGCGCGGTCCACGGCCGCCCTTGGCGTCGGTGTCGTCGCCGTCCGCGGCCCGACCGCCCGGTTTGAGCGCGCGCAGGGCGAGGGTGATCGGCGCCGAGAGGACCAGCAGGATCGGGACGAGCATGTTCATGCTCATGTGCTGGACCATGTGGACGCTGAACAGGACCATGCTGTAGCGGCCCATGCCCGAGGAGGTCACGAACACCGCCAGCGCCCAGCCGCCGACCCACAGGAGCGTGCGGGTGACCGGCCAGGTGTCGCCCCGGCGGCGCAGGCGGCGCACACCGAGCAGGTAGGCGGTGACCGCGACGGCCGCGACGGTGCAGATGAGGACTTCGGGATACCAGTCGAGCAGCAGGGTCGTGGCCGAGGCCGGCGGCGGCATGTCGAAGCCGAGCAGGGATCGGGCGGTCGACTCGGCGTCGTCGCCGGGCGGCGGGGGAGTGCGGCCGAGGGCGACGGCGAGGCCGAAGGTGGCGCCCATGACCACGATCTCGACGGAGGCCAGGCGCCGGAAGGCACCGGGTTTCCCGCCCGCGAGCTGCGGCAGGGCCCGCCTGCGGTGCCACAGCCCGAAGCCGCCGAGCACGGCGAGCGCGGCGGCCTTGAGCAGGACCTCGCGACCGTAGGCGGTGTTGACCAGGTGGTCGAGGCTCTCGATGCGGGTGGCGGCGTTGAGGACGCCGGAGAGGGCGACCGCGGCGAAGCAGAACAGGGCGAGCCGGCTGTAGCGGGCGGCGATCTCGGCCTTGTCGCGGCGGGCGAGGAGCAGCGCGGCCAGTCCGCCGACCCACAGGACGGCGCCGAGGACGTGCAGGACCATCGAGTCGACGGCGATCTGGTGGCTGCCGGCCGAGGCGGAGTGGCCGGTGAAGACCGGCGGGAGCACGGCGGCGAGGGCGAGGAGCGCGGCGATGGCGGCGCCGGTCGTGCTGAACGTGCGGGCGCCGACGATCGCGGCCAGCAGTGCCACTCCGGCGGTCATCGCGTAGGCGAGGCCGTTCTCGGTGTCGCTGACGAAGCTCCACAGGCCGGGGAAGGTGACGGTGTCGAGGGGGCGCGCGAAGAGGTCGGCGAGGGAGGCGGGCAGGACCAGCAGCGCGGCGGCGACCCAGGCGACGGCGAACAGCGCGCCGGTGCGCAGCCAGCGGTAGGCCTGGGGGCCGATGCGGCCCTTGTCGTCGCGGACGAAGAAGGCGGCGGCGACGAAGCAGCCGACGGTGGCCGCGGCGCACAGGTCGCAGGCGAGCTTGGCCAGCGGCAGCAGCCACGCCACGACGGGGTCGGCGGTCGGCAGGCCCGGGACGGGGACGAGGTTGACCCCGCCGCCGAGGCGCAGGACGACGACGGCGACGGCGACGGCGGCGGCGAGCGCGGCCAGCAGCGGCAGCGCGGGCAGCGGCCGCTTGGGCGCGGTGGCGGTCGGGCGCGGCTGGTCTCGAACGGGAGCCTCGGTCACGTCCTCGATACTGCGCCCCGGCCGGGGCGCACCCTCGCCCGGGGTTGGCGCGGGCGGCGGCGGTCTCACGGTCGCGCGGTGGGCTTCCGGCGGGCGACGACGACGATCACGGCGACGACGGCCGCGGCGGCGATCGCGCCGAGGATCCAGTAGATCGCCGGGTTCGAGGCCTCGTCGGTGCCGGTCGCCTGGTTCGTCGGCGCGGGCGCGGAGTCGGAGGAGACGGGCGCCGGCGAGGCCGACGCGCCTTCCGAGGCGGTCTCGGAGCGGAAGGAGATCGAGCCGTCGACGCGGTGGCCGTCCTCGGAGACGATGCGGTAGCCGATCGTGTAGATCCCGCCGGCGGGCAGGTCGAGGGGGATGGTGACCCGCATGCCCTCGACGACGAAGGGGCGGGTGGGGATCACGGCTCCGGTGGAGTCGGTGAGCGCGATCTGCGTGGAGGGCGCGTCGATGCTCTCGGAGAACTCCAGGACGGCCGTCTCGGGCGCCTCGTCGAGGACGGCGCCGTCCTCGGGGTCGGAGGAGACGAGCTGCGCGTGCGCGGCGGCCGGTGCGGCGGTGAGCAGCACGGCGGCGATGGCGACGGCGGCCGCGGTGACGAGGGTCCGGACAGTCTTCACGGCGGATTGGTCGCGTGGGGCGGCCGGTTGGTTCCCGAGTGTGGGGGGTTCGTCGGCGGTCAGTGCCCTCAATCCTCTAAACCGTCCACCGAGAGGCTGCTCAGGTGTGCGTGCAGCACGTCGAGGGCCGCCTGTGGGGTGAACGACCAGGGCTGGAGGACGGCGGTGACGGTCAGGCCGTCGAGGAGGGCGCAGAGGCGTTCGGTCTCGGCGTCCAGGTCGAGGCCCTCGTGCAGGCGCCCGCCCCGGTTGGCTTCGGCGAGGACCTTGCCGACGATCATGCGCATGCCCTCGTAGAGGCGCTTGGCCTGCGGCTGGAGGCTCGGCCGGGTGCGGGCGGCGGAGGTGAACTCCAGCCAGACGACGGCCTCGTCGAAGCGTTCGGAGTCGGCGGGCAGGAACTCGCGGAGGAGGGCCTCGGCGCGCTCGGCGCGGTCGCGGACGGGCGCGGGCCTGCGCAGGGCCTCGGCGTGGGCGAGGACGCGGGCCGAGACGCGCTCGACCATCTCCTTCATCGCGAAGACCATCAGTTCCTCGTGACTGGTGAAGTAGTGCCGCACCGAGCCGATGGCCAGCTCGGCCTCGGTGGCGATGTTGCGCAGCGAGGCGGCCTCGACGCCGTCGCGGCGCACGACCCGGAACACCGCGTCGACGACGGCTCTGCGGCGCTCCTCGGGATCGACGATCTTGGGCATGCCCGAAAGTTTATAGCATGTGCGTGCTACTTTATTTGGCATGACCGTGCTACGAACGTTCCGAAGGGACCCGGCATGAACGGCTGGATGCTGACCGCGCTGATCGTGGCCGGGGTGATCGCCCTGATCGTCAAGCGCTTCCTCGGCGAACCCCTCAACGCCCGCGACCTGTGCCTGCCGCCGCTGGTCCTCGTCGGACTCGGCGTCTACTCCCTCACCAAGGTCGACGTCATCGACGCCCGCGACGTCATGTGGCTGGTCGCCGCCTCCCTGGTCGGCGTCGCCCTCGGCGCCGTACGCGGGACCACCACCGTCCTATACACCCGCGAGGGCCACCTCTGGCAGCGCTACACCGTCGGCACGGTCCTCGTGTGGGCCTTCTCCCTCGGCGTCAACTTCGGCGTCGGGTACCTCGCCTCGCTGGGCGGCATGCACCCCGAAGCGCGCAAGATGACGCTGTCCATCGGCGCCGGCCTGCTCGGCGAAATGATCACCGTCGGTCTGCGTGCGCTGCGCACCGGCCACCGGTTCGCTCCCGACAAGGACGACTCACCGGCGCGCCGGCTGCTCGAACGGCGCTGAGCCGCCCGGAACTCAGCCGATCCCGGCGTAGCGGCCCTCGGCCAGCTCCTGCGCGGCCCACAACTCGGCGTAGTAGCCATCGGCGGCCAGCAGCGCGTCGTGACTCCCGCGCTCGGTGACCAGGCCGTCTTCGAGCACCAGGATCTCGTCGACGGCTTCGAGCCCGCGCAGCCGGTGCGTCACCAGGACGACGCTGCGGTCGGGCGTGGCGCGCAGGACGTCGGCCAGGACCTCGTCGGCGGTCTGCGGATCGAGGCCCTCGGTCGGCTCGTCGAGCAGCAGGACCGGCGGGTCGCCGAGCAGCGCGCGGGCCAGCACGAGCCGCTGTCGCTGCCCCCCGGAGACGCGGTCGCCGTCCTCGCCGACGACCGTCGACAGGCCCTCGGGCAGCGAGGCCGCCCACTCGGTGAGCCCGGCGGCGGCCAGCGCCGCCGCGATCCGCTCGGGCGTGGCCTCCGGGGCGGCGATGCGCAGGTTCTCCTCCACGGTGGCGTGGAAGACGTGCGCGTCCGACAGCGCGCCGGACACCAGCCGGCGGACGTCGTCGCCGCGCATCAGCGAGATCGGGACCCCGTTGAGGGTCGCCTCGCCACGCGAGAGGTCGACGAAGCGAACCATTGCCGCCAGCAGCATGCTCTTGCCCGCCCCACTGGGCCCGACGATCGCCACCCGGCGGCCGGGCGGAAGGTCGAGGTCGACGCCGCCGCTCCCGGCGGCCTGCGCCACCGAGCCCTCGCGGACCGGGATCAGCGGCCGGGCACCGGTCAGCCGCAGCGCCACCGGACCCGACGGCGCCTCGCGCGGCTCCTGCGGGTCGGCGACCGGCGGCTCGGCGTCCAAGACCGCGGCGAGACGCGTCGCGCTCGCCCGCACCTCCTGGAGCCTGCGGGCGGCCGTCGTCAACGGCAGCAGCACCTCGAAGGCGGCGAGCGTGGTCAGCGGCAGTACGGCCGTCATGATCGGCGGAATCCCGTCGGTGGAGACCGCCGCGAAGAGCACACCGATCACCGCCAGACCCTGCGTGAGCAGCGCGGCGGCCGACACGATCGCGTTGACGGCCGCGCCGCGCCGCTCGGCGCCGGCGAGGTCCTCGGCGACGCGCCCGGCCTCGGCGACCGCCCGGTCGGTGGCGCCGTAGGCGGCCAGGTCGGCCGCGCCCCGCACCAGGTCGACGGTCGCGGTGCTCAGCTCGGCGCGGGCGTGCGCGGTGCGCTCGGCGGTCCGGCGCGCGAGGATCCCGGCCAGCCACGGCAGCAGGATCCCGGCGGCGACCGCCCCCAGCAGCACGACCAGCCCGGCAACGGGCGAGAACGCGGCGGCGAAGGCGATGACCACACCACTGACGACCAGCGCGGTCAAGGCCGGCATGAGACAGCGCAGCAGCAGGTCCTGGACGGCGTCGACGTCGGCGACGAAACGCGTGAGCAGGTCCCCGCCGCGCAGACCGCGCAGGCCGCCCGGCGACAGCGGCGTCAAGGCCCGGTACACCCGGGCGCGCAGCTCGGCCAGCGCGCGCAGGACCGCGTCGTGCCCGGCGAGCCGTTCGAGATAGCGGAAACCGCCGCGCGAGATCGCCAGCGCGCGCACGGCGACGATGGCCACGGTCAGCGCCGTCAGCGGCGGCTGCTCGGCCGCGCGCGCCAGCAGCCACGAGGCCGTGGCGATCAGCGCGATCCCGGCGAGCTCGGCGGCCACCGAGACCAGCCCGGCGAGCGCGACCCGCGGCAGGTGCCGGCGGATCAGGCGCAAGATCAGCAGCTCGCTCATCGCACGCTCCCCTCGGCCTGGAGTTCGGCGACGCGGCCGTCGGCGACCCGCAGCACGCGGTCGACCCCGTCGAGCAGGGCGGGCCGGTGCGCGACGATCAGCGCGGTCCGCTCGGCGCCCGACAGCAGCCGCCGCGTCGCGTCGGTCACCGCCGCCTCGCTGCGGCCGTCGAGGCTCGCCGTCGGCTCGTCGAGAAGCAGCAGCGGCGCGTCCCGCAGGAACGCCCGCGCCAGCGCCAGCCGGCGCGACTGGCCCGCCGACAGGCCCGTGCCCCGGTCCCCGAGCAGCGTGTCGTAGCCGTCGGGCAGCTCGTCGATGAACTCCGCGTCGGCAGCCGAGGCCGCCGCACGCACCCGCTCGGCACCGGCTCCGGGATCACCGAGCCGGATGTTGTCGGCCACCGAACCGGCGAACAGGTGCGCGCGCTGCGGCACCCACCCGATCCGGCGGCGCCACTCGTCGAGGTCCAGCTCGGCGAGGTCGACGCCGTCGACCAGGACCCGTCCGCCGGTCGGCTCGACGAAGCCCAGCAGTACCGACAGGACCGTCGACTTCCCCGCGCCGCTCGGGCCGATGAGCGCAACGCGCTCGCCCGCCCGCACCACGAAGGACGCCCCGGCCAGGGCGCGCACGCCGTTCTCGGTGTACTCGACGGTGACGTCGTCGAACTCGATCGTGGCGAAGGACTCGGCCGGGCGGTGCCCGCCTTTGCGAAGCTTCTCGGCGCCCTCGACGACCGTCAGCGCCTCGTCCATCGCGGCCAGGCCCTCCTGGCTGGCGTGGAACTGGGTGCCCATCGCGCGCAGCGGAAGGAAGGCCTCGGGGGCCAGCAGCAGCACGAAGAAGGCGATGCGCAGGTCGAACTCGCCGGCCTGGAGGCGCAGGCCGATCGGCACGGCGACCAGCGCGACCGAGACGGTCGCGACGAGTTCGAGGACCAGCGCGGAGAGGAAGGCCACGCGCAGGGTGGCCATGGTCGCGCTGCGGTAGCGGTCGGCGACGTCGCGGACGGCCTCGGCCTGCTTCCCGGCGCGGCCGAAGACCTTCAGCGTGGACAGCCCGGCGACGACGTCGAGGAAGTGCCCGCCGAGGCGCGACATCAGCCGCCACTGCTTCTCGGTCTTGGCCTTGGTGTGCCAGCCGACGAGGATGCCGAAGATCGGCACCAGCGGCACGGTCACGGTGATGATGACGGCCGAGGCCAGGTCGGAGGCGTAGAGCATGACCAGGACGGCGACCGGGACGGTCGCGCCGAGCATGAGCTGCGGGAGGTAGCCGACGAGGTAGGAGTCGAGGCCGTCGATCCCGCGCGTGACCAGGGTCGCGGTCTCCCCGCCGCGCCTGCCGCGCAGCCAGCGGGGGCCGTGCGCGGCGGCGGCCGCGAGGGTCTCGGTGCGCAGGCGCGCCTTGATGGCGGCCGACGAGCGCGCGGCGAGGCGCCCGTGCGCCCACGACAGCAGTGCGCGCACGCCGAAGGCGGCCGCCACGAGGGCGAGGCCGCCGAGCAGGGTGGAGGCGGTCGGCGAGGTCACGGCCCGGGCGAGTGCCCCGGACAGCGCGTACGCCTGCACGCCGATCGCCGCGGCCGTCACCGCGCCGGTGACGGCCGTCAGCGCAAGGTAGCGGCGCAGCTCGGGCAGCCGCCGCGTCATCCGGGGATCCACGGGTCTCACGGCTCGAAGACTACGGCCTGTAGAAGGTCAGTAGAAGAGCGGAGTCGACGACGTCACGCGCCTGCGCCACAGCCACCACATCACCGCCTGGAAGCCCAGCAGCACCGGGATCATCGGGGCTGCGGCGACGGTGAGCAGATCGAGGGCCGCGGCGTCGGCGGCGCCCTGCGTCACGGTGAGCGAGTTCACCGGTTCGGCGGCGTCGACGTAGCCGAAGGGCAGCCGCGCGAAACCGACGACGAGCAGTGGGGTGGCCACCGCGACGCACGTCGCCGCGAGGGCGCGCCCGTGCCGTCCGGCGACGGTGAGCCGCCCGGCCGCCAGGATGCCCGTCGCCAGGACCGCCGCCCCGGCGAGCGCCACGGCGGGCAGCTCGACGGCCCCGGCGGTGAAGAACCCGGCGACGGTGAGCACTCCGACGCCGATGAGGGTCGGCGCGACCCCGGCGGTGAGGACCGCCGAGCCCTTCGCGCGCGTCTGCGGCGTGCCGCGCAGGGCGAGGAGGGCCGCGCCGTGCAGGAGGATCAGCATCGCGAAGACCAGCCCGCACAGCAGCGAGAACCAGTTCGGCAGGCCGTGGCGGCCCTGGAGGAGCTGCCCGAGGAAGGCGCCCCAGCCGAGGGCGGTGACCAGCGCGCCGACGGCGATGAGCGCGTCGAAGATTCCGCGGCCGCGTTTCGCGCGGCCGCGGATCTGCACGCACGCGGTGAAGGTGACCAGGCCGAACAGCAGGACCGCGAGCAGGGTGGCGTTCGTGCCGAGCAGTTTCCCGTCGAGCAGCGGGAACGCGCCGAGCAGCGCGCCGATCGCGGCGACCAGCCACACCTCGTTGCCGAGGAAGAACGGGCCGACGGTGGCCAGCGCCCGCCTGCGGCCGTCGTCGTCGGCGGCGACGTGGCGAAACAGCATGCCGACGCCGTAGTCGAGGCCGGCGAGGACGAAGTACGCGGCGAACAGCAGCCCGACGAGGGCGTACCAGAGGGTTTCCATGGCTACCTCGTCCCTTGGGGAATGAGCAGGTGGGTGTCGGTGTCGACGTCGGTGCCGGGGTCGGGCCGCCACACGTCGGCGCGGGGTCCGCGCAGGCCGTGGCGCAGCATCAGCCACCAGGCGGTCAGCAGCAGCGCGCCCAGCACGGCGGTGAACCCGATGAAGGAGGTCCACATGCCGCCGACGCCTGCGCCGCCGAAGGCGTCGGCGGTCGTCTGGACGCCGTAGACGATCCAGGGCTGGCGTCCGACCTCGCGGAACACCCAGCCGGCGACCGCGGCGAGGAAGGGGAAGGGCACGAAGGCGATGAACAGCGGCATGATCCAGCGCAGCTTCGCGGCGAGCTTCCAGATCACGATCGGGGCGAGCAGCAGCAGGATCGTCGAGCCGGCCTCGCCGACCATCGACATGAAGTCGAAGGACTCCCGCAGGCCGTCGGGGAGACGGTAGTCGCCGGCCCCGTACCGCGCGGCGAGTTCGGCGTTGACGGCGGCGGCCTCGGTCGCGTCGGCGGTCTTCATGGGCTGGATCTCGCCGACGAAGCCGTACTGCGCCCAGCCGGTGCCGAAGGCCCAGCCGATGCCCAGGAACAGGAAGGTGAACCCGACCCGGAAGGAGCGCAGGAAGAACACGTCCTCGGTCCTGCGGAGGATGTGCCAGGCGGAGGTTCCGAGGATCACCACGCCGCCGGCGGACAGTGCCGCGCCGACGATGTGCAGGAAGGCCCACCAGGTCGAGGGGTTGGCGAAGACCGCGCCGACGTCGGTGAGCACGGCGGTGGCGGTGCCGTCGGCGGCGGTGCTCATCTCGTAGCCGACCGGGTTCTGCATGAAGCCGTTGGCGACCAGCACCCAGAAGGCCGAGAGGTAGGCGGTGATCGCCACGAGGTAGAGCAGCCCGAGGTGGACGGCCCTGGGCAGCTTGTGCCAGCCGAAGATCCACAGGGCGAGGAAGGTGGACTCGGCGACGAAGGCGACGATCGTCTCCATGGCCAGCGGGGCGCCGAAGACGCCGCCGACCAGGTGTGTCAGGCCCGACCAGCTCGTGCCGAACTGGAACTCCATCACGATCCCCGAGGCGATGCCCAGGGCGTAGTTGATCACGTACATCAGGCCCCAGAAGCGGGTCATGCGGAAGTAGAGCTCGCGCTTCTCCTCCTTGCGGGCCAGCGTCGCGCGGGTCTGGAAGTACAGCAGCGCGGTGACCAGTCCGAGGGTGACCAGCACGAACAGCCAGTGGATCGAGGTGGTGACCGCGAACTGCAGACGCGCGAGATCGAGTGCGCCCATCACCGTCCTCCTGATACCTGAGTAGACGACATGTTGGCAGTCTACATATCGAGTGCCTACGTACCAATGAGCCTTCCAACTGGGAATACGCGCAGGGCTCTGGCGCTCGTTCGGGCAAGACCACTAGACTCGCTACCTATGAAGGCGAGCTCCCTCCACGGGCACCTCGACGCGCTGATCCTCGCGGTGGTCGAGGACGAACCACTCCACGGCTACGCGATCATCGAGGCCCTGCGCGCCCGCAGCGAGGGCACGCTGGACCTCCCGACCGGCACCGTCTACCCGGCGCTGCGCCGCCTGGAGCGCGAGGGGCACCTGCGCAGCGAGTGGTCCAACGTCGCCGGCCGCGACCGTCGCACCTACCGCCTGACCACCGGCGGCAAGAAGGCCCTCGCCGGGCGCCGGGGGGAGTGGCGGGAGTTCCGCGACACCATCAGCGCGGTCCTGGGCACGTCCTGAGCCGAGACATTCACCCCAATCACCTAACTGCCGTTACGCGATCCACACCTCGACGCCGGGTGCCGGACAAGATCGCGGACTAGGCTTGCCACCGGCCCTTGGTGGGACAACGAGGTCCTCACCCTCTGCGGCCGCTAGGAGCAGTGGTGATCAGCGTCTTCGACCTCTTCAAAGTCGGTATCGGCCCGTCGAGTTCCCACACCGTGGGGCCGATGCGGGCAGCGCATACCTTCATCGCCGGGCTGAAGGCCGACGGCCGGCTCGCGCAGGTCGAGGGGATCCGGGCCGAACTGTTCGGCTCGCTCGGCGCGACCGGGCACGGCCACGGCAGCGACAAGGCCGTCCTGCTCGGCCTCCTCGGCGAGGATCCCGAGACCGTCGACACCGCCACGGTCGGCGAGCGCGTCGCCGCCATCCGCGTGGCCCGCCGTATCCCCCTCATGGGCGTCCACGAGGTCGACTTCGACGAGCGTCGCGACCTCATCCTGCACCGCCGCAAGAGCCTCCCGTTCCACCCGAACGGCATGATCTTTCGCGCGATCGCCGCCGACGGCTCGGTGCTGCGCGAGCGCACGTACTACTCCGTCGGCGGTGGTTTCGTCGTCAACGACACCGCCGGGGCCGACGACCCGATCAAGGTCGACGACACGCCGGTGGCGCACCCCTTCAAGACCGGTGTCGAGCTGCTGGAGATCACCCGCGAGACGGGCCTGCCGATCAGCGGCGTCATGCTCGCCAACGAGCTGTCCTGGCGCAGTGAGGCCGACGTCCGCTCGGGCCTGCTGCACATCTGGGAGGTCATGCGCGAGTGCGTGCAGACCGGATGCACCACCGAGGGCACGCTCCCCGGTGGGCTGAAGGTGCCGCGCCGCGCGGTCGGCATGCACCGCGACCTCCAGGCCGAGATCTACGCGACCGACCCGCTGCGGGTGATGGACTGGGTGACGCTGTTCGCCCTGGCCGTCAACGAGGAGAACGCCGCCGGGGGCCGGGTCGTGACCGCGCCGACGAACGGCGCCGCCGGGATCGTCCCGGCCGTCCTGCACTACTACTGGCGTTTCATGCCCGGCGCGAGCGACGAGGGCGTGGTGCGCTTCCTGCTCACCGCCGGCGCGATCGGCGTGCTGTTCAAGGAGAACGCCTCCATCTCCGGCGCCGAGGTCGGCTGCCAGGGCGAGGTCGGCTCGGCCTGCTCGATGGCCGCCGCCGGGCTCACCGAGGTCATGGGCGGCACGCCCGCGCAGGTCGAGAACGCCGCCGAGATCGCCATGGAGCACAACCTCGGGCTGACCTGCGACCCGGTCGGAGGGCTCGTGCAGATCCCGTGCATCGAGCGCAACGCGGTCGCCTCCATCAAGGCGATCACCGCCGCCCGCATGGCGATGCGCGGTGACGGCGAGCACCACGTCTCGCTGGACAAGGTCATCAAGACGATGCGCGAGACCGGCGCCGACATGAAGGTCAAGTACAAGGAGACCGCGCGCGGCGGACTGGCCGTCAACGTCATCGAGTGCTGAGCCTTTACCTCCCCGCAGCGCACCGATACCTTCGACGGACCCGGGCACCGGCCGTCGAAGGCGTGCCCCGCAGGATGTGAGGGACGCATGAGGATCGCCGTGTTCGGCGCGGGGAGCATCGGCTGCCACCTGGGCGGGATGCTCGCCGGGGTCGCCGAGGTCACGCTCATCGGCAGGCCGTCGGTCATGGACCCGCTGCGTTCCGAAGGGCTGACGCTGACCGGTGGCGGCCGCGCCGACCGGCATGTCACCGGCCTTCGTCTGAGCACCGATCCCGGGGCGGCGGCCGAGGCCGACTACGTCCTGGTCACCGTGAAGTCGGGTGCGACCAAGGGCGCGGCGGCGGAGCTGGCGGGCGTCGGCGGCGACGCGGTCGTCGTCAGCTTCCAGAACGGGCTGCACAACCCGCGCCTGCTGCGCGATGGACTGCCCGGCCGCGAGGTGCTGGCCGGGATGGTCCCCTACAACGTCGCGCGGACCGCGCCCGCCCACTTCCACCAGGGCACCTTCGGCCGGCTCATGCTCGACGCCGGTCCGCGCTCGGCCCCGCTCGTGGCGGCCCTGGAGCGGGCCGGGCTGCCCACCGAGGCGCGCTCGGACATGCCCGGCGTCCAGCACGCCAAGCTGCTGATGAACCTCAACAACGCCGTCAACGCCCTGTCCGGCCTGCCCCTGCGCGACCAGCTCGGTCAGCGCGCCTACCGCGCCTGCCTCGCGCTGTGCCAGCGCGAGGCGCTGGCCGCCTACCGCGCCGCCGGGATCCGCCCCGCCAGGGTGAGCCCGGTGCCGCCGGGCCTCATGCCCTTCGTGCTCGGCCTCCCCGACGGCGTCTTCCGCCGCCTGGCGGCGTCGACCCTGCGCGTCGACGCCCGGGCGCGCTCGTCGATGTGGGACGACCTGCGCCAGGGCCGGCCCACCGAGATCGGCGAACTCCAGGGCGAGATCACCGCCCTCGCCGAACGCCACGGGACCCCGGCCCCGGCCAACGCCCGCCTCGCCGAGCTGGTCAGGCTCGCCGAGACCGAAGGCGCGCGCGCCTGGACCGGCCCCGAACTGCTCGCCGAGCTCCGCACCGCGCGAGACGCGTGACACCCCACCCCTAGGGCATGGCCGACTGTGCGGCTCTGCCCAGCGACAAGCGCGGCACGCCCGAGGCGCGGCACCCGCATCCCCTTGCACCACCTCGCGCAAACTCTGACGCGTACGGCGGGGGTCTCGGTGGAGCCGTCCCCCGCCACCTCCCCCCGCCACCCCCCCCGCCACCCGCGCCACGGACGGCGGAACCGAGGCCCCTGCCCAGCGGCTAGCGCGACGCAGTCGCGTCAGCGACGCAGTCGCCAGTAACAATGACCAGATGTGGATAGCCCTGCTCGGCCCGCTCGAAGCGGCCGGCGACGACGGCCGCGCCCTGCCCGTCGCCGGCTCGCGGCTGCGCGGACTGCTCGCGCTGCTGGCGCTCGACGCCGGGCACTGGGTCTCCGCCGACCGCGTCGGCGCCGCGCTGTGGCCCGGCGGGCCGGTCGCGGCCAACACCGTCCAGTCGCTGGTCTCGCGGCTGCGCGGAGCGCTCGGCGACCGCGAACTCATCGCCTCGGGCCCCGGCGGGTACCGGCTCGGCGTCGCACCCGACGACGTCGACGCCCACCGCTTCGCCCGCCTGGCCGAACAGGGGCGCCGCGCACTGGCCGACGACGCCCACGGCCGCGCCGCCGCCGACCTGCGCGAAGCCCTCGACCTGTGGCGCACCGACCGGCCCGAAGCCCTCGACGGAGTCGCCGACGACGCCGTCGCGCGCCTGCTCGGCGAGCTCGCCGAGGCCCGCCTCGACCTCGCCGACGCCGAACTCGGCCTCGGCCGCGCCGCGCCGATCCTCCCTGAACTGCGCGAACGGGCCGCCGCCCAGCCCCTCGCCGAACGCGCCCAGGCGCAGCTCATGCGCGCCCTGGCGGCCACCGGGCGGCAGAGCGAGGCGCTCGCCGTCTTCGACGCCACCCGCCGCCGCCTCGCCGACGAACTCGGCGTCGACCCCTCGCCGCTGCTCACCGAGACCCACCGCACGGTCCTGCGCGGGAAACCCGTCGCCGTCCGCCGCGACAACCTCCCGGCGGCCATCACCAGCTTCATCGGCCGCGGCGACGACCTCGCCGCCATCGGCGCGCTCCTGGACTCCTCGCGCCTGGTCACCCTCACCGGCCCCGGAGGCGCGGGCAAGACCCGCCTGGCGGTGAGCGCGGCGGCCGTCGAGACCGGCGGCGACGTGCGGCTCGTCGAACTCGCCCCGGTCGCCGACCCCGCCGAGATCCCCACGGCCGTGATGACCGCCCTCGACCTGCAAGAGCCCGTGCCCAGCGGCCGCCGCGGGGTCCCGGCCGCCGGGGACCCCGTCGAACGGATCGCCGCGGCTCTGCGCCGCCGCCCGGTGCTCCTCGTCGTCGACAACTGCGAGCACCTCGTCGACGCCGCCGCGGCCATCACCGCGCGCCTGCTGGCCCGCTGCCCCGAACTGCGCGTCCTGGCCACCAGCCGCGAACCCCTCGGCATCACCGGCGAGGCGCTCTATCCCGTCGCGCCTCTCCCGTACCCGGCGCTCGCCCGGACCGTCGACGACGCCCTCGCCTACCCCGCCGTGCGCCTGCTCGCCGAGCGCGCCCGCGCCGCCCGCCCCGACTTCGCCGTCACCGAGGCCAACCTCGGGGCCGTCCTCGACATCTGCCGGCGCCTCGACGGGCTCCCGCTGGCGATCGAACTGGCCGCCGCGCGCCTGCGCGCCATGACCCCCGCCGAGGTCGCCGCCCGCCTCGGGGAGCGCTTCCGCCTGCTGACCGGCGGCGACCGTGCCGCCCTGCCCCGGCACCGCACGCTGCGCGCGGTGGTCGACTGGAGCTGGGAGCTGCTCACCGGGCCCGAACGCGAGCTGCTGGCGCTGATGTCGGTCTTCGCCGGCGGCGCGACCCTCGACGCCGTGGAGGCCGTCGCCGGCACCGACACCGTCGACGCGCTGACGTCCCTCGTCGACAAGTCCCTCGTCGTGCACGGCGCCGACGGCCGCTACCGGCTCCTGGAGACCATTCGCGAGTACGGTGCCGAACGCCTCACCGCCGGCGGCGCCGCCGAGGACGTCCACCGGCGCCACGCCGCGCACTACCTGTCGATCGCCGAACGCGAGGAGCCGCGCACCCGCACGAGCGCCCAACGGGCCGCGATCGCCGCCCTCAGCGCCGACTACGACAACATCCTCGGCGCCCTGCGCTGGGCGGTCGCGCACAGCGAAGGCGAGACCGCGGTGCGGATCATCGCCGCCCTCGGCTGGTACTGGTGGCTGCGCGGCAGGCACATCGACCGGCGGCTGGCCACCGACGCCCTGGCCCTCGGAGACGGTGTCGCGCCCGCCCACCTCGCCCTGGCCCACGCGGGTTCGGCCTTCAACACCTTCGACTCCGGCGACTCCCTCAACGAGATGCTCGACCACGTCGAGCGCGCCCTCGCCCTGCGCGACGAGCACGACCTCGGCGCCGCATACCCGCAGCTGCGCATGCTCGACCTGCTCTCCGCCATGATCAACATGACCGGTGACGGGGCCGTCGAGGCCACCGCGCACATCCTCGAAGACCCCGACCCCTGGGCGCGGGCGGCCGGGCACTCCTTCCACGGTGCCCTGCTCGTCAACGCCGGCCGCCTCGGCCGGGCCATCGAGTGCTTCGAACGGGCCAAGGCCGCCTTCGAGGACATCGGCGACCACTGGGGACTGTCCTTCGTGGTCGCCGAGCTCGCCGAGATCTCCCTGATGAACGGCGACCTCGCCGCCGCCGGCGAGGCCTTCGACCGGGCCGTCGCGCTCGAAGACGAGATCGGCGCCGACTTCGGCTTCTCCCAGATGCGGATCCGCCGTGCCGCCGCCCGCGCCCTCACCGACCCGCCCGGGCGGGCCACCGCCCTGCTGCGCAGGACCCTCGTCGACGCCCGAGCCGCCGGCGAGGCCAACAACACCGTCCACGCCGGCGTCGCCCTCGCCGACCACCTGCGCCGCCTCGGCGACCTCGACGGCTCCGCCGAGGCGCTCGACCTGGTCGCCCCCGACCTCGCGCGCTGTCTCGGCCCGCCCCACCAGGTCGCCATCCACCAGGCCGCGCGGGCCCGCCTCGCTGTCCTGCGCGGCGAACCCGATGCCGCCGAGCTCGCCCGCGAGGCCGTCCTCAGCGCCGCGGCCACCGGCGACGGGCCCATCCTCGCCCGGGCACTGGAGGCCTCGGCCGAGGCCGCGTTTGCCGGCGGCGAGCCCGAGCGGGCCGCACGCATGCTCGCCGAATGCGAGGTCGTCCTCGGCGGCGTCGACCGCTCCTCGCCCGAAGCCGGCGCGCTCACCGCCGGGCTCCGCGCGGCCCTCGGCGAGCGGCGCTTCGAAGAGATCTACGCCGGGGCCCTCGCCCAGGACCGCGCCGCGCTGGTCGACCGTCTGGGCGAGGGCCGCCCGCCGTGGACGCCCGACCGCGACATGGGTCAGGACAGCTTCGCCCGGTAGGCGCGCATCGCCAGCGGGAAGAACACCAGCGCCAGGCCCGCCGCCCAGATCAGCGTGACCACCACGGAGTTGCCGACCGGCGTGCCGTCGAGCAGCGCCCGGACGGAGTCGGCGATCGCGGTGATCGGGTTGATCTTCTCCGCCCAGAACTGCAGCGCGGAGGGCAGCGTGTCGGTCCGCACGAAGGCGCTGGAGGTGAAGCTGAGCGGCATGGCGATGGTGAAGCCGAACATCATCACCTTCTCCTCGGAGCCGGCGACCAGGCCGAGCAGCACGTTCAGCCAGGACATGGCCAGGGTGAAGACCAGCAGCAGGGCCACCGAGGCCAGCACGCCGCCGACGCCGCCGCCGAGGTCGAAACCGATGATCAGGCCGAGGACGATCATCAGCGCGATCGCCCAGACCTGCTTGGCCAGGTCGGCCACGATCCGCCCGATCAGCGGGACGGGCCGGCCGATGGGGAGGCTGCGGAAGCGGTCGTACACGCCCTTGGCCACGTCGGTGTGCAGGCCGACGGCGGTGTTGAGGGCGGTGAAGACCGAGTTCTGCACGATCAGCCCGGCCAGCGCGTACTGGAGGTACTCCTGCGGCGAGCCGGCCATCTGCCCGCCGAACATGAAGGTGAACAGCAGCAGGAACATGACCGGTTGCACCGACAGGTCCAGCAGTTCCATCGGGTTGTGCTTGATCTGGACGAGGCTGCGCCACGCGATCGAGGCGATGTTGCGCAGGTGCGCGGACAGGCCCTGCTGACGGGCGGGGGACGGGACGACTGCGGTGAGGGTGCTCATGCTCTGCTCCTGGGAGGCACGCGGTGGACGGGATCGCTGGTCGGGGTACGAAGGTTCATGCCGCCGGTACCGCGTCTTCGGCGGGCCCGCCGGTCAGGGTCAGGAACACTTCGTCGAGGCTCGGCCGGCGCAGCGCGAACTCGGCCACGTCGATCCCCGCCTCCTGGAGACGCAGCGCGGCGGCCGGCATGACCTTCGTGTCGGTGACCGGCACGGCCAGCCCGTCGCCCTCGACGGACACCTCGCGCCCGGCGATGCCGGCCAGCAGGCCGGAGACCGCCGCGGCGTCGACGACCCGCTCGGGACGCACGTAGAGGACCTGACCTCCGACCTTCGACTTCAGCTCCTCGGGCGCGCCGCTGGCGATGACCCGCCCGTGGTCGATGACGGCGATGTCGTCGGCGAGCTGGTCGGCCTCCTCCAGGTACTGCGTGGTCAGCAGGACCGTCACGCCCTCGGCGACCAGCTCCCGCACGATCGACCACAGCTCGCCCCGGCTGCGAGGGTCGAGGCCGGTGGTCGGCTCGTCGAGGAAGAGGATGCGCGGGCCGCCGACCAGGCTGGCGGCCAGGTCGAGGCGCCGCCGCATGCCGCCGGAGTAGGTCTTGGCGGCGCGGTCGGCGGCGTGCGACAGCTCGAAGCGCTCCAGCAGCTCGCCCGCGCGGGTCTTGGCCTGCGGCCTGGTCAGGCCGAGCAGACGGCCGATGAGGTGCAGGTTCTCCGCGCCGGTGAGCATCTCGTCGACCGAGGCGTACTGCCCGGTCAGGCCGATCTGGGAGCGGATCCTGGCCGGTTCGGCCGTGACGTCGAAGCCGCCGACGAGGGCGCGCCCGGCGTCGGCGCGCAGGAGCGTGGTCAGGATGCGCACGGCGGTGGTCTTACCGGCCCCGTTGGGTCCGAGGACCCCGTGGACCGTGCCGGTGCGGACCGCGAGGTCCACTCCGGCCAGGGCCTTGGTCGTCTTGAACGACTTGGTGAGCCCTTCGGCCCACACGGCGTATTCGGATGCGATGGTCATGCCGGCAACCGTGCGGGGTGCCGCTGGCATCCGGCGCACACGGCGCTGGCACGGGACTGGCGGCGCGCGGGGCTACATGTACTTGAGAGCCCGGTCGATGAGGTTGAGCACCGTCTTGTGCCGCACCTTCCCGCGCAGACCGGTCAGCACGCCTTTGGATTTGGGCCGGTAGTAGAGGGCGTCGACGGCGGTGTTGGCGAGCTTGAGACTGCGGACCGGCCCCGGGCCGCCCGCGGCGGCCAGGACGATGTCGGCGAACAGAGGGGTGATCCAGCCCTTGTCGGAGGCCTCGGCGACGTACATGAGCCCGCGCAGGGTGTCCTCGCCCTTGCTGAAGCCGCCGTGCTCCTCCAGGTGGGGCGGGATGCAGGCGAGGATGTACTTGAGGGCGTCCCAGTGGTTGGCGAGGCGGCGTTTCTGCAGGTCCCGCCACCACCAGGAGGGCCGGCCGAGGCGGGGGAGGGCGCAGCGGTCGAGCAGTTCGCGGATGGGCAGGTTGAGGACGGGGCCGATCCGCTCGGCGAACAGCGGGTCGAACAGGTCCTCGACGCGAGGCGCCTTCGCGATGAGGTTCTCCAGCCGCGTGATGCGCTCGATGTACTCGGGATCGGTGACCACCTCGCGCAGCCTGGCCACGTCGGCGGCGGCCAGGGGCAGGTCGTAGGGCGACACGCTCTCCAGGGTGGCGAGCAGCAGGTGCGAGGTGGACTTGCGGGCCGGGATCAGCGGGACGAGCCACAGCGCGTCGGCGCCCGACCAGCGCAGGCCCTCGACGATGTCGCGCCGGAACAGCGCCGACCCGCCCGGCTGGCGCAGGAGCGCGCGGAAGAGCGCCCACAGCACCACCGCCGAGCGGTCGCCCCACGCGTCCAGCGAGCGCGCGAACTCCAGCGACTCCTCGCCGTAGCGGCCGTCCACCCGGGTGGCGTCGAACTTCTCGACGATCTCCAGATAGCTCGGGATGAGGTCCGGAAGCCAGTCGGGAGCCTCGGTGAGGCCGAGGCGGTGCGCGTACTCGGCGGCGGGGACGTATTGGTCGGCGGGGACGTGACCGTATGGCATCGGGCGAGTGTGGCCTACGGCTGCGACATCGGCCTCGTCGTCTCGTTCGGCCGGTGGAGGGCAGCAGAGAGGGCCGGGCACTCCCCCCGGTGCCCGGCCCCTCCCCACCCCCTGGCTAAAGCTCGATCGCCGGCTTCATCCGCCCCATGCTCCAGCGCCGCTGGAACATCGCGGTGAGGGTCGAGGCGCCCACGGCCGCCGCGAAGATCACCGCCAGCACGACCGCGTCGCGCACCGCGTGCGCGCCGACCCCGCCCGAGATCGTCACCCGCAGCCCGTCGACCAGATACGTCATCGGCATGAACGGGTGCAGCGCGCGGAAGAAGGCCGGCGCCGTCTCGATCGGGTACAGCCCGCCGCACGCGGTCAGCTGGAGCATCAGCAGCACCAGGATCAGCACGTCCCCGACGGCGTCGAAGGCCAGCCGCAGCCAGTGCGCTATCGCCGAGAACGCCATCACGCCCAGCACGCACATCCCGATCGTGCCGAGCACGTTCACCGGCTTGAGGCCGAGCCCGACGTCGACGACCACGTACAGCACCAGCGCCCCGACGACGCCGAGCATCCCGGCCGGCAGCCAGCCGCCCAGCGCGACGGAGAAGGCGCTGACCTTCCCGGCGAGCGCGCGGGCGTTGAAGGTGCGCAGCAGCAGGAAGGCCACCAGGCCGAACACCCACAGCGCGATGCCGAAGAAGAACGGCGCCAGCCCGCGCCCGTACACACCGGCCGGGTGCTCGTTGGTGGTGTTGACGCCGACGGGCGAGCCGAGCACGTCGGCGGCCTGCGCGTTCTTCGCGGGGTCGTCGCTGGGCAGTTTCGCCACCGCCGTGTCGAGTCCGGTGGCCAGCTCCTGCGCGCCCGACGTGAGCTGCGCGGTGCCGGTGGCGAGTTCGTCGGCGCCGGTCTTGGCATCGGTGATCCCGCCGGTGAGCCGGTCGGCCCCTTCGGCGACCTCGGTCGCGCCCTTGTCGAGTGCGGCGACCTTCTCGGCGCCGTCGGTGATCTCGCCGACGCTGAGGGACCGCACGGTCTCGTCGGCGCCCTGGACGGTGCCGTTGACGTCGTCGGCGCGCTCGGCCAGCGCCTTCAGGTCGGTGCAGACCTTGCCGTCGGGGTCGTCGTCGCAGGCCAGCGTGACGACCTTGTCGACGTCGTTGTCGAAGGTCTGGCTGACCTCGGCGGCACTGGACACGGTGTCCTGGAGGCCGGGCAGCGTGTCGGAGGCGAAGTCGGCGACGTTCTGGATGACCACGTTGATCTGCGAGACCCCGTCGGCGACCTGGTGGGCTCCGTCGGCGACCTGCGTCGATCCGGTCTGGAGGGTGCCGAGGCCCTCGGCGAGTTCCTTGGCGCCGTCGTCGGCGGCGGCCGAGCCGTCGGCGAGCCGATGCGCCCCTTCGGCGGCGTCGGACAGTCCGGTGTGGAGCTCGCCGAGGCTGCCGAACATGGTCTTGGCGAAGGTCGTGTAGGCGGCGGTGTTGATCTGGTTCTGCAGCTCCGACTTCACCGTCTCCGACATCATGCCGATGATGTAGCCGTTGGCGTCGTCGAGGTCGATGGAGATCGAGGCCCGCTCCGGACTGGTCCCGGCGAGGCTGGACAGCTTGGCGGAGAAGTCCGGCGGGACGACGATCGCGAAGTAGTAGCGGCCGTCGTCCATGCCCTCGCGCGCCTCCTGCTCGGAGACGAAGTTCCAGTCGAAGAGGGGCGTGGCCGCCAGCTGACCGGCGAACTCGTCGCCCGCCGCGAGCGACTTGCCGTCGACGGTGGACGGCTGGTCCTGGTTGACCACGGCGACGGGGACTTGGTCGAGGTTGCCGTAGGGGTCCCAGTTCGACCACAGGTACAGCGATCCGTAGAGCAGCGGGACCAGCACGATCATGCCCAGCGCGAGTTTGCGCAGCACGGGCCGGCCGAAGCGGCGCAGTTCGATCAGGGCCAGGTGCAGAGCCTTCATCGGGGGCCGTCCTCGTCTCGGTCGCGTGCGGGGGTTTCGGGGGCGTCGACGGGGAGGCCGGGTCCGATGCCGCGGCCGGCGGTGGGGGTGTCGTCGGCGCTCTTCTCGACATCGGAGGGCGCGCGGTGGAGGCCGGTGCGCCGCGACGCGGGCGGTTCGGCGCGCGGGGCGATCCGCGTGGCGGCGGAGGGCTCGGCGGGCAGGTGCACGGTCACATCGGCCATGTCGGGCTGCGCGGTGGTGGCCAGAACCAGGTGACCGTGGTCGGCCAGCGTGCGCAGCGCCGACCAGACGCGGTGGACGCCGCGCCGGTCGAGGCCGGCGTCGACGTCGTCGACGGCGATGATCGGCCGGTGCTCGGCGGTGGCCAGCGCCAGCGCGAACAGGATCTTGGTGGGGGCGTCGAGATGACCGAAGAGCGTGCCGGAGTCGGGGTCGATGCCGAACAGCGCGCAGGCCTCCACGACCGAGGCCGGCGTGATCTCGGCGCCGCCGATGACCAGGCGCTCGCTGATCAGCGCGCCGACGGTCAGGTACTCGTCGGGCTCGACGGCGGGCCCGGCCGAGGCGATCGCGGCGTACTCGCGCACCCGCTTGGGCTCGCTGTGACCGTCGACGGAGACGGTCCCGGCGGAGTGCTTGAAGCGGCCGGTGAGGGTCAGCAGCAGGGAGGTGCGGCCGGTGCCGCCCTGTCCGGCGATCGCGACGAGCTGACCGCGACCGGCTTCGACGAAGACGTTGTCGAAGATCGCGCCCTCATGGCCTTCGGCGCTCAGCGCCCGCGCCGACAGGAACGCCGCACCGTCCTCTGTGGACACCGAGGGCAGGACGGTGGTCGGCTCGTCGGTCATGCCCTCATGATCACATTGATTTGACACAGGGCTATGTTACTCGCGAGTACGGTAACGGGTTTTGGGCCGCTTCAACCCGATCAGGGATGGTTTGGCGGTTGTCCGTGGAGAGGATGGCGGTGTCGGCGTTACACCTGAAGCTGCGCGCCCACCAGCGCCGCGAGTCCTTCGACGACGTCCACCGCGGCGTCGTAGTCGGTGTGGTTGTCGGTGAGGATCGCCATGTAAACGGCGCGGCCGTCGGCCCGCTCGATGAGCCCCACGGAGTTGACCACCCAGCGCCCGCCGATGCTCGTGCGGGTGTCCCAGCCGTTCTTGAGCATCACCGCGTCGCCCGCGCCCGCGGCCGCCGAAACGCCCCACGCCTGCCAGTCGACCACCGAACCGGTCAGTTCTCGCAGGTAGGCCACCGAACCGGCCGACAGCACGCCCTCGCTCATCACCGCGCGCCACAGTGCCACCTGGTCGCGGGCGGTGGTCTTGACCGTCCCCCAGTCCCATCCGGCCGAGGTGTCGGTCATCCCGAAGGCCTTGTTGGCCTTCTTGAGCCCGTTGGGTCCGTCGATGTCGCCGTAGAGCTCGTTGGTCGCCTTGTTGTCCGAGGCGGTGATCATCTTCGCGGCCAGTGTGCGCTGGCGGGCGCTGAGTTCGCCGCCGTCCTGCTCGCGCTGGAGCAGCAGGGTGGCGAGGATGTCCACCTTGACGATGCTGGCGGTGTCGTAGGTGCGGGCGGCGTCGAAGTCGAAGCTCTCCTCGCCGACGCGCACGTAGACCGAGCAGTGCAGTCCGCTCTGCCCGGCGAGGTACTGCTCGATCTGCGCGGTGAGCGCCTCCGTGTCGATGACTTTCGCGGACTCGTCCGGGGGAGGGGGAGGCGGCTGCTCGGACGGGGCCGAGGAGTTCGACGCGTCCGGAGTGCCGGCGCCCTCGCCGTGGGCGGGGACGTCGCTGGAACGCAGCGCCAGGGTCAGCCCGAGCACGATCACCAGGGTCCCGAGCGCCGCCGCCCGCAGCGGCAGCCGCTTCCAGACCTGCTGGGGAGCCCAGGAGAACACCACCCAGGCGAGGTCGGAGAGCAGCTGGAGCTTCTTGTGCATGGCGGGGGATTCCTTAGGTGGGGGTCGGTCCTAAGGTGAACGCGTTTCGGACATCTGAACCCGAGTCAGGCTACGGCATTTCCCCCGCCGGGCGAAGCCGCAAGTCCAGTACGCCGCCGGCCACAAGCCGTCGAATGCGGCGAATGCGCAGATAACGGTCCTCGAAGTCGGCGAGTCGAAGGCCCTCGGCCTGGTAGGCGGCGGCCAGCTCCTTGACCCCCTCCGCGACGGTCCAACGCGGCTGGAACAAAGGGATCTCGCGGCTGATCCGGGCGCAGTCGACACGGTAGGAACGGGAGTCCTGGTGAGGGCCGTCGTCGAACTCGATCTTCGCGCCGGGTACTTCGTCACACACCAGGTGAACGAGGTCGGCGATGCGATGGTTCTCATCGCTGCGGCCCACGTGATATGCCCGTCCGTGCCACACATCCCGACCGGTCGACAGCACCGCGAGGTACGAACGGGCTATGTCGGCGACGTGCACCAGCGGCCGCCAGGAGTCGGCGTCCCCTTGCAGGACCACGTGCCCGGTGGTGACCGCGAAGGCCACCAGGTTGTTGATCAGCAGGTCCCCGCGCAGCATGGGGGAGACCCCGTAGGCGGTCGTGTGCCGCAGGAACACCGGCGAGAAGTCGGCGTCGGCCAGCGAGGCGATCCGCCGCTCGGCGAGCACCTTCGACTCCCCGTAGGGCGTCACCGGCGCGAAGGACACCCGCTCGTCGATCCAGTCGTCAGAACCGGCCCCGTACATCGCGCAGGTCGACGAGAACAGGAAGCGCGGCACCCCCGCCGTCTTCGCCGCCCGCGCCAGCCGCACCGCCGCGTGGTAGTTGATGTCGTAGGTCACCGACGGATTGAGGTTCCCCAGCGGATCGTTGCTCAGCGCGGCCAGGTGCAAGACCGCGTCGAAGCCCGCGCAGTGCTCGTAGGTGACGTCGCGGATGTCGACCCGCAGCGCCGGGACCTCCGCCGCGGCCCGCTCGTGCGGGCGCGGCGGGAAGCCGCAGTCGCCGAACCAGCCGAGGTCGAGGCCCGTCACCTCGTGCCCGGCCTCCCGCAGCATGGGGACCAGGACCGCCCCGACGTATCCCTCGTGTCCGGTGACCAGCAGTCTCACGGCTTCCCCCTCCCCGACGGTTGTCGCGCGGGAGTGAGGCTAGGTGAGGTGCGGGCCGGCCGGTAGGGACGTGACGGGTATCCGTCGCAAGTAGAGCCTCAGGCCTCCTCTTCGGCCTGCTTGTTCTTCTCGGCCAGCTCGCGCTTGGCGCGCGCGGCGAACATGTCGACGTACTCCTGGCCCGACAGCGCCTGGATGGAGCGCATGATCTCGTCGGTCACCTCCCGCAACGTCACCCGGTCGGGGGTGTCGGTGAGGCGGTCGCTGAAGTCGAGCGGCTTGCCGATGTCGATGCGGACCTTCGCCATCTTCGGCAGCAGCGTGCCCTCGGTCTGCACGTCCTGGGTGCCGCGGATGCCCGCCGGCAGGACGGTCGCGCCGGTGGCCAGCGCGAGCCGCGCCGCGCCCGTCTTGCCCTTGTAGAGGCGGCCGTCGGGGGAGCGGGTGCCCTCCGGGAACACCGCGAGCACCCGGTTCTCCCGCAGGATCTGCTCCGAGGCGCCCAGGCCGTCGAGCGCGGCCCGGCCGCCGGAGCGGTCGACGGGGACCTGGCCGAGGCCGTTGAACACCGCCCCGATCAGCTTGCCCTTGATGCCCGGCTGCGCGAAGTACTCGATCTTGGCCATGGTGGCGATGTGCCGGGCCGTGATCAGCCCGAGGAAGTAGTGGTCGGCGGCGGAGAGGTGGTTGGCGACGATGAGCACCGGCCCCTTACGCGGGATGTGCTCCTGTCCGGTGAACTTCGGGCGCCAGACGAGCCGGATCGTGGGTGCCGCGGTCACTTGCAGCACCCTGTACAGGATTGTCAACGTTCTCCCTCAAGGTCGTCGACGGGTTCTCCTACTCCCGCCGTCGTACATGACCGCACTCCCCCCGGCCAATGCCACCGACCAGCGGCGACGCATACCGTGAACGAGTGCAACCTGACGAGCACAGCGATCTTACGGACCGTACCCGGACGGGAGCAGCCGACCGGCCCCGGAAGCGGAACGGACCACGATTCGGTCCGCCCTGGGCGCGGCGGCCAGGCCCCCGACCCGACGATCCGGGCCGCTGGGACAGCCACGCCTTCCGCGTGCCCTGGGTCCTGGTGGCCGTCCCGGTCGCCTTCATCCAGCTCGTCGGCACCGCCGGCGCGGCCTACTGGGGACGCGCCGACGCCACCCCGCAGAACTGGTTCTCGAAGGTCCTGATCCTCGCCGGGCCGGTCGCGCTGCTGTTCGCCGCGCGCTACCCCCGCACGGTCGTCGGTGTCGCCGTCGCCGCCGCCGCGACGTACTACTCGCTCGGCTACGCCCCCGGCCCGGTCTTCCTCTCGGTCATCGTCGCGCTGCTCCTGTGGGGCCGGACCGTCCGCGTCCAGCGCAACGCCGACCGCCGCCGCGCCAAGATCGCCGAGGCCGAGCAGCGGGCCGGCGCCGAACGCCTGCGCATCGCCCAGGAACTCCACGACGTGCTCGCCCACCACATCTCGCTCATCAACGTGCAGGCCGGCGTCGCGCTGCACCTCGTCGACGAGCGGCCCGAGCAGACCCGCACGGCGCTCGCGGCGATCAAGTCGGCCAGCAAGGAGGCCCTCGGCGAACTCCGCGCCGCCCTCGACGCCCTGCGCAATCCCGGTGACGAGGCGCCCCGCGCGCCGACCGCCGGGCTGTCGGAGCTGCCCGCGATCGTCGACAGCGTCCGCTCGGCCGGCCTCGACGTCGACTACCGCGTCGAGGGAGAGCCGCGCGAGATCGGCGTCGCCGGGGAGCTCGCGGCGCTGCGGATCGTGCAGGAGTCGCTGACCAACGTGCTGCGCCACTCCGGCGCCACCACCGCGACCGTCACGCTCGCCTACGGCGAGGACTCCGTGCGCGTCGAGATCGCCGACGACGGCCACGGCGGGGTACCCGTCCCCGGCAACGGCCTCAGCGGCATGCGCGAACGCGCAGGTGCTCTGGGCGGCACCTGCACGGCTGGCCCGGCGCCCGGTGGCGGCTTCGTCGTGCGCGCCGAGCTGCCCGGCTAGGCGCGCCTGGCACAATCGCCCCATGGGCCCCACAGAGGACATCCGCGTACTTCTCGCCGACGACCAGGCCCTCCTGCGGGCCGGTTTCCGCGCCCTGCTCGACTCCGCCGAGGGGATCTGCGTGGTGGGCGAGGCCGCCGACGGCGCCGAGGCCGTCCGGCTGGTCAAGGACCTCAAGCCCGACGTGGTCCTGATGGACATCCGCATGCCCGGCACCGACGGGCTGGCCGCGACCGCCCAGATCGCCGCCGACCCGCGCCTGTCGGAGGTCAGGGTGATCATCCTGACCACCTTCGACCTCGACGAGTACGTCTTCGAGGCGCTGCGCGTCGGCGCCAGCGGCTTCCTCGTCAAGGACACCGAACCCGTCGAGCTGCTGCACGCCGTCCGCGTCGTCGCCCGGGGCGACGCCCTGCTGTCGCCGGGAGTGACGCGCCGGCTGGTGTCGGAGTTCGCCGCCCGCGCCAAGGAGCCCGTCGCGACGGGGGAGATGGACCGGCTCACCGAGCGCGAACGCGAGATCGTCGGCCTCGTCGCCGCCGGACTGTCCAACGAGGACATCGCCAAGAAGCTCTACGTGAGCCCCGCGACGGCCAAGACGCACGTCAGCCGCGCCATGATCAAGCTGCGGGCCCGCGACCGGGCGCAGCTGGTGGTGCTCGCCTACGAGTCGGGCCTGGTCCGGCCCGGCTGGCTGGGCTGAGGGGAACCCCCTACGCCGCACGCGGTAGGCGCGAAGCCGCCCGCCGTACGACGCGCGGAAGGCCGTTTCGGCAGAGCCTTGAGTGACAGGCGAGGCAACGAACCGAAACGGAGCCCATCATGATCACCGAGACGATTCTCGCGAGCGGACTGCACGACGGCTACGGCTGGCACCACGGGGGAGGCGGACCCTGGTTCCTGCTGTTCCCGCTGTTCTGGATCGCCGTGATCGTCACCCTCGGCGTCATCTTCGGCCGGCGCCGCCGCGCGCACTGGGGCGGACGCCAGTCGGCCGAGGCCACCCTGCGCGACCGCTACGCGAAGGGCGAGATCGCCGACGAGGAGTACCAGGCCAGGCTGCGGACACTGCGGGAGAAGTAGTGATCGCGGGTCGCCCGGTGGAGGCCCTCAGTCCTTCACCGGGTAGCCCATCCGCGCGGCCTCGGCCGAGGCCTTCTCCCAGTCGCCGCCGAGGTCGTCGACGTCGGCACGCGTCATCGGCTCGCCCGCGAAGGCCCACGCCACGTTGCGCGGATCCACTTTCCGGCCGAAGTAGCCGCCCGCCCAGTCCGCGTAGGCGCGCGGTGCGTCGGTGGCCGTCGCCAGCCCGAACAGCCACCCGGCCCCGTCGTCCTCGTCGCCGAAGGTGACGGGCCCGCACGCCCAGCCACCGTCGGCGGTCCACCACGCCACGGCCGTGGCGTCGAAGAAGTCCTCGAACAGCAACTCCTCGTCGGCCGGGTACGTCGCCAGCGCCGCCGGGAGCCCGTCGAGCAGCCCCGGCCAGTGCTCGTGGTCGTCGTCGCGCCACGGCGACACCTCGGACTCGTGGTCGAAGCCGAAGAGCAGCACCCCCGCCGGATCGAAGACGACACCGTAGGAGTCGCCGCCGCCGTTGTCCATCGACGCCATCGCGACGCCGGGCCGCCACCGCGGCCAGTACAGGTGCCGCGGGTAGGTCGGGTTGAAGGCGGCGTCGAGGACGGCCATCGCCCGCAGACGCGAGCGCAGGGCCTCGGGCTCGGGGAGGTGAGGGAGTACGTCGTGGATGCTCACGCGGACATGGAACACGATGGGGACCGGGGGGCTTCGGTCACCCGTGCGCCGGCACCGAAGGCGGGGCTGCGCCCGATCCCATTCCTTTCAGGCGGTTTCGTTCGCCGCCGACCAAGAGATCGAGTATCCGATGTCCCGCGCGTCGCCCACCACGTCCCGCCACGCCCGCTCGGGGTTGAGCGCCGCCACACGCTGCGGGGTGGGGGGCTCGCCGGTGAAGGCCCAGGCGACCTCCTCGGGCCGGGTCGGGCGTTCGAAGTACTCCTGGGCGATGTGCTCGGCGTAGACGGCGGCCGGGTCGGGGGCGATGAGGTCGGCGAGCAGTTCGGCGCCGTCGAGCAGCCCTGGCCAGTGCGCGCGTGGGGACGTGCGCCAGGGGCTGACCGGCGACTCGTGGTCGAAGGCGTAGAGGAACACCCCGGGGGTGTCGAACACGACGCGGTAGAGGTCGCCGGAGCCGTTGTCCATGCTCGCCATGGCGTGACCGCCGCGCGGGCCCTCCTCGTGGAAGTGCAGGCGGAAGTCCTCGGTGAAGATCGCGTCGAGCATCGCCATCGCCCGGCCCCGTGCGCGCAGGACGCCGGGCTCGGGGAGGTGGGGGAGAACGTCGTGGATGTTCACGGCGACATGGAACACGATGGGTGCGACGGGGGCGGCACACTGTCGGCGTGACCGAACCGATGCCGTCGCCGATCTGGGTGGATTCGCTCGGCGGGCCGCTCATCGTGCTCCCCGCGACGCTGTTGCCGGACTGGCGGGGCAGCGCGGCCGAGGACGAGCCGGCGGACGCCGACGACGACTACGAACGCGCCTGCGCCGTCGACGAGTACGCGGCGGCCATCCCCGTCGGTGACGGGGAGGGCCTGGTGCTCGGCGACGAACCCGCGATGACCTGCTACCTGCCCGAGCACCGCGCGTTCCTGCGCTGGATCGCCGCCGACTCCGAGACGGACCTGTTCGCCCGGGCCGCCGAGGTCCTGGCCGACCCCACCGCCACCTGGCAGGACTGCGGGATGTGGGCCACCGACGGCCCCGCCGTCCTCATGGACTCCGTCTACGCCGGCCCCGAGCTCGCTACCCGCGACACCTTCGGCGATCTGCCCGCTCAGGCAACGGTCCCCGTCCCCTCGGGCCGCTGGTCGGTGCGGGTGGCAACCGACGACCGCGCACCCCACACCTGGCTCGTGCTCGTGCGCCTCGACCCGGCCGTGCCCTGATCCGCCTCGCCCCCAAAACCCCTGGCCACCGGGCCCGCGACCCGTCACACTCCCAGCGTGGGATACATCGACGTCGCGGCCGTCAGCCGCACCCTCCCGGACGGCCGCGTGCTCTTCTCCGAGGTCTCCTTCCGTGTCGGCGAGGGCGCCAAGGTCGCGTTGATCGGCGCCAACGGGACGGGCAAGACGACTCTCGTGCGCATGATCGCCGGTGACATCGCCCCCGACGACGGCGCCATCACCCGCGGTGGCGGGCTGGGCGTCATGCGGCAGCTCCTGGTCCACGACGACCGGCTGCTGTCGGACCTCGCCCTGTCGCTGGCCCCGCCGCGGCTGCGCGAGCTGGGTGAGCGCCTGGCCCGTACCGAGGCGGCGGTGTCGGCGGCCGAGAAGCGCGGCAAGTACAGCGCGGCGGCCGAGAAGGCCCAGGTCGCCTACGCCGACGCGCTGACGGCGTGGGGCGACGCGGGCGGCTACGACTTCGAGGTCCTGTGCGACACCGTCTCCATCCTCATTCTCGGCAAGCCGTGGGACGAGACGCGCGAACGGGTCGTGCGGACCCTGTCGGGCGGCGAGCAGAAGCGCTTCGCCCTCGAACTCCTCCTGCGCGGCCCCGAGGAGGTCCTCCTCCTCGACGAGCCGGACAACTTCCTCGACGTGCCGGCCAAGCGCTGGCTGGAGGAGCGCATCAACGAGTCGGAGAAGACGATCCTCTACGTCTCCCACGACCGGGAGCTGCTGGCCAACACCGCGCAGCGCATCGTCACCCTGGAGTCGGGCGACGTGTGGGTGCACGGCGGGGGTTTCGCGACCTGGCACGAGGCCCGCGTGGCGCGGCACGAGCGCTTCGAGGAGCTGCGCCGCCGCTGGGACGAGGAGCACCAGAAGCTCAAGGACCTGGTGGTCATGTACCGCCAGAAGGCCGCCTACAACTCCGACATGGCCTCGCGGCTGCGCGCCGCCGAGACGCGCCTGGCGAAGTTCGTGGCGATCGGCCCGCCGCCGACGCCCCCGCGCGACCAGGACATCAAGATGTCCCTCAGCGGTGGCCGGACCGGCAAGCGCGCGGTCATGTGCGAGCAGCTGGAGTTGGAGAACCTGACCTTCCCCTTCGACCTGGAGGTCTGGTACGGCGACCGCGTCGCGGTCCTCGGCGCCAACGGGACGGGCAAGTCGCACTTCCTGCGGCTGCTCGCGCGCGGCGGCAGCGAGGGCGGCGGGCCGGTCGACGGCAGGCGGCTGGAACCGGTGCTGCACAACGGATCGGCGCGACTGGGCGCCCGGGTCATGCCGGGCCACTTCTCCCAGACGCACGACCGGCCGGAGCTGATGGGCAAGACGCTGCGGGAGATCCTGTGGAGGGGCGACGAGCACCGGCGGAGCCTTGAGCGCTCCTCGGCGATGAACAAGCTGTCGCGCTACGAGCTGGCGCCCTCGTCGGAGCAGGTGTGGGAGAGCCTCAGCGGTGGGCAGCAGGCGCGTTTCCTGGTGCTGCTGCTGGAGTTGTCGGGCGCGACGCTGCTCCTGCTCGACGAGCCGACCGACAACCTCGACCTCGCCTCGGCCGAGGCCCTTGAGGAAGGGCTGTCCGGTTTCGAGGGGACGGTCATCGCGGTGACCCACGACCGGTGGTTCACGCGCGGCTTCGATCGCTTCGTCCTCTTTGGAGCCGACGGCGAGGTCACGGAGACCGACGAGCCGGTGTGGGACGTGCGATAGTGGCCCCGTGCCCTTAATCCGCAGCCTTCGCGCGGCGGCCGCTGTGGCGGTCGTCGCGCTGGTCGCGACCGCCTGCGGCGGTGCCCGCGACCTCAGTGAGGAAAAGCCGACGGCCCTGCAGAACGAGTGGTGGAGCTGGGTGATGTCGGCGCCCGTGCACCGCCATCCGGTCACCGACACCACCGGCGAGTTCTGCGCCGAGGCGCAGCCCGACGACCTGTGGTTTCTCGCCGGGACCTTCGGCGAGACCGGCGGGACGGTCACGCGGACCTGCCAGATCCCCGCCGGCCGGCCGATCGTCGTTCCGGCGGTGAACATCCTGGTCCCGTCGGGCGCCGTCTTCGAGGAGGGCCCGGTGGCGGTGCTGGGCTGCGTCGAGGTCCAGGGGCAGCTCAGCGGCTCGGTCGCCCTCGACGGCGAGGAGCTCGTGCTCGACCAGATCGACGGCGCTCAGATCAACGTCGGCAGCGGCGTGATGGGCAACCCGCTCACCCGCGACCTGTCGGGGATCGACGGCGCCGGATGCGGTCTGTGGGCGCGGATCGAGCCGTTGTCGCCGGGCGAGCACACCTTGGCGATCCGGGGCGAGGCGCCCGGTTTCAGCACGGCCGTCGACTACGTCCTGACCGTCACGGAGTGACGGTGCGGCCGGTCGCGGCCGCCACGCGGGTGAAGAACTCGCGGTAGCCGGGCTCGGAGCCCTCGGGGATGAGGTAGCTGCTGCCGGCGCGCGCGAGTTTCTCCGGAAGGCTGCGGTAGAGCGCGCTCCCGGCCTGCCCGTCGCGGGTGAAGTTGATGCGGATCTGGCCGCGTTTGGGTTCGCCGACGGTGACGGCGAGCCACTGAACGGGAATGCGCGTGCTGTCGAAGGAGCGGCGGCTGAAGAGTTCGAAAATGCCGTCGGAGAAGCGCAGCAGGTGTTCGTCGACGAGCGCTTCGATGGTCTCCATCGCACGACGGTAGCGGGACCGCGCCGATCTCGCGAGTGACGCAGCTCCCCTTGCTTGTTGCTTTCCGGTGTCGTACGGTGGCCGCAAGTAACCCACGGGAGTCCGGTGCACCGGGCTGAGAGTGGGGCTTCGTAGCCCCAGACCGTCGAACCTGATCCGGATCATGCCGGCGCAGGGAGGAGCCTTGCCGTGGCCTACCCACACGCGTTTCCGCGACTGCACGTCATCACCGACACCGCCCCAGGGGT
This sequence comes from Phytomonospora sp. NPDC050363, assembly GCF_040655735.1. Lineage (NCBI taxonomy): Bacteria > Bacillati > Actinomycetota > Actinomycetes > Micromonosporales > Micromonosporaceae > Phytomonospora > Phytomonospora sp. NPDC050363. Next base: position 716,178 of record NZ_JBFAKK010000002.1, read on the forward strand.
GGACACGATCGCCGTGGTCCGCGCCGCCCTGTCGGCGGGGGCGCCGCTGATCCAGGTCCGCGCCGCCGAGGACGCGACCGACCGCGCCGCCTACGATCTCGCCCTCCACGTCGCCGACCTGTGCGCCCGCTACGGCGCGACCTGCCTGGTCAACGACCTGCTGCACGTCGCCCTCGCGGTCGGTGCGCACGGCGCCCATGTCGGAGCCGACGACCTGCCGGTCGACGCGGCCCGCCGCGTCCTGAGCCCGGGCGCGATCCTCGGCGGCACCTGCCGCGACGCCGACGCCGCCCGGGCCGCCCAGCGCGCCGGCGCGACCTACCTCGGCGTCGGCCCGGTCCACCAGAGCTCCACAAAGGACGGCCTGCCCGACCCGCTCGGCGCGGCCGGCATCCGCGCGGTGGCCGCCGCCGTGGACATCCCGGTCGTCGCCATCGGCGGCATCACACCCGAACGCGTCCCCGCCCTGATCACCGCCGGCGCCCACGGCGTCGCCGTCATCGGCGCTATCAGCCGGACCGCCGACCCCCAGCGCGCCACCCGCTCGTTCCTGAACACGCTGTCCGCCAACCCCGCCGGAGTCGCCCGATGACCGACGTCGGCATCGTCGGCGCGGGCACCATCGGACTCACGATCGCCTGGCGCTGCGCGCAAAGAGGAATGTCCGTCGAGGTCCACGACGCCTCGCCGGGCTCGGGAGCATCCACTGTGGCCGCCGGAATGCTCGCCCCGGTCAGCGAGGCGCACTTCGGCGAGGAGCCACTGCTCGCCCTGTCCCTGGAGTCCCGGAGCCGGTGGCCGGACTTCGCGGCCGAACTCGGCGTCGACCTCGGCTACCGCGAGTCCGGCACGCTCCTCGTCGGCCTCGACGCCGGCGACCGCGCCGAACTCGACCGGCAGCACGCCTTCCACCACCGGCTCGGCCTGAGCGCCGAACGGCTCACGCCCACCGCGGCCCGCCGCCTCGAACCCCTGCTGTCGCCCAGGATCAGCGGCGCCGTCCACACCCCCGGCGACCACCAGGTCGACCCGCGACGCCTGTACGCAGCCCTCCTCGACGCCGCCGTCGCGGCGGGTGCCCGGCTCGTCCCGCGTCACGTCGAAGATCCAGCCACAGTGGACGCCGAGCGCGTGGTCATCGCCGCCGGGACGCACTCCGGCCCGCTCCTCGGCGCCGCCGTGCGGCCCGTGCAGGGCCAGATCCTGCGCCTGCGCGGGCCCGCCGAACTCGGCCTCGTCATCCGCGCCACCGTCGCCGGCCAGTCCGTCTACGTGCTTCCCCGCGCCGACGGGGAGGTCGTCGTCGGCGCCACCAGCGCCGAACGCGGCTTCGACCTCACCCCGCGCGCCGGCGACACCTACGAACTCCTCCGCGACGCCATCGCCGTCCTCCCCGAACTCGCCGAGTACGAACTGCGCGAGTACACCGTCGGCCTGCGCCCCGGAACCCTCGACAACGCACCGCTGCTGGGCCCGACGAGCGATCCGCGCGTCATCGCCGCCACCGGCCACTACCGCAACGGCATCCTGCTCGCCCCCGTCACCGGTGAACTCATCGCCGAACTGCTCGCCACCGGACGGACCCCGGAGGCGCTGATCCCCTTCGACCCCAGGAGGTTTCCCAGTGAACGTCACAGTCAACGGCGGTGACCGCGAGGTCGCGGCCGGCTCCACCGTCGCCGACGTCGTGCGCCAGACCTCATCGGCGGCAAGGGGAATCGCCGTCGCCCTCAACGGCGAGGTCGTGCCTCGAGCCGACTGGTCGCGCCGGCTGAGCGAGGCCGACCGCGTCGAGATCCTCGTCGCCAGCCAGGGAGGCTGACATGGCCGACGCCTTCACCGTCGACGGCGTGACCCTGCCGTCGCGCCTGATCCTCGGGACCGGCGGGGCGCCGAGTCACGCCGCCGCCGAGGCCGCGATCCGGGCCAGTGGAACGGGTCTGGTCACCGTCGCGCTGCGCCGGGTCGACCCGACCGCCACCGGCTCGATCCTCGACGTCGTGGACCGCTGCGGGGTACGGCTGCTGCCGAACACCGCGGGCTGTTTCACCGCCGCGCAGGCGATCCGCACCGCCCACCTCGCCCGCGAGGCCTTCGGCACCGACTGGGTGAAGCTGGAGGTCATCGGCGACGAGCGCACGCTCCTGCCCGACGCGGTCGAACTGCTCGCGGCCGCCGAGAAGCTGGTCGCCGACGGGTTCACCGTGTGGCCCTACACCAACGACGACCCGATCCTCGCTCGGCGCCTCGCCGACGCCGGCTGCGCGGTCGTCATGCCGCTGGGTTCGCCGATCGGCACCGGCCTGGGCATTCGCAACCCGCACAACATCGCGCTGATCACCGAGGCGGCGACGGTTCCGGTCGTCCTCGACGCCGGTATCGGCACGGCCTCCGATGCCGCGCTGGCGATGGAGCTGGGCTGCTCGGCGGTGCTGGCCGCCTCGGCGATCACCCGCGCCGCCGACCCCGCCGTGATGGCCGAGGCCATGCGACACGCCGTCCACGCCGGGCGCCTGGCGTACCTGGCGGGCCGTATCCCGCGCCGCCACCACGCCGAGGCGTCGACGGCCTTCGAAGGGATGGGGGAGCTGTGAGGCCGCCGCCGAGGCTGCTCGTCGTCACCGACGCCACGCAGGCCGTCCATCCACTGTGGGAGGTCCTGGACGCCGCGATCGCCGCCGGCGCCCGCGCGATCGTCCTGCGCGAACACGCGATGGCGCCGAAACGCCGAGCCGAACTCGCCGGGCGGTTGCACCAGCGACTGTCCGAAGTGGGCGGAACTCTGCTGCTCGGAGTGTCCGGCGAGGCCCCCGAGGGCGTCCCCGCGCACGGGTGGCACCTCGCCGCCCGCGCCCGGCCCCTCGACGCCTCCGGCGTGCTCGTCGGCCGCTCCTGCCACAGCCCCGGCGAACTGGCCGCCGCCGAAGCCGAGGGCGCCGCCTACGCCACGGTCTCGCCGGTCTACGTCTCCGACTCCAAACCCGGCTACGGCCCCGCGCTCGGCCCCGTCGGCCTGTCCGTCCTTTGTGGCCGTACGGCGGTGCCGGTGTACGCGCTGTGCGGCATCACCGGACCCGAGCGGGTGCGGGAATGCCGCGAGGCGGGCGCCCACGGGGTCGCGGTCATGGGTTCGGTCATGCGCGCGGAAGATCCGGGCGCGCTCGTCGCGGAGCTGCTCGATGCGCTCGGTTGAGGCGGCGGCGGGCGTAGTGGACGGTGAGCACGGCCAGCGCCGGTCCCCAGGCGTACAAGGGCGCGTAGGCGCCGATGGCGAGCAGGCCGTCCCAGGTGTCGGTCCGCAGCGGGAAGTCGGCCGGAAGAGGGTCGCCCTGAACGGTCGTGCCGCGCCCTACGGCGACAGCGCCGACCGTCCACACGACGGTGAGGATCGCGGCTCCCGCCGACGCCACGATGATCACGAGCGCCGGCGGCACTCGGCGTCCGGCCAGACCCGGTGTCCAGCGGGGAAAGACCTCGCCCCAGCGCGCGACCAGGCCCACGGCGCTGAACGCCAGCAGCTCGGACAACACCGACAGCAGGACGACGTAGAGCTCGATCGGGAGCCACGCGGGCACCTCGCCCGAGCCCTTCCCGGCGCCGCCGCCGACGTTGAAGGTCACCGTCACGATCCGCCAGATCCCCGAGGGCAGCACGAGCAGCGGTACCAGGTGCGCGGTCACGGCGGCCCAACGCGGGACGCCCGCCACCGGCGCGTTGGCGGCCCTCCAAGCGGTGCGGAGTCTTCCGGCCGTCGGCCGGTCTGTCGTGGTCTGCATGGGCCCTCCCGAGTTCGCACCGGACCCGTTCACGCTCCCTCGCGGCTCGCGCCGCCGCCGTCACCCGCCGGAGTACTCCACATCCCCTCCACGGGGGAGAAAGGGACCTCGACATGACCACACCACCGGTTGTGCTGACCATCGCCGGCTCCGACTCCGGTGGCGGGGCGGGGATCCAGGCGGATCTGAAGACCTTCGCCGCCCACGGCGTCTTCGGCGCCAGCGTCATCACCGCGCTCACGGCGCAGAACACCGTCGGCGTCAAGGGAGTGCACGCCGTGCCCGCCGACTTCGTCGCCGCGCAGCTCGACGCGGTGCTCTGCGACCTGGACGTGCGCGCGGTCAAGACCGGCATGCTCGGTGACCCGGCGATCCTGGCCGTCGTCGCCGACTTCGCCCGCGCCGGCCGCCTGCCGAACCTCGTGGTCGACCCGGTCGTCGTGGCGACCAGCGGGGATCTCCTCTACGACGGCGATCCGGCCGACTACCTGCGCCTGCTCACCCCCTACGCGGTCCTGCTGACGCCGAACATCCCCGAGTCGCGGGTCCTCGGCGCCGAGGACGCCACGGCGCTGGCCCTGGCGGCGGGCACCACCGTCGTCCTCAAAGGCGGCCACGCCGAGGGCGAGCGCTCCGTCGACACCGTCAGCGACGGGCGGCGTGTGTGGTACCTCGACGCCGAACGCGTCGACACGCGCAACTCCCACGGCACCGGCTGCACCTTCTCGGCGGCCGTCGCCGCCGGGCTCGCCGGGGGCCTCGGGCTCGAAACGGCGCTGCGCGAGGCGAAGTCGTACATCACCGGCGCCCTGGCGTCGGGCGCCCGGTGGCGTCTGGGCCGCGGAAGCGGCCCCGTCGACCACTTCTGGCGCCCCTGATCCTCCGCCCGGCCGCACGGCCGCGCGGGCCCGCATCGACCACTTTGGAGTGTCCACATGCGACAGAAGGTCTACGTCGAGGGCTCCCGTCCCGACATTCGCGTCCCCTTCGCCGAGGTTCACGTGTCCGGTGGTGACGACCCCGTGCGCCTCTACGACACCTCCGGGCCCGGCTCGGTGCCCGAGGAGGGCCTGCCGAGGCTCCGGCAGGCGTGGATCGACGAGCGCGGCCCCGGGGAGCGCGTCACGCAGCTCCACTACGCCCGCAACGGCATCGTCACGCCGGAGATGGAGTTCGCCGCGATCCGCGAGGGCCTCGACCCGCAGATCGTGCGCGAGGAGATCGCCGCGGGCCGGGCGATCCTGCCCAGCAACGTCAACCATCCCGAGTCGGAGCCGATGCTGATCGGTGAGCGCTTCCTGGTGAAGATCAACGCCAACATCGGCACCTCGGCGGTGTCGGACTCGATCGCCGACGAGGTCGAGAAGCTGGAGTGGGCCACCAAGTGGGGCGCCGACACGGTCATGGACCTCTCGACGGGCAAGCACATCCACGCCACCCGCGAGCACATCATCCGCAACTCGCCGGTCCCGATCGGCACCGTGCCGCTGTACCAGGCGCTGGAGAAGGTCAACGGCGATCCGGTGAAGCTGGCCTGGGAGGTCTTCCGGGACACCGTGATCGAGCAGGCCGAGCAGGGCGTCGACTACATGACCGTGCACGCCGGGGTGCTGCTGCGGCATGTCCCGCTGGCGGCCGACCGCGTCACCGGGATCGTCTCGCGCGGCGGGTCGATCATGGCCGCCTGGTGCCTGGCGCACCACACCGAGAGCTTCCTGTACACGCACTTCGAGGAGCTGTGCGAGATCTTCGCGCGCTACGACATCGCCTTCTCGCTGGGTGACGGGCTGCGGCCGGGGAGCATCGCCGACGCCAACGACGAGGCCCAGTTCGCCGAGCTGCGCACTCTGGGGGAGCTGACGCAGATCGCGTGGCGGTACGACGTGCAGGTGATGATCGAGGGGCCCGGGCACGTCCCGATGCACAAGATCAAGGAGAACGTGGACCTGCAGAAGGAGATCTGCGCCGAGGCGCCGTTCTACACGCTGGGGCCGCTCACGACCGATATCGCGCCCGCCTACGACCACATCACCTCGGCGATCGGCGCGGCGATGATCGGCATGTTCGGTACGGCGATGCTGTGTTACGTCACGCCGAAGGAGCACCTGGGGCTGCCCAACCGCGACGACGTGAAGGCCGGCGTGATCGCCTACAAGATCGCCGCCCACGCCGCCGACCTCGCCAAGGGCCACCCCACCGCGCAGGCCTGGGACGACGCGCTGTCGAAGGCCAGGTTCGAGTTCCGCTGGGAGGACCAGTTCAACCTCTCGCTGGACCCCGACACCGCCCGCGAATACCACGACGAGACGCTGCCGGCCGAGCCGGCGAAGACGGCGCACTTCTGCTCGATGTGCGGGCCGAAGTTCTGCTCGATGGCGATCAGTCAGAACATCAAGTCGGAGTTCGGCTCCAAGATGGAGGAGATGCGCCTGACGAGCGAGGACGTGGAGGCGGGGATGAAGGCGAAGTCGGAGGAGTTCACGGCGGCGGGCGGGCGCGTGTACCTGCCGGTGGTGGACTGAGGCGCGGGGCGGGGATGGGGACGGCGACGGCGACGGGGGGACGGCGACGCCCCCGGCCTGCGGCCTGAAGGGCGGCGGGTCGGGGGCGGGTTGTCGGAGGTTATTTGGTGACGGCGGCCAGGAACCCGCGCCACTGGGCGGCGTCCACGCTCAAGATGGGGGACGTGTCGCCTAGCTTGCTGTCTCGGACGTGGAACTGTCCGACGTGGGTGCGCGCCTCAACGCACGCCCCGCCGTTGTTCCCGCTGCGGCTCGACTTGCGCCACGGGGAAGGCTTCATGGTGGAACTCCTCAAGTGCGGTCGCCATGTCTCGGGTCGCCTCGAACGTATCGCGGTGGTGATCGAACTCAGCAGGTGAGTCGTCATATTTCGCGCCGTTGGCGGCCTCCGAGTAGACCACGGACGGGTCCAGGTCGTCGGGGAATTCCATGAGCATGAACGGCCGCCCGATGGTGGGATGAGCGCCTACCGCATCGGGGATGACGTACAGGCTGACGTGCGGCCGGCCGGCCGCGTCTATCAGTGCCTGTCGCTGTTCAGCGTGGACATGAGGTCCCCCGATGGCGCGCCGTACGGCTCCTTCGCTCATGACGACTTCCAACCGGGGTGGAGGCGTTCGGGCCCAGAACTCGCGCTGCCGCAGGAGCCGAGAGGCGACCAGCGTGTTCTTCGCGTCGGTGCCCAGCCGTTGGTTGACCGCGTACAGGGCCCGCATGTACGCCTCTGTCTGGAGCAGACCGGTCACGAATTCGACTTCGTAGACGTAGATCGCCGACGCGATCTGTTCCAGCTCGACGAAAAGCTGGAACCACTTCGGTACCTGGAATTCCTCCCACCATCCGGCTTCAAGGGTCGCCTTGGCCATCCGGATCAGTTCCCGCTCCAAATCCTTGTCCGCACGATAGAGCTGGGCGAGTGCCATCACCTCCGGCCACGACACGGACGAGTTCTGCCCGGCCTCAAGCCGGTACAGCTTCGACGGGGACATGATCTGTGCGTACTCGACGTCGGCGGCTCGTTTTCCCGACTGCTCCCGCAGGTTTCGCAGTCGTCGGCCCAGCTGCCTACGCGTCAGGTTCGGTCCGGCCATCGGCTCAGAATGCCGTACCCGGGACGGCTTTCGGGGCAGGTGACACCTCTCGGCGCCGCCCCATCCTGGGGCTTCAGGATGGGGCGGCGTGTCTCGCGAGATGACGGCTAGGCCAACGGTCGCACCGCCCGTAGCGTCCTGCGTGTACCGGCGCCGTCACGCAAGTGGAGGACAGCGCGTGGGTGGGCTCGCGCGCCAGGATGGTCCTCGGCGACCGGTACAGGGACGGTCCCCGTTCGTCGACCGCGCCTCCCCCGGCCATGTTCCGGGCGGGGACCGTCCCCCATGCACGACACGTCGAAGGTGGGGATCGTGGCGAATCCGAGGCAACCGACGGCATACGAGTGGGCCAGGCAACTACTGACGCATCGGGCGCGGCCGTGGGGAACCGAGTGCCGGTCGTGCGGGAGGGAATGGCCGTGTCCGGACTACGCGGCGGCCGACAACGCGCTGGAACGGATCGGGCGGTGACCGGCCCTCCGAGCGGCCACACGAGGACGCGGACGGAGCACGACGGGCCGCATGGCCCCGATGGGCACACCGGAGCGTGCTGTGCCCACTGCTCGCGGGTGGCGAGCATCGCCACGTCGCACGACACGGTGCCGTGGCCGTGTCCGGCGGTGCGGATGCTGCGTGGTCTCGCCGGTCAGAGCGGAAGCGGTTGACAGCGCCGATTGCGGGTGAACACCGCCGATGGCAATCCCTTGAGCGTCGCCACTCCGGAGGAGGCGGCGGTCGACAACGTCGCGACGAACCTCTACGCCCCACGCCTGCCGGCGAAGCTAGGGTGGCGCAGTGAATTCCACAGTGGACAATTGGTTGCCCCGGCTCGTCCGGCGTCTCGACTCCCTTGACATCGGTGACTGGACCCGCTCCGACGTCGACCGCGTGCTCGCCGAACTCGGCTGGAGCATCGACGTCGAAGACGCCGGGCTGCTGCGCACCGACCTTCCCGGCGGCCGAGCCGGTCTCGGTACCGACCTCGACGACGGCCCCGTCCTCAGCGTCCCCATCCCGGACGGCACGGACCTCCGGGCCGCCTGGAGCCTTGTCCAGGAAGTGCTCGGCCGCCCCACCCTGCGCGGCGGCCCCGGCCCCTGGCTGCGCTGGCGCTCGGAGGACACGACCATCCGCCTCGACGCCCGCTCGATCGACCTCCTGCCCACCGAGCGCTTCGAGATGACCGAACTGCGCACCTTCGCTCACGACCCCGACGCCTGCCCCTACCTGTGGTGCATATCCGACGGCGACCAGTTCCTCCCCGGCGACCGGCCCGTCGACGACTGGGACGAGCTCGCCCGGCGGCTTGGCACCACCGTCGCCGGTCTCATCTCCGACCTGCCAGCCCTGGGCGAACTCCCCGTGACCCTCTCGGTTCACGGACGGGTGAGTGAGCCTGACGAGGAGCCGGCGACCTGCTACTTCAAGTTCGGCGAGCGGGGCCTGCGCCTGGAGGTGCCCGCCGACCCCTGGCCCGAGCGCGTCGAGGCGCTGACCGCCCTCGGCTGGACCCCGCCCAGCGGCGAGTGGATCACCGCGCTCACCGACGACACCTTCGACTGGGTCACCACACCCGAGGGATCGGCCTCCTTCGCCGCCGAGCCCGGAGCCGACGCCGAACTGGCCGCCCACTTGGCCGTCGGCGCGCTGAAGGACCTCGGCCTGACGCCCCAAGGGCTGTCCTACCGGGTCGGCCGCGAAGGCGAGAGTCTAAGCGCGCACCTGCCATCCGTCGGGATAGCCCGGTGACCGCCGTCACTTGCGCGAGCGGCCCTCGTCGCCCACCCCCGTGAGCCCCACCACCCCGCCTGCTGCCGCACCCCCGTCGGGGCCCGGATACACTTGCCCTGGATACGAGCGTGCCCGTGACCCCGGTTTCCGGCTGGGAACCCGAGCGGGGTAGACTCGCGGACTGTTGTGCGAGCGGCCGGGTGCCACCTGTAAGTGTGTGCACCCAGTTCAGGTACGCTCGGGCGATCGGCGCGGTCTCGCGCGCCCACACACCGACGATGAGAGCAAGGTAGACCTGTGCCTACGTACAGCCCGAAGCCGGGTGACATCACTCGCGAGTGGCATGTCATCGACGCGACCGACGTTGTGCTCGGCCGTCTCGCCACCCACGTTGCCACGCTTCTGCGCGGCAAGCACAAGCCGACGTTCGCGCCGCACATGGACACCGGTGACTTCGTGATCATCGTCAACGCCGGCAAGGTGGCGCTGACCGGTAACAAGCGTGACCAGAAGATCGCCTACCGGCACTCCGGCTACCCGGGTGGTCTGAAGAGGACCAAGTACTCCGAGCTGCTCGACAAGAAGCCCGAGCGTGCGGTGACGCTTGCCGTCAAGGGCATGCTCCCGCACAACAAGCTGGGCGCCCAGCAGCTCACCAAGCTGAAGGTGTACGCCGGTGCCGAGCACCCGCACGACGCCCAGCAGCCGCAGCCGTTCGAGATCAACCAGATCGCGCAGTAGGCGCGGCTAAGGAAGCGTGAAGAAACCCATGACGGAGACGACGACCGCCCCCGAGGCGACCGACGACATCACCCCCGAGGTCCCGGCCGTTCCGGCTGTGGCCGACGTACCTGCCGTGCCCGCCGCCGCCGAGGTGCCCGCGCCGTACGTGCCTCGCATGGACAAGCCGGTGCAGACCGTCGGCCGCCGTAAGAAGGCGATCGTCCGTGCCCGGCTCAAGCCCGGCACCGGCAAGTTCCTCCTCAACGGCCGCACGCTGGAGGAGTACTTCCCCAGCAAGGTCAGCCAGCAGATCGTCAAGGAGCCGCTGGTCACCATCGACCGCGTGGAGACCTTCGACATCTTCGCCAACCTGCACGGTGGCGGCATCACCGGTCAGGCCGGCGCGCTGCGTCTGGCCATCGCCCGGGCGCTCATCGAGATCGACCCCGACTCGCGCCCCGAGCTGAAGAAGGCCGGATTCCTCACGCGTGACGCGCGTGCCACCGAGCGCAAGAAGTACGGCCTCAAGAAGGCCCGCAAGGCGCCGCAGTTCTCGAAGCGGTAATCAGATCCTGGCGTTTCGAAGCCGCCGGGCACGCATGCGGCGTACCCGGCGGCTTCGGCGTGTATTTACCGACAGGTTTACCAAGGTTTCGGTGGGAGGACTGACATGGCGCGGTTGTTCGGCACGGACGGCGTACGCGGACTGGCCAACGAGAAGCTGAGCCCGCAACTGGCGACCTCGCTCGCCGAGGCCGCGGTCCACGTCCTCTGCGACGCCGGGACCGTCGAGGGACGCAAGCCCGTCGCGATCATCGGCCGCGACTCGCGCGCCAGCGGTGAGATGCTGGAGGCCGCGACGATCGCCGGCCTGCTCAGCGCCGGCGCCGACGTCCTGCGCGTCGGGATCCTCCCCAGCCCCGCCGTGGCGCACCTCGTCGACGAGATCGGCGCCGACCTGGGCGTCATGCTCTCGGCCAGCCACAACCCCATGCCCGACAACGGCATCAAATTCTTCGCCGCCGGCGGCCACAAGCTCTCCGACGAGGTCGAGGACGAGCTCGAAGCCGAGCTCGCCACCGAGTGGCCGCGTCCCGTCGGGGGCGCCATCGGCCGCGTCCGCGACCTGGAGGACGGCACCGAGCGCTACATCCGGCACCTCGTCGGGACCATCGCCGTCGACCTGGCCGGCCTGCGCGTGGTCGTCGACTGCGCCAACGGCGCCGCGACCGAGGTCGCGCCCGAGGCCCTGCGCCGCCTGGGCGCCGAGGTCACCGCGATCCACGCCGCGCCCGACGGCCTCAACATCAACGAGAACTGCGGCTCCACTCACATGGAGTCGCTGCGCGAGACCGTCATGGCCCTCGGCGCCGACCTCGGCTTCGCCCTCGACGGTGACGCCGACCGCTGCCTCGCCGTGGCCGCCGACGGCTCCGAGGTCGACGGCGACGCCATCATGGCCATCCTCGCGCTGCACCTGCGCAAGTCCGGCGGCCTCGCCGACGACACCCTCGTCGCCACCGTCATGAGCAACCTCGGCCTGCATCACGCGATGCGCGACGCCGGCATCAACCTGGTCACCACCGCCGTCGGCGACCGCTACGTGCTCGAAGCGCTGCGCGCCAAGAAGCTCTCCCTCGGCGGCGAGCAGAGCGGCCACGTCGTCATGCCCGCCTACGCCACCACCGGCGACGGCACCCTGACGGCCCTGCACCTGGCGGCCTCGGTCATCGAGTCCGGCCAGCCCATCGGCGAACTCGCCGCCGTCGTCCGCCGCCTCCCGCAGGTCCTGCTCAACGTCCCCGTCGCCGACAAGGCGATCGTGGACTCGCAGGCCGTGCTGAGCGTCCTCGACGAGCAGAACGGCGTCCTCGGCGACGGCGGCCGCATTCTCCTGCGCCCCTCGGGCACCGAGCCGCTCGTGCGCGTCATGGTCGAGGCCGACACCGCCGAACGCGCGCACGCCATCGCCGACACCGTCGCCGCGGTCGTTCGCGGCGCGTAGGGGCTCCAACACGCTGCGCGGGCTATCGTCGTCGGTATGTCCACGCGCAGCCGGGCCCGCGCGCTCGCCAGGCTCCACGGTTTAGGCGCGGTCGGCCGCGTCCACCGCGAGCACCTGCGGGTCTGGACACCCTGGGCCCGCTACACGGCCGTCCTGGCCGGTGCGGCGGTTCTCGGCTGCGCGCTGCGCGATCCCGGTCTCGCGGTGGCGATCATGGCGGCGACCACCGTCCTCGTCTACGGCCACGCGCACTTCTCGGAGATCGCCGAACCGGTCGGGCGGCGCCGCGTCGCGGTCTGCGCCGGGGGCCTGCTCGTGCTCTCGGAGTTCGCCGACCCCGTCGTGCTGCGCTGGACCGGCGTCGACCTGACCCTCACCGTCCCGCGACGGCGTGGACATCGCGCCGACGCCGGGGTCTGCTGGACCGAGACCGTGTATTACGAGGGTTACCAGGTCATGGGCCACGACATCGCGGGCCGTCCGGTCACCGTCCCCATAGGACCGTTCACCGACCGTCGGTCGCTCGTCGCGGCTATCGAGGCCGCGGCGGCCCCCGTCGTCCTCGCCCGGGCCAGGACCGCGCTCGCCGCGCGGGGGAGGGCCGAGTTCGGGCCGGTCGCGGTGACGCCGAGCGGGCTGGAACTGACCGTCGGGGAGGCGATGTTCGTGGCCCCGTGGTCGAAGTTCCACACCGGCGCCGCGCGTCTCACGCCGCTGCTCCCGCGGGCCGTGCACGACCACCCGCAGCTCGCGCAGACGCCGGTCAGCCGGGCGCTGCTGGCGCTGATCGCCGAGACCCGCCCGCCGCGCGTGTCCAATGGGGATGGTCGTTAATCCGTTGAGAGCCTTGCGGCCGCTCCGTATCTTTGACCTCACGCACCTCCCGGTGCGACGCCCCGGGGTTACTTCACATCCTTGAAACCCACCTCGGGCAATCCAGATCTCGGGAGGGCGTCCCATGCCAGGGTGTCCGGTGCGCAGGCGAAGGTTACTTCGACTATTAATCGGGTTGTCGCGGGTTCGAGTCCCGCCGGGACCACCACCACGGTCCCGTAGCTCAGCTGGTAGAGCGCCACGTTCCTTCACCGACTTCGAACTCGGACCCTTGGCATGGGCCACGCCGCCCTTTTTCGCCCACTTTGACGACGTCGCTGGAAGGCGGTGCACGAGACCATGGCCAAGTTCAACAAAACGCGGCAGAAGACGCCCGGCACCGGACCGATCCGCGGCCCCAAGACCGCCACCGGCCGCACCCACCAGGGCGGACCCGGCTTCGAGCGCGATCCCAAGGGCGAGCTGTTCCTGCTCGCCGTGTCGAACTTCTGCGGCGAGGCGAGCTTCTACCAGGCCGCCGACGCCCGCGACTCGCGCTACCTGTCGCTGGTCCGCCGAATCGCCGTGACCGACCCGCTCTGGCTGGAGCGCTTCCTGATCTGGCTGCGGACCGCGGCGAACATGCGCTCGGCCGCGCTGGTCGGCGCGCTGGAGGCCGCGTACTGGATGGTGCGCAACGGAATCCCGGGTTCGCGGCGGATCGTCGCCGGTGTCATGCGCCGGGCCGACGAGCCGGGCGAGGCCATCGCCTACTGGAACCCGCGCTACGGACGCGCGATGCCCAAGCCGGTCAAGCGCGGGATCGCCGACGCCGCCACGCGGCTCTACGACGAGTACGCGCTGCTCAAGTACGACTCCGGGCGGGCCTCCTTCCGCTTCGGTGACGTGCTCGACCTGACCCACCCGAAGTCCACTTCGGATGCTCAGGGCGCGCTGTTCAAGTACGCGCTCGACCGTCGCCACGGCCGCGAGAACGCTCCGCCGGCGTCCCTGCCGCTGCTGAGCGCTCGCGCCGGGCTCATGGCCCTTCCGCTCGCCGAGCGCCGGGCCGCGCTGCGCGATCCGGACCGCCTCAAGGCCGCCGGCATGACCTGGGAGGCCCTCGCGGGCTGGCTCCAGGGGCCGATGGACGCCGAGGCGTGGACGGCGGCGCTGCCGGGGATGGGGTACATGGCGAAGTCGCGCAACCTCCGCAACCTCGACGAGGCCGGCGTCGGTGACGACGTCGCCGCCCGGGTCGCCGCAGAGCTGGCCGACCCGCAGCGGGTGGCGCGCTCGAAGCAGCTGCCGATGCGCTTCCTGGCCGCCTATCGGGCGACCGGTTCGGTGCGGTGGGCGCAGGCGCTGGAGACGGCTCTGTCGCACAGCCTGGCCAACGTGCCCGTCCTCAAGGGACGGACGCTGGTGCTGGTGGACCGTTCGGCCTCGATGTTCTTCGCCAACTCGCGCAGCTCCGATCTCAGCTACGGCGACATCGCCGCGGTCTTCGGTTCGGCGCTGGCGCTGCGGGCCGAGAAGGCCGACCTGATCGAGTTCGGGTCGACCTCGCGCGGTGTCGGTTTCCGTCCCGGCGACTCGGTGCTGCGGCTGGTCGACCGCTTCGGCAACCTCGGCGGAACCGAGACGGCACAGGCAGTCCGGCGCTGGTTCGACCGCCACGACAGGGTCGTGATCGTCACCGACGAGCAGACCGACGGGCGTGACGGGGACCCGACGGCCGCGGTGCCCGAGGACGTCCCGGTCTACACCTGGAACCTCGCCGGGTACAAGTACGGGCACGGGCCCTCGGGCCGCAACCGGCACACCTTCGGCGGTCTCTCCGACGCCGCGTTCGCCATGGTCCCGCTGCTGGAGGCGGGATCGCGGGCGGACTGGCCGTTCTAGGACGGCCCCGCTGACCTTGTTCGATCGTGTAGGTGGACTGCACGAGGACCGCCCCGGCGCGCACACGCCGGGGCGGTCTTTGCGTTGGTGCTAACCCCGCCGCTGCCGCTCCTCGAAGGCGCGCACCTTCGCGCGGTTGCCGCAGGTGGCCATGCTGCACCAGCGCCGGCGGCCGCGCCGGTCGAGGAACAGCCAGCCGCACTCCTCGCCGGGGCAGGCGCGCACCAGCGCGCGCTCGGGGGAGCAGAGCAGTTCGGCGGCGGCGCGGGCGACGCGCAGTCTCGGCACGTCGAGCTCCACAGTGGACGGAATGCGCCAGAAGGCGACGCCGTCGGCGTCCGCGACGAGTTCGGCGCGGGCGGCGGCCTGTTCGGCCTCGCCGGCGACGATCGCGAAGGACGCGGTGTCGGCGGGTTCGAGGAGCACGGCGTAGAGCGCCGAACGCAGGCGCCGCACGGCGTCCAGCTCACGCGCGGCGGGGGCCCCGCGCCGTTCGGCGAGCGTGCGCAGCGGCTGGGAGTCCTCGACCGGCAGCAGTCCGGAGTGGACGGTCCACACGACGAGGCGGTCGTAGTCGGCGAGCCATTCCCCGCCGGGCAGGGCGGGGCCGCCCCAGCCCGCGTAGGTGTCGCAGAAGTCCAGCGCGGGGTGGCCGCCGATGGGCTTGGGCATCGGGTAGCCGAGCACTTCCGTCCAGTACACGTCGCCAGTATCCCTTGCCGGGCCGCCATCTAACCACTAGTTTGACCCTAACCGGTTGTAGCCTCGTGTCTGGTTAGTGGAGGAATCATGCGCGTCCGCACCGCCCTGCTCTGCCTCGCCCTCGCCGCCGGAACCGTCCTCGCCCCCTCGGCCGCCCAGGCCGGACCCTCCACGAGCGGTCTGCGCCCCGAGCCCTGGCGGCCGTGGATCCAGCCGGAGTGGACCGCTCCCGCCGGCCGCTACTGCGACTTCCCGCTCGGCCTCGAAGTGGTCAGCCAGGACGTCCGCTCCCGTGTCCTCCAGCGCCATCCCGACGGGAGCGTGAAACTGGAGGAGTACGCCGGACCGCTCATCTCGGAGTTCGTCAACCTCGACACCGGCGAGCGCCTGCTGTCCGACGCCTCCGGCAGCGGTGTCGCGGAGTTTCGCACCGACGGCTCGTACGTCGCCTTCGCGATGGCCGGACCGGTCGGGATGGGTTTCCGCGACGGTGACCGGGACCTGACGCGCGGGTACTACATGCTCGACGGCGTGCACGTTGTCGCCTTCGCCGCCGACGGGACCCGCTCGCTGCCGGTCGACCTGGGCGGCGAGGACAACGTCTGCGACGACCTCGCCTGAGGTGTGCTACGTTTACCGCCGCCGCGAGGGCGGCCATACGGGAAGGAGGAAGCCGATGTCGATCTTTACCATTCCGCGCTCCCACCTTCCCGTGTTCGAAGGCTGACCCCTCGCCTCCGGGAGCGCACTGAGCTCTTGGAGCCGCGATGTCAAGCGTCACCTTCCGCCGGATCGAAGCCGGCGAGTCCGAACTCTTCACCCGCTTCCCGCACGCGCCGCACCCCGAGGTCGGCCGCGAGGCGAAGCAGGACTACCTCACCTGCCTGTCCGAGGACCGCGCCCGCCCCGAGTGGACCTGGGTCGCCCTGCGTGACGGCGAGACCATCGCGCGGGCGGCGTTCTGGGGCCGTCCGGGTGCGGCGCATCCGAGCAGCCTCGACTGGTTCGAGCCCGGCGACGCGCCCGCCGAAGTGGCCGTCGAGCTGCTGAAACGGGCCTATGCCGAGACGACGAACGCCGACGGCGAGCGCCCCGAGTATTCGCTGATCGTCCCGCCGGACTGGCGCGAGCGGCCCGAGATCGCCGCCGAGGCGCACAAGCGCGTCGCGGCCGTCGAGGGCGCCGGCATGGTGGCCTTCGTCGAACGCTGGGGTTACACCTGGGAGACCGCCGACGGCCTGCCCGAGCGCGGCGACCGGCTGGAGTTCGCCCCCGCCGGCGACGCCGAGCTGCTCGCGGCGATCACCGCGAGCCTGGCGGGCACCTTCGACGCCCACGACCGCGAGGCCATCGAGACCGAGGGCGTCGAGGCCGCCGGGAAGGCCAGTTGGGCGTTCCTCACCTCGCTGTCGGGCCGGGAGCACTTCCGGCTCGCCCACGACCGCGACGGCGCGACCGTCGGGGCGATCTTCCCGACGAACGTGCCCTCCGGCCGGGCCAGCATCGGCTACATCGCCGTGCTGCCGGAGCATCGCGGAAAGGGTTTCGTCAACGAACTGCTGGCCGAGATGGTCCACTCCCACGTCGGCCGGGGAGCGGCGCTGATCACCGGAAACACCGACCAGGTCAACGTTCCGATGGCCAAGGCCTTCAACCGGGCCGGTTTCCGCACCACTTCCGCGCAGATCGACTTTCGGTGAGAGGGGACGGCGTGTACACCTACCGCGCGCTGTCCATAGAGGACACCGCACTCTTCGACACCTACCCGCACGAGGCCGCCGCCGAGGTCGGCTTCGAGCGCCGGGCCAAGCAGCGCGACTACCTCGACTCCGGCCACTACCGGCCGGAGTGGATGTGGGTGGCACTGCGCGACGGGGTCGCCGTCGCCCGCATGGCCTTCTGGAGCTTCCCCGGCGACGCCGAACCCAAGTGCGTCGACTGGTTCGAGCTCGGCGAAGGTCCCGAGCGCGTTCTGGTCGGCGCCGAACTGATGCGCCGCGCCTACGCGACCGTCCACAAGGGAGACGGACCGCGCCCGTCGTACATCCTGCCGACGCCGCCCGGCTGGCGGGAGCGGGAAGGCGTGGCCGAGGAGGTCGCCGACCGGATCGCCGCCGCCGAGGCGGCCGGGCTGTCGGTGTTCGTCGAGCGCTACGGCTTCCGCTGGTCGGCCGAGACGGGGCTGCCGCCGCGAACGATCCGGCTGACCTTCGCCCCGGCCGACGACGAGGCCTTCGTGTCGGCGGTCCGTGACAGCTTCACCGGAACCCTCGACGCGTACACCTCCGAGAGCACCGCGCGGATCGGCGCGCAGGCCACCGCCGAGGAGGAGGTCGGCGACCTGGCCGGCTACCCCGACGGGCGCGACTGGTGGCGGCTGGCCTTCGACGCCGACGGAGAGACGGTCGGCGCGATCTTCCCCGCGCGCAACGTGGCCAGCCCGGTCATCGGCTACATCGCGGTGCTGCCGGCTCATCGCGGCAAGGGCTACGTCGACGACCTGCTCGCCGAGATGACGCACATCCTCGCCGAGAACGGCGCCGAGACGATCTCGGCCAACACCGACCTGGCGAACGTTCCGATGAAGGCCGCCTTCGACCGTGCCGGTTTCGCCACCGACAGCGGCCGGATCGACCTGCGCTAGGTCTCCGAACGCTTCCCGGCGTCGGTCACGTTGATGCGCGTCGAACCCGGCGGGCTCTGCTTGTCGCGCAGGATCGCCGAGATGAAGGGCTCGTAACGGGAGAGGTGGCCGCCGCGCCCGTAGGACAGGGCGAGGCGCAGTTCGATGTCGTACTGCGTGACCCGCCCGGCTCCGACGGCCACCTCCAGCTCGACCGGCGCACCGGCCGGCTCGTGCCCGTCCATCGCGGGCGGCGCGAGCCGGACCCGGTGGACGCCCGGGAGAAGCGGATAGAGCCACGGGCCGTGCGAGACCACCGTCGGGACACCGTCGACGGTCAGCGCGGGCGGCGGCGTCCACGTTTCGTGCGCGTCGAAGCGGATGCTGCCGTCCTGCGTGGAGCTCTGGTCGGTCTCCACGTGCAGGAGAAGGGCGCCGTGCCCCGGCGGCAGCTGCGGAATCGGCGGGTGGCGAAGCGCCGGAAGCAGCGTCCCGGAGGCCAGCTCGGTGGTGCTCAGCGGCAGCGGGCCGCCGGACTGGGCGCGCACGATCGAGCGGCCGCGCCACCGGACCGGCAGAGACACCAGCCAGGTGCCCAGCACCGTCCACGCCAGCCAGGACAGCAGGGCGAGCAGCCAGCCCTCGCGCGGCAGGACGCTGAACAGGGTGGCCAGGGCGAAGACCTGCACCCCCAGGATCACCGCGAGCAGTCGCGGACCCGTCAGGCCCGTGCCCCGCACCTGCCCCGTCGGCCCCAGGACACCGCTGCCGCCCAGCCGCGACTCGACGAAGTCGAGCTGCTCGATGCACCCCGCGGCGACCTCGACGGTCCGCGCGCACTCCCCGGCCCCCTGGATCTGCGCGGTGACGAGATGGCGCCCCGGTGGCAGCGCGATGAGCGCCTGCCCCCACCCCGCGACGACCGGCGCGTTGTCGACGCCGATGACGGGCGGCCCGCTGCGCGGGTGCCCGACCGTCCGGATCCACAGACCCGCGCCCCCGGCGGGCAGATGGACGGTCTGCGCCGCGACACCGACCCGCACGCCGAAAGGCGAGTCCCGGTGCCCGACAAGAGGGAAGCCGCTGTCCTCCCAGGCGGTCATGTGCGGTCACCCATCGCGGCTCCCCGTTGCTCTGCGTGTGCCGATCACGCTAGCGGGCCGACGCCAGCGGTGGCGGTCGCTGGCACGGAGGGGGAACGGGGTGTGGACGTGTGGCGCGCAGGGGTGGCCGGTTGGGGGGTGCGGGAGCGGCGACCGACCTGAA
The DNA here is from genome assembly GCF_040655735.1 of Phytomonospora sp. NPDC050363. Classification (NCBI taxonomy): domain Bacteria; kingdom Bacillati; phylum Actinomycetota; class Actinomycetes; order Micromonosporales; family Micromonosporaceae; genus Phytomonospora; species Phytomonospora sp. NPDC050363. Next base: position 735,335 of record NZ_JBFAKK010000002.1, read on the forward strand.
AGCCCGCGCACGCCGACCCGCCCCGGCACCCCGCCCGGCCATCCCGCCAGCGACAATCAACCCGGGACAATCGACCCGGCACCACCCGAACGCCGCCGACCGCAAGCCCCCGCCCCACCTCCCCCCAAGCCCGGAAGGCGCGCCATGGACAACCCAGCCCTCACCTCCGCCGCCGCGCTCGCCGGCGTCGTCCTGATGGTCGCCGCGATCGCCTGGTTCGTCTCCCCGGCCGCCCGTTCGCGCCTGCGCAGAGGCCGCACGGCCGTCCTCGTCGGTTTCCTGGTCCTCCTGGCGCTCGTATGGGTGTTCAAAGACCGCGGCTGAGCTAGCGTTTCCCTAGACGCGCCGCACGAACGATCGGGGTGGTTCGCAGTGGACGACGCTCTCCTCGCCCGGATCCGCGACGGCGTCATCGGCGCCGACACGGTCCTCGACGGCCCCTACGGTCCCCGCCGCCTCGTCTACGCCGACTACACCGCCTCCGGCCGCGCCCTCGACTTCATCGAGGACCACATCCGTGCCGAGGTCCTGCCGCTGTACGGCAACACCCACACCGAGACCTCGGCGACCGGACGGCACACCACCCGCCTGCGCGAGGCCGCCCGCCGCACGATCCACCGGGCCGTCGGCGCCGACGCGCGGCACGTCGTCCTGTTCACCGGCTCGGGCGCCACCGGCGCCGTCAACAAGCTCGTCGGGATCCTGCGCATGCGCGGGCACGCCCGCCGTCCGCCGCCCGAACGACGGCCCGTGGTGTTCGTCGGCCCCTACGAGCACCACTCCAACGAACTGCCCTGGCGGGAGTCGCACGCCGACGTCGTGCGCATCGACGGCGGCCCCGACGGCCACATCGACCTCGCCCAGCTCGCGAGGCGCCTGTCCGCCCACCGCGAGCGGCCCGTGCGCATCGGCAGCTTCTCGGCCGCCTCGAACGTCACCGGCATCATCTCCGACGTCGACGCCACCACCGCGCTTCTCCACGCCCACGGCGCCCTCTCGTTCTGGGACTACGCCGCCGCCGCGCCCTACCTCCCGATCCGCATGACCGAGAGCGCCCCCGGCGCCGGCGACCACAAGGACGCGATCTTCCTCTCCCCGCACAAGTTCATCGGCGGCCCCCAGACCCCCGGCGTCCTCGTCGTCGACCGCGACCTCATCACCGAAGCCGTCCCCACCGAACCCGGCGGCGGCACCGTCGCCTTCGTCGGCCTCGACCACCACCGCTACCTCGACGACCCCGTCGCACGCGAGGAAGGCGGCACGCCCGGCATCGTCGAGTCCATCCGCGCCGGCCTCGTCTTCGCCCTCAAGGAAGCGATCGGCACCGAGACCATCACCCGCCTCGAACACCGCCTGTGGCTCGACGCCCTCGCCGCCTGGGGCGCCGAACCGTGCGTCGAGATCCTCGGCAACCGCGATGCCGAGCGGCTGTCCATCGTGTCCTTCCGCGTCCGCCACGGCGACCGCCACCTGCACCACAACTTCGTCGTCGCCCTCCTCAGCGACCTCTTCGGCATCCAGTCGCGCGGCGGCTGCTCCTGCGCCGGTCCCTACGGCCACAGCCTCCTGGCCATCGGCCGCGACGAGTCGCGCGCCTACGAACGCGTCCTGGCCGGCGGCTGCGACGGCGTCAAACCCGGCTGGGTCCGCGTCAACTTCCACTACCTGGTCACCGACGCCGTCCGCGACTACATCCTCGAAGCCGTCCGCGCCGTCGCCCGCCACGGCCACCGCATGCTCGCCGACTACCGCTTCGAACCCGAGACCGGCGCCTGGTTCCACCGCGCGCGCCTCCCCGAGACCACCGCCCTGCCCGGCATCGCCGAACTGACCGCCTCGCCCGCACGACGCGCCCGGACCGGCGCCGGCGACGAAGTCCTCCCCGCGCAACTCGCCGAGGGCGTGGCGATCATGGCCGCCCGCGCCGACGATCTCGACGAAAGCCCCACCGGCCTGGGCGAGCGCTTCGAACACCTCCGCTCCTTCCACCTGCCCCCGGCGTGCCTGAACGCCGATTCGGTTCACGAAGAACGGTGATCCCACTCGACGACGGTCGTACCGGCCTGCCACACTCCCTGTCGGGGGTGATGCCACCTTGAGCGAATGGGTGCTTCCCGATGAGGTACTCGCCAACGCGCCGTCCCGCACTCCTCGGCCGCACGAACTGGCCGACCTGGAGCTGCTGCTCGCGGGCGCGTACGAGCCGCTGACCGGATTCCTGTCGGCAGCCGACGTGGCCTCCGTGGTCGCGCGCGGCGAACTCGCCGACGGGAGACCGTGGCCGGTCCCGGTGACGCTGGACGTCCCCGACGGCCTCGCCGAACGCCTCGACCCGGCCGCGCCGCGAGAACGCGTCCTGGTCCTCACCGACCCCGAGGGCGCGCCCGTCGCCGCCGTCGAGGTCCTGGAGATCACCCCGAGCGGTCCCGGCATGTCGCGCCTGTCCGGCCCGGTCCGGCGCATCGCCGAACCCGAGCACGGGCCCTTCCGCCGCCTGCGCGCCAACCCCGCGACGGTGCGCGCCGGCCTGCCGAGCGGGCGCGTCCTCGGCGTCATCGCCGACCGCCCCCTGCACCGGCCGCAGCTCGCGCAGATCGCGCACGCCGCGAAGGCCCTCTCGGCGCACGTCCTGCTGATCATTCCCATCGCCACGCCCGGCCCCGACGGCCTGCCGCCCGAGGCGCTGGTGCGCGCGGTTCTCGCCGCCCGCGACCGGCTTCCCCGCGACTGCACGGTCATCGCCGTGCCGCTGGCGCCGCGCGGCGACGAGATCCGCGACGGCCTGCTCAGCGCCAAGGTCGCCGCCTCCTACGGCGTGACGCACCTGATGTCGAGCGGGCACACCCTGTCCGGCGGCGGGCTGCGCGTCATCGTCCCCCGCGAGCTCGGCTACGACATCCGCGACGGCCAGTGGCGTCCACTCGACGACATCCCGCCGCGCTTCCGGCGGCCCCGCAAGTCGCCCGCCGAGATCAGCGAGCTCCTCGACCGCGGTCACGGCCTCCCCGACTGGCACACGCCCCCGGCGGTCGCCGCGGAGCTGAGCCGTTCGCGCCCGCCCCGCCGGGAGCGCGGCCTGGTCGTGTTCTGCACGGGCTACTCCGGCTCGGGCAAGTCGACGATCGCGCGCGGCCTCTACGACGACCTCGCCGAAGGCGGACAGCGGACCGTCTCGCTGCTCGACGGCGACGTCGTGCGCAGGCTGCTGTCGGCCGGGCTCGGCTTCTCCGCAGAGGACCGCGACCTCAACATCCGCCGCATCGGCTACGTCGCCGCCGAGATCGGCCGCCACCACGGCGTGGCGATCTGCTGCCCGATCGCGCCCTACCAGGCCTCGCGCGACGCCGCCCGCGAAGCGGCCCGGGAAGCCGGCGCCGACTTCGTCCTCGTGCACGTCGCCACGCCGCTGGAGGTGTGCGAGGCCCGCGACCGCAAGGGCCTCTACGCCAAGGCGCGCGCGGGGGTCATCGGCTCCTTCACCGGGATCAGCGACCCCTACGAGGTGCCCACCGACGCCGAGCTGACCATCGACACCACCGACATCACCGTCGGCGAGGCCGTCGAGCAGGTCATCGCCTACCTGACCGAAGAGGGGTGGCTCGACCGGCAGGGCTGGTGACGGTCAGGGGATCCGCACCTGGAAGTGCCGGGACAGGCCCAGCTCCCGGTATGCCGTCAGCGCCAACGGGTCCTTGTCGATACGCGAGTCCTTGCCGCGGTCGTTGGGCGTCTCGAAGTACACCAGTGCCTTCAGCCGCGGGAAGTGCGCCAGCTGCGCCAGAGCCTGCCTGAGGAACGTCGCCTGGTGCCCGGGGTTCTTGTTCGAGCGCCAGATGCCCCACTCGGCGAGCATGAGCGGCTTGTCGGGGAAGCTCTGCGCCGCCCACCGGTAGTAGCCCGGCCAGGCGCCGTCGTCGTCGGCGCGGTCGACCATCTCGGCGAAGTCCCCGAAGCCGTAGCCCTTGTCGGAGTAGGCGTAGGCGTCCCACGAGACCCAGTCGACGACGTCGTCACCGGGGTAGAGGTCGCGGTGCCACGGCTTGGTCGACCAGCCCAGGTAGGCCATGTAGACCATGACCGTCACCAGGTTCGACACGCCCTTGCCCCGCAGGTACTCGATGACGTAGCGGTACATGGCGGCGTAGTCGGCGGCGGTGCGGCCCGAGCCCTTCCGTGCGTCGACGTCGTTCTCCGGCTCATGGTGCACGGTGAAGAAGAAGGGCTCGTTGAAGGTCGACTTGATGTGCGCGGCGAGCCGGTCCAGGTAGGCGTCGATGTCCTTGTCGCCGGCGGCGATCTCGGCCCAGGTCGCGTTGCGCGGCTTCCAGTTGAGGAACAGCAGCCGGGGACGGTCGGGATTGCGCGCGATCTCCAGCTCCTCCTCGGTGGGGAACAGCTGGTCGCCGCGATGGTAGGCGTGGAAGATGTCCTGCGGGCGGCCCGTGCGCCGCTCCCAGCGCTCGATGGCGTCGATGCGCGGCTCGCTCGTGCGCGAACCGGGCGCGACCCCCCACAGCGCGCCGCAGGTCGGCACGAGCTTCACACCGATCTCGCACGGCCCGGACTGGCCGGCGCCGTCCTCCGGCCGCGTGCTCTGCGAGGCGGACGGTCCCGACAGCGACAGTGACGGGCTCGGCGTCACCGGGACCCGGAAGTTCAGGCGCGGGGCGGTGCCGCCCTCGCGCGAATGGAGACGCGTCAGCAGGTCCTCGTCGGGCGAGGTCACCGCGAAGGCGTACACGCCGACACCGGTCACCACCTTGCTCACGTCGAACACGACCCGGCTCCCGCTGCTGCTCGACGCGTCGAACGCGCGCCCGAACGGGGGAACCTCCGCCGCCGACATCGTCGCCTCGTCCCAGCGGCCGTCCACTCCGATGACCTCCAGGAGCTGCCCGGGGTCACTCTCCACGATGGAGAACTCCAGCTTGGCGTCGCGCACGGGCGCCTCGGTCACCGTGAACCGCACATAGGCGCTGGCCACCCCGACCTCGGAGGAACCACCGACCAGCAGCTCCGGCGAGCCGCCGCCCGTCGCCTCCGGTTCCGCGGAACGGACATAGGTGTCGGCCTCGGCGTCGACGCCCGTCGCGGTGAACTCCGCGGCCGGCTGCGGCCCGCCGGCGCGGCCGAACCCGACGACATAGCCCAGGCCGAAACCGGTCGCGGCGACCGGCACGATCACCGCGAAGGTGAGGCGTCTGCGGGACCGCCGATTCTGCAGCCCGAACGTGTCGGTGAGCATCCGGCGCCAGTCCTTCATGCTGCCCCCCATCGGCCAGGGTGATGCTCCGGCCGCCTCGCGTCATACGCCGGGTCGAATGATTGGTGTTCGACCCTTTTTGTGAACACCCACCGTATCCGACACTTCCCATCTTCGTCACCTAGGCCGTATCCGACGCGGCACGTTTTCGTTGACCCTCATTGGACGATTGACGGCGGAGGGGGCGGACCGCTCGATGGCCATGGACGCTAGGGGCACCACATCGACCTATCACTTGGGCGACATGCTCGTGGCGATGAGGCGCGGACGCTGGCTGCTTCTCGCACTACTCACCACCGGACTGCTCGCGGGAGCGGCCGTGGCCTTCGCATCCCCGAAGGTCTACGAATCACGCGCCCAAGTGCTCGTGCGGCCGACGGGCGTCGACGCGGTCAACGTCGAAGGAGGGCGCACCAAGTCCGAACTCAACCTCGACACCGAGGCGCAGCTCGTGCGGTCCACCGAGGTCGCCGCGCTCGCCCGCGACCTGCTCGGCGCGAGCGGTGACCCGGGACGACTGTCCTCAAGGGTCACCGTCGAGGTCCCGGCGAACACCTCCGTGCTGACCATCGGTTTCGCCGGCGACACCGCCGCCCAGGCCCGCGACGGCGCGGCCGCGTTCGCCACGGCCTACCTCTCCCACCGTGAGGACAGCGCGCGCGAGGTCATCGAGACCGAGGCCGCCACCGTCGACGCCGGCCTCGAAGACCTGCGCGGACAGCTCACCGAGGTCTCCGCCCAGCTCGCCGGGGCGGACCCGCGCGACCCGCAGAAGCCCGTCCTGACGACCAACCGCGACCTCCTCCAGACCCAGATCGAGGACCTGGCCTCGCGCCGCTCCGACCTCGACAACCGCCTGTCCACACTGGCCGGCGGCCGGGTCATCAGCGAGGCCGCGCTGCCCGAGGCGCCCAGCAGCCCCATCGTCTGGCTCGACCTCGCCGGCGGTGGCACCGCCGGGCTCCTGCTCGGCTTCGGCGCCGTCGTCGCCCGCGAGCGCTTCTCCCGGCGCGTCCGGCGCGCCGCCGACCTGCCCGAACGCTGCGGCGTCCCGCTCCTCGGGGAGCTGCCGGCCTCGGTCGCGCCGCGCTTCGCCGACGTCTACGGCGCCTACGGCCCGCCCGGGAAACTCTTCGGGCGCCTGCGCAACGAACTCACCGCCGCGCTGCCCGGCAACGGCCGGGTCCTGCTCGTCGTGTCGATCGACCCGGGCCCGGCGGCCACGGTCGTGGCGGCCAACCTGGCGGCGGCCTTCGCGCGCGCCGACCGGCCGACGGCCGTCGTCGCCGCGCACGCCTCGCCGTTCCTGGCGCTGCCCGACCTGCTCGGCACGCCCTCGGTGCCCGGCCTCGCCGAGGTCATCACCGGCCGCGCAGACCTCGACGAGGTCGCCAACCGCGCCGCGCGCCACCCGCACCTGACCGTCATCGGCGCCGGCAGCGCCGCCCGCGCCTCGGGCTGGCCGACGGGCACGATGCGCCAGCTCGTCGGCGCGCTGTCGCAGTCGGCGGAACTCGTGGTCGTGGAGTCCCCGCCCGCCGCGGGCGGCGACGACGCCCAGCGCCTGGCGGGTTCGGCCGACGCCGTCCTGCTCGTCGTGGAGTCCGAGCGCACCCGGCTGGGCGCGGTCATCGACTTCGCCGAGCAGCTCCGCCGCGTGAACACGCCCCTGCTCGGCGCCGTCGTGCTGCCGCGCGTGCGTCCCCCGGCGGTGGCTCCCGTCGAGGTCCCGACCGTCCAGGCGTCCCGCAAGGCGATCGCGAAGGCGCCCGCCGCGTCGGCCCCCGAGCTGCGCTTCGACGGCGGGAAACCCGTCGAGGGCGCCACCGAGATCCTGCCCGTGGTGCCCGGCGGCACGCCCGTCCCGGCGCGGTCCGACAGCGCCGCCGAGAAGAAGCCCGGCCCCCGGCCGCGCCGCTCGCCCAGCGCGGACGGACGGCCATGCCAGCGGGGATAGGCGCCGGAACGGTCGCGCGGCCCGGGGTGGCCGGCGCGAGGGCGCTCACCGACCCCGGCCGTGCGCTCACCGTGCCCAAGTCGGCCCGGCTGCTGAGCCTGCCGACCGCGTGGCCGCTCACCGGCATGCTCGTGCTCTATCCCCTGTGGTGGGCGCTGGGTCTCGGCACACTGATCTTCTTCATCATGGCCGTGCCCATGGCGGTCTGGCTCGTCCGGCGCGGCCGGGCCAACGCCGCCGCGGCCTCGCCCGGCCTGCGCCGGCCGTCCTTCACCGCCGGCATCGCCCTCCCCCCGGCCTTCGGCCTGTGGCTGGCGTTCTGCGCGGTCGTCGTGATCAGCCTGCTCGCCCTCGAACTCGACCCGGCCGGGACCATCCCCGGCGGTCTCGTCGGCCGGCTGCCCGGCGCGATGTTCAAGGTCGCCGGGTACGCCGCGGTCACCATCTGCCTGCTCTACGCGGGAAACCTCACCGAACGCGAACTCTCGCGCCGACGCCTGGCGAAGATGCTCGCCTGGCTGTTCGCGGTCACCGTCGCCGGCGGACTGCTCGGCATCCTCGCCGGGCACTTCGAGTTCACCTCGCCCCTGGAGATGCTGCTCCCGCCGAAGGTCGCCAAGGACGGCTTCGTCAAGTCCCTCGTGCATCCCTCGGCCGCGCAGGTCATGGACTTCCTCGGCTACGAGACCCCCCGCCCGGCCGCGCCCTGGGGCTACACCAACACCTGGGGCAACAACCTCGGCATCCTCGCGCCCTTCGCGATCGTCGCCGCGTGGGCCTGGCCGACCGGCCGCATGGTCCGCCTCGGCGCCGCCGCGCTCCTGCTCGTCGCGCTCGTCCCGGCGATCTACTCCATGAACCGCGGCCTGTGGCTCAACCTCGGCGTCGCCGGCGCCTTCGTCGCCGTGCGCCTCCTGCTCGCCGGCCGCCTGTGGATCCTCGGCGCCGGAGCCGCGCTGCTGCTCACCGGCGGGATACTCCTCGCCGCGACTCCTCTCGGCGGCGTCGTCCAGCAGCGTCTCGACAACGGCCACTCCGACGACGGCCGCGGGTACTCCACCGAGCAGGCCGTCGAAGGCGTCAGCGGGTCACCGGTCATCGGATACGGGTCGACCCGCAAGACGATCGGTTCGGGCGCCTCCATCGCCGTCGGGGCCACCGAGGAGTGCCCCCGCTGCGGCGGGCGCGTCATCGGCGGCAACGGCCAGCTCTGGCAGGCGCTCTACGCGCACGGCATCGCCGGCGCGGTCTGCTACGTCGGATTCTTCCTCGTCGTTCTGTGGCGCTTCCGCCACGACCGCAGCCCGCTCGGGCTGGCCGCGTCGACGGCAATGCTGCTGTCGCTGACCTCGATGTTCTATTACAACGCCCTGGTCACGCCGCTGGCGCTGACCATGCTGGCGTACGCCCTGCTGTGGCGCAACAAGCGGGAGACCCATTCATGAGCAACGACACGGCAACGGCCCGGCGGGCCCAGTACGTCAACGAGGTCCTGCCGATCCTCTACCCGCAACCCTGGCAGCGCGGCGGCGACCCGGCCGAACCCGGCGCGGTCCGCATGATCGCGGTGCCCAACATCCGCCATCCGCGCCTGCTCGTCCCGGCGAACTCACCGAAGGTCGCCGCCGCCGCGCTCGCACGCTACGCGCGACCGCCGTCGCGGCTGGCGCGGCTCAAGCGCGACGCGGCGGTGCTGGCGCTGCGCACCGGCATGTCGCGGCTGCTGCTGCGCGACCGGATCACCGTCACCTCGCCCGACCCGGAGGCCGACAGCCTCGCCGGTTTCCTGTCGGGAGTGCTCGACACGTCCCTGCACATCTCCGTCCACATCGGACCCGCGCGGGCCAACCGCAAACCGGTCGTGCAGCTGCTCACCGAGTACGGGCAGACCGTCGCCTTCGCCAAGATCGGCGTGAACGCGCTGACCCAGCGGCTCGTCGCCGACGAGACCGAGGCCCTCCAGCGCCTGGCGAAGTCGGAGCTGTCGACGGTCACGGTCCCCGGCATCCGCCACGCCGGACTGTGGCGCGAGCACATGGTCCTCGTCCAGCAGGCGCTGCCCATCTGGAACGACCGCGTCGCCGTCACGCCCGGCCGCCTCGCCGAGGCCATGCGCGAGATCGCCACCGTCGAGGGCATCCACAACCGCCGCCTTGAGGAGTCCGACTACGCCGCGACGCTCCGCGAGCGCCTCGACGCCCTCGACGACACCGCCGACGCCCGCGAACTGCGCGCCGCCGCCGTCGAACTGCTCGACGCCGCGGCCGCCGAGCGCCTCAGCTTCGGCGCCTGGCACGGCGACTGGACACCGTGGAACATGGCGATGCTCGCCGAGACCGTCCTGGTCTGGGACTGGGAGCGCTTCTGCCTCGACGCGCCCCTCGGCTTCGACGCCCTGCACTACCGCCTCCAGCACGACATCGTCATCGCGCGCCGGGACCCCGCGGCCGCCGTCGACCACTGCGTCAACAAGGCCGAGTCCCTCCTCGCGCCCTTCTTCCCCGCCCACCCGGCTCCAGCCCCTCCCCGGCTCGCCCGGCTGACCGCGCTGCTCTACCTCATCGACCTGGCGACCCGGTATCTCACCGACCGTCAGGCGGAGGCCGGAGCGAGGCTCGGCGCGCTGGGCACCTGGCTGCTCCCGGTGCTCGTGCGCCGCGTGTCGGCCTTCGCCACGTCCGTCGTCGCAGACGGCGGATCGACCAGCCCAGAAGGGAACTAGCCGATGCTCATCGACGCCGAGGGGAGCCGCCGACCGTGCTGAAGATCAGTGGGGAGAAAGTCCCGCACCAGATCAAACGCGTGATCCACGCCGGTTCGCGGTCCTACGGGCGGATGACGGCTGCGGCGCGGCTGCTCCCGTCCTTCCTGCTGTGCGGAGGCCAGCGCTGCGGATCGACCTCGCTCTACCGGGCGCTGTCCTCGCACCCGGCGATCCTCAAGCCCGTGCTGCACAAGGGCGTGCACTACTTCGACACGAACTACCACCGCGGCCTGTCGTGGTACCGGGGGCACTTCCCGACCCGGCTGACCGCCCGCCGGGCCACCGAGAGCCTCGGCATCCGGCCCATGGTCTTCGAGTCGAGCCCGTACTACCTGTACCACCCGCTCGCCGCCGAGCGCTTCGCCCGCGACCTGCCCGGCGTGAAGCTGATCGTGCTGGTCCGCGACCCGGTCGAGCGCGCCTACTCGCACCACGCGCACGAGGTCGCGCGCGGCTTCGAGCCGATCCTCGACTTCCGCTCCGCCCTGGACGCCGAGGACAAGCGGCTGTACGGGCAGGACGCGCGGTTGCGGCGGGAGCCGGACTACTACAGCTTCAGCCACCAGCACCACGGCTACCTGTCGCGCGGCGAGTACGCCGACCACCTCGACCGCGTCGCGCGCATCGTCGGCCGCGAACGGATCCTGGTCCTCGACTCGCACGACTTCTTCACCGAACCCGAGGCCGCCTACGACCGCATCCTGGGCTTTCTCGGGCTGCCGTGGCTGCACCAGCCGGGTTTCGGCAAGCACAACGCGAGGCCGGACCGGCCGTCGATGACGCCCGAACTGCGCGACGAGCTCGACGCGCACTTCCTTCCCCACGATGAGCGACTGAGCGGATGGCTCGGCGCGGAACCCTCCTGGCGCCGGTGACGGGGGATTCGGTCGGGGGCGGGGTCTCGGTGGCCGGGGCCTCGGCCCCGGCGGCTTCCGGGGCCCCGGTCCCGGATGGCCCCAGGAGCCGCGAACCCGCTCTTCGCGGCGTCGCCCGCGGTGGGCTTGCCAACCTCGCCGGCTCGGCCGTCTCGGGCGCCGCCGGTCTGGTCATCACCTGGCTCGTCGCCTCGGCCCTCGGGCCGGCCGGCGCGGGCCTGTTCTTCGCGGCGACCTCGGCGTTCCTGCTGGCCACCAGCCTCGCCAGGCTCGGCACGCCGACGGGGCTCGTGTACTGGATCGCCCGCCAGCGCGCCAAGGACCATCCGGCGCCGGCGCGGGATCCGATCCGCATCGGGGTCACGCCGGTCGCCGTCCTCAGCGTCGTTCTCGGCGTGGCCGGGTACTTCGCGGCTCCGGCGCTGGCGGCGGCCTACAGTCCCGATCCGGCGCACGTCGATCAGTACGCGAGCCTGCTGCGGCTGCTGGCGGTCTTCGTGCCGGCCTCGACCGTCCTCGACTCGCTGCTGGCGGCCACGCGCGGCCTGTCGACGATGAAGCCGACCGTCTACATCGAACGGCTCGGCCGCACGCTCGCCCAGCTCGCGCTGCTGGCGGCGGCCGTCGTGCTGTCCACACCCGACAGCGCGCCGGTCCTGGTCACGGCGGCGTGGGCGCTGCCGTTCGTGCCGGCGGCGGTGGTCGCGGCCTGGTGGCTGCGAAAGCGGCATCCGCGCGACGCCGGGGGACCGTCGATCACCGTCGGCGAGTTCTGGCGCTACACCGGGCCCCGCGCGCTGGCCTCGGTCGCGCAGCTGGCGCTCCAGCGGCTCGACATCCTGCTGGTGGCGGGCATGCTGGGCTTCGCCGAGGCCGCGCTGTACACCGTCGCGACGCGTTTCGTCATCGCCGGGCAGCTGGCGAACGTGGCGGTCGGTTCCTCGCTGCAGCCGCGGATCGCCGCCGCGCTGTCGGTCCGCGACACCGTCACGGCCCGGCGCCTCTACCGGCACACGACTACCTGGATCATCCTGATGGCCTGGCCGATGTACCTGTCGGCGGCGGTGCTGGCGCCGGAGTACCTGGGCCTGTTCGGCGCGGAGTACCAGACGGGCGAGGCGGTCTGGGTCGTGCGGATCATGGCCGGGGCGATGCTCGTGGCGAGCGCGTGCGGGACGGTCGACACGGTCTTGTCGATGTCGGGGCGCACGTCCTGGCAGCTGTCCAATGTGGTCACGGCGCTGGTGCTCAACATCGTCGTCAACCTCTGGCTGATCCCGCGGATCGGGGTGGCCGGGGCCGCGATCGGGTGGGCGGCGGCGGTGCTGGCCAACAACCTGATCCCGTTGGCGCAGCTCGGTCTCGCCGAGCGCCTGCACCCGTTCGGCAAGGAGAGCGGGCTGGCGATGGCCGCCACGGCGGTCTGCTTCGGCGTGCTGCCGGCCTCGGCGGGCATGGTCGTCGGTGACGGGGCGCGTCTGCCCGTCGCGATCTGCGGGGGAATGGCCTACGCGGCACTCCTGTGGCGTCTGCGGGGTCCGCTGCTGACCCGGCATCTGAAGTAAGTCCGAACACAACTGGGGGATGCGAAAGGGATGCGCACCAACTACACAGAGGCCTTCCGCGACGATCGGGAGCTCGGCGCCCCCCGGACGTTCTCGGCGCACGTCGGCGCGCGGCAGCGCGAGTGGCTGCGCGCCTTCACCGAGGCGGCCTTCGCATGGCCGCCGGTGCACCACGACTTCGCCTGCGGCACGGGCCGTGTCCTGCGCATGCTCGACGGCCTGACCAGTGCCGCCCACGGGTACGACATCTCGGAGGCGAAGCTGGCCGAGGCGCGCGAGATCGGCGTGCCGGCCGACCTGCACGTCGTGAGGGCCACCGGTCCGCTGCCCAGCACCATGGACATCGACGTCCCGGCGCTGGTGACGGTGTTCCGGCTGCTGCTCGACGCTCCGCCGGAGCTGCGCGAGCGCGCGATGGAGTTCGCCGCCGGGATGCTTCCGACATCCGACTCGGGGCTGCTCGTGGTGGAGAACCACGGCAACGCCTCCTCGCTGCGGGGCATCGGGAGGTCTGCCGGGGGAGTCGAGGACGGCGCGGGGCTGAGCCACGACGAGGTCGGCGAGCTCTTCGACCGCTGGGGTTTCGAGCTTCTGACGCGGCAGGGCTTCTCGCTGCTCACGCAGGGGTTCTACCGGGTTGCGCCGGTGCGGTGGCTCGTGCCGGGTCTCGATTCCTGGGCCAGTCGCCGTTCGTTCCTGGCGGGCCGGGCGACGGATCTGCTGTACGTCGCGCGCCGGCGTCACTGAGGGCTCGTCCGGTGGAGCCCCAGCGCCGAAGACCGGCCCGGACAAGGGTCCGGGCCGGTTCGGTGGTGTCCGTGCTCAGCGGCGCAGGAGCGCCAGGAGGAGCAGCCGCAGTGCGAGCGGCGCGTCGTGGAGGACGTAGCGGGCGAAGAGGCGGCGGGGTTCGCGCGCCATCCGGTGCAGCCATTCCAGTCCGGAGCGCTGCATCCACAGTGGAGCGCGGCGCAGGGTGCCGGCGACGAAGGCGATGGACGCCCCGCAGCCCATGAACCACGCGCCGGGCAGCATCGGCGCGAGTTTGGAGATCATCCACTCCTGCTTGGGGAAGCCGAGCCCGACGAACACCATGTCCGGGTTCGCGGCGGCGACCTCCTCGCAGACCCGGCGGACGATCTCGGGGTCCTTCTCGAAGCCCATCGGTGGTGCCAGCGCTCCGGCGATCCGCAGGCCGGGGCTGGCCTCGGCCAGCCGGCGGGCGGCGATGAGTTCGCTGCCGGGGCGGCCGCCGAGCAGGAACACCGACCCGCCCAGTTGCCCCAGTTCGCCCGAAAGGCTCCAGATCAGGTCAGAGCCCGCGACCCGGGCCGGCAGGGCGCGACGGGCCAATTTGGACGCCCAGACGACCGGTGCGCCGTCGGCGACGACGAGTGTGCCGGCCTCGACGTGCGCGCGGGCCTCGGGATGCTTCAAGGCCTGGCGGACGATGTCCACGTTCGCGGTGACGATCCGGCCGCCGCGTCCCTCCTGGAGCGCTCCGCGGACGTGGTCGACCACTTCGCGTTCATCTAGCGCGTCGAATCTGATGCCGGCGACGGTGAAATGACTACTGCGCGTTTCCAGTCGACTCTGGAACGTGGGCTGCGGGCTCATAGCCGCAGACCTTAACCCGAGGAGATGCTAATCGTAGTTGTTTTGACACAAGGCGTGTCCTTTCGGTGGGGTCGATCGGTTATAGGAGGTGAGGGCTGCCAGCGCCCTCCGGCGGTGACCCCGCCGGATGCACCGTGGGGGACAGGTATGTCAGAGGTCGTGCGGGTGTTGTTCATCGGTGGACTTGGCCGTAGCGGCACCACGCTGCTGGAAAGACTGCTCGGGCAGTTGCCGGGAACGCTGCCGTTGGGCGAGGTCGCGCACCTGTGGGAGCGCGACATCCGCGACGACGAGCGGTGCGCTTGCGGTGCCCGTTTCTCGATGTGCGAGTTCTGGCAGCGGGTCGGCGCCAGCGCCTTCGGCGGCTGGGAGAACGTCGATCTCGCGCGTGTCGACGCGCTGCGGGCCACTGTGGACCGCACCCGGCACATCCCGACGCTCGCGGCGAAGAAGCTGTCCCCTGTGCAGCATTCGCTGATCACCGAGTACGCCGAGTTCTACCAGCGCGTCTACGCCGCCGCGTCGGCCGACGCGGGCGGCGACCGCCTGATCATCGACTCGTCGAAGCACGCCTCGCTGGCCTACTGCCTGCGCTGGTGTCCCAACGTGGACCTGCGGGTGGTGCACGTCGTCCGCGACAGCCGGGGTGTGGCGTACTCGTGGACGAAGCAGGTCTCGCGGCCGGAGACGGGTGGGCAGGCGGAGATGACGCGCTACTCGCCGACGCGCTCGGCGCTGCTGTGGAACGCGCAGAACGCCGCCTTCTCGATGTTGGGGCGGCGTGGTGTGCCGGTGCGCCGGGTGCGCTACGAGAAGCTCCTCGCCGACCCGCGGACCGTCGTGGAGCGCCTCGCCGAGTTCGCCGGCGTCGAGCTCGCGCCGGGCGACCTGCGCTACATCGGCGAGGACTACGCCGATCTCGGGCCGAACCACAGCGCCGCGGGCAACCCGATGCGCTTCTCGGTCGGCCGCATCCCGCTGCGCCGCGACGAGGAGTGGCGCGCCGAGCTGCCGTCCTCGCAGCGCAGGCTGGTGCGGACGCTGACCGCGCCCCTGCTCAACCGCTACGGATACACCACGCGGCCCGTCGAGATCCCCGAGGAGGTGGAGGGCCCCGAGGCCCCCGCACCGGCCCCGCCGCCCTTGCCGACGCAGTCGAGTCCGGCCGACTCGCGGCCGGAGCCCATCGGCCCGGTCGTCATGGCGCCTGTCAGTGTGGGGCGGGAGTAGGTGTCGCAGCAGGAGAGGAGCTGGCCGTCCGTCGGTGTCGTCGTTCCGACGCACCGCCGCCCGCAGCAGCTGCGCGACACCCTCGACGCGATCCTCACCCAGGACTACCCGGGTGAGATGCACATCGTCGTCGTCTTCGACCGCGCCAAGCCCGACGAGAGTTTCGTGCAGGAGGGCCCGCGTTCGGTGCGGGTCACCAAGAACCTGCGCACGCCGGGCCTCGCCGGTGCCCGCAACACCGGCATCGACGCCCTCGGCACCGACCTGATCGCCTTCTGCGACGACGACGACGTCTGGCTCCCCGGACGGCTGCGGCGCCAGGTCGCCGCCTTCTCGCCCAACGCCGAGCTGGTGACCTGCGCCGTCGAGGTCGCCTACGGGGGTGCGGTCGTGCCGCGCATGGCGGGCATGGCGACCATCCGGCACGTCGACCTGCTGCGGTCGCGGATGATGATGCTGCACTCCTCGACCTTCCTGCTGCGCCGCGCGGCCCTCCTCGGTGGGCTCGGCATGGTCGCCGAGGACGCGCCGGGAAGCCAGAACGAGGACTGGGACCTGCTGCTGCGCGCCGCGCGGAGGGCGCCGATCACGCACGTCGACGAGCCGCTCGTGCGCGTCCACTGGGGCAACTCGCACTTCGCCGCGAGGTACGACACTAAGATCAGCTCCCTCCACTGGATGCTCAGCCGCCACCCCGAACTGCACGGATGCCCCCAGGGCGCCGCCAGGGTCTACGGGCAGCTCGCGTGCTGGCACGCCGCCGTCGGCCAGCGCAAGGACGCGTTGCAGTGGGCCCGGCGGGCG
Organism: Phytomonospora sp. NPDC050363; assembly: GCF_040655735.1. Classification (NCBI taxonomy): domain Bacteria; kingdom Bacillati; phylum Actinomycetota; class Actinomycetes; order Micromonosporales; family Micromonosporaceae; genus Phytomonospora; species Phytomonospora sp. NPDC050363. Next base: position 751,407 of record NZ_JBFAKK010000002.1, read on the forward strand.
ATGCGGTCGAAGTGGACGGAGCCGCGCGCGGTCATCGCCACGGCGGCGGCGGTCGGGCTGGTGCGCATCGAGACGGTGATCTCGGCGCTGCACCGGAAGGGGCATGGGATTTAGAGGTCCACAGACCTAGGTCCGCAGGCGTTTGCGCCGGGTCGTCCATACGCTCGCCGACGTCAGCAGGAGCATGCCGGAGGTGACACCGGCGAGCACCGGCGCGGAGCTCTCCACCTCCGGGGATCGGTACGAGGACGTGCGCGATTGCCTGCCGGGACAGGGATTTCTTGGCGTTGCGGGCGTCGTCCCACAGGGTCCGGAAGTGCCGGCGGTCGGCGGGATCCTGCGGCTCGCTCAACCGCTTCCACTCATCCGGGGCCGAGGGTTGGACGGCGGCGGCGATCTGCGCGACCACCAGGGCGTCGAGATCGATGCCGCCGAGGTCGTCGACGCCCCGGTACGCCAAGGGCTCGAAGCCCGTGGCCTCCCGCCGCACCACGCACACGTCGAACGTGCCGCCGCCGAGGTCGTACACGATCACGCTGCGCCCGATCGGCACGTCGTGGTGAAGGTTCGCGGTGAAGTACGCGGCAGCCGCGCCCGTTCGGCCGCGGCCAGCAGTATCCGCCGCCGCACCGGCCCCCCACTCCACGGGACAGGTCATGACCAGATCGGTCACCGGGCCACCGCCCGTGCGGCGCCGCCTCCGCCGCGACCCGCGCGAGGGTGTGCGCGGCGAGGTCCGCCACCGGCAGGGAACGCTCGCCGAGCAGGATCTCCGCGCCGCCGCCCGGATGCCACACGGTCCCCGGCCCGCTGCCCCCACCTCACGCACCACGAACCCCCCGCCCCTTTAGTTCCCCCTCCCGGGGGACCCCCGTCCCCCGCCACGGCAATGCCGCCACCCTCGCCCGGCGGCATCGTCGGGTCATGGACACGACCGCGCCGCCCCGCCGACAACGAGCCGTCCCCATCGTCACCGCCCTCGCCTTCACCCTCGTCTACCTGGCCCTGCGGTTGTACTGGGCGCTCGGCGGACGCCTCGCCTACACCGCCTGCGTCCCTTCCGAAGCGGAGCCCGCCGGGCGGCTCGCCGACGGCTGCGGCGCCGCGGACCTCGCGACCCTGCCGTTCACGGCGGGGTGGGGCGCGGTGCTGCTCGCCGCCCTCGCGGTCGGCGCCGCCGGGATGGCGTGTCTGCGCCTCAAGGCGGCCGAACCCGCGCTGTGGCTGACGTCGGCGGCCCTCCTGGTCGCGTCCTTCCCGGGCCACCTGCTCTTCCAGATCCCCGCCGGGCTCATCGGCCGCCCGACCGACTGGCGCGACATCGCCCACCGGACGATCCTGCTCGCCGGCGCACTGGTCACGGCATGGGCCGCGGTGGGCTTCGCGAAGGCCCGGCGTTGCCCGCACCCGCACGTCCGCGAACCGCGACGGCCCGCGCGCTGGGCCCGCTGGTCGTCCTACGCCGCCTGCGCCGTCCCGATCCTCGGCTTCAGCGTTCCGCACATGCTGTGGATGCTCGGCGTCCCCTTCGGTGCGTCGCAGGCCACGCTCGACGAGATCCGCACCGACCTCGACCCCGCGACCGCCATCGCCCTGTGCGCCGCCCCCGCCCTCGGCGGTCTGGTCAGCCTCGGACTGGGCATGCGGTGGGGTCAGGTCCTCTTCGGACGGACGATTCCGCGCGCGCTCGCCCTCGCGCCGGCCGCGATCGTGTCGGCGGCACTGGTCGCCTACGGCTTCATCGGGATCTACCTGATGGGCCGCGACCTGTCGACGGGCGCGGCGAAGTGGGCCGACATGGCCCGCGACTGGTCGCTGTTCGGCACCGAGTTCGTCTTCCTCGGCTGGGGCATCGCCCTGTCGGCGGCGACCTGGGGCTACGTCCTGGCCACCAGGCCGCGCTGCGCGACATGCGAAGGGGCGGACGGCCAAGCGCCGCCCGCCCCTCCCACCACTACTACCTCACCGGCGTGAACTCACGCGCGGCGATGAAGTCGGGCCGGCGGCCCGGCGCGGCGTACGGCTCGACGCAGGTGTTGTCGACGCTGTTGAACACGACGAACACGTTCGAGCGCGCGAACGGCGTGATGTTGCCGTTCGAGCCGTGCATGCAGTTGCAGTCGAACATCGTCGCCGAGCCCGCCGGGCCGGTGAACTGCTCGATCCCGTGCTTCTCGGCGAGCACCGAGAGGCTCAGTGGATCGGGCGTGCCGACCTCCTGCTCCTTCAGCGACTCCCGATAGTGATCGGCCGGGGTCTCACCGACGCACGACACGAAGGTCTTGTGCGAACCCGGCATGATCATCAGTCCGCCGTTGTAGGCGTGGTTGTCGGTCAGTGCGATCGAGATGCTCACCGCGCGCATCCGCGGCATCCCGTCTTCGGCGTGCCAGGTCTCGAAGTCGGAATGCCAGTAGAACTCCTTGCCCTTGAAACCGGGCTTGTAGTTCACTCTCGACTGGTGCACGTAGACGTCCCCGCCGAGGATCTGGCGGGCGCGGCCGACCACTCGCTCGTCGGCCACCAGCGAGGCGATCGTCTCACTGATCTTGTGCACCTCGAAGATCGAGCGGACCTCGCCGGAGTCCTTCTCCAGCACCGTTCGCTCGTCGGCCTTGATGGCCTCGTCGTTGAGCAGCCGCTCCAGCTCCGCCTGGTACTCCAGCAGTTCGGCGGGCGTGATCAGCTCCTCGACGGTGAGGAAACCGTTGTCCTCATAGGACTCCAGCGTCGCCTGGTCGAGCAGGCCGTCGGTGTGACGGCCGTAGACGACCGGGTCCTCCTTGCGGTAGAGCAGCGCCGCCTCGGCGCCGACCCGGGTCGGGTAAAGGTCACGTACTCCGTGGTCGGTCGCGTACATCAGCTTTCCTCTCCGGGCTCGGTCATCAGGGGGTACACGCCGTCGGCGTCGTGCACTTCGCGTCCGGTCACGGGCGGGTTGAACACGCAGACCGTCCGCAGGTCGGTGTGCGCGTGCAGGGTGTGCTTCTCGTGCCCGTCGAGCAGGTACATCGTTCCGGGCGCAAGCTTGTGGGTCTCCCCGTTGTCGTGGTCGACGAGTTCGCCCTCGCCGTCGATGACGTAGACGGCCTCGATGTGGTTGGCGTACCACATGGACGTCTGCGTTCCGGCGTACAGAACGGTGTCGTGCAGGGAGAAGCCGACGCCCTCGCGGGCCAGCACCAGCCGCAGTGAACGCCAGGTCCCCTTCGCCTTGTCCCGGTCGTTGCCGACGACGTCGCGGTCGGTTCCCGCGATGTCCTCCAGGGTTCGAACGATCATGCCAGCTCCTTCCGCGCCGCCCGCACCGATTCGCCCACAATGGACAGACCGGTCTCCAGTTCCTCCCGCGACGTGGTCAGCGGCGGGAGCAGCTTGACCACCTCGTCCTCGCTGCCGGCGGTCTCCAGCAGCAGTCCCCGCTCGAAGGCGTTGCGGCACACCACTCCGGCGACCATCGGGTCGTCGAAGGACAGTGCCCGCGCCAGCCCGCGGCCGCGCACGTCGGTGCCGGCGTCGGGGTGCTCCGCGGCGATCCGCCGCAGCTCATCGTCCACAAGGGATCCGTGCGCGGCGACCCGCTCGTGCAGCGAGGTGTCCCGCCAGAACTCCTCCAGCGCGGCCGTCGCGGTCACGAATGCCGGGTTGAATCCGCGGAAGGTCCCGTTGTGCTCGCCCGGTTCCCAGATGTCGAGTTCGGGTTTGAGCAGGGTCACCGCGAACGGCAGCCCGTACCCGCTCAGCGACTTCGAGAGGCACACGATGTCGGGCACGACACCGGCCTCCTCGAAGCTGAAGAACGGTCCGGTGCGGCCGCAGCCCATCTGCACGTCGTCGACGATGAGGAGCATGGCGTGCTCCTCGCACAGCTTCGCCAGCGCGCGCAGCCATTCCGGGCTGGCCACGTTGATGCCGCCCTCGCCCTGCACGGTCTCCACGATCACCGCCGCCGGAAGGCCGACGCCGCTGCTGGAGTCCTCGATCAGGCGCCGCAGCCACAGCAGGTCGGGCGTGCTCCCGTCCAGGTACTGGTCGAAGGGGAGCGTCAGCGTGTGTTCGAGGGGAACGCCCGCGCCGTGCCGCTTGGCCCCGTTGCCGGTGACGGCGAGCGAGCCGAGCGTCATGCCGTGGAAGGAGTTCGTGAAGCGCGCGATGGTCGTGCGCCCGGTGAACTTGCGGGCGATCTTGAGGGCCGCCTCGACGGCGTTGGTCCCCGTCGGGCCGGGGAACTGGACCTTGTGGTCGAGGCCGCGCGGGCGCAGGATCAGTTCCCGGAAGGTCTCCAGGAACCCGGCCTTGGCCTCGGTGTACATGTCCAGGGAGTGGACGATGTGATCGTCGGTGAGGTACTCGATGAGCGCGTTCTTGAGCACCGGATGGTTGTGTCCGTAGTTGAGTGCGCCGGCGCCGGCGAAGAAGTCCAGGTAGGGCTTGCCGGACTCGTCGTAGATGTGGCTTTCCTTGCTGCGGACGAACACCGCGGGCCAGCCGCGGCAATAGGATCGGACCTGCGATTCGGTTTCTTCGAAAACCCGCATTATCCTCCAGGGTCGGCCTGTTTCAGCTGTGCGCCGACGTGCACCGCCCCCGCCGTTGGGCACGGTGAAGCACGCCACCGGGTCGGCAGAACCCGGTCGCGGAACCTATCTACCCGAAAGACTCGGCGCCGAACCCGCAAAAGGTCCTATGTGGAACAGGACCTCCGGCTCATGGGCACCGTCGCCGGGGAAATGGTTCTCGGTGAACAGCACGTCCCGCTGCACGGCCGCCCCGCGCGCCTGCGCGAACGAGGTGAAAAGCCGTGTGGACGATTCGTTGGACGGCGTGACGGTCGCCTCGACACTCGAAACCCCTTGCGGGACAAGGGAGTCGGCGAGGTGATCGAGCATCCGCCGGGCCAGGCCCTGTCGCCGGTGGGTCGGCGCGACTGCCACCTGCCAGACGAAGAGGGTCTCGGCTCGCTCCGGCCGCGTGTAGCCGGAGATGAAGCCGACGGGTCTGTCTTCGTCGCGGGCCACCACACTGGTGGCGGCGAAGTCGCGGCACCAGATCAGGTAGGCGTAGGGCGAGTTGACATCGAGGGATCCGGCCTCACGGGCCAGGCGCCATAGGTCGGGGCCGTCGGATACCGAAGGGTTCTCCAGGGCCACCATCGTGCTCCCGGGGACCTGGGCGACCGTCGCGCTTGCGTCGTCGGGGGACATGGGCAACGACGATACCGGACGGAGGTGTACGGGATCCAGGGGCTGTTTTGCCACCTTTTGCCCACTGGAACATGCCTTTTCAAGCGCCCTAGCGGGATATGGGTGTATTCGCAGTCAGATAGTTGACGATGCCGTTTCGCCGGTTCACGCCCCGGCGGACTTCTCCGCAGTTCGCACCCGCTCGGCGAAGTCCAGCGCGGCCCGGCGAAGCGCCAATTCAGCGTCCAGCCCGGCCTCGCGGCCCTTCGCGACGAGCTCGAACAAGGCCGCTCCGAGGCTCTCCTCGGTGAGCTCGCCGGTTCCGGCGGCGTCGGTCAGGCCCTCGCCGAGGCCCGCGCGCTCGGCCCGCGACTGGAGCTTCGCGGCCAGCGGCAGCGAGGGCTGCGACATCGCCACGCCGTCCATCGCCGACTCGCGATGCGGCTTCTCCTCGGCCTTGATCGCTTCCCAGTTGTCGTTGAGCTGACCGGCGTCGGTCACCTTCACGTCGGCGAAGACGTGCGGGTGGCGGCGCACGAGCTTGGCGACCAGGTCGCCCGAGACGTCGTCGATCCCGAAGCGGGTCTCCTCGTCGGTGTCGTCCTCGGCCATCCGCGCGTGGAACATCACCTGGAGGAGCAGGTCGCCCAGCTCCTCGCGCAGGTGGGCCTTGTCGCCGGACTTCACCGCGTCGATGACCTCGTAGGTCTCCTCGACCAGGTAGGGCAGCAGCGACTCGTGGTCCTGCTCGGCGTCCCACGGGCAGCCGCCCGGCGAACGCAGCGTGTCCATCGTGGACACCACGTCGAGGAGCCGTCCGCCGGGCGGGTCCCAGGACCCGTGGCACAGCTCGATCTCGGCGAGCTTGGGGTCCTTGGCCAGGCGGGTGCCCAGGGTGCGGGCGAGGCGCGGATCGCCGTCGGCGGCCGACAGCCACACGGTCGTCTCACCGTCCACGGTGGACAGCAGTACGTCGGCGGCGGTGTCCGGTTCGAGGACGCTGACGTTCACGCCGGCGCGGCGGATCGCCACGGCCTGCGCCGAGTCGGCGCCGGTGAAGACGGCCTCGGCGCGGCGCAGCTCGTCCCACGCGTCGGCGGACAGGATTCCGGCGGGCATGCGCGGGGAGGTGACGAGGAGGACGATGCGGGCGGGCATGTCAGGAGGTCGTGGTGGGGATCGGGGCGACCAGGGCGAGCTGGAACTGCTGCTGGGTGGACGGGTCGACCAGGGTCATGACGCCCAGGCCGATGCCGAGGTCGCCGTAGCGCGGGTTGGCGAGCACGTCGTACTCGGCGACGAGGTCCGCCAGGGCCTGGCGCTGGCCGAGGGCGGCCTGGGCGGCGGGCTCGGTGAACACCTGGGCCAGTCCGGGCTGGTAGTCCGAGGTGGGCTTGCCGGTGGCCTCGGTGACCGGCGCCAGGATCTCCGCCGACATCTCGTCGGTGAGCTCGGCGGGGGCGGCTCCGGAGACCAGGACGGGTAGGTAGGCCTTGTGCTGGGCCTGGAGGCGGGCGTACTCGTTGTCGCCGTCGACCTTGAGTAGGGCCGCTTCGCCGGCGTAGTCGGGCGTGGGCAGGGCGGTGCCGGTCTCGGCCGAGACGCGCTCGGCGAGTTCGGAGGTCGCCAGCCAGGTCACCACGTTGCGCCGGGCGGTGGCCAGTTCGATCGGCCCGTCGGGCCCGATCTCCGGCGCACTCTCCACGATGTCGTCCACCTGCTGCTCGGTGACGCGCTCGTCCTGCACGAACAGGGCGGCGCCCGTCTCGACCCGGCAGGCCGACAGCCCCGCCACGGCGAGCAGGCCCACACCGGCGATGGCCGCCTTGGCGGCGATGCGACGTACGGTCAAGGCGGTCACGGCGTCCCTCTGTCCTTCGTAGTGCCCTCGGTTGTTCCCACGACGGCAAGCAGCCTATCCGAGCTTCACCGGACCGGCGCAGGTGCGTCGAGGACGGTCGTGACCAGCTCTCCGGCCCACTTGAGCAGCGGCAATCCCGACAGCGGCGCGCCGCCCATGCGGCCGGTGGTCGGCCGGGGAAGGGACACCACGTCGCCGGCGGTCTTGTACACCGCGTCGGGGTAGTAGCGCTTGAGGCGCAGCTGCTTGGAGTCGAGCAGCGGCATCGGCGAGAAGCGCACGTGCCGGCCCTGGAGGGCGACCTCGGCCAGCCCGTAGCGGCGCAGCATGAGCCGGAAGCGGGCGACCTCGACGAGGTTGCCGACGGGTTCGGGCGCCTCGCCGTAGCGGTCGACCATCTCGGCGCGGACCTCGGCCAGGTGCTCCTCGGTGCGGACCTCGGCGAGCTTGCGGTACATCTCCAGCCGCAGCCGCTCCACCGAGATGTAGTCGTAGGGGATGTTGGCGTCGACGGGCAGGTCGACCTTGACCTCCTGGAGCGGTTCGCGCTTGTCGCCCTTGAAGGACTGCACGGCGTCGCCGACCATGCGCACGTACAGGTCGAAGCCGACCCCGGCGATGTGTCCCGACTGCTCGCCGCCCAGCAGGTTCCCGGCGCCGCGGATCTCCAGGTCCTTCATCGCCACGTACATGCCCGCGCCCAGCTCGGTGTGCTGCGCGATCGTCGCCAGCCGCTCGTGGGCGTGCTCGGTGAGCGGCTTGTCGGGCGGGTACAGGAAGTAGGAGTAGGCGCGCTCGCGTCCGCGGCCGACGCGCCCGCGGATCTGGTGGAGCTGGGAGAGGCCGAGCATGTCGGCCCGCTCGACGATCAGGGTGTTGGCGTTGGGGATGTCGATGCCCGACTCGATGATCGTGGTGGCGACCAGGACGTCGTACTCGTTCTCCCAGAAGCCGACCATGATCTTCTCCAGCCGGTCCTCGCCCATCTTCCCGTGCGCGGTGACCACGCGGGCCTCGGGCACCAGCTCGCGGATGCGGCGGGCCGCCCGCTCGATCGACTCGACCCGGTTGTGCAGGTAGAACACCTGCCCGTCGCGGAGCAGTTCGCGCTTGATGGCGGCGGTGATCTGCCGCTCGTCGTAGGCGCCGACGCTGGTCAGGACGGGGTGGCGCTCCTCGGGCGGCGTGGCGATCGTCGACATCTCGCGGATGCCGGTGATCGCCATCTCCAGGGTGCGCGGGATCGGCGTGGCCGACATCGACAGCACGTCCACGGCCGCGCGGAGCTGCTTGAGGTGCTCCTTGTGCTCGACGCCGAAGCGCTGCTCCTCGTCGACGATGACCAGCCCCAGGTCCTTGAAGCGGGTGGTCGGCTGGAGGATGCGGTGGGTGCCGATGACGATGTCGATCTCGCCGGTGAACATCTTCTTGAGCACCTCCTCGGCCTCCTTGGGCGTCTGGAAGCGCGAGAGCTGCCCGATCGTCACCGGGAACTGCGACATCCGCTCGGTGAAGGTGTTGTAGTGCTGCTGCGCCAGCAGCGTCGTGGGCACCAGGACGGCGACCTGCTTGCCCTCGGTGACGGCCTTGAAGGCCGCCCGCACCGCGATCTCGGTCTTGCCGTAGCCGACGTCGCCGCAGATGAGCCGGTCCATGGGCATCAGCTTGCGCATGTCGCCCTTGACCTCCTCGATCGCCGACAACTGGTCGGGCGTCTCGTGGTACGGGAAGGCGTCCTCCAGCTCGCGCTGCCAGGGCGTGTCCTCGCCGTAGGCGTAGCCCTCGGTGGCCTGCCGGGCCGCGTAGAGCTTGATCAGCTCGGCGGCGATCTCCTTGACGGCCTTGCGGGCGCGCGCCTTCGTCTTCTGCCAGTCGGCGCCGCCCAGGCGGTGCACGGTGGGCTGCTCGCCGCCGACGTAGCGGGTCAGCTGGTCGAGCTGGTCGGTCGGCACGAACAGGCGGTCGCCGGGCTGGCCGCGCTTGCTGGGCGCGTACTCGATGACGAGGTACTCGCGCTCGGCGTCGTTGATGGTGCGGCGGACCATCTCGATGTACTGGCCGACGCCGTGCGCCTCGTGGACGATGAAGTCGCCCGGGTTGAGCTCCAGCGGGTCGACGCCGCCGCGCCGGCGCGAGGGCATCTTGCGCATGTCGCGGGTGCTCGTGCCGCGCCCGCCGGTGATGTCGTCGCCGGTGATGACGGCCATGCCGGCGGTCTCGTCGACGAAGCCCGAACCCAGGGCACCGGTGGTGACCGTGATCGTGCCCGGCTCGAAGTCGGCGAGCGTGTCGACGCTCGTGGCCAGATGCGCGCCGAACTCGGCGGTGCGCAGCAGCTCCACGGCCCGCTCGGCCGGACCGTGCGCGGGGAAGACCAGCGCCACCCGGCGCCCGGCCTTCATGTGCGCGCGCAGGTCGATGAGCAGCTGGGCGTTGTCGCCGTGGTACTTCGGCGCCTCCTGCGCGCCGAGCGGGATCGCGTCCATGTCGCCCAGCGGCGTGAGGTTCCACCACGCCTGACCGCGCTCGCCGACGGCCTCGCGGACGTCGGCGATGCCCCGGAAGGCCGCCGCGCCCAGGTCGATGGGCGTGCTGGCGCCCTCGGCGGCCGCGGCCCAGCCGGCGGCCAGGAACTCCTCGCTGGTGGCGTTGAGGTCGTGGGCGCGGGTGCGGATGCGCTCGGGATCGCAGGAGATCACGACCGTCCCGGCGGGCATGCAGTCGGTGAGCAGTTCGAGGCGGTCGGGGCCCAGCAGTGCGGGGGCGAGGGACTCCATGCCCTCGACGGGGATGCCCTCGGACAGCTTCGCGGTCAGCTCCGACAGGCCCGGGTACTGGCGGCCCAGCTCACGGGCCTTGGCGCGCACGTCGGGGGTCAGCAGCAGCTCGCGGCACGGCGGCGCCCACAGCGTCTCGGCCTTGTCGAGGGAGCGCTGGTCGGCGACGGAGAAGTAGCGGATCGACTCGACCTCGTCGCCCCAGAACTCCACCCGCAGCGGGTGCTCCTCGGTGGGCGGGAACACGTCGAGGATCCCGCCGCGCACGGCGAACTCGCCCCGCTTCTCGACCAGGTCGACGCGGGCGTAGGCGACGTCGGACAGGGCCTGGGTGACCTCGGTCAGGTCGGCGCTCGCACCGATCGACAGGTGCACGGGGACGAGGTCGCCGAGCCCTTTGAGCTGCGGCTGGAGGACGCTGCGCACCGGCGCGACGACGACGCGGACCGGGCCGCGCTGCGGGTCGTTCGGGTCGGGGTGCGCGAGGCGGCGCAGCACGGCCAGGCGGCGGCCCACGGTGTCGGAGCGCGGGGAGAGGCGCTCGTGGGGGAGGGTCTCCCAGGCGGGGTAGAAGGCGACCTCGTCGGGCGGGAGGAAGCAGCGCAGGGCCTCGGCGAGGTCCTCGGCCTCGCGGCTCGTCGCGGTGACCGCCAGGACGGGGCGCCCGGCGCCGTCGGCCTTCGACGCGATCGCGCCCACGACGAACGGCCGCAGCGAGGCCGGACCGGTGAGGTCGAGGCCGTCGGCGGCGGTGGCGTTGCGGGCGAGTTCGGCGGTTCGGGCGAGGGCGGGTTCGGCAAGAGCGGCGGTGAGCAGGCCTGCGAGGGACATGGTGACACCTTCGTGGATCGGCGCTGAGGGCACGACGGCTCGCCCCCTGCCCGGGAGAGGGAGGGGGTGGTCGTGCGCTTCGGCAAGCCTACGTCCGCGCCCGCCGAGTGTCTTGGGAGTTGGGTCACTCGTGGCGTGTCGCCTGTGCGGGTCCTATTCGAGGAGCGCGACGATGGCGGCGCGGACCTCGGGGAGCATCGCGATCGCGGCGACGCCGCCGAGGATGGTGAACCCCGGGGTGAGGACCTTCTTCTCGAAGGGCCCGCCGACCTTGACGGCCATCTTGTCGGGGACGCCGATCTCGTACCAGACCTGCTTCTTGATGGGCAGGGGGAAGAACAGCGGGCAGCCCATCTTGGTGATGATGTCGCCGAGGGTGTGGATGACGCAGCCGACGGCCACGGCGATGCCGATCAGCCAGTAGGAGCGGTTCTCCGGCAGCAGCCGGTAGGCGCCGAACGCGCCCACGCCGGATATCACCAGGACGACGAACCAGCCCTTCTCCCTGGCGACCTCGGCCATGAGCCCGCGCAGCGCCAGCCCGATCATGAAGAACAGGATCGGGATCATCGCCGCTTTGCCGAACTCGTTGGCCAGCCAGCCGAACAGCAGTCCGATCAGCCCGGCGAACATCCAGGAGTGCGTGAGCGTGCGGTGTCCGTTGTTGCGCTTGCCGTCCTTCTTGGTGCGGGTGATGGAGTAGAAGCCCCAGGCGATGCGCTCGGTGGCCTCGGCCATGATCATGGTGACCGGGCCGAAGGTGCGCGCGACGGTCGAGCCGCCGCGGTTCTTCAGGACGCGGCCGGCGCAGTCGAGGTCGGGCAGCAGTGCGCCGCCGGCGCAGACGATCGTGCCGACCATCAGCTCGGACGCCGTCTGGTGGACACCGTAGACGGCGTCGGCGATCGCCGAGCCCGCCAGCCAGATCGCGGCACCCGAAACGGCGTGCGTCGGACCCATCACCATGAGTAGTCACTCTCCTTTGTGGACGTGAGGGTAGCCGATGCCTACGACGGCCCGCGCTGGGCGGATGGGCAGATCGCCAGGGGCGCAAGGGAAGCAGCTTCGGGTGCTTTGTGCGGGTTCAGGACGACGACGGGCCGCTGATGCGTCGGCGACCTGCGACGACGTTCGACGGCCGCGACTGTCCACTGTGGTCTCGTGGCCTCGCCGGGCGGACCGCACAGGCGGCGGAAGGGGCGGTGCGCGATCGACTTCGAGGAGCGCTAGATCCACTCTGACCTGCGGCGAGGGCCGTTTCAGGCCCCCACTATCTTTCACTCATGCCCGCCCCGAAACACCGCGCGCTGTGCCTGCTGGCGTTCGCGGTCGTGTTCACCGGCTGCGGTCGCGCCCCGGCCGATCTGCGCTCACCGGCCGACTTCTGGTTCGTCGCCGAGGCCGACGGCAGCCTCGCCCCGACCCTCGACGCCGACGGCGCCGGCGACCTGGTGTTCGCGACCTCCGGCACGGCCGGCCTGCTCATCGGCGCCGACTTCTACCTCAAGCAGCGCGCGGTCTCGGTCACCGGCGAGGTCTCCGCCGGCGACGCCGACCGCTACGGCCTCCCCGGCCCGCTGCTCGCCCCGGCCGGGTACGAGATCCTGCTGACCCAGGTCGCCACCAGCCAGTGCTCCGACTGGCGCGACAACGGCGGCGCGCCGGTCTCGCGGCTGGCCGTCGGGGAGCGCACGGTCGAGTTGTCCGACCCGCTGGAGTGCGGGGATCTGCTGGCGGTGGTGGTGCCGGCGGGCGCGCCCGTGGCGCTGTCGGTGTCCACGGCGGGCCGTTCGCAGACGCTGAACCTGCGCGACGGCACGCGCGCCGGGGAGGTCGCCGAGTTCTACGGCTTCGCCGAGTACGTCGCCTTCACCGGCGCCTACGAGGCCTCCGGGGACGTCACCGCGAAGGGCGTCACCCGAGACGTGAGCCTGTCGCTGGGCTTCGCGACCGCCTCGCGCGGACCGTGGGACCGGGTCGCGGGGAAGTGGGCCGCCGAGGGGAAGGTGTGGCTGCGGTTGGGGCTGACCTGCTCCTCGAACGCCTACTGGGGCTTCTCACCCGACGTGGCCAAGCACGAACCGGCCGTCGAGTGGCGCCTGGCGGTCCGCGACAGCTACTCGCTGGCCGTCGCGGGCGAGACCGTCCGGCCCGCCAACGACGACGTCGACGACCTCAGCGACCGCGCCGGACAGGGCGCGACCTGCGCGGGCCCGGTCTTCGAGATCCCGGCGGGCGCCGGCGGGGCGACGCTCGGCGTCCACCCCGACGGGCCGATGCGCGCGATCTGGTCCGACGCCGAGGCCGCCACGCGGTGGTCGAAGCCTCCGGCGCCCGCCGAGTACGCGGTGTCCTTCACGTCGATGTGACGGGGCGGCTGCCCCGGGTAAGATCTGCGGCGACCACGGACAGCGCCGTCCGGCCCCCGAAGACGAGGGAGACCGAGCATGTCTGAAGTGGCCAGCGGCGCCTCCGCCGCGGCGATCGACACCGCGCTTCGCGCCGACGTACGCCGCCTCGGCGCGCTGCTCGGGCAGAGCCTCGTGCGCCAGGAGGGCGCCGGCCTGCTCGACCTCGTCGAGGAGATCCGCAAGCTGGTCCGGGCCAACGACGAACTGGCGATCTCGCGCCTGTCGACGCTCGACCTGCCGACGAGCATCAGCCTGGCGCGCGCCTTCGCGACCTACTTCCACCTGGCCAACATCGCCGAGCAGGCCCACCGCGCGCGCGAACTGCGCCGCAGCCGCGCCCGCGACGGCGGGCACCTGGCCGACGCGGCCCGCCTGATCACCGAGCGCGGACTGTCGCCCGAGGAGATCACCGCCAAGGCCGCGCGCCTCCAGATCCGGCCGGTGTTCACCGCGCACCCCACCGAGGCCGCCCGCCGGTCGATCCTGTCGAAACTGCGCGCGGTCGCCGACCTCCTCGACGCCGAGGCCGCCGACGCCGGCCTGACCGGCTACGCCGACACCGCCGCGACCGACAAGCGCCTGTCGGAGCTCGTCGACCTGCTCTGGCAGACCGACGAGGTGCGCGTCAACCGGCCCGACCCGGCCGACGAGGCCCGCAACGCCGTCTACTACCTCGCCGACCTCTACGACGAGGCCGCCCCGCAGGTCCTCGACGACCTCCACCGCACCCTCTCCGACCTCGGCGCCACACCCCCTCCCCGGCCGCTGAGCTTCGGGACGTGGATCGGCGGCGACCGCGACGGCAACCCCTTCGTCACGCCCGAGGTGACCCGCGACGTGCTGCTCATCCAGCACGAGCACGGCATCCGCGCCGCCGAGCGGGCCCTGGAGGCCGTGATCGCCGACGTGTCGGTGTCCGAGCGCCTCGCCGAACCCAGCGCCGAACTCCGCGCCAGTGTCCACGCCGACCTGAAGGCGCTGCCGGAACTGCCCACGCGCTTCCGCCGCGTCAACGCCGAGGAGCCCTACCGCCTCAAGGCCCGCGCCATGCGCACCCGCCTCGAACTCACCCGCGCCCGCCTGGCCGCCGCGACCCCGCACCGCCCGGGCCGCGACTACGCCGACGCCGCCGAGATCGTCGCCGACCTCGAACTCATGCGCGCCTCGCTGGCCGCCAACCACGGCGAACTCATCGCCGACGGCAGGCTCGCCACCGCCATCCGCACCATCACCGCCTTCGGCCTGCAACTGGCCACCATGGACGTCCGCGAACACGCAGGCGCCCACCACGCCGTGCTCGCCGAGATGTACGAGCGCATCGGCGGCCTCACAGAGCCGTCGAGGCCGCTCAGTCGCCCGGAGTCCGGCGGCTTCGAGCAGACGCCCACGGACCGTACCGCTCTTCCTTCGCCGGCCGTCCCATACGAGACCCTCTCCCGCGAGTCGCGGACCTCCTTGCTGATCAAGGAACTCAGCGGCCGGCGCCCACTGTCCACACCGGACACCGAGCTCGACGAGCGCAACCAGAAGACCATCGACGTCTTCCGCGCCGTCCGCGCCGCCCAGAAGCGCTACGGGCCCGACGTCATCGAGTCCTACATCATCTCCATGACCCAGGGCATCGACGACGTGCTCGCCGCCGTCGTGCTCGCCCGCGAGGCCGGCCTCGTCGACATCCACAGTGGACGCGCGGCGATCGGTTTCGTGCCGCTGCTCGAAGAGGTCGACGAACTCGCCGGCGCCGGGGAACTGCTCGACGCGCTGCTGTCGGTGCCCGCCTACCGGGCGATCGTCACCGCGCGCGGCGACGTCCAGGAGGTCATGCTCGGCTACTCCGACTCCAACAAGGACGCCGGCATCACCACCAGCCAGTGGTCGATCCACCGCGCCCAGCGGCAACTGCGCGACGTCGCCGCCCGCCACGGAGTGCAGCTGCGGCTCTTCCACGGCCGAGGCGGAACCGTCGGCCGAGGCGGCGGCCCCACCCTTGAGGCGATCCTGGCGCAGCCGTGGGGAACCCTCGACGGCGCCATCAAGGTCACCGAGCAGGGCGAGGTCATCTCCGACAAGTACACGCTGCCCGCGCTGGCCCGCGAGAACCTCGAACTGACCGTCGCCGCCGTCCTTCGGGCCACGCTGCTGCACACCGAGCCGCGCTTCCAGTCCGGCACCCTCGACACCTGGTACGCGGCCATGGAACAGGTCAGCGCCGCCGCCCACGGCACCTACCGCGACCTCGTCGGCGACCCGAGACTGCCCGAGTACTTCTGGGCCGTCACGCCCACCGAACTGCTCGGCTCGCTCAACATCGGCTCCCGGCCGGCGAAGCGGCCCGACACCGGCGCCGGACTGGGCGGACTGCGCGCGATCCCGTGGGTCTTCGGCTGGACGCAGTCGCGCCAGATCGTGCCCGGCTGGTACGGCGTCGGCAGCGGACTGGCCGCCGCGCGCGAGGCCGGACTCGGCGACCTGCTCGACGAGATGTACACCCGCTGGCACTTCTTCCGGACCTTCCTGTCGAACGTCGAGATGACCCTCGCCAAGACCGACCTGGACATCGCGAGCCGCTACGTGCAGCTCGCCGACCCCGAGCTGCGGCCGCTGTTCGACCGCATCCGCGAAGAGCACACGCGAACGGTCACCGAGGTCCTGCGCGTCACCGGCGAGGACGAACTCCTCGACCACAACCCGGTGCTGCGCCGCACGCTCACCGTCCGCGACAGGTATCTGGCGCCGCTGCACCACCTCCAGGTATCGCTGCTCGCGCGCCACCGGGAGAGCGGCGACGCCGACCCGCTGCTCCAGCGCGCGCTGCTCACCACCGTCAACGGCATCGCGGCGGGCATGCGCAACACGGGCTGACCGCGTGCGGGGCGCCGCTTCGGCGGCGCCCCGCACGCAGCCCCGGGCACGCCGTCGGGCGCGGTAATCGTTTCGTAAGCCGCCGGAGTCTGGCTTTCACCGCCCGGATCGGGTGGAATCGACCCATGCTGAGCAAGCTCGCCCGCAAACCGATCGCCCTGGGCGTCGCCGCCGTCGTGATCGTCGCCCTCGCCTTCGGGCTCTTCTGGTTCCAGCCGTGGAAGCTGTGGACCACCAACACCGTCGACGAGGAACTGCCCGTCGCGGCCGCCCCATCCGACAGCGCCGCGACCGCCTCCGACGGGACCACCCCCGACGGGCCCTCCACCGCCGACGACCCGACCATCGCCCACCTGCTCGCCGAAGGCGAGTTCATCACCCACGAGCACGAGACCACCGGGACCGCCCAGCTCTTCCGGCAACCCGACGGGAAGGTCGTGCTCGCCCTGGCCGGGCTCAAGACCAGCGACGGGCCCGACCTGCGGGTATGGATCACCGACCAGGCCGTCGAGAAGGACGCCTGGGACGTGTTCGACGACGGGTACTACGTCGAGCTGGGCGAGCTGAAGGGGAACAAGGGAGACCAGCTGTACGAGGTCCCCGAGGGAACGGACCTGACGAAGATCACCAGCGTCACGGTGTGGTGCAAACGCTTCAGCGTGTCCTTCGGTGCCGCTCTGCTCGCTTGGTCGGAGGCTGACGAAACCTCCTGACAGGCATGGGATCGGGCTGCGGCACCTCCTCCGGTGCCGGGTCCCCGACGTCTGGTCACGCCTGAACTGGCGGGTGCCCGGCGTCGCCTGCCGGGTTCCCGGCGTTTGCGGGCACGCGAAGGGCCGGTGACCGAGGCACCGGCCCGAAGTCTCGCGCTCGCCGAAACTACTGAGTTTCGACCTGCTTGCGGACCTCGTTCATGTCGAGGCCCTTGACCTTCTCGATGACGGCCTTCAGGCCGCTCTCGGGGAGGACGCCGGGCTGCGCGAACACCAGGATGCCGTCCCGGAACGCCATCACCGTGGGAATCGAGGTGATACCGGCGGCGCGGGAGAGGTCCTGCTCGGCCTCGGTGTCGACCTTGCCGAACACCACGTCCGTGTGCTCCTCGCTGACCTTCTTGTAGGTCGGCGCGAAGCGCTTGCAGGGACCGCACCAGTCCGCCCAGAAGTCGACGAGGACGATTCCCTCCTCGCTGATCGCCTTCTCGAACGTCTCCTTGGTCAGGTCCACGGTCGCCATGGGTCCTCCAGCTCGCTGGTCTCGCAGGTTACGCGACGGTTCATACCGTCCACGGGTATCGAAACGACTTACCGTCCTCGACTATTCCACGCTACGCACGCCCAAGCCGAGGCCCACAGCCACTAGCGTGACAGGAACACGCCTGCTGCGAGGTGAACGTGAAGAAGCTGATCAACAGCCCTGAGACCTTGCTCACCGATGCCCTCCACGGCTTCGCCGCCGCCCATCCGGGCCTCACCGTCGACCGTGACCTGCGCATCGTCACCAGACCCCCGACCCCTGGGAGGGTGTCCCTGGTCTCCGGTGGCGGCTCCGGTCACGAGCCGCTCCACGCCGGCTTCGTCGGCCACGGCATGCTCCACGCAGCCTGCCCCGGTGAGGTGTTCACCTCACCGGTCCCCGGCCAGATCCAGACCGCGACGACAGCCGTCGACGGCGGCGCCGGCGTTCTCCACGTCGTCAAGAACTACACCGGCGACGTCCTCAACTTCGCCCTGGCCGCCGAACTCGCCGAGGACGACGACATCGAGGTCGCCACCGTGATCGTCGACGACGACGTGGCCGTGACCGACTCGACGCACACCGCCGGGCGTCGTGGGACGGGCGCCACGGTCTTCGTCGAGAAGATCGCCGGAGCCGCCGCCGAGGCCGGCGCCGGGCTGGCCGCCGTCGCCGAACTCGCGCGGGAGGTCAACGCGCGCTCGCGGTCGTACGGGGTGGCGCTGTCGGCCGGCACGGTCCCGGCTGTCGGGCGCCCGGGATTCGATCTCGGGCCCGCCGAGATGGAGTGGGGGGTCGGCATCCACGGTGAGCCGGGGCGCCGGCGGGGACCGGTCGCGACCGCGCGCGAGATCGCCGCGGAGGCCCTGGCGGCGATCGACGACGACATGCCGCTGTCGGGGGAGGTCCTGGTGATGGTCAACGGCATGGGCGCGACCCCGCTCATCGAGCTGTACGCGATGTACGGCGAAGTGGAGAAGTGGCTCGCCGGGCGCGGGGTCGGCATCACCCGGCGGCTCGTCGGGAACTACGTGACCTCGCTCGACATGACCGGCTGCTCCATCACCGTCATGACCCTGACCTCGCGCCTGCTGGAACTGTGGGACGCGCCCGTCGAGACGCCCGCGCTGAGGTGGGGCCGATGACCACCGTCGACGCGCAACTCTGCGCGGCCTGGATCACGGGCGCGGCCGCGTTGGTCGCCGAGCACGAACGCGAACTCACCGAGCTCGACACCGCCGTCGGTGATGGCGACCACGGCCTCAACCTCCGGCGCGGCTTCGCGGCGGCCGCCACCGCCGTCGCCGACGCCGCCACACCCGCCGCCGTACTGAAGGCGGCCGGCGCGGCGCTCATCAACAGCACCGGAGGCGCGTCCGGGCCGCTGTACGGCACCTTCCTCCGCCGGGCGGGCAAGGCGCTCGGCGACGCCGAGACCGTCGGCTCCGGAGAGTTCGCCGCGGCGCTGGCCGCCGGACTCGACGGCGTGCGCGTCCTCGGGGGCGCCGCCGAGGGCGACAAGACCATGATCGACGCGCTGGGTCCTGCCGTCGCCGTGCTCGGCGGAGGCGGGGACCTGGCGACCGCGGCGCCGGCCGCGTACGAGGCCGCCGTCGCCGGACGCGACGCGACCGCGTCGATGGTCGCGCGCAAAGGCCGCGCGAGCTACCTCGGCGAACGCTCCGCCGGACACGTCGACCCGGGAGCGGCGACGACCGTGCTGCTGTTCGCGGCCCTGGCCCGGGCGGTGGGGCCGTGAGCGTCGGCGGCCCGCTGCTCGCCGACGGGGCCGCCGCCGTCGTCGGCGTGGCGGAGGCGTGGGCGTACCGAAAGTCGTAGACGGACTCCGGCGGGTGGACGAGGCGCCCCTGATTAATCCCTGAGTCCGCGCTGGATTCCTTGCGCGGCAAGGGAATCCGGATACCTTTTAAGGGGCCGGCCACCCATCGTGCCCAGTCGGAGGGGTCTCATGCGCATCCTCGTCCTCGGATCCGGCCCCGGCGCCTCGAACGCCAGGCGCCTCGCCCACGAACGCGGCCTGCGACTGGCGCGGCACGCCCTCGACTCCGTCACGTACATCGTCACCGACGACACCGTCAGCCCGCGCGACCCGAAGGTGGTCGCGGCCCGGGCGCTGGGTGTGCACGTGGTGCCCGACACCGAGTTCGTCAACCAGCCCGAGAACTGGCCGCCGCCCCGGCCGGTGGACGGCAGTGCGGTGGCTCCCATGGCGCACGGTGCGGGGCACGCCCGCACGCTCAGGCACTCGCATGGGCACGCGCATTCCCACGGGCATCGGCGTTCGGCGCAGGCGCAGCAGGCGATGGACTCGCTGTTCCGGGCGATCAACAACGCCGACGCGTCGGGGATCCGGGAGGCGCTGCGGCAGTTCGTGTCGGTGGTGTGGGCGATCTCGCCGCTGCTGACGGCCGGGCTGAGCGCACCGATCATGTTCGGGCACGCCGCCGCGAAGCTGAAGTCGGTGGTCGCGGGGATCGCGGCCTTCGCCTACGCGGGGATGGCGATCGCCTACATCACCTTGTTCGCGATGGAGGGCCAGAACCTCGCCGACGGCGAGTACGGCAACGTGAACCCGATCGCGATGGTCTCCCTGTTCGCGCTGCTCTTCGGGAGCACCGCGCACGCCTTCATGATCCGCAACAAGGTCTTCCCACCGCGCGCCGCCGACACCGAACGGCCCGCCCGCGTCGTCCCCACCGACGAGGCCGAGGCCCGGGTACTGGCCCGCCGCGAACGGCGGGTGCGGGCACGGCGGCTGCTGAAGGACGACCCGGCGATGGCCGACGAGCTGGGCATCGGGCGACCTGACCTGGAACTCGGTTACGACGACGGGGGACTCGTCGACGTCAACCACGCGCCGGCGGAGGTACTGGCGGCGATGCGGGGGATCGACGAGCGGACCGCCGAGCGGATCGTGGCGGTGCGGGAGCTGTCGGGGACCTTCGCGTCGACGGCGGAGCTGGTGGTCCGGGCCGACCTGGACCCCGAGGCGATGCGGCTGGTGGACGAGTACGCGGTCTACGGGTGAGGTGTGGGCAGGGGCGGGAACGGGGCCGGGGACCTGGGGTGCCGGTCAGGTCAGGGGGAGTCGGTAGGAGTGTTCCTGACCGTATGAGGTGAAGCCGATGCGGCGCAGGATCGGGGAACTGGTGGAGACCCTGCCCTGGGTGAGGGCCATGGTGGCGTTGTGCTCGGTGGCGTACGCCAGGCGGGCGGCAACGAGGGCGCGGTAGACGCCCCGGCCGCGGTAGGGCTCCAGGACGCCGCCGCCCCAGAGCCGGGCCACACCGTCGACGATCTCAACGCCGGCGATCGCGGCGGGCACCTCGTCGAGGTAGGCGACCAGGGCGCCGCCGGTTCCGGCCGCGACGGTCTCGGCGTCGGCGGCGGCCCGCTGGGCGACGGCGTCGTCGGGGGCGGGTTCGCCACCGAAGGTGCGGATGCCGATCGTGTTGGCGTCACGCGCCACGGCAGGGGTCGTGCGCCAGAGGGTCTTGAGGCCGGGGACGTCGGGGGACTCCACGGGGGAGGGGAGGCCCATCGCGAGGATGTCGCCGGTGTCGACGAGCTGGGCGCCGCGGGCGACGAGGGCGTCGTCGAAGCCTTCGGGGGAACTGAGGCGGGCGTGGACGTGGATCTCGGGGAGACCGAAGGTTCGGGCGTGGGCGACGACGTCGTCGAGGACGGCGCGGGCGGGGCGGGAGGAGCGGACCCACTGGAGCTGAAGGGGGTCGGGGAAGGGGGCGGGGAAGAGGGCGATGCGGTATTCGGGGGTCTCGGCGAGACGGGTGCCGGGAGGGTTGAGCACCCAGGCCTCAACGGCGGCGGCAACGGCGGCCGGGGAGGGCGTGGGGGACGGGGTGGGGGAGGACATGGGGGACGGGGTGGGGGAGGACATGGGGGACGGCATGGGGGGAGGGTACGTGGGGAGGGGGTGGTGCGAGGCGGGCAAGCCTCGCGGCCCGTCCGGCATGGCACGCGTGTGGCGGCTGCGTGAGCAGCCGCCGGGAGCCGTGGCCACTGGCTACCGGGCGCCGGGCGCCGGGCACGGGCCACCGGGCACCGGGCACGGGCACTGGCCGTGGGCCCCACGGCGCCGAGCCCAGGCCCACAACCGGGTCCAGGGACGGAGTCCTTGGCGGGGTCTGGGGCAGCGCCCCAGCAGGGTCCAGGGACGGAGTCCTTGGTGGGGGTCTGGGGGCGAAGCCACCCAGCGGGGGTGCTGGGGGCG